>NZ_CP054916.1:8389860-9004790 GCF_013364155.1 Streptomyces sp. NA02950 | reverse complement strand
TGCTGCTGTGCTGTGCGGCGGTCCCGGCCTGCGCCGCCTCCAGTGATCACAACCGTGACCGGGACCGGGCGACACCCCGGGCCAGCCATACGCTCCGTCCCTCGGCCGCGGCGGAGAAGGCCGCCCGCGCCAAACTGCTGCCCGGGATGCCCGCGCCGCTGGATCCGCACGATCTGTACGCCGCCGACCGGCCGGGCAAGCTGGCCGAGGCGGTCAAGCGCTTCCCGTCGCGGGTGTACGTGCCCAACACGCTGTCGGACACGGTGAGCGTCATCGATCCGAAGACCTTCAAGGTGATCCGTACGATCCCGGTCGGCCACCAGCCGCAGCACGTGGTCCCCTCCTGGGATCTCAAAACCCTGTGGGTCAACAACGACCTGGGCAACACCCTCACCCCCATCGACCCCGCCACCGGCCGGGCCGGGCGCACGGTGGACGTCCACGATCCGTACAACCTCTACTTCACGCCCGACGGCAAGTACGCCGTGGTGATGGCCTCCAAGGACCGGCAACTGGTCTTCCGGGACGCGCACACCATGCGCGTGGTGAAGGCACTGCCGGTGGACTGCTACGGCGTCAACCACGCCGACTTCTCCCCCGACGGGCGCTACTTCATCGTCTCGTGCGAGTTCTCCGGCGAACTGCTGAAGGTGGACACCGCGCGGATGAAGGTGATCGCACAGCAGCGGCTGCCGGTCGCGGGGGCCATGCCACAGGACGTCAAGATCTCACCGGACGGCCGGAAGTGGTACGTGGCCGACATGGTGGCGAACGGTGTGTGGGTGCTCAACGGAGACACCTTCGGACGGCCGCGGCTGCTGCCCACCGGCAAGGGCACCCACGGTCTGTACGTCAGCCGCGACTCGCGGAAGATGTACATCTCCAACCGGGGCGAGGGCAGCATCTCGGTGCTCTCCTTCACCTCCGGGAAGCTGATCGACCGGTGGCGGCTGCCCGGCGGCGGCAGTCCCGACATGGGCGGGCTGTCCGCCGACGGCAAGGTGCTGTGGCTGTCAGGCCGCTACAACTCCGAGGTGTACGCGATCGACACCCGCACCGGGCGGCTGCGTGCCCGGATCCCGGTCGGCGGCGGTCCGCACGGGCTGGCGGTCTATCCCCAGCCCGGCCGCTACTCGCTCGGCCACACCGGGATCTTCCGCTGAGCCCGGCGCTCCCCCGCCGCCCGGCGCCGCGCGGAAGCCGTAGGGGGAGCACTGCATGGACCCGCTATATAGGCCCGTGATACAAATATAGGTGTGGAATACACGCAGCAGTCCGGACCCGGTGAAGCAGACGCCCTCGCGGCCCGCGAGGAGGTCGCGGAGGCCCTGGAGCAGCTGGCGTTCCTCGCGGTCCGCCATCTGATCAACCGGGACATCAGCTTCACCGCCGCGTCCACCCTCGGCCGGCTGAACCGGGAGGGTCCGGCGCGGCTGACCGCACTGGCGTCGGACGAGGGCGTCACCCAGCCCTCCATGACCCAGCTGATCCAGCGGCTGGAGCGGCAGGGCCTGGTGACCCGGATCGCCGATCCGGCCGACGGACGGGTGGTGCTGGTGGCCATCACCGACGACGGGCGCGAACTGCTCGCCGCACGGCGCCGCAGCCGTACCACCCAGCTGGCCGAACTGCTCGCCACACTGTCCCCGGAGGACGAAGAGGCACTCGCCACCGCCGTCCGCGCCGCGGGCCCCGCCTTCCAGCGGCTGGTCGAGAACGCGGCACAGGCGCGCAGACCTCCCGGGAACACCGCTTCCTGACCCACCGGCACCCTGCCGCGCCACGGCTTGTCATGTCGTCACGGCCCGGGTCCTGACCCGACGGAGCCCCTGTTGTCCGCTCACCCCGACATATCCACCCGCCCCACCGCCGGTACCGACCGGTCCGCCCCTCCCCCCGCCCAGAGCCCGTTCAAGCAACCCAAGGCCGTCTGGGCGGTGGCCTTCGCCTGTGTGATCTCGTTCATGGGCATCGGCCTGGTGGACCCGATCCTGCCCTCCCTCTCCGCCAAGCTGCACGCCACGCCGAGCCAGGTGTCGCTGCTGTTCACCAGCTATCTGGTGGTCACCGCCGTCGCCATGCTGGTCACCGGCTTCGTCTCCAGCCGTATCGGCGCCAAGCGCACCCTGGTGGCCGGGCTCGTGTTCATCGTGCTCTTCAGCGCACTGGCCGGGGCGTCCGGCAGCATCGACGGGATCGTCGGTTTCCGAGCGGGCTGGGGACTGGGCAACGCCCTGTTCATCGCCACCTCACTCGCCGTCATCGTCAGCTCGGCCAGCGGCGGTTTCGCCGGGGCGATCATCCTCTACGAGACGGCGCTCGGCATCGGCATCGCCGTGGGACCGCTGCTGGGCGGCGAGTTGGGCGGGATCAGCTGGCGCGGTCCGTTCTTCGGCGTGGCGGTCCTGATGGCCATCGCGCTCGTGGCCACCGTCGTCCTGGTCGACCCCACCCCGACCCCGCCGCGCCGCGCCTCACTGGCCGACCCGCTCAAGGCGCTGCGCCACCGCGGGCTGCTCACCATGGGGCTGACCGCGCTCTGCTACAACTGGGGCTTCTTCACGGTGCTGGGCTACGCGCCCTTCCCGATGGACCTGGGCACACATGAACTGGGCTACGTCTTCACCGGCTGGGGTCTGCTCGTCGCCTTCTTCTCCGTCTTCGGCGCACCCTGGCTCCAGACCCGGCTGGGCATCGCGCGGGCGCTGTATCTGAATCTGGCGCTCTTCGCCCTCGACATCCTCGTTATCGGCCTGTTCACCACCTCCCGTACGACGCTGATCGTGGCGGTGATCGTGTCCGGTGCCTTCATCGGGCTGAACAACACCATCACCACGCAGGCGGTGATGACCGTCGCGCCGGTGGAGCGTCCGGTCGCCTCCGCGTCCTACGGCTTCGTGCGCTTCATCGGCGGCGGTCTGGCGCCGTACGCCGCGGGCAAGCTGGCCGAGCGCGCCGGGGTCCATCTCCCCTTCTACATCGGGGCCGCGGCGGTGGCGCTCGGCATCGGTGTACTGGCGACCGGTCACTCACTGCTGGCCGAGGCCGAGCGCGCCCAGGCCGCGGAGGAGGCCGGTCACACCCCGGCCGAGGATCGGCGCGAAACGCTGGAGAGGCAGGCCGTCGCCGAGGAGTTCGGCTCGGCGGGCTGAGCGCCGAAGCCACCCCGCTTCCACGGCCGGGCGATCCCCCGAGGGGATTCCCGGCCGCGCCGTGGTCAGATGCGCCAGGAGCGGATACGGCCCGCCGCGTCGAAGACATCGGCCTTGCTGGACAGGATGTCGCGCACCAGGTCGATCAGGGCTCCGTACGGCGGGTCGATGCCCTCGCCCGTGGCGTGCATATAGGCGACCGCGGTGGCGCTGGCGAAGCGGGCGTTCTTCGCCGGAAGCGGTCTGAGCGTGGCCAGTGTGTGCAGCAGGGCCGCGGCCCGCCAGGCCGCGTCGGGGTCGACGCCCAGGCGCGGCGGATCGACGCGGTGACGGGCCACGGCGGCGACAAGACCGGAGAAGTCCGAGATGGCCGGCTGTTCGGGCAGGACTTCCTCATGCCGCTGCAACAGCCACGGCACATCGATATGCAGAAGCGAGGCCATGGGTCAGGCGGCCCGTCCCGGATGGCGGGGGCCGTGCTCATCCTCGGGGAACGCGTCGGCGAAGGCGTCGGCGTTGTCCGCGAAGAACCGGCGGAAGACCTCGGCGCCTTCCTGGAGGGCGCGGTGCCGGGCGATGTCGGCCACGGTCGCCTCCCGGACGAGGGCCTTCATCGTGGTACCGCGTTCCTTGGCGATCTGGCGGAGGTCCTCAAGTTCCCGATCGCTGAATTCCACGTTGAGAGCTGACATGCGGCACACCCTACTTGCCAGGTACCCCGACAGCAATCGCCGCAGCTCACATGATGTTTTTGTAGGTACTGGACAAGGCAGGGGAGGGGCGAGTCCGGGCAGGGTTCCGCGGCCGGGCGGCGGAGGTACGGTGGAAGATCCGCCCGCGGGAGAAAGGGAGTTCATGGAGCAGCGAGTGTGCGGCCGCACCGGCCGGAAGGTGTCCGTCGTGGGCCTGGGGACCTGGCAGCTGGGCGCGGGCTGGGGCGATGTGACCGATGCGGACGCACGGGCCGTGCTGGACGCGGCCGTCGAAGCGGGCGTGACGTTCTTCGACACCGCCGATGTGTACGGGGACGGGCGCAGCGAGCAGCTCATCGGGCGGTTTCTGCGCGACCGCCCGGACGCCGGGATCTTCGTGGCGACGAAGATGGGGCGGCGAGCCGAGCCGCATGTCGAGGAGCAGTACACACTGGACAACTTCCGTGCGTGGACCGACCGTTCGCGGGCGAATCTGGGGGTGGACGTCCTCGATCTGGTGCAGTTGCACTGTCCGCCGTCCCCGGTGCACTCCTCCGACGCGGTCTTCGACGCGCTGGACACCCTGGTGGCGGAGGAGCGCATCGCGGCGTACGGGGTGAGCGTGGAGACCTGCGACGAGGCGCTGGCGGCGATCGCGCGGCCGGGTACGGCGAGTGTGCAGATCATCCTCAACCCATTCCGGCTGAAGCCGCTGGAGAAGGTGATACCGGCGGCGCGCGAGGCCGGGGTGGGCATCATCGCCCGGGTGCCGCTGGCGTCCGGACTGCTGTCGGGGAAGTACACCAGGGACACGGTCTTCGCCTCCGACGACCACCGCTCCTTCAACCGCCACGGCGAGCAGTTCGACCAGGGTGAGACCTTCTCGGGCGTAAACTTCGAGGAGGGCGTCGAGGCGGCCGTCGAGTTCGGGGAACTGGCGCCGCAGGGGGCCACGGCCGCGCAGACGGCGCTGCGCTGGATCGTCCAGCAGCCGGGTATCACCTCGGTCATCCCCGGAGCGCGTTCACCGGAGCAGACGCGTGCCAACGCGGCGGCCGCCGCACTGCCCCCGCTGCCGCAGACCACGCTGGACGCCATCGGCGAGCTCTACGACCGGCGGATCCGGGCCCAGGTCCACCACCGCTGGTGACAGAGGACGGGCCAGGGGCGGTGATGACGGACGCGCCGTCGGCGCGCACCCGCGGGCGAATTCTGAGGGCGAGTACGCCGTGCTCGAGGTGGCCGACCGGGGCCCCGGGCTGTCACCGGAGCAGCGGCAGCGGGTCTTCGAACGCTTCTACCGCGCCGACGGCTCCCGCAGCCGCGCCGCGGGCGGCGGCTCGGGACTGGGCCTGGCCATCGTCCACTCGCTGGGGTCCGCGCACGGCGGACGGGGTCGACGTCGACACCGCGCCCGGCGAGGGCTGCACCTTCCGGGTGCTGCTTCCGCTGCCCTCCCCGGGCGAGGAACCGGACCGGACCGACACTGCCGAGCGGAACGACGGACCGCAGCGGACCGGGGAGGACGGGGCGTGAGAGCGCGCCGGCCGGGGGCTACCGCTGGAACTCGGTGCCCAGGGCGGCGTCCGGCTCGGACGCGCCGAGCGCTGCGGGGCCGAAGGAGACCACGCCGTCGGTGGTGAGGCCGCCCGGCTCGCCGCGCAGAACCCAAGCGGCACCGCTGGAGGTGTGGGCGCCGTCCTCCCCGGGGGCGCCCACGGACAGATCGGCCCTGCGGTCGCCGTTGGTGTCGCCGAGCCGTACCGCCGCGCCGAAGTGGTCGCCCGCCTCACCGGCGCCCGGGACACCGGCGGTGTCCTGGGTGAACGCCTGGGCGCCGGTGCCGGACAGACCGTCGGCACTGCCGTAGAGCTGGACGACGCTGCCCGCGTCCTTGCCGCTGTCGATGTCCTCGTAGGGGATGCCGACGGCGACATCGGCGTAGCCGTCGCCGTTGACGTCACCGGCGCTCAGTTCGTAGCCGAACTGGTCGCCGTCCTCGTTGACGCCCGGCACACCCGGGGTGTTCTGGTCGATCACCTTGGTGCGGGTGGTACTCGGACCGGACGCGGTGCCGTAGAGCACCTTGAGGGTGCCGTGGTCGTACGGCAGGTTCTCCACCACGTTGCCCGGTACGGTGCGCATGACCAGATCGGCGTGGCCGTCCTTGTCGACGTCGCCGATGGCCGCCGAGGCACCGTGGTCGAGCCGGGCGGAGGACTTCACCAGGCCGTTGGTGCCGCCCTTCCAGAACAGCGTGGACTCGGACATCTCCTCGAAGGCGTGGGTGGTGACCACGTCGTCCTTGCCGTCGCCGGTGACGTCGCCCACGGTCAGGCTGGTCGGGACGAAGATCTTCTCAGTGTCGGCGGTGGCGCTGCCCGCGGCGGCGCCGTCCCGGGTGAACGGGCCGAACCGGACGCGCAGGGCGGTCGAGGTCTCGTCGTCGCCGGTGCTGACCTGGGTGACGTCGACGAGGTCGGCGTGGCCGTCGCCGTTGATGTCACCGCCTCCGATGACGCTTTCGCCGAAGTTGTCGCCCTCGCCCTTGGGCAGGGCGGTGCCACCGCTGAGACCGTTCGCCGAGCCCCACAGGACGGTGACGTCCGGTTTGCTGCTGGACTGGACCGCGAGATCGGTGTAGCCGTCGCCGTCGAAGTCGCGGGCGACCGTGCGCTGTCCGAACCGGGCGTCCGCCTCGGGATCCCCGGGGACGCCCGTGGCGTCCTGGCCGATGACCTGCCGGTGACCGGTGTTGGCGCCCGAGGCGGAGCCGTAGACGACGGCGACATAGCCCGCCTTGGCCGTGCCGCCCACCGTGCCGGTCGGCGCGGAGACGGCCACGTCGGCGAATCCGTCCTTGTTGAAGTCGGCCTGCGGGGTGGCCGCGGCCGCGGTGGCACGGGCGGGCGCGGCCGCACCGGCCGAGGGGGTGGCTAGGACAGCGGGGGTGGTCACGAGTGCGACCACCGTCGCGCAGCGCGCGACGGTGGAGAGGGAACGGGAACGCACACATCCTCCTGCTTGTTGGCAAGCGTTTACCTCATGGACACCCACCACGACCTCTGACATCACTCAACAGTTGTGCACCCGAATCCAGGACGGGGATTCTTCTAGATCCGCGCCTCCCCCGGCGTGGCGACGGGCGCATCGGGCCCATCGGTGCTATCGGTCCGCACATAGCGCAGGACGCCCATCATCTGCCGGTCGTCGACCTCGTCCGGCGCGGTCTCGACGCAGTCCGCGAGGCGCTTGGTGAGGGTGTCCGCGTCGATGCCGGTGCCGATCATCACCAGCTGGGTGGTGCGGGGTTCGCCGCGCTCCCAGGGCACGGGCTGGAACCGGAGGAACGAACCGACCGCATGCAGGCCGTACTTGTGGCCGGCTCCGGCGCCCGCGAAGTGCAGACAGCCCTTGATGCGGTAGAGGCCCGCGGGGCGGCTGTCGAGGACGTCCATGACGCGCCGCGGGTTCAGCGGCTCGGAGGATATGAACTCCACGCTCTCGTAGGCGGCATGGAGATGACGGCTGTGGTCATCGTGCTCGCCGGAGCACAGGTCCGCGAACGAGAGCTGCTGGAAGCGCTCTTCGGCGGTGGTGCGCGGCCGGTGGTCGAAGAGCAGACCGGGGTCGACACGGCCGTGTTCGGCGGTCAGGACCGGGACACCCGGGGCGATCTCCTCGACCGTCTCCAGGACGGCCCGGCGCTCCTCTTCCCCCACCCGGTCGGTCTTGTTGAGCACAACGAGGTCGGCGGCGCGCACATGGCGGTCGAGCTCGGGATGGCGCGCCCGGGCACGGGGGAACTCCGCGGCGTCCACCACTTCCACCAGGCCGCCGTAGACGATCCGTTCGCTGGTGCTCGACAACAGCGAACGGATCATGCTCTGCGGCTCGGCGAGCCCGCTGGCCTCGATCACCACAACATCGATGCGCAGGGCCGGGTCGGTGAGCCGCTGGAGCATATCGTCCATCTCGGAGGCATCCGCGGCGCAGCACAGACAGCCGTTCTCGATGGGGATCATCGAGTCGACCTGTCCGGCGACGGCGAGGGCGTCGATGTTGACGCTGCCGAAGTCGTTGACGATGACGCCGATGCGGGTGCCCGCGCTGTCCCGCATCAGATGGTTGAGCAGGGTGGTCTTCCCGGAGCCCAGGAAGCCCGTGAGGAGGATGACGGGGATCCGTGGTGTGGCCAAGGGTGCGTCTCCGTACGGCGTGGTGGGGCGGTCGCGGGCGGAACGCTCATGCTATCCGGGCGCCCGTCCCCGCGATCACCGCAGGGCTTCCGGCAGGGGGCGGTGGTGGAGGATGTCGAGCCGGGAGACGGCGCGGGTGAGGACCACGTACAGCCGGTGGAGACCGCGTGGTTCGGCTTCCACGATCGCCGCGGGTTCGGCCACGACCACATGGTCGTACTCCAGCCCCTTGGCCAGGGTCGCGGGCAGCACGGTGACGCGGGCGGCGCTGTCCGGCTCCTCGGCAGCGGTGATCGCGATCCCCGCGTTCTCCAGCGCCTCGCTCATCCGTGCCGTGTCCGCCGCCGCGGCGATGACGGCGATCGAACCGTCCCGCTCCAGGGCTTGGCGGACCGTCGCCACCACCTCCTCGATGAGGCCGAGCCCGTCCGTTTTGCGGATCCGCAGCCTCCCGTCGCGGCGCAGCGAGCGGGCCGCGGGAACGTCGACCGGCAGAGCCGTCAGGAGGCGGTTGGCCAGCTCGACGATGGCCGTCGGGACCCGGAATCCGGTGGTCAGCGGCACCACGGCGGCCTCTGGCTCGCCGAGGTGGCCCAGGTGTTCGGCCCAGCTGCGGGCGGCCCAGGGGGTGGTGCCCTGGGCGAGGTCGCCGAGCACGGTGAGGGAGCCGAATCCGGCGCGGCGGGCAATGGCGCGGCACTGCATCGGGGAGAGGTCCTGGGCCTCGTCGACGACGATATGGCCATAGCCCACGGGGCGTTCGATGAGTCCGGCCACCTCGTCGAGGAGCACCAGGTCCGCCGCGGACCACCGGGCGCTCCTGTACGACCGCGGGGGTCTGCGCCAGAGCAGAGCGGATTGCTCCTGCGCGGTCAGCAGTCCGTCGGCGGCGCGGGCCAGCGCGTCGGCGTCGCCGAACAGCTCGGCCACCACCTCCTCGGGGCGGACGGCGGGCCATACGGCGTTCACGAACGAGCTCATGGTCGCGGACCGCTCCATCCTGCGCAGCCATGCGGTGCCGGGCGGTCCGGCCCGCCGCTCGGCCTGGCGCTGGAGGAGGCCGACCGCACGCGACCGGACCCGCTCGCGCCCGACCGCGTACGGCGGCCGGTCGACGCGCACCTCCTCGACAATCCGCTCGAGTTCGTCCAGCGGGATACGACGGCGGTACGAACCGTCCGGGACGGCGAGGGACTCGGCGGGCGGGCGGACCCGGCCGTAGAGGCCGCGGGCGAGCACGGTGGCCATCCGGGGGTCGTGCTTGAGCACCGCGGCGGCGGAGTCATCGGACGCGCTGACGGGGTGGCGGGCGATCTCGTCCTCCAGCGTGCACTGACGGATGTCGATCTCGCCGAGCGCGGGCAGCACTTCGGCGATGTAGCGCAGGAAGGCGCGATGGGGGCCGAGGACGAGCAGGCCGCCGCGCCGGATGCGCTGGGGGTGGGTGTAGAGGAGATAGGCGGCCCGGTGCAGGCCGACGGCGGTCTTCCCGGTGCCGGGGGCGCCCTGGACACAGACCGAGTCGGTGAGTTCGCCGCGGACCAGGTCGTCCTGTTCGGGCTGGATGGTGGCGGCGATGTCGCGCATCGGCCCCACACGGGGGCGTTCGATCTCACCGGTGACGATCCGGCCGGGGTCCTGCCGGGCCCGGCCGGAGGTGAGGTGTTCGTCCTCGATGCCGGTGAGGTCCTCGGCGTTGCCGCGGCTCAGGGGCGCCCAGCCGAAGCGGCGGCGGACCGCCACCCCCTGGGGATCGCGGGGACCGGCCTGATAGAAGGCGCGGGAGACGGGAGCCCGCCAGTCGATCACCATCGGGGGCGCGGCGGGGTGCTCGATGATCCGGCGGCGGCCGATGTGGTAGCGCTGGCCGCGGTGGTCCCCGGCGGCGGGGCCGTGGCCGAAGTCGAGCCGGCCGAAGAACAGCGGGGTGTCCGGCTCCTCGGCCAGCTCCTTGGCATAGCTGCGCAGATGGCGGCCGAGGACCTCAGCGTCCGCACCGCTGCCCGATACGTCCTCGCCGGTGATGGCCTGATCACCAGCGCCATGCACCATCCGGGCCATCGCCGCTCGACAGGCGTCGTGGTAGGCGCGCTCCTCGGCGAGCTGCCCGGTGAGCGCGTCGCCGGGATCCGCGGAGCCTCCGGGGTCCGCGGAGTTCATGGGATCTGCGGGGCCCGGCTCGGCGCCGTGGATGTGGTGATCGGTTGTGGTCATGGTGTGCCGCCCCTCGTGCCGTCCGTCCAGAACAGCATAACGTGACTCAGTCAGTTTTGTAACCTGGTCACGTTATTTATCGTGGGACGAACCTTCCCCGGTCAGGTGGTCCTGCTCAGGCGTAGGGGACCAGCCCCGAGCGGAGCATGGTGAAGGCGCGCTCGGCAGCCTCGACCGCCTCCGGTTGGACACCCCAGGCGGTGGCTCCGGCCTCGATCCGGCGCCAGTTGTCCTGGGCCAGGATCCGCTGGACAGTGATGATCTGGCCCGCGGCGAGCCGTGCGGTGATGTCCTCCGGGCCACCCTCCGTCGAACCCGGACCCGGACCCGGACCCGCCTCCGAGAGGGCACGGGCGAGCGCGTCCTCCGAGCGGCCGATGTACGCGAAGAGCCGGGCGACCAGGCTGGGGGTGCCGTACAGCAGCCGGTGGAAGGCGAGGATGTCGGGGTCGTCATTGAGCCCTGTGACCGGGTCATGGCGCTCCAGCCCGGCCAGGAAGTGACGGCGCAGCGCCTCCAGAGGCGGTTCCCCCTCCACCCGGTCGCCCACAACCCGGGCCGCCTCGTCCTCGTGGTCGGCGAACCGGTGGAGCGCCAGATCCTCCTTGGAGGCGAAGTAGCGGAACAGCGTGGGCTTGGACACCTCGGCCGCGGCCGCCACATCGGCGACGGACACCTCGTCGAACCCCCGCTGGAGGAACAGCGAGATCGCCGTCTCGGAGATCGTCCGGTACATCCGCTGCTTCTTGCGCTCCCGCAGGCCCGTCTCACCGCTCATGGGTGAAACCGTAGCCGCCGTGCCTCCCCGGCGGACGCCTGCCCGCCGGGGGCACCCGGGCCATCAGGGGATCTCCACCCCGGCCTCGGCGGACAGCCGGTCGATCTCGGTGAGTTCGGCCTCGGTGAAGCCGGGCGAGTCCAGCACGGCGACGTTCTGCTCGAGCTGGGCGACGCTGCTCGCGCCGATCAGCACGGAGACCACCCGCGGGTCCCGCAGCACCCACGCCAGCGCCAGCTGGGCGAGGGTCTGGCCGCGCCCCTCGGCCAGCTTGTTGAGCGCGCGCAGCAGGGTGAGGCGCTCCTCGGTGAGGGCGTCACGGGTGAGGAAATGACCGAGGGCCATCCGGGAATCGGCGGGCACCCCGTGCAAATAGCGGTCGGTGAGCTGCCCCTGCGCGAGCGGCGAGAAGGCGATGACGCCGACGCCCGCCCGCGCCGAGGACTCCAGCACCCCGCCCTCGACCCCGCGCTGGAGGATCGAGTACGGATGCTGGTTGATCAGATACGGGGTGCGCAGCTCCCTCAGGATCGCGGCCGCCTCGGTGATCGCCTCCGGCGGGTAGTTGGACAGACCCGCGTAGAGAGCCTTGCCCTGCCGCACGGCGCTGTCGAGCGCGCCCATCGTCTCCTCAAGGGGTGTGTCCGGGTCGAAGCGGTGCGAGTAGAAGACATCGACGTAGTCCAGACCCATCCGGGACAGCGACTGGTCGAGGCTGGCGAGGAGGTACTTGCGGGAGCCCCATTCGCCGTACGGGCCGGGCCACATGAGGTACCCGGCCTTCGTCGCGATGAACAGCTCGTCGCGGTAGGCGCGGAAGTCCTGGGCGAAGACGGTGCCGAAGTCGGCCTCGGCGCTGCCGGGCGGCGGACCGTAGTTGTTGGCCAGGTCGATGTGGGTGACGCCGAGGTCGACGGCGCGGCGCAGCACCGCCCGCTGGTTCTCGATCGGGTGGGTGTCGCCGAAGTTGTGCCACAGACCGAGCGAGATCTTCGGCAGCAGCACTCCGCTGCGCCCGCAGCGCTGATACGTCATGGAGTCGTAGCGGTCGTCCGCGGCGAGATGGACCATCCGGCTCTTCCTTGTCCTCGACAGGCGTACGGGGCGGGCGGGCCGCCCCGGGCGGAGCGGGGGTTCCGCCGGGCCGAGCCTGTCAGTTCCGAGCCGGAGCCGCGACACCGCGCCCGGTGGGTCATCCGTATGGGTTGTCCACCGTGGCCTTCGCCGGTGCCGAGAGGGTGCGCATATGCAAGAGGCCAGCAGTGTGGGCATCACTGCCGGCGCTCGTCAGACCTCAGGATGCGCGATGAGGCCGGTCGCGGTGCGGTGACGCTCAGACGAACGTCTGGCGCTGGAGCCAGAGGTCCCTGGCGGTTCCGCTGCCCTGGAGGAAGACGTAGAGCAGATTCTCCTCGTTGAGGATGGGGACACCGAGGCCCGCGGATCCGATCGACCCGCCGAGGGACTGGAAGCCGGTGTACGTCGGGTCGTTCTCCGTGGACTGGACGGCGACCCACAGGGCGTTGTCGGTGGCCTTGATGAACACGTTGATCCGGCCGTCCTGGCCGAGGCCGCAGGTGGGGCGCCAGACGATCTGGCCGCCGAGCTGGACCGGGGCGTTGAACGAGTCGTAGTTGACGCTCTGGCCCACCCGCCATACGGCGGCGTCGGATCCGCGGAAGAAGATCTGCACCCGCCCCGCCGCGTCCAGGCACACCGAGGGCCGGCTGGTGACGTTGTTGGAGGCCAGGGTGAAGGGCTCCCACGTGGCGGAGTTCTCGGCGGTCTGCTGGACGGTGTAGAGGGTGTCTCCGACACTCTTGACGGCCACCACGATCCGTCCCCCGCCGTCCAGGACGGGGGAGGGGGTGGAGCGGATACTTCCGCCGAGGGAGACCGGTGCGGTGTAGGTCTCGTAGAGCAGGTCCTGGTTGCGGATGGACCACAGCGCATCGTCGGTGCCGGGGAAGAACACCTGGATGCGGCCGTCGGCGTTGAGCACCGCGGCCGGGTCGTCCCCGATATCGTTGACCAGCACCTGAGGCCCGCTGTAGCCGCCGTTGAGGCTGGTCTGGGTGATGACCTCGAGGTTGTTGCCCGGGGTGCGGTAGAAGACACGGATCTTGCCGTCCTTGCCGCGGATGGGGGCGGGGATGCCGTCGATCGACACGCCGATGTACTTGAACCAGCCGAGCCAACTGCCGTCGCGCCCCTCGACCCTGCTCCACAGGGCGTTCGACCCGCCGCGGATGAAGACCTGCACCCGGTCGTCGGCGAACAGGACCGGGGCGGGCTCGGAGTGGATCCCGCCTTCCAGGTTGATCCAGGTGCCCCACACGGTTCCGGGTGTGGTGGATATGGACATGAGGAACCTCCCTCTTCTCGTGAGACCACGAGAGCGCACAGGTGTGCGCGGATACACCGTCAGTGCCCGGGGAAAGCATGCTGAATACCTGAAGAGGGGAAGATGCAGGGATATGACCGCTTATTAGCAATGACACGGCTATATCGGATTGAACCGTTTCTCTTTCTTATTGGCCTGTCTCCTCTGGGCGAGAGAGGCTGATCGGGTATCGCCTGTGTGACCAGGAGGCCACGGTGTTCGAGTCCCCCGCCGCGCTGTTCGTGATGGACCCCGTCCATCTCCCCAGGCTGTTTCCCGCGCCGCTGCTGGACCGTCTCGCCGCGTCCGTGACGATCCCGCCCGCCGCCGCCGTCCGCCCGTCGGCGGTGACCGGTGCCGATCCGGCCGCCGTGGAGGTGCTGATCACCGGCTGGGGCTGTGAACCGCTGACCGCCGAGGTGCTCGACGGGCTTCCGAAGCTGCGCGCGGTCGTCCACGCCGCGGGCAGCGTCAAGGGACACATCACCCCCGCCTGCTGGGAGCGCGAGCTTCTGGTCTCCTCCGCCGCGGCGGCCAACGCCCTGCCCGTCGCCGAGTTCACCCTCGCCACCATCCTGCTGGCCGGCAAGGACACCCTGCGGCTGCGCGCCCTGTACGCCGCCGAGCACGGTTTCCCCTCCCCCGCGCGCACCGCGCAGATCGGCAACTTCCGGCGCCGGGTGGGGATCGTGGGCGCCTCCCGGATCGGCCGCCGGGTGATCGAGCTGCTGCGCCCCTTCGATCTGGAGGTGTCGGTGTACGACCCGCATCTGGCGCCGTCGGAGGCGGAGGCGCTCGGCGTGCGCGACCTGCCGCTGGACGAACTGGTCGCCACCAGCGATGTGCTGAGCCTGCACGCCCCGTCCCTGCCCGCCACCCGGCATCTGCTCGACGCCCGCGGGCTGGCCCTGATGCCGGACGGCGCCACGCTCGTCAACACCGCGCGCGGCGCGCTGGTCGACACCGACGCCTTGGTGGCCGAGCTGTCCACCGGCCGGATCTCGGCGGTCCTGGACGTCACCGAACCGGAGCCGCTGCCCGCCGGATCACCGCTGTACACCCTGCCCAACGTCCTGCTCACCCCGCATATCGCGGGTGCGCTCGGCCATGAGCTGGAACGGCTGGGCGCGGCGGTGACCGACGAGGTGGAGCGGCTGGTGGCGGGGGCGCCACCGCTCCACCGGGTGCTGCCCACCGACCTCGACCGGATCGCCTAGGCCTGTCCGGTGGATCGTTGAGGGTCAGCCCGCGGCGTCTGGTGCGGGGGGGGCACCTCCCAGCGGTAGCTGGGGCGCGGTGCCAGGCGTCGCAGGCCCGACAAGACCCACCGGACAGGGCCTGGCCGGGAACTCCCGCTCCGCCGTTGACCTTCCTCCCGGGGGAAGGCACAGCATCGTGGTGGCCGGGCGAACGCCCGGCTCGAGGAGGGCGGACATGGGGTTGCTGACGATCGGGGCGTTCGCGCGAGCGTCGCGGATATCCGCCAAGGCGCTCCGCCGCTACGACGAGCTCGGGCTGCTCACGCCCGCCCGGGTCGATCCGTACTCCGGCTACCGCTTCTACGACCCGGCGCAACTGGAGCGGGCCCGACTGGTGGTCTGGCTGCGGCGCCTGGGCATGCCGCTGGCCCGGATCCGGGCCGTGTGCGAGCTGCCGCCCCGGGCCGCTGCTCGGGAGGTCCGCGCGTACTGGTCGCAGGTGGAGGCGGACACGGCGGCCCGCCGGGAACTGGCCGCCTTCCTCGAGGACCATCTGTCCGGGAAGGACACCGCGATGTCTTCTGTTCACAGCACCCTGGAAATCCGCTACGCCGTGCTCTCCGACACCGGCGCCGTCCGTGAGAGCAATGAGGACGTCGGGTACGCCGGTCCGCGGCTGTTGGCCGTGGCCGACGGCTTCGGCGGTGGACGGCAGGCAAGCGAGGCCGCGATCGAGGCGCTGAAACCGCTGGAGGCGAATGTGCCGGGCGGTGAACTGCTGAGCGCACTGGAGGACGCCGCACGGCGGGTCCATGCGTCGGTCAGCGAACTCGCGACGTCCGACCCGGCGCTGGCGGGGGTCGGGACCACGCTCACCGCACTCCTGTGGTCGGGATCGGAACTGGGTCTGGTCCACATCGGGGACTCCCGCGCCTATCTGCTGCGCGAGGGTGAGCTGTTCCAGATCACCCATGACCACACCCTGGTGCAGTCGATGGTCGATGACGGACGGCTCACCGAGGAGGAGGCCGCGTCGCACCTCCCGCGGGCGCTGCTGCTGCGGGCCGTGGGCGGCGGAGCGGAGTTCGAACCGGACCTCGCACTGCGGGACGCCCGGGACGGTGACCGCTATCTGCTGTGCTCGGACGGGCTGAGCGGGGTCGTGCCCACCGAGGAGATCCGGCGCGTACTGGTCGCGGAGTCCGATCCGGGGCGATCGGTACGGAAGTTGGTCGCCCTTGCCCATCGGGCCGGCGGACCGGACAACGTCACCTGTGTGGTGGCACATGTGGAGGAGCGACGGGCCCTGGTCCCGGCCTGAGCGCCCCGGCCTCCAGCCGCGCAACCGTCCCCAGCGTGGGGGCGGTTGCGCCGGTCCTTGGGAAGTGGGGGACTTGTCGTGGGCAAAGCGCCTGCTTATGCTCACCGCGGCGACCGGTTCCCGTGCCTGCGACCAGGAGACTCGGCAGGATCACCGGCGGTCCGCCGTAAGGGGAAGTCACATGTCCGCAGGACCGATCCGCCTCTCGCCGGAGGCGCGCACCGCGCTGTGCCCGGCGACCGCGGCCCGTATCACCGGTGGTTTCTGGGCCACCCGACGCCGTATCAACGCGGAGGTCAGCGTTCCGCAGGGGTGGGACCGGCTCGCGGAGGCGACCGTCGTGAGCCGCCCCCGGGCCGCCGCCTGCGAAGGGCCGGGGGACGGTCGCGCGGCCGACGGCCCGTTACGGGGCGCGGAGGACCACCTGTGGCTGGAAGCGGCGTGCTGGCAGCTCGCCGAGGACGGCGGGGGCACGGCGCTGGAGGAGCTGGCCGGGCGGGTGGAGCGGCTGGTCGCGGCGGCACGGACCGAGGAGGACCGCCGTGGGCCCTCCGGCCGGATCCGGACCGAGGACCGACGGTGGCCGACACCGGTTCCGGAGTGCGGGCCGCTGCTGCCGGAGACCGAGCTGTACGGCGCGGTCCCACTCCTCCGGGCCGCGGTCGCGCACCGGCGGGCCACCGGCGAGAGCACCCTGCTCGACGTGGCGCAGCGCTACGCCGACCGCATCGGCGCCGTGTTCGACGCGGGCGGCGACATGGAGCCGGTGTGCGGGCCTCCGGGGATCGGCACGGCCCTGGTCGAGCTGTACCGGGAGACCGGGGAGCGGCGCCATCTGGAGCTGGCCGAGTACCTCCTCGACCGGCGGGAGAAGGACGGCCTCGACGCCCGTTGGCTGGAGGACCGGCCCGGCGCTGCCGGGGCGTCCTCGCGGCGGGACCGGGTGCCGGTGCGGGAGGCGTCGGAGGTCACCGGGCACGCGGTGGACCGGCTGCGGCTGCTGACCGGGGTCGCCGACCTGGCGGCCGAGACCGGCGACCTGGGGCTGCGGGAAGCGCTGGTGCGGCTGTGGGAGGACATGGCCGCCACGAAGACCCATGTGACGGGCGGGGTGGCCGCCCGGCACGGCGGGGAGTCCTTCGGCGAGGCGTACGAGCTGCCGCCGGACCGGGCCCATGCCGAGACCTGCGCGGCCGTCGCCTCGATCGGGTTCAGCTGGCGGATGGCGCTGCTGACCGGCGACGCACGCTACAGCGACCTCATCGAGCGGACCTTGTTCAACGCCTTCGCGGCCGGGGGGTCGCTGGACGGCGAGCGCTGGTCCGCCGAGAATCCGCTCCAGGCCCGTGGCCACTCCGGGGGTGGGCCCGACGGCGCACCCGACGGCCGGGAGCCGCGGCGGGCGCCGTGGGCCCGGGGTGCGTGCTGCCCGCCCCGGGCGGTACGGCTGCTGGCCTCGCTGCCGTACTACATGGCGAGCGGCGACGCCGAGGGCCTCCAACTGCACCAGTACGCCTCGGGCTCGTACACGGCGGGAGGTGGGGCGGTGCGGGTCGGCACCGCCTACCCCTGGGAGGGCCGGATCGCGGTGGTCGTGGACAAGGCCCCCGAGGACGCCGACTGGACGCTGTCACTGCGCATACCGCACTGGGCGCGGGAGTACGAGGTGACCGTCGGCGGAGAGCCGCTGGCGGTGAGGGCGCGGGACGGCTGGTTGCGGCTGCGGCGGCGCTGGCGGCCCGGCGAGGTGGTGGTGCTGAGCCTGCCGCTGTCGCCCCGGCGCACCCGGGCGGCCGCGCGGATCGACGCGGTGCGCGGCTGCGCCGCGATCGAGCGGGGGCCGCTGGTGTACTGCCTGGAGGAGGCCGACCAGCCGGACGGGGTACGGCTGGACGACCTCGCGCTCCATCCGGGCGCCCCGCTCAGCGCGGAGCACCGGCCGGGGCTGCTCGGCGGGGTGACCGTGATCGCGACCCGCGGGGTACGGAGGGCGGTCCCGCCCCGCACCTGGTGGCCGTACACGGCGGACTGCGGCGATGGCAAGGGCGCTCCGGAGGTGCCCACGGACCCGGTGCCGGTGCACTTGACCGCGATCCCGTACTACGCCTGGGCGAACCGCGGCGACGGCCCGATGCGGGTCTGGATCCCGGGGTAGCCCCGGCCCGTCCGCTCCCGTGCGGGACCGGAACTCGGCCGGTGCCCCGCACGTTCCCCGGTCAAGGGACTGTGCCCGAGCGGCACCGGCGGACGGGAGGTGCCCCTGTGAGCAGCGGATCCACGGATCGAGGACGGGAAGACGACGCGGACGGCTGGGACGACGTCGTTCTCGACGAGGATTTTGTGCGCGGAGCGGAGGTCTCCGAGCCCTCCGCGCGGACCCGGATGCTGAGCGCGCGCTGGCGGCGCGGTGCGCCCGAGTCCCGGCCCTGGCGGGCGGACGAGCCCCCGGCAGGCTGTTCTGGAGCAAGCGCCGCAGGTGGCGGCGTCGCCGCTAGCCCCGACGCCGTTATCCGGTCGCAACGCACACGGCGGGGACAAGGGGGCACGACCGATGGCAGGATGCGGGCCATATCACTGATCACGGGTTCTGTGGGGTCGTCCCCGACCATGTCCGGAGGTGCCGTGTCCGCTCGCTCCGCACTGTCCGCCACCGCCGTAGCCGCCGCATCCGCCCTGCTGGCCGGGTGCACCAGTACCGCGTCGTCCGGGTCCGGCGGCTCGGACATCAACCTGGTGCAGTCCGGGAAACTCACCACCTGCACCCATCTGCCGTACGCCCCCTTCCAGTCGAAGGAGGGCAAGGAGATCGTCGGCTTCGATGTGGACCTGGTCGATCTCATCGCGTCGTCGCTCAAGGTGAAACAGGAGATCGTCGACACGCCCTTCGAGGGCATCCAGTCCGGTGAGGACCTCAACGCCAACAAGTGCGATGTCGCCGCCGCCGGAATGACCATCAACGAGGTGCGGGAGAAGAACCTCGACTTCTCCGCCCCCTATTTCGAGGCCACCCAGGCCCTCGTCACCAAGAAGGGCAAGCCCTACTCCTCCCTCGCCGACCTCAGCGGCAAGAAGGTGGCGGTCCAGCAGGGAACCACCGGTGAGGCCTATGCCCAGAAGCATGCCAAGGGCGCGAAACTCGTCCAGTTCGAGGACCTCGCACTGCTGCTGACCGCCGTCAAGACCGGGCAGGTCGACGCGGGCGTCAATGACAACGGCGTGCTCTACGACTACGTCAAGGACAACCCGGACACCGAGGTGACGGCCGAGTTCAACACCGGTGAGCAGTACGGCATCGCCGTGCGCACGGGCAATGACGCCCTCCGTAAGAAGATCAACAAGGTGCTCAAGGCGGCCCGGTCGGACGGCCGTTACGACCGGATCTACAAGAAGTGGTTCGGCACCACACCCAAGAAGTCCGCCACGAAGCCCGCTGCGAACTGACGCCCGTGAACCGCCATCGGAGCTGAGGAGTCCGCACACTTATGGCAATGACCCGTCGGCAGCGGGCACGGGCGATACGGGCGGTGCAGTACGCCGTACTGGTCGCCGTGCTCCTCGTCTTCGTCCTGGCCGCGGACTGGGGTGAACTGCGCCGCGCGTTCTTCGACGCGGAGGTCGCCCGGTCCCTGTTCCCCGATGTCATCACCACCGCGCTGGTCAACACCGTCGTCTACACCCTGCTCGGCTTCGGTTTCGGACTGGTACTGGGGCTGATGCTCGCGTTGATGCGGCTCTCCCAGGTGCCGCCCTACCGGTGGCTGTCGATCGCCTACATCGAGTTCTTCCGCGGGGTACCGGCGCTGCTGGTGTTCATCGCCCTGGGCTTCGGTGTGCCGCTCGCCTTCCAGGTGGCCCTGGACCGCTATGTCACCGTGATGCTGGCGCTCGGGCTGGTCGGCGCCGCCTATATGGCGGAGACGATCCGCGCGGGCATCCAGGCGGTGCCCAAGGGGCAGATGGAGGCGGCGCGTTCACTGGGGATGTCCCACGCCCGGGCCATGATCTCGATCATCATTCCGCAGGCCTTCCGGATCGTGCTGCCGCCGCTCACCAATGAGCTGATCCTGCTCACCAAGGACTCGTCCCTGGTCTATCTGCTCGGTCTCTCCCTGGACCAGTACGAACTGTCCAAGTTCGGCCGGGACGCGCTCAATCAGCACCGCAGCCTCACCCCGATCCTGGTGGCCGGGGTGTGCTACCTGGTCATCACCGTTCCGCTGGGACATCTGGTGCGGCGGCTCGAGGCCCGTACGGCGAAGGCGAGGTGAGGGAGATGGCAGAGCGGAAGCAGCAGCAGGAGACCGAGCGGCCAGACGGTGTTGCCATCCGGGTCGAGAAGCTGCACAAGTCCTTCGGGGAGCTGGAGGTGCTCAAGGGCATCGACCTCACGGTGCGGCGGGGCGAGGTGGTGTGTGTGATCGGCCCCTCGGGGTCGGGCAAGTCGACCCTCCTGCGCTGTGTGAACCTCCTGGAGGAGCCCACCTCGGGCTCGGTGACCGTGGCCGGGGCGGAGGTCACCGACCCGGATGTGGACATCGACCGGGTGCGGCGCCGGATCGGCATGGTGTTCCAGGCGTTCAACCTCTTCCCCCACCTCACCGCGCTGGAGAACCTCACCATCGCCCAGCGGCGGGTGCTGCGCCGTGACAAGGCGGAGGCCCGGCGCGTCGGCCGGGAGAATCTGGGCCGGGTGGGCCTCACCGCCAAGGAGGACGCCTACCCGGCGCAGCTGTCGGGCGGCCAGCAGCAGCGGGTGGCCATCGCACGGGCGCTGTCCATGGACCCGGAGCTGATGCTGTTCGACGAGCCGACCTCGGCCCTCGACCCGGAGCTGGTCGGCGATGTCCTCGCCGTGATGCGCTCGCTGGCCGACGAGGGGATGACGATGCTCGTGGTCACCCATGAGATGAGCTTCGCCCGCGAGGTCGCGGACCGGGTCGTCTTCATGGACGACGGGGTGATCGTGGAGGAGGGCGGTCCACAGCAGGTGGTGGCCGATCCACGCCATCCGCGCACCCGGGCGTTCCTCAACCGGGTGCTGGATCCGGCCGCGGCCCGCGTCGGGGAGGTGCCGGACTCCGGGCCGCATGACGCCCGGATCGACCGCTGAGCGCGGGGCCGCGCCCGGCGTTTCCCCGGCCGGACCATCGGCACCCACTGGACGCCGCCACCACCGCTCGGACGACTCCCCGCTCCCCCGCGAGGCCCCCGGCACCGCGGGACCGGGTGTGCCCGCGCGGTGGCCGCTGTGCCTCGGAACTCCCTTGACCAGCACTTCGAACGCTGATCGGATACCCGGACAGCCACCGGCTGACGGATGACTTCGGAGGTTCTTCCGCGTGTTTGTCGATCTGCCTCTGGACCAGCTGCACGCCTACCGTCCCGCGCTGGCCGAGCCCGAGGGCTTCGACACCTTCTGGGAGCGCACCCTCGCCGAAGCGCGCACCACGGACCTGGACGCGGTGTTCACGCCGTACGAGGCGGGTCTGGGCCGGGTGCACACCGATGACGTGGAGTTCGCCGGCTTCGGCGGGCACCGGATACGGGGGTGGCTGCTGGCCCCGCGCGACGCGGCGGGTCCGCTGCCGTGCGTGGTGCAGTACGTCGGCTACAACGGCGGACGCGGGCTGCCGCACAACTGGCTGCTGTGGCCGTCCGTGGGCTACGCGGTCCTCGTGATGGACACCCGTGGCCAGGGCTGGTCCCAGCAGACGCCCGGCGCGACCGCCGATCCGGCGGGCGGCACCGGGCCCGAGGCACCCGGCATGATGACCAAGGGAATCCTCTCCCCGGACGACTACTACTACCGGCGGCTCTACACCGACGCCGTGCGCGCGGTGGCGGCGGCCCGGGCCCATCCGCTGGTGGACCCCGAGCGGATCGTGGTCAGCGGCGGCAGCCAGGGCGGCGGCATGGCGCTCGCCGCGGCCGGGCTGGTGCCCGATCTGACCGCGGCCCTGGTGGATGTGCCGTTCATGACGCACATCCGGCGCGCGCTCGAGATCACCGACGCCGATCCGTACGGCGAGCTGGCCCGGTTCTGCGCCGGTCAGCGCCATCTGACGGACCAGGTGCTCACCACGCTCGACCACTTCGACGGACTCAACTTCGCGGCGCGCGCGCAGGCGCCCGCGCTGTTCTCGACCGCGCTGCGCGATGAGATCACCCCAACCTCCTGCGGCTTCGCCGCGTACCACCACTACGCGGGCGAGAAGGAGCTGAAGGTGTGGCCGTTCAACGGCCATGAGGGCGGGGGCACCCATCAGCAGGCGGAGCAGATCACCTTTCTGCGGCGGCTGCTCGGCTGAGCCGGGTGGGGCGGGCGGTGTTGGGCCGCCGCCCCGCGCGGGGAAGACACTGGCTTATCCGTATCCGAAGGAGTCATCCGTGCCCGCACAGCCGCTGGACGGCATCACTGTCGTCGCCCTGGAACAGGCCGTCGCCGCTCCGTACGCCACCCGCCAGCTCGCCGATCTGGGTGCGCGGGTGATCAAGGTCGAGAGGCCGGGGCGGGGCGACTTCGCCCGTGACTACGACCGTGCGGTGAAGGGGGCCTCGGCCTACTTCGTCTGGATCAATCGCGGGAAGGAGAGCGTCGTCCTCGACATCAAGGACGACGCCGACCGGGCCGTTCTCGACGCGCTGCTCGCCCGCGCGGATGTCTTTGTGCACAATCTGGCGCCCGGGGCGGTGGATCGGCTCGGTCTGGGGTCACAGACGCTGCGGGCCCTGCATCCCCGTCTGATCACCTGTGCCATCTCGGGGTACGGCGCCAGCGGACCGTACCGGGACAAGAAGGCGTACGACCTGCTCATCCAGTGCGAGACGGGGCTGCTGTCGATCACCGGCAGCCCCGCGGAACCGGCACGTCCCGGCATCTCCATCGCGGACATCGCGGGCGGGATGTACGCCTACAGCGGGATTCTCACCGCGCTGTACGAGCGGGAACGCACCGGCGAGGGGACGGATCTGAGCGTGAGTCTCCTGGACGCGCTGGGCGAGTGGATGGGGCACCCGTACTTCACCCAGGAGTACGGCGGTACGCCCCTCGCACGCAGCGGCGCCCGCCATCCGTCGATCTCCCCGTACGGCGCCTATCGCTGCGGCGACGGCGCCCAGGTGTTCCTGAGCGTGCAGAGCGACCGCGAGTGGGTGGCCCTGTGCGAACGGGTGCTGCGCCGCCCCGAGCTGATCCGTGATCCGCTGTTCGCCGACAATCCGACGCGCCGCGCCCATGACGAGAAGCTGACGGCCGAGCTGGAGGAGTGTTTCGCGGGGCACACCGCCGAGGGGCTGATCGCGCTGTTGGACGGGGCCGGTATCGCCAACGCCCGGCTGCGGGACGTCGCCGGGTTCGCCGCGCATCCTCAGCTGGCGGCCAGGGAGCGCTGGGGTGAGTTCGGCTCCCCCGTCGGGCCGCTGCGGGGGCTGCTGCCCCCGGTCGAGGTGGCGGGGCGCCGGGCGCCGATGCGGCCGGTGCCCGAACTCGGCGAGCACACGGAGGCGGTGCGCGCCGAGTTCACCTGAGCCACCCGCTGTCGGTATTCCGGGGCCGCTGCCGCTGTTGCTGGACCTGCCGGTGTTGCTGAACCGCTGCCGCTGTTCCTAGACGGCCGGGGCGGGCGACAGCTGGGCGTCACGGCGCACCAGGGCGGCATAGCGGCCGTCCCGGGCCATCAGCTCCTGGTGGGTACCGCTCTCGGCGACCCGGCCGCCGTCGAGCACCACGATCTGGCCGGCGTCCCGCACCGTGGACAGCCGATGGGCGATGGTGATCGTGGTGCGTCCCGCCGACAGCGCGTCGATGGCCTCCTGGACGGCCTGTTCGGTGCGGGTGTCGAGAGCGCTGGTGGCCTCGTCGAGGATCAGCACCGGCGGGTCGCGCAGAATCGTCCGGGCGATGGCGAGGCGCTGCTTCTCGCCGCCGGAGAACCGATAGCCCCGCTCGCCGACCAGGGTGTCGTAGCCGTCGGGGAGGGATGCGATGTGGTCGTGGATTTGCGCGGCCTTCGCCGCCGACACGAGCTGCTCATGGGTCGCGTCGGGCTTGGCGAAGCGCAGGTTGTCGGCGATCGAGGCGTGGAAGAGATAGGTCTCCTGGGAGACCACGCCGACCGCGCGGGCGAGGGTGTCGAAGTCGAGGTCCCGGACGTCGACTCCGTCGATCAGCACCCGGCCGCCGGTCACGTCGTAGAGCCGGGGCACCAGATAGCTGAGGGTGGTCTTGCCGGAGCCGGTCGGACCGACGACGGCCAGGCTGTCGCCCGCCGGAACGGTCAGCTCGATTCCGCGCAGCGTCCCCTGGGCGGAGGCGGGGTCCTGGGTGTTGTAGTCGAAGTCGACGCCGTCGAAGCGGACTTCACCGCGCACGCTCTCCAGCCGCCGGGGCTCGGCGGGCTCGGTGATGTCGATCGGCAGGTCGAGGTACTCGAAGATACGGGCGAAGAGCGCCAGGGAGGTCTGCACCTGGACACCGGTGGACAGCAGGCTCACCGTGGGCCGGAACAGACCCTGCTGGAGCGAGACGAAGGCGACGAGGGTGCCGATGGAGACCGAGGGGCCGCCCGTCTGGAGGGCGACTCCGGCGGCCCAGTAGATGACGGCGGGCATGGCGGCCATGACGATGCCGATGGTGGACATCCGCCAGCGGCCCGCCATGTTGGAGCGCACCTCGAGTCCGACCAGACGCTCGGACTCCCGGGAGAACTCCTCGGTGAGCGAGGCGGACCGGCCCATGGTGCGGCCGAGCAGGATTCCGCTCACCGACAGGGATTCGGTGACCATCGCGGACATCGAGGCCATCTGCTTCTGGCGCTGTGAGGTGATCTTCTTGCGCTCGGCGCCGACGCGGCGGCTGATCCAGACGAACAGCGGCAGCAGGAGCAGCGAGACCACGGTCAGCCGCCAGTCGAGGGCGAGCATGGCGACGACCGTGGCGACGACGCTGGTGAGGTTGGAGACCAGTGAGGTCGCGGTGGAGGTGACGGTGGCCTGCATGCCGCCGATGTCATTGGCGATCCGGGACTGGACCTCACCGGTGCGGGTGCGGGTGAAGAAGGCGAGCGGCATCCGCTGGAGCCGGTCGTAGACGGCGGTGCGCAGGTCGTGCATCACCCGCTGGCCGACGGTGGTGGAGATGAACGTCTGGAGCACCCCGAAGCAGCTGGTGACGACGGCCGCGGCGATCATGCCGAGGGCCAGGAGGGTCAGCAGTCCGGTGCGGCGCTCGGGGATGGCGGTGTCGAGGACCTCACGCAGCAGAAAGGGCGAGGCCACCGAGACCAGTGCGGAGGCGGCGACGAGCAGGCCGACCACGGTGAGGCGGCTGCGGTAGGGGCGGAAGAGCCGGAGGATGCGGCGCACTTGGGCGGGACGCTCCGGCTCGGCGGCCGATGCGGTCCCTGACGCGTCGTCGTGGTGCATGGGCTCCTTCTGGTGGCAGGGTCCGGCGGCGGAGGACGCACCGCCGCCGGGGACCGGGCGGTCCGGTCGGCAAAGTCATCGGAGCATAGCTCATTGTTACCTACGCTCACAATGAACACGGTCCTGATAGACTGCCGATCATGCCCGAGCCCGAGACCTCCGGCCTCCTGGCGGAGCAGCTGCTGCGCCTGACACGGAAGCTGCACCGTGCCCAGAAGCGCCATATGGAGCCCCTGGGTATCACCCCCGCCCAGTCCCGGCTGCTGCGCACCGTCGCACACACCGACGAGCCGCCGCGGATGGCGGATCTGGCGCAGCGGCTGGAGGTGGTGCCGCGTGCGGTGACCACGCTGGTGGACGCCCTGGAGGCGCATGGCTCGGTGCGCCGGGTACCGGATCCGACCAACCGGCGGGTGGTGCGCGTCGAGCTGACCGACTCCGGCCGCTCGACCCTGCGGGCACTGCGTGACGCACGCCGGACGGCCGCCGAGGACATCCTGGCGCCGCTCAGCGCCGAGCAGCGGGAGGTCCTCGGCGGACTGCTGGACACCCTGTCCACCGCTCACGGCCACGGCTGCTGAGACACCATCGCCGCGATCGCGCCGCGCGTACCCGAGACACGATCGCGCCCCGCGTGCGTCAGGCGCGTACGCGGGGCGCGGGGCGCCGACCGGAAGCCGGCGGGGGGTCAGCCCTTGGCGCCGGTGTGCAGCGCCAGTGCGCTCTTGGCCGGGACGGTGGTCCGCACCGTGCCGTCGTCGGCGACCGTCACCGTGTTGCCGTCACACCTGTCCGGTGCCGCCTTGGCCACATTGCAGTAGGTACCTGCCGGAAGCGAGGTGCTGAAGGTCTCCCTCAGCTCTCCGTCGCCGTTGTTGAGGGCGACGAACCCCTTGCCGCCGCGGCTGAAGGCGAGGGCGCTGCCGCCGTTGTCCCACCAGCCCTTCAGCTCGGCACCGGCGACCTGGTTGCGGAAGCCGACCATGCCGGTGATGTCGGTCCTGGCGTGGGTGCAGGTCCAGCCGCTGCCGTTGCCGCAGCGGGCCGCGCCGCCCGCGGGCGGGCCCGCGTCCCTGTCGGTCCACTCGTAGCCGGAGTACACATTGGGCGAACCATAGGGCGAGGCGAGCATGAAGACGTTGGCGAGGGTGTAGGACGCGCCGTCCTTGGAGGTGAGGGTCGAGCCGTTGCGCTCGGTGTCCCAGTTGTCGACGAAGGTCCGGGCCTTGTCGCTGCTCAGCTTTCCGTCGGCCACCGACTTCAGCTGGGCGATGTTGCCGCCCTGGAACGCGCTCTTGAGGTGGCCGCCGTAGCGGAACTCGTCCACGTCGCCGATACCGGTGTACTCCTCGGGCGAAACGGCCTCGCCCGCACCGTAGATGACTTCCGATACCCACATGCCCGGGTCGGCCATCCTGCCCTTGATGGCGGCCAGGTCGCCGGCGGCCATGTGCTTGGCGGCGTCGATGCGGAATCCGTCCACGCCCAGCGAGCGGAGGTCGCTGAGATAACCGGCGATGGCACCCCGGACGTAGTCGCTGCCGGTGTCGAGGTCGGCGAGGCCGACGAGTTCGCAGTTCTGGACCTCGCCTCGGTTGCCGTAGTCGCCGATGTCCTTGCGGCAGCCGTGGAAGTCCTGGTCCTGGTAGGTACCCGGATAGGTGTACTTCGTGTAGGCCGTACCGCCGGTGCCGGTACCGGAACCCGACGACATGTGGTTGATGACCGCGTCGGCGATCACCTTCACACCCGCCTGGTGACATGCGCCCACCATGTTCTTGAAAGCGTGCCTGTCACCGAGCCGTCCGGCGATCCGGTAACTGACGGGCTGGTAGGAGGTCCACCACTGCCCGCCCTGGATGTGCTCGGAGGCGGGCGAGACCTCCACATAGCCGTAACCCGCCGGGCCGAGCGAGTCCTTGCACGCCTGGGCGACCGCGTCGTACCTCCACTCGAACAGTGTGGCGGTGACCGTCTTGTCGCCCGGCGGTGTGGCCTGGGAGGACCAGGGGGCGACGGTGGCGATGGCGGCTGCCGTGAGCAGCCCGGCCAGCGCTCCGCCCAGCAGACGGGACCGGTGTCGCATAAAGCGGCTCCTTCGGGATCCGGGCACCGGAGTGCCCACGAAGGCAGCCACGCGCCAGGCCACCGTGGGGGGTAGCGGAACCGCCGCACCGGGGGCGGTGGTTCCGCACGGCAGCCTGCCGGGCTGGCGCTGAACACGTCAAGAGATGACGCAAAGGTTTCCAGTCAGTTGCAGAAACATTTTGCGCAGTGACGTACGGACGCAACGGGCGCAAGCTCAGGCGTCTCAGGCGTGCGCAACCTCAGGCGGCCAGATGCGCGCCGTCCCCCATGACCACCACCGGGTGCTGCTTGGGGTCGAGGTTCTTCAGCAGATACTCCATCCCGGACTTGGAGAGGCTGACACACCCCGACGTACCGCTGCCGTGATCCATGTGCAGCCAGATGGAGCCGCCCTTGCGCTGCCCTTCGGGCCGGGTCGGATCCAGCGGTGAGGCGCCCTTGACGCGGTTGTAGTCGATGGCGATGACGTAGTTGAAGTCGGTCCAGTGGGACTTGGGCCAGTAGTGGGGCGCGGCAAAGGAGTTGGACGCGCTGTAGGGCAGCCGGGCGCCGGGGTCGGGCAGCACGCCACCCGCGTCGCTGAGCGTGTAGACGCCCACCGGGCTGCGCTTGTCGCCCTCGTGATGGCTCGTCGTCCAGCCGCGCTTGCCGTTGTGCGCCGCCCAACTCCGAGTGCGCTCCCAGGACTTGCCCTGCTTGGTGTACAGCACGACAGTGGAGTCCGCGGAGTTCACCCCCTTGCCGTAGACCGCCACGACCTGGCGGGCCTGGGACGGGATCCGGGACTGGAGGGCATCGCCGACCTTCGGGATGCGGGTGGGGTCCGACGCGGACGCCGCGCCGCGCTGGGCCTGCTTGCCCTCGCCGTCCTTGTCGCCCCCGCTGTCACCGCCACCGCCGCAGGCCGTGAGGAGGAGCAGGGCGGCGGCGGCAGCGGCCGCCGTACGCATGGACATCGTGCCGGACATTCGCATGTCTCCCATCGTCCCATCCCGGCGCGGAAGCACCGTACGCGGAGTGGCGTGTTCCCTGCTCTCGCAGGAAAAAGCAGTTGAATCCGCATCCCCCGGGAGGCGAGCCTTGCTCGTCTGTCTGCCAGCCCGAGCACTGCCCGAGACCTGGGACGTCATGCACATTCGCGATCTTCCCTACATCGATCCCGGCCGACCCGACGTACGGTCAGGTTCCCGGTTTCTCTTCTGGCTGGGCAGGAACCAGCTGGGCGGACAGATCAAGGCCGCGCTGTGGGGGCTGCTGCACATGGCGGCCCTGGTGTGCTTCCCCGTAGCGATCGGCTTCGGAGTGCAGGCGGTGGTGGACCGCTCAGGTGGTCGCCTCGCCCTGGCCGGGGCGCTGATGGTGGGGCTGACCGTGCTCACCGCGCTCGGGGACGTGATGCTGCACCGGGCCGCCGTCACCAACTGGATCACCGCCGCGGCGCGGGTGCAGCAACTGCTGGCCCGCAAGGCGGTGGAACTGGGCTCGGCCCTCACCCGCAAGGTGGCGGCGGGCGAGGTGGTGGCCGTCTCCACCGGCGATGTCGAGAAGATCGGCTGGTTCGTGGAGGCACTGTCCCGCTTCACCGCGGCCGCGCTCACCACCATCGGGGTGTGTGTGGCCCTGGTGATCTACCAGCCCGCGCTGGGCGCGGTGGTGGCACTCGGGGTGCCCGCGCTGGCGCTGGCCGTACTACCGCTGCTGCCGCCCGCGGCCCGGCGGGCCGATCAGCAGCGGTCGAAGGCCGGGCGGGCGACCGAGCTGGCCTCGGACACCGTGGCCGGGCTACGGGTGCTGCGCGGTATCGGCGGTGAGGAACTGTTCCTCGGCCGCTACCGGCGCGCGTCGCAGGAGGTGCGGGTAGCGGCGGTGCGCAGTGCGCGGATGTGGGCGCTGATCGCTGCCGTCCAGGTGGCCCTTCCGGGGCTGCTGCTGATCGGCGTCGTCTGGTACGGGGCGGTGCTGGCCCAGGACGGGCGGATCACGGTGGGCGAGCTGGTCACCGTCTACAGCGCGGTCACCTTCCTGCTCTTCCCGCTGCGCCACTTCGAGGAGATCGCCATGGCGTACTCCTTCTCCCGGCCGTCCGCGCGGCGCGCGGCACGGGTGCTGGCACTTGAACGGCCCTCACCGGGGCGCGGCGGCGCCGGCCGGGACCTCGATGGCGGGAGCCGGGGCGCCGGGGGCGGCGACCACGCGGCGGCGGACGGCGTGACAACGCTCCGCGGCGATCTGTACGACCCTGCGAGCGGCATGCTCGCACCGGCCGGGCGGCTGACCGCGGTGGTCTGCGGCGACCCGGACGCGGCGGGGCGGCTGGCGGACCGGCTGGGCGGGCATCCACCCGAGCGGGCCACGGACGCCGATGGCTCCGGCGCGGCGCCGTCGGCGCTGCTGGGCGGGGTCGCGCTGGACGAGGTGCCGCTGGCCGCGGCGCGCGGCGCGGTGCTGGTGCAGGACAAGGATCCGGTGCTGCTGTCGGGGACGCTCACCCAGCTGCTCGACGTACCGCGGTCGGGCCGGGTCGGCGCGCAGCAGGCTCTGGACGCGGCCCAGTGCGGCGATGTGCTGGAGGCGCTGGCGCAGGCGTCCCTCGACGAGGCGGGTGAGGCGGACGCGATGCGCACACGGATCACCGAGCGCGGCCGTTCGCTCTCGGGTGGCCAGCGGCAGCGGCTCGCGCTGGCCCGTTCGCTGGTGACCGACCCGGAGGTGCTGGTGCTCGACGAACCCACCTCCGCCGTGGACTCGCACACCGAGGAGCGGATCGCGCAGGGGGTGCGACGGCTGCGGGAGGGGCGGACGACGGTCGTCCTCACCTCCAGCCCGCTGCTGCTGGACCGGGCTGACCGGGTGGTCTTCGTGCACGAGGGCGAGGCGGCCGGGGTGGGCACCCATCGGGGACTGCTGCGCAGCCACCCCGTGTACCGCGCGGTCGTCACCCGTGAAGCGGACGACGAGCCCGGCGGCCGGACGGCGCCGCGGGACGGTGCGGAGCCGGGCGGCGCGGAGCCGGGCGGCGCGGAGCCGGGCGGCGCGGAGCCGGGCGGCGCCGCTCTCGTGGACATCGAACGGATCGAGGAACAGATCGAGGAGTCGGCATGATCGGTGTGGCACCCCCCGGCTACGACCCGGCCGCGCCGGAGTCGGCGACAACACTGCCCGTCGGCACGCCTACAACCGTGCGGGCCTATGTGCGGGAGCTGCTGCGGCGGCACCGCGGGGCGTTCACCGTGCTGATGGTGGTGAACGCCACCGCCGTGCTCGCCTCGATGGTCGGCCCGCATCTGCTCGGCCGTTTGGTCGAGGATCTCGCGGAGGGCCGGGACGATCTGCCCGTCGGGCGCACGATCACGCTGTTCCTGGCGGCACTGGTGGTGCAGACCGTGTTCGTGCGGATGGTGCGGCTGCGCGGTGCGGTGCTGGGCGAGCAGATGCTCGCGGATCTGCGGGAGGATTTCCTCGTACGGTCGGTGGGTCTGCCGCCGGGTGTGCTGGAGCGGGCCGGGACCGGTGATCTGATCTCCCGGATCACCACCGATATCGATCGGCTGGCGAACGCGATGCGCGAGGCCGTGCCGCAGCTGGTCATCGGTGTGGTGTGGACCGGGCTGCTGCTGGGCGCGCTGACCGTGACCGCCCCGCCGCTGGGGCTGGCGGTACTGGTGGCCCTTCCGGTGCTGGTGGTCGGCTGCCTCTGGTACTACCGCCGGGCGCCGGGCGCCTACCGCTCGGAGGCGGCCGGGTACGCGGCGGTGGCCGCGTCCCTCACCGAGTCCGTGGACGCCGGGCGCACCATCGAGTCCCATCGGCTGGGCGACCGGCGGATCGCCCAGTCCGAGCAGCGCATCCAGCAGTGGGTCGCATGGGAGCGCTACACGCTCTGGCTGCGGTCGGTGCTGTTCCCCGTGATCAATGTGAGCTACACGCTGATCACCGGATCGGTGCTGATGATCGGCGGCGTCTGTGTGATGCGGGGCTGGATGTCCATCGGCGAGCTGACGACGGGGGCACTGCTGTCGCAGATGCTGGTGGAGCCGATCGGACTGATCCTGCGCTGGTACGACGAGCTCCAGGTGGCCCAGGTGTCGCTGGCCCGGCTGGTGGGAGTGCGGGAGATCGAGCAGGGTTCCGGGGACGGGGGTGTGACGCCCGAGGGCCGGGATGTGCGCGCCGACGAGGTGCGCTTCGGCTACCGGGCGGGCAGCGATGTGCTGCACGGGGTGTCCATGAAGGTGCGGCCGGGGACCCGGCTGGCACTGGTGGGGCCGTCCGGGGCGGGCAAGTCCACCCTGGGACGGCTGCTCGCCGGGATCTACGCGCCCCGGGCGGGCGAAGTGACCCTGGGGGGTGCGGAGCTATCGCGGATGCCCGCGGAGCGGGTGCGTGAGCATGTCGCCCTGGTCAACCAGGAACACCATGTCTTCGTGGGCTCACTGCGGGACAACCTGCTGCTGGCCCGCACCTCCGCGCGGGACGCGGAGCTGTGGGCGGCACTGGGCGCGGTGGACGCCGACGGCTGGGCACGCGCGCTGGAGGACGGCCTCGACACGGAGGTGGGCTCGGGCGGGCTGGCGCTCACCCCGGCGCAGGCGCAGCAGATCGCGCTCGCCCGGCTGGTGCTCGCCGATCCGCAGACCCTGGTGCTGGACGAGGCGACCTCGCTGCTGGATCCGCGGGCGGCGCGCCATCTGGAGCGCTCGCTCGGCCGGGTGCTGGAGGGCCGGACCGTGGTCGCCATCGCCCATCGTCTGCACACCGCGCATGACGCGGATGTGATCGCCGTGGTCGAGGCGGGCCGCATCAGCGAACTCGGCAGTCATGACGAACTCGTCGCGGCGGACGGGGCGTACGCGGCCCTGTGGCGGTCCTGGCACCAGTGAATGTCCCGGTGCGGGTGCCGGTGAGCTGCGGCGGGCGCCCCGGCCCGGTGGGAACCGGGCCGCGGTGGTCGGATCCGGATGCGGGATGGCCGGATCCGGTCCGGAATGGTCAGATGAGACCGAGGGCGCCCAGTCCGCCCACACCGCCGAGCACCATGAAGACCGGCATCAGCACCTTCAACTCGACCCAGCTGCCCGCCCGGAAGCGCATCGGCTTCGGCGGGCCGACCGGGTACCAGCGCTTGCGGCCGATCGGGATGGGCCACAGGATCGGGCAGCCGGAGACGGTCAGGGCGTCGCCGACGTCGTGCACCAGGGCGCCGAGGACGATCGGCAGCCCCAGCCAGAGGTACTCCTGTCCGGGCGCGGTGAACAGCCAGTCGGCACCGTTGCCCGGCTTGTTCAGGATGTCGGCGAGGATCCAGGCGCTCGTCGCTCCGAGCAGCCAGACCAGGACATCGCTGGAGACCCGGGCCATACGCCACAGCAGCCCCTCGACGGCCAGCACCATATGAACGAAGAGGATGAAGAGAACGGCCCAGCGGCCGCCGGCCATGGCGAGCACCGAGGCACCGGCGCCGATGAGAACGGCCCAGAGCCAGGTGTGGGTGAGGGTGCGATGGCCTCCCGTGCGACGGGGGTCGCCCGGCTTCTTGGTGGCCTTGTAAACGGAGTACGAGATCTTGTCGATCACTTCGCACAGGCCCCGGGAGATCGGCCCGAAGGCGCGGGATATCGTCGCCGCCTTGTGGTCGAGGTCGGGGGCGAGCGCCGCTCCGGCGCAGATCAGGGCGCCGGCGGCCAGCACCGGCCAGGGCATCTCGTGGCCGGCTGCCGCGGCGGCCGCCCCCACCCCCAGCCAGGCCGCCGCTCCGGACAGCGAATGCGCCGGTCCCATCATGGTCGTACCCCGCCCCTGTTCGTGCCCCCGCCCAGGCGGGAGTTGGTTGCTTCGGCCCGCCACAGCCTAGCGGTGGACGATCTTCGTCCGCACAGCCGGTTCCCGTCCCACCGCGGAAAGCAGGCAGTATAGAGACGTGACTCTTATCGATCAGCTGCCGAGCGACGCCGACCCCGACGCCCTCTTCGAGGCTTTCTCGTCCTGGGTCGAGGAGCGGGGCATCTCGCTCTATCCCGCCCAGGAGGAAGCGCTGATCGAGGTGGTGTCGGGCGCGAACGTCATCCTGTCCACGCCGACCGGTTCGGGGAAGAGTCTGGTGGCGGCGGGCGCCCACTTCGCCGCCCTCGCCCGTGACCAGGTCACCTTCTACACGGCGCCGATCAAGGCGCTGGTCTCGGAGAAGTTCTTCGAGCTGTGCAAGCTGTTCGGCACCGAGAACGTCGGCATGCTGACCGGGGACGCGTCGGTCAACGCGGACGCCCCGGTCATCTGCTGTACGGCCGAGGTCCTGGCGTCCATCGCGCTGCGGGACGGCAAGGACGCCGATATCGGCCAGGTGGTGATGGACGAGTTCCACTTCTATGCGGAGCCGGACCGCGGCTGGGCCTGGCAGATCCCGCTGCTGGAGCTTCCGCAGGCCCAGTTCATCCTGATGTCCGCGACGCTCGGCGATGTGAGCCGGTTCGAGGAGGATCTGACCCGGCGCACCGGGCGGTCCACCGCGGTGGTGCGGTCGGCGACGCGGCCGGTGCCGCTGAGCTACGAGTACCGCACGACACCGCTCACCGAGACGCTGACCGAACTTCTGGAGACCCGGCAGGCGCCCGTCTACATCGTGCACTTCACCCAGGCCGCCGCCGTGGAGCGGGCCCAGGCGCTGATGAGCATCAATATGTGCACGCGCCAGGAGAAGGACGAGATCGCCTCGCTGATCGGCAACTTCCGGTTCACCACCAAGTTCGGCCGGAACCTGTCCCGTTACGTCCGGCACGGGATCGGTGTGCATCACGCCGGAATGCTGCCGAAGTACCGGCGGCTGGTGGAGAAGCTGGCGCAGGCCGGACTGCTCAAGGTCATCTGCGGTACGGACACCCTCGGAGTGGGCGTCAATGTGCCGATCCGGACGGTGCTGTTCACCGCGCTGACGAAGTACGACGGGCAGCGGGTGCGGACGCTGCGGGCACGGGAGTTCCACCAGATCGCGGGACGCGCCGGTCGGGCCGGTTTCGACACCGCGGGATTTGTGGTGGCCCAGGCGCCCGAGCATGTCGTCGAGAACGAGAAGGCGCTCGCGAAGGCCGGGGACGATCCGAAGAAGCGCCGCAAGGTGGTCCGCAAGAAGGCGCCGGAGGGCTTCGTCAACTGGGGCCAGAACACCTTCGAGAAGCTCATCGCCTCCGACCCCGAGCCGCTCACCTCGCGCTTCCGGGTCACCCACGCGATGCTGCTGTCGGTCATCGCCCGGCCGGGCGACCCTTTCGAGGGAATGCGCCGACTGCTCGAGGACAACCACGAACCGCGCAAGAACCAGCTGCGGCACATCCGCCGGACCATCGCCATCTACCGCTCGCTGGTGGACGGCGGGGTGGTCGAGCGGCTCGGCACACCGGACGCCGAGGGCCGTATCGTCCGGCTGACGGTGGATCTGCAACAGGACTTCGCGCTCAACCAGCCGCTGTCCACCTTCGCACTCGCCGCGTTCGAGCTGCTGGACCCCGAATCGCCGTCCTACGCCCTGGACATGGTCTCCGTCGTGGAGTCGACACTCGACGATCCGCGGCAGATCCTCGCCGCGCAGCAGAACAAGGCGCGCGGCGAGGCGGTCGCGGCGATGAAGGCGGACGGCGTCGAGTACGAGGAGCGCATGGAGCGCCTCCAGGACGTCTCCTATCCCAAGCCGCTCGAGGAACTGCTCTTCCACGCCTACGGTCTCTACCGCAAGAGCCATCCGTGGGTCGGGGACCATCCGCTGTCGCCCAAGTCGGTGATCCGCGACATGTACGAGCGGGCGATGACCTTCACCGAGTTCACCTCGTTCTACGACCTCGCCCGGACCGAGGGCATTGTGCTGCGCTACCTCGCCAGTGCCTACAAGGCGCTGGACCACACGGTGCCGGACGATCTGAAGTCGGACGACTTCCAGGACATCATCGCCTGGCTCGGCGAGATGGTGCGCCAGGTCGACTCCAGCCTCCTCGACGAATGGGAGCAGCTGGCCAATCCGGAGGAGGAGTCCGCGGAGGAGGCGCAGGAGCGCGCCGATCAGGTCCGGCCGGTCACCGCGAACGCCCGCGCCTTCCGCGTCCTGGTGCGCAACGCCATGTTCCGCCGGGTGGAGCTCGCCGCGCTCGACCATGTCGCGGAGCTCGGCGAGATGGACGCGGACGCCGGCTGGGACGAGGACGCCTGGGCGGAGGCGATGGACAAGTACTGGGAGGAGTACGAGGAGCTGGGCACCGGACCGCAGGCCCGCGGGCCGAAGCTGCTGCGGATCGAGGAGCGGCCGGAGGACGGGCTGTGGCGGGTGCGGCAGACCTTCGACGACCCGAACGGGGACCACGACTGGGGCATCTCGGCCGAGGTCGATCTGACCGCCTCCGACGAGGAGGGCCGCGCCGTGGTCCGGGTCACCGACGTGGGTCCGCTGTAGCCTCGGTAGCCTCCTGAGCCCCGTCCCCACCGCGAGCCGCCTCGCGGGCCCCCTCAGCGAAGGAACACCGCCGATGACCAATCCCGCCGAGCGTCTGGTGGATCTGCTCGATCTGGAACGGATCGAGCAGAACATCTTCCGCGGTCTGAGCCCCGATGAGTCGCTCCAGCGCGTCTTCGGCGGCCAGGTGGCCGGACAGGCGCTGGTGGCCGCCGGGCGGACGACCGACGGGCAGCGCCCGGTGCACTCGCTGCACGCGTACTTCCTGCGCCCGGGGCGGCCTGGCGTGCCCATCGTGTACCAGGTGGAGCGCGTCCGGGACGGACGTTCCTTCACCACCCGCCGGGTCGTCGCCGTGCAGCAGGGTCGGACGATCTTCAATCTGACGGCCTCCTTCCACCGTCCGGAGCCGGGCATCGAGCAGCAGCTGCCGATGCCCGAGGTGCCTGAGCCGGAGAGCCTGCCGAAACTCGCCGACGAGATCCGCGCCCATCTGGGGGCCCTCCCCGAGGCGCTCGCGCGGATGGAGCGCCGTCAGCCCTTCGACATCCGCTATGTCGAGCGGCTGCGCTGGACGGACGACGAGCTCAAGGGCGCGGAGCCGCGCAGCGGCGTCTGGATGCGGGCGGTCGGCCCGCTCGGGGACGATCCGCTGGTGCACACCTGCGCGCTCACCTACGCGAGCGACATGATGCTGCTGGACGCGGTGCGGGTGCCGGTCGAACCGCTGTGGGGCCGGCGGGGCTTCGACATGGCCTCGCTGGATCACGCCATGTGGTTCCACCGGCCGTTCCGCACCGATGAGTGGTTCCTCTACGACCAGGAGTCCCCCGTGGCCACCGGGGGCCGGGGGCTGGCGCGCGGCCGGATCTACAACCGCCAGGGGCAGTTGCTGGTCTCGGTGGTGCAAGAGGGGCTCTTCCGCCCGCTGACACCCGGCGCGGGAGCCTCACAGAGCAGCTGAGGGCAACGGCACGGATCGTGAGGGCGCTTCCGGCCATGGCTCAGCGCCTGCCGGTCAGCCTGCGCCACAGCCCCCGCGGACGGTCCGGGGACCGGTGACGGCCTCCCCGGTGCGGGGTCTCCTCCGCCTCCGGGCACGGTGCGGGCCGTAACGCGCGGGCGTTTCTCAGGGCTTCGGTGAGCGCGGCCCCGTAGCGCAGGATCTCCCGCGGGTCGTCCGCCGTCACCGTCCTGTCGATCACCTCGCGCACCGGACCGCTGTCGGGACGGACCCGGACCAGGGCGGGCCTCAGCTCCCGCAGCTGACTCCGCTCGTACGGATCGCCGACGACGGAGGCGAGGTCGTCCGGCCCGAGCGCCGAGGCGAGGACCGCGGCCCGGGCCCAGGGCTCCTCGGTCCGGGTGAGCAGCTGCCCGATCCGGCGGCTGCGCCAGGTCTCGGCGCGCCGGTCCTCCCCCGCGGCCAGCGCCGCGCTCAGTCCCGGCGGGGTGCGGCCGGACAGCAGCTCCGGCTGCCGTGCCCCCAACTCGGTCAGATCCGCCGCCAGATAGAGCCACACCACCGCCCGATAGCGGTTGACATAGAAGCGGACCGGGGCGAAGAAACCGCCGCGCGCCAGCCGGGTGAGCCGCCCCGGGCTGATGTCCAACAGCTCGGCCCCGTCCGCGGTGCCGACCACCCGGAGCCGGGCGGCCAGCGCCTCCGGGAAGCCCTCGGCGGTGGTCAGCCGCACCAGCTCCGCGCGCGCCACCCGCGGACCCGCGTCGGTGGTGAGAGTGCGCACCTCTCCCAACTGAACGGCGAGCTCGAACTCGCGCGGCTTGAGCCCCAGTGCACGGGCCGCCGCACCGAACGCGACGCCCTCCCCCGCCCGGGCCGGGCGGGGCTCCTCCCCCGACGAGCCGGGCTCCGGTCCGGGCGGAGCCCATGGTCCCTGACGCTCCTTCAGCCCCGCATGCATCTGCACAGTCATCGCGCTGTCCTCCCCCGCGACCCATCAATCACTGACAGTGACGACGATAGCCGCGTGGCGCGGCGGTGCGTCAGGGCTGTGGATAACTTTCGCGGGGCGCGGGTCAGCGCCTCACGAGCACCTGCGGAAGGCCTGTGCCGGGCCGGGTCAGCTGGGCGCGCCGCTCTCCTGCCTCGCCTCCACACCCAGGTGCTCTCCCACTCGGTTCACCAGCAGCGTCATCTCGTAGGCGACCTGGCCCACATCGGCCTCCGGCCCGGTGAGCACGCACAGGCAGCTGCCGTCACCAGCCGCCGTGACGAAGAGGACCCCCTCGTCGAATTCGACCATCGTCTGCCGCACCCGGCCGGTCCGGAAGTGCAGACCGGAGCCCTTGGCCAGGCTGTGCAGCCCCGAGGCGACCGCCGCCAGGTGCTCGGCGTCCTGGCGCTCGAGCGTGGAGCTCGCCCCCGTCACCAGCCCGTCGTTCGACAGCACCAGAGCGTGCTGTATCTGTGCGATCCGCTCGGTCAGGTCGTCCAGTAACCAGTCGAGTCCCTTGTTGAGTGCCATGTCATTTCCTCCCCGATTCCCCAGAGCTGCGTGCCAGCCTTTCTCACTGCCGCCGTCTGGGCAACCCGCCCTGTCCGCCATCGCGGGGATGTGGACCGTTTGACGCAGGATGGAGACATGGCACAGAAAATGACCAAGGATCAGTGGCAGACGTTCGTCTCCGAGGGCACCCGCACCGGCAAGCTCTCGACCGTACGGGCCGACGGAAGCCCGCACATCGCGCCCGTCTGGTTCCTCCTCGACGGCGACGACCTCGTCTTCAACACGGGCCAGGACACGGTCAAGGGGCGTAACCTGGCCCGGGACGGCCGGGTCAGTCTCTGCGTGGACGACGATCGGCCGCCGTTCTCGTTCGTCACCGTACAGGGCCGCGCCGAGCTCATCGACGACGTGCCGCAGGTCCGTGACTGGGCGACGCGGATCGCCGCGCGGTACATGGGCGAGGACCGCGCCGAGGAGTACGGCGCACGCAACGGCGTACCGGGCGAATTGCTGGTCAGGGTGCGCATCGAGAAAGTCGTCGGGTTGGCTGACATCGCCGACTAGCCACCAGCTGGCGACATTCGACCGAAATCCTTCGCTTCGCGGCGGGCTGTTGTCCACCCACCTCTACGGTCGCATCAGGACTTTGATCGCTCCGTCCTCCTTGTGCTGGAACAACTCATAGGCACGGGGAGCCTCGTCCAGCGGCATGCGGTGGGTGGCGAACCCGTCGACGTCCAGCGGGTCCTCGTCCGTCAGCAGCGGCAGGATGTGATCGACCCAGCGCCGTACGTTCGCCTGCCCCATCCTCAGCTGGATCTGTTTGTCGAACATCGTCATCAGCGGCAATGGATCGGCCATACCGCCGTACACCCCGGTGAGGGAGATGGTGCCGCCGCGCCGTACCAGCGCGATGGCGAGGCGCAGCGCCGCCAGCCGGTCGACCCCGGCCTTCGCCGTGAGCCGGGCGGCCCAGTCCCGGGGGAGGAGGCCCGCGGCCCGCTGGGCCGTCCGGCCGAGCGGGCTGCCGTGGGCCTCGGCGCCCACGGCGTCGATGACGGCGTCCGGTCCACGGCCGTCGGTGAGGGAGACGACGGCCTCGACGAGATCTTCCTGGCGGTCGAAGTCATGGAGGTCAAAGACCTCCACCCCGTCGGCGCGCGCCCGCCGCAGCCGCTCGGGCACCAGGTCCACCCCGATGACCCGGCCGGCTCCCTGGAGCGTCGCGACCCGGCAGGCCATACCGCCGATGGGGCCGAGTCCGAGGACGGCCAGCGTGCCGTCCTGCGGAATGGCCGCGTACTCCACCGCCTGCCATGCCGTGGGCAGGACGTCGGAGAGGTACAGGAAGCGGTCGTCCGGCGGTCCTTCCGGCACCTTGATCGGTCCGTAGTGGGCCTGGGGCACCCGCAGATACTCCGCCTGGCCGCCCGGGACCGCGCCGTAGAGCCTGCTGAAGCCGAAGATCTCCGCGCCCATGCCGTGTTCGACGACCTGGGTGGTCTCGCACTGCGTCGGCAACTCCGAGCGGCACATCCAGCAGTTTCCGCAGGCGATCTGGAAGGGCACCACGACGCGGTCGCCGGGGCTGAGGTTCGTCACCTCCGGGCCGGTCTCCTCCACGATGCCCATCGGTTCGTGGCCGAGGATGTCGCCGGGGGTCATGAAGGGCGTCAGCACCTCGTAGAGGTGGAGGTCGGACCCGCACAGCCCGGTGGTGGTGATCCGGACGATCGCGTCCGTGGGCTCCTTGATGATGGGGTCGGGGACCGTCTCCACGCTCACCTCACGCCGGCCCTGCCAGGTCACCGCTCGCATCGCCGTGTCCCTTCGCCGTGGTTCTCGGCAGCCCCGTCCGGGTACCCCGGGGGGGGCCGGCCGAAGCGGCGCCGGGGCCACGATCCGCGCCGCCCGTGCGGGAACGCGTCCATACGCTCCACCAGCCGGGCCGTCTCGGCGACCACCGCGGCCGGGGCGGCTCCGGCGGCGCCCAGGACGGCCAGACACCCGCCGTCCCCGGTCGCCGCGACGCAGAGGTGGCCCGCTGCCGTCTCGATCACCGTCGGACGGGCCCGGCCGGCGCGGGAGCGGCGCCCGGCGCTCCTGGCGAGGCTGTGGAACCCGGAGGCAACGGCCGCCAGGTGTTCGGCGTCGGGGCGGGAGAGTCCCCGGGACGCGCTCACCGTGGTCCCGTCGCCGGAGAGGATCACCACGTGGCGTACGCCGCGGCCGCGGTCCACCAGATCGTCCAGCACCCGGTCGAGATCGGTCAGGGAGCGAGCGTCGGCACCACGATGCTTGGTCATGAGCGGTCTCCCTCGGTCCGCGCCCACCGCACCGGGCGGCGCTCCGGCTGTCCCTTGGGCCAGGTGTCCCCCTTGGGGCAGGGACGCTAGACCCGGTCGGGGCGCACGATGGGGGCGGGTTACGGAACTGCCGGATATTGACAGGGACAGATGCCAGTGCGATCGATCTATGCCCGAATGTGTACGTCAACGGAGGCCGGCCATGGCTTCCGCTTCACGGAGAGTGGTGCACCGGGAGTGGTCCTTCCACGGTGACCGGCCGACAGCGAGGAGTGATATGCCCCAGGACGAGTACAAGCAGCACCGCCACCACGGCCCCGGTGCGGGCAGCACGGCCGAGGTACGTGAGTTCTTCACACCCCGGGCCGCGGGCTGGGACAGCCGATTCCCGGACGACGGACCCGCCTACGTGGCCGCCGTCGCCGAGCTGGGGCCGCGCACCGGGGACGCGGTGCTCGACGCGGGCTGCGGCACCGGCCGGGCGCTGCCCGCCCTGCGCGCCGCCGTCGGTCCGCGGGGCACCGTTCTGGGAGCCGATCTCACCCCCGCCATGCTGGAAGCCGCCGTCCACGCGGGGCGGGACGGCGCGGCGGTGCTGATCCTCGGCGACGTCACCCGGCTGCCCCTCCGAGACAACAGCCTCGACGCGGTGTTCGCCGCCGGGCTGATCTCCCATCTCGGCGAACCCGGCCCCGGGCTGCGCGAACTGGCCCGGGTGGTACGCCCCGGCGGACGGCTCGCGCTGTTCCACCCGGTCGGCCGGGCCGCGCTCGCCGCCCGTCACGGCCGTCACCTCACCCCAGGCGATCTGCGGGACGAGCCCAATCTGCGGCCGCTGCTGGCCCGCTCCGGCTGGCACCTGGAGTCGTACACGGACGAGGACACCCGCTTTCTGGCGCTGTCGGTACGTCAGGACTGAGTGCAGGGCCGAGTCACGACCTCGAGCCGCATCGTCGCCCGCCACAACGGGCCGACCCGCTCGAGCGTCTCCTCGAAGCCGCCGCCCCGTACGGACGCCTCCTCCGTGTACGAGGCGATCTTGCTGGTGCCCGCCGTACGCGGCGGATCCGGATCGAGACTGGCCTCGGTGAGCACCAGACGGGAGACCAGTTCGGGCGGCGTGCCGCGAGCACGGTGGCGACCGCCCCGCCCATGCTGTGCCGGGCCTTGGGACTGGTAGGCCACGACAGCGAAGGGCAACTTCACAGCTGCGCTCACGATGGCGACCGTCTGAGGCACGCACCCATATGTCAAGGGCGGTCCTCCGGCCAAGCTCCCGGCAACCGCGAACGCTCCTGGCGGTCCTCGACCAGACTGGTCGGTCAGGCATCAGAGGCACGCGCCGAAAGGACGTTGGATGTACGACTACATCATCGTGGGGGCGGGATCTGCCGGCTGCGTGCTTGCCGCCCGTCTCAGTGAGGATCGGGACGTGCGGGTCTTGCTGGTGGAGGCCGGCCCGGTCGACGACGCGCGGGAGATCCACGTCCCGGTGGCGTTCGCGAAGCTGTTTCGCACCAAGTATGACTGGGACTACCTGACCGAGCCCGAGCCGGGTCTCGAGGACCGCCGCTGCTACCTGCCCCGCGGCCGGATGCTCGGCGGCTCCTCCTCGATGAACGCCATGATTTACATCCGCGGCAACCGCCGGGACTACGACGCCTGGGCCGCGGCCGGGGCCCAGGGCTGGAGCTGGGACGACGTCCTGCCGTACTTCCTGCGCGCCGAGGATCACCACGCCGGTGCCTCCGCCTGGCACGGTGCGGGCGGGCCGCTCCCGGTCAATCCGGGGCGTTCGCGCAGCCTGCTGGTCGACGCCTTCCTCGCTGCGGCCCAGCAGGCGGGGCACCGGTTCAACCCCGACTTCAACGGCCCGGAACAGGATGGCGTCGGGTACTACGAGCTTACCCAGCGCAACGGCTTGCGGTGCAGCGCGGCCGCCGCCTACCTGCATCCCGTCCTGGATCGGCCGAACCTGCGGGTGCTCACCGCGGCCCAGTGCACCAGGATCCTCTTCGACGGGGGCCGGGCCGCCGGCGTCGAAGTGGACCGCGGCGGCGTCATGGAAGAACTGCGGTGCGAGGGCGAGGTCATCGTGTCGGCGGGGGCCTACAACTCGCCCCAGCTGCTGATGCTTTCGGGGATCGGCATCGCGGACGAGCTGGCGGCCCATGGCATCACGCCCCGGGTGGACCTTCCGGTGGGCGAGAACCTCCAGGACCATCCGCACCTGCCCGTCATCCATCTGACCGACACCGAGTCCCTGTTCACCGCGGAGACCCCCGAGAACGTGCGGCTGCTGGAGTCCGAGGGCCGCGGCCCGCTGACTTCGAACGTCGGCGAGGGCGGCGGATTCTTCCGCACCACCGACGGCCTCGACGCCCCGGACGTGCAGATCCATGCCGTGCCCACGATGTTCCACGAGGAAGGCCTGGGCGCGGCCACCGACCACGGCTTCCACATCGGCGCGGTGCTGCTCGCGCCTACCAGCCGCGGCAAGGTCGCGCTGCGCTCGGCCCTGCCCAGCGCGAAGCCGCGCATCGTCCACCATTACCTGGCCACCGGGGAGGACCGGGCGACGGCGGTACGCGCGCTGCGGCTGGTGCGCGATATCGTCGGCCGCCCTGCCTTGCGGGCGCACCACCGGGCGGACTTCCTGGTGCCGGCCGACGACAGCGGTGCCGGCCTTCTCGCGCACGCGCGGTGTGTCCTGCACACCCTGTACCACCCCACGAGCACCTGTGCGATCGGCCCGGTGGTGGACCACGAGCTGCGTGTGCACGGCGTGACGGGGCTTCGGGTGGCCGACGCCTCGGTGATGCCCACTGTGGTCCGGGGGAACACCAACGCGCCGACGATCATGATCGCGGAGCGGGCGGCGGATCTGATCCGCGGTGCGTCGGCCGCGGCGGCTGCCGCAGGGACCCGGTAACGGTGCACCACGCGGCGCTGAGCAGAAGATGATCCACCCTGACAGGGCCGCACCAGCCACCGCGGTGACACAGTGCAGCGCAACCCACACCACGTATGACCGCATTCTCCTCAGCTGCGGGAAACGAGCCCGCTGGGCAGGGTGCGACAACAGGCGCAGGGCGACCGACTGGCAGCATCAGCCCACCACCTCCCTCGCCACCTCGGGCCGAACCGACCTGGCTGCGGCGCACCCTGGAGACCCTGCGCGCCGATTCCGGCGACTGACCTGGTCGCAGCCGTCTCGACGCCGTGGCTACTGGCTGGTTAGGGTGCGCCGACGACGGATCGCCCATCGGATCCGGGAGCTCAAGAGGAGGCTGCCGTGCCCGCCACGGAGGAGTCAGGCGACGACGCGCTGTATGTGCTGACCGCGGTACTGCTGACACCCGCTCAATTCCCGAGCGTGCTCGGCGACGACTACCCCGAGGTGTGCGCCGCCCTCGGTCTGGAGCCCTACGACGTCGGTTACGGCCTGGTGCTGGGGCAGGACGGCCGCGGGGCGCGCTGGACGGTGGTCACCGACGACGTCTCGCTCGTGGCCTGCGCCATCGCGACGTGGGACTGCGGTATGGAGTACGACCTGTCCCTCAACGAACGCACCGTGGTCGCCTCCCTTCCCGGCTGGCCGCTCGCGGTGGCCGTGGCCGCCCCCGGCGTTCCCGCACCGCACGACCCCGAGCCCGACCCGAAGCTCGGGCACACCGCCAGGCCGCCGCTCGCACCGCCGGACTCCGAGCGGTGGGGGCCGGCGCAGCGGCGGCTCGGCGCGGACGAGATCGCCCTCCAGTGGGCGATCTGGCGTGAACAGGTGGACAGCGACGTCACCTTCGTCGCCCCCGGCGAGAAGCCGCACACAGGGGTGCGAAGGGTGCTCGAAGAGGTGCGCGGCTATCTGCACACGCCCCCGCCGCTGGGCCGGGTACGCTCCGCGTTCGCCGCCGGTGACGCGCGGACCCTGCGGGCCGACGGGCCGGGCTGGAGCATGGTGGCTCGCACCGACGACATCGCCTTCGTCCTGCTGGACGACGAACCGGGCGAGGTGCTTCCGGTGGGGCGCGGCCCCGAACTCCCGGGGCTGCTGACGGCGCTGGACGAACTGGCCGTACGCCCCCACTGAGCCCGGGGGCGCGGGGCGGGCGTGCGCCCGTCCCGCGCCATGGCGCGCACGACGCGGCGTGGCCCCGGGCGGATGGGCGCTGAGGCGGGCGCGTGCCGGGAGCAGACGCGCGCCGGGGCGGACGGTCACCAACCATCCCCGGGGTCGACGAGCAGGGCCTGTTCGGCCGTGTCCGGGTCGTCGTACCGGCGCAGCGCGTCGAGCTCGGCCCGCCAGACGTCCGCCCAGCCGCTCTGCCTTCCGATCACGCGCACCAGCGTGAGGGCGGTGAGTCCGGCCGCCCCGCCGCCGTGCTCACGCAGTTGTGCGGACGACACTGAGGGTCGCTTCGCGCACCGCGAGGTTGTCGTGGCTCAGAAAGGTCTCACGGCCGGTCAGCCGGTCGGGGCGCTCCTCGACCAGCGCCAGATAGCGTTCCCAGCGGGCCGGGGAGGCGTCGCCCGCGTGCAGCCCGGCGCAGGCGACGGCGAAGGCGGCGTCGGACGCCTCGCGCCGCAGTCCCGCGGTCAGGAGCCCGTCCACCACGGTGTTAGCCGGTCGGCGACGCCGGGTTCGCCGATGCGGGCGAGCAGTCCGCGGGCGAGGACGGCGCGGACGTCATGGTGCCGCCCCGGTTCGTCCCAGGCGGCGAGCAGGGCGGCGAATGCCGTCTCACCGGGCAGTTCCACCCGTGCGCGGGCGGCCTGCTTACGGCTGCCGACCGGGGTGTCCCTCGCACGCGCGACGGGTGCGAGGGTGGCGACGGCCGCACGATCGGGCACGGATGCCAGCACCCGGCGCACCGCGCCCATGGCGGCCCGGCCGCGCACCCCACCGGTGCCCGCGTGGTGGAGCAACAGGGGCAGTACGGGGCCGAGGGGGGCGGAGACGAACGGCTGCGCGCGCGGTTTTGACGCCTGACGGGAATCCGTTGGGCTCTGGCAATCTCGCCACTTCTGGGGTGGATACGACGTCCTGGCGTCGGGCCGGCGCTTCCGGCCGGGTAGCCCGATGGCGGTGGAGGATTGACGAGATGCTTGCCCAGTTCGTGTCGTTCGACGGGTTCGATCCGATGGATGTCATCGCGCCGTCCGCCGCGACCGCCGCGACCGCCTCCGCGACAGCTGTGCCGCGGCCGGAGCACGGTGTCCCGCACACCCCACTGTGGCCATCCGACGCCGACAGCCCGTACGGCTCCCCCTGCGAGCTCGATCGCCTGCCGGTCAGCGCGGCCACACGGACCGAGCTGGAGACGTTGTGCGAGTGGGACCAGTCGTCGATCGACTGGGACTACCCACCGGATCCGTCCCCGTGGCCCGAAGAGGAGTGGCGAGCGTTCAGAGAACGGGCGCACGCCGCACTGGCGGCTCTGCGCCGTGAGGTGGGCGATGGCTGGACGGTCGAGGACCGAAGCCGGTTGTGACTCCGGGCTCGGGGATCCGGGGACCCCGGGTGGATCGCGGTCTTCGTCATGACCCGGCCGGTACGGCGGTGCGTATCCGCGCTGCCGTACCGGCCGCGGCCATCCCTCTCCCCCGCCTGGCCGGGTCCCGCGTGGGGGCTCCGGGCGGCCCGCGATCGGTGCTGCACGGTCACTCCCACGTGCGTGCCGCCGTGGGCCCCGGGCCCGGCCAGCGGTCCTGGGCGGCCGGGGTCAGCGGCCGAGCTCCTTACGGGAGACCCGGCGCAGCCTGCGGCGCTGGGAGGGATCCAGCAGCAGATAGGCCGCGGCGGGCACGCCGACGAGCACCAGCAGGGCCGCCCAGAAGGGCAGCAGCCACATCAGGATCACACCTGCCGCCACACCTCCGGCGGCGACCTTCGCGCGCGTGGACATCTCACCCGCCTCCTCTTCGGCTCCGAGCCGCGTTCCTCACGGCCCTGAGCCGCGTTCACTCCTCACAACGCACACCGGCGGTCTCCGGTTCCTCATTCCTCCCGCAGTCCTGTACCCTCGGCCGCCCCGACCCGCTAGTCAAATTTGAGGAATAAATCAGCGCTGTGACACCACCCCGCGCGGCGACGCCCTCCGAGATCGCCGAACTCTGCCGTTCCACCACGGTCTTCCTGCCCGCCGACCCGGCACGCACCGGACGGGTCGCCTTCTGGTGTCCGGGCGGGCCGCCCCCGTCCGGCCCCGGCTCCGTCGAGGAGCTGACCGTCGTCGTTCCCGAGGTCCCGCACGGCCCGCATGACCCGGACGACCGCGCGGACGGCGGTCCCGACGACGGCCGTGCCGTCCGCACCCGTACCGTCCCGGCGCTCGTACTGCCCCTGAGCGCCGCGCTACCGGTGCTCACCCGCGCCCGCGCACGGGCCGCCGCCCGCTCGGCGGACAGTGCGGCCGACACCGACCCCACGGCGGCCTTCTGGGGCGCCGCCGCCGTGCTCGCCCTCCAACTCGCCGCCCGCGGACGGCTGCTGCCCGGCCTCACCGCCGCCGACCACGACGCCTGGCGCGTCGGCCCGCTCACCCCCGAAGATCTGGACCGGCTGCGCGAGCTGGCCGCCGCCATGCCGCCCGCCGCGCACGCGCTGCCGCTGCCCGGCACCGACCCCGTTCTGCTGCCCGAGCCCGAGCGGCATCTGCGCGCCTTCCTCGACGCGGTGGCGGACGGGCTGCCGCGCTCCCCCGCCGCGTCCCTGGCCGCGGGCGGCCCCGCGTTCGCCGCCGCCGCGCCACCGGTGCGTCTGCCCCAACAGCGTGCCTGGGCGGCCGATGTGGCCGCCGGGCACGACGCCGGAGTCCGGCTTTCGCTCCGTATCGAGGTGCTGCACGGCGACATCCAGCCCGCGGACGACGATCACAGCCGTGCGGACGACCACAGCCAGGCGGACGACCACGACCAGGCGGCCGGACCGGACTTCCGCGCCGTTCTCCAGCTGCACAGCCTCACCGACCCGGCCCTCGTCGCGGACGCCGCCGACATCTGGGCGGGCACCTCCTCCGTCGGCGCGGCACTGGGCCCGCGCGCCCGGATGGACGCGCTGCTCACCCTGCGGCGCGCGGCCCGCGCCTGGCCCCCGCTCACCCCACTGCTGTCGGCCGCCGTGCCCGATGCGATCGACCTCGCCGACGAGGAGGTCACCGAGCTGCTCGGCTCGGCGGCGGAGGCGCTGGACGCCGCCGGAGTCCAGGTGCACTGGCCCAAGGAGCTGGTGCGCGGGCTCACCGCCCGCGCCGTCATCGGACCCGACGAGGACGGTGACGCCGAGGGCGACCACGGCCCCCGGACGCCGTCCTTCCTCTCCGCCGACGCGCTGCTCCGCTTCAGCTGGCGGTTCGCCATCGGCGGCCAGGACCTCACCCGCGAGGAGCTGGAGCGGCTCGCCGAGGCCAGTCGACCGGTGGTGCGGCTGCGCGACCAATGGGTCGTCCTGGACCCGGAGTCGGCGCGCCGCGCCCGGGATCGCACGGACCGCAAGCTCACCCCCGTCGACGCGCTCGACGCCGTCCTCACCGGACGTACGGAGGCCGACGGCACCGTCGTCGACGTCCAGCCCACCGGCTGGCTCGCGGCGCTGCGCGACCGGCTCGCCGACCCCGAGGGGACCGCCCACCCCGGGCAGCCGTCCGTCGCCCATCCCGCGGCGCTCGCCGCCACCCTGCGCGACTACCAGCTGCGCGGGCTGGACTGGCTGGCCCGGATGACCTCGCTCGGCCTCGGCGGCTGTCTCGCCGACGACATGGGCCTCGGCAAGACCGTCACGTTGATCGCGCTGCATCTGCACCGCCAGGGCGTCCCCGAGGCCGCCGGGCCCACCCTCGTGGTGTGCCCCACCTCCCTGATGGGCAACTGGCGGCGCGAGATCGAGAAGTTCGCGCCGGGCACCCCGGTGCGCCTCCATCACGGCACCGCCCGCAGCCTGGACCATCTCGGCGACGGGGAGTTCGTCCTCACCACCTACGGAACGATGCGGCTCGACGCCCGGCGCCTGGCCGAGGCCGGACCCTGGGGCATGGTGGTCGCGGACGAGGCCCAGCACGTCAAGAACCCGTTCTCGGCGACCGCCAAGCAGCTGCGCACCATCGGGGCGAAGGCCCGCGTCGCACTGTCCGGAACACCCATCGAGAACAACCTGTCCGAGCTGTGGGCGATTCTCGACTGGACCACCCCCGGGGTGCTGGGCACCCACGGCGCCTTCCGCAGGCGCTACGCCCAGGCGGTCGAGAGCGGCAGCGATCCGTCCGCCGCCGCGCGGCTGGCGAAACTCGTCCGGCCCTTCCTGCTGCGGCGCCGCAAGTCCGACCCGGGCATCGCCCCCGAACTGCCGCCGAAGACCGAGACCGACCGCGCCGTGGCGCTCACCGCGGAACAGGCCGGGCTCTACGAGGCGGTGGTGCGCGAAATCCTCGCCGAGATCTCCGGTACCGACGGCCTCGTCCGCCGCGGGCTGATCGTCAAGCTGCTCACCGGCCTGAAGCAGATCTGCAACCACCCCGCCCAGTATCTGAAGGAGGAGCGCCCCACCGTCCCCGGCCGGTCCGGAAAGCTGGAGCTGCTGGACGAACTGCTGGACACCATCCTCGCCGAGGGCGCGAGCGTGCTGGTGTTCACGCAGTACGTCCAGATGGCCCGCATCCTCGAAACACACCTGGCCGCCCGCGGGGTGGCGACCCAGCTGCTGCACGGGGGCACCCCGGTGGCACGGCGCGAGGAGATGGTGGGGCGCTTCCAGGACGGTGAAGTGCCGGTGTTCCTGCTGTCGTTGAAGGCCGCGGGCACCGGGCTGAACCTCACCCGGGCCGAACATGTCGTGCACTACGACCGCTGGTGGAACCCGGCCGTCGAGGCGCAGGCCACCGACCGCGCCTACCGCATCGGGCAGACCCAGCCGGTGCAGGTCCACCGCATCATCGCCGAGGGCACGGTGGAGGACCGCATCGCCGCGCTGCTCGAGCGCAAGCGAGAGCTGGCGGACGCGGTGCTCGGCACCGGCGACGCCGCGCTGACCGAACTGACCGACGCCGAGCTGGCGGAGCTCGTGGAGCTGAGGGGGACCGAGTGATGAGCCATGAAGCCATGAGCCATGACCGGAACGCCGGTGCCGTCCCGCGCCCGGAGCGGGTCTTCGACGCGCTGCCGCCCGCCCGCGGCCGCGGTTTCGCCCGGACCTGGTGGGGCCAGGCGTGGCTGAAGGCCCTGGAGGACACGGCGCTCGACGGCGAGCAGCTCAGAAGCGGGCGCAAGCACGCCCGCGAGGGCGCGGTCGGCGCGGTGTCCGTCCGTCCGGGCCGGATCACCGCGGTGGTGCGGGACCGGGACCGTACGCCCTACCGCTCCGACGTCCTGCTCCAGGAGCTGAGCGAGGACGCGTGGGACCGGCTGCTGGAGGTGGTCGCGGACCGCTCGGGCCATATCGCCGCACTGCTGGACCGCGATATGCCCCCGCAGCTCGTCGAGGACGCGGCCGCCGCGGGTGTCGAGCTGCTGCCGGGGATCGGCGATCTGGAACCGGAGTGCGCGTGCGAGGCGTGGGACCACTGCCCGCACACCGCCGCGCTCTGCTACCAACTGGCCCGGCTGCTGGACGAGGACCCGTTCGTGCTGCTGCTGATGCGCGGGCGTGGGGAACGGGAACTGCTGGACGAACTCCAGGTGCGCAGCGTGGCGCGGGCCGCCCGGCAGGCGTCGGGCGAGTACGCCACGGCGGGGCCGGAGCCGGTACCCGCCCCGGCGGGCGTCCCGGCCCGGGAGGCATTCGCCGCGCCCGGCCCTGTCGCGCTGCCCGTGCCCCCGCCGCCGGTGACCTCACCGGGCCGGCCACCGGCGCTGGCCGGTGGCGCGGAACCGGCACCGGGGCTGGATGTGGCGGCGCTGGAGTTCCTCGCCGCGGACGCGGCCGTACGCGCCCAGCGGCTGTTGGCCGAGGTGCTGTCCCCCGGCCACGCGACCGCACCGGTCACCCCGGCGGTCCCGGACACGCTCACGGTGTGGCAGGACACGGTGCGGCTGTCGGCGGCCGGGCCTCCGGAGGAGGTCGCGGGGCGGCTCGCGGCGGGCTGCGGCCGCGAACGCGCCGAACTGGCGCGCGCGGTCAGGGCGTGGGGGCACGGCGGACCCGCCGCCCTCGCCGTCCTGGAGGAGGAGTGGACCCCGGACGCGGAGGCGCTGGCCCGTGCCCGCGCCCGCCTCTCCGCCGCGTGGGAGGACGGCGAGCGGGCGCCGCGGCTGCGGATGGCGGGCAACCGGTGGACGGTGGTGGGGTCCGACACCCAGGTGCGCCTGGGGCACGACGGCCGCTGGTGGCCGTACCGCAAGGAGCGGGGCCGCTGGTGGCCGGCCGGGTCCGCCGCCGACGACCCGGCGGCGGCCCTGGCGGCCTTGGAGTCGTCCGGCTGAGGACGCGGCACCCGGCCGACCCCGGGTGGTGGCCCTCGTCCGGGGGCCACCACCCGGGGCACGCGGTTCCGCCGTGTGCCGGAAACCACCGGGTGGTCGGCGTCCCGCCGGTGACGCGCCGTGCCGCGGGTGGCAGCCGCCCGGCACCGGCAGCCGGTCGGTGCGCCGCCCCGGGGGACGCCTCGCGCACCGGCCACGCCCCGACAGCCCGAGGCCAAGGCCAGGCGCGGGCGCGTACGGCCGCCCTGCCGCACGCGGCGGCAGACGCCGCACACCGCGATACCCCTCGCGTCCCCTCGGCTCAGCCAGGCGGGCCGGGCAGCGGTCCCGTGGCCGGGAGCACCACGCCCGTCCCGCGGGTCGACCAGCGGCCCGTCGGTGCGCTGTCCCACGGGCCGCGGTCGTATCCCGGCCGCCCGGCCGCTACGGGCCGCAGGAGCCCCTCAGCCGCGTGCCCCCAACAGGTGGTCCATGGCCAGCTGGTCGAGGCGTTCGAAGGCCATACCACGTGAGGCGGCCGCCTCGAGGTCGAACTCCTCGAAGGCGGAACGGTCCGTGAGCAGGGCTGCCGGGGTCTCGCCCGCGTCGAGGGTGGGCCGGGACAGCTGGTCCAGGCGGGAGGCGCGCAGCGCCTGCTGGACCTCGGGGTCGGCGCGGAAGGCCGCGGCCCGCTCCTTCAGGATCAGGTAGTTCCGCATGCACCCGGCGGCGGAGGCCCAGACGCCCTCGATGTCCTCGGTGCGCGGCGGCTTGAAGTCGAAGTGGCGCGGGCCCCGGTATCCGGCCGTCTCCAGGAGGTCGACGAGCCAGAAGGCCGCCCGCAGATCGCCCGCGCCGAAGCGCAGGTCCTGGTCGTACTTGATGCCCGACTGGCCGTTGAGGTCGATGTGGAAGAGCTTGTCCGCCCACAGGGCCTGGGCGATGCCGTGCGGGAAGTTCAGCCCGGCCATCTGCTCGTGGCCGACCTCCGGGTTCACCCCGAACAGCCCCGGCCGCTCCAGCCTCTCGATGAAGGCCAGGGCGTGGCCGACGGTCGGCAGCAGGATGTCGCCGCGCGGCTCGTTCGGCTTGGGCTCGATGGCGAAACGCAGATCGTAGCCCTGCTCGGTGACATACGCGCCGAGCAGGTCGAACGCCTCCTTCATCCGGTCCAGCGCGGCGCGTACGTCCTTGGCGGCGCCGGACTCCGCGCCCTCGCGCCCGCCCCAGGCAACATAGGTCGTGGCGCCCAGCTCGACGGCGAGGTCGATGTTGCGGAAAGTCTTGCGCAGGGCGTACCGGCGTACGTCCCGATCGTTGGCGGTGAAGGCGCCGTCCTTGAAGACCGGATGGGTGAAGAGGTTGGTGGTGGCCATGGGCACGGTCATACCGGTGGCCTCCAGGGCCTGCCGGAAGCGTTTGACGCGGGCTTCGCGCTCGGCCTCCGGCGCGCCGTGGGGGATCAGGTCGTCGTCGTGGAACGTGACGCCCCAGGCGCCGAGTTCGGCGAGCCGGGTCACCGCCCCAACGGGGTCGAGCACCGGGCGGGTGGCGTCGCCGAACGGGTCCCGGCCCTGCCAGCCGACGGTCCAGAGGCCGAAGGTGAACCTGTCCTCGGGGGTGGGGATGTAGCTCATCGCGGCTCCCTCGCCTATTTCGTCATGGCGCTTTACAAATTAGTATGCGCAAGCATTCCGGGGAAGCCCCGACAGCCGCACACCGCACCCCCTCACACACCACACACCCATAAGCCCCGCACACCTGGGACGCAAGGGAGGGCCCGAGATGGCAGCAGCCGTGCCCGTGCCGGAAGGACCGCTGGTCGTCGGCGTGGACAGCTCCACGCAGTCGACCAAGGCACTGGTCGTCGACTCCGCGACGGGGCGGGTCGTCGCACGCGGACAGGCCCCGCACACCGTCACCGGCGGCACCGACGGCACCGGCAAGGAGTCCGTGCCGGAGCAGTGGTGGGAGGCGCTGGCCGAAGCGCTGCGCCAGTGCGGGGCCCCCGCCCACGAGGCGGCCGCGGTCTCCGTCGGCGGCCAGCAGCACGGTCTGGTCACCCTGGACGCCTCCGGCCGTTCGGTGCGGCCCGCGCTGCTGTGGAACGACGTGCGCTCGGCCCCGCAGCGCGACCGGCTGGTGGCGGAGCTGGGCGGTCCGAAGGCGTGGGCGGAGCGGATCGGCAGTGTGCCCGCGCCCGCGTTCACCGTCACCAAGTGGGCCTGGCTCAGGGAGAACGAACCGGAGGCGGCGCGTGCCACCGCGGCCGTACGCCTCCCCCACGACTACCTCACCGAGCGGCTGACCGGTCACGGCGCGACCGACCGCGGGGATGCCTCGGGCACCGGCTGGTGGGCGTCGGCGACCGAGGCGTACGACGAGGACATTCTCGAGCGGGCGGGGCTGTCGCCGGAGCTGCTGCCGCGGGTACTGCGCCACGGCGAGGCCGCCGGGACCGTACGGGACCTCCCGGACCTCTCCCTCCCCAGCGGCGCCCTGGTGGCCACCGGCACGGGCGACAACATGGCCGCCGCCCTCGGACTCGGGCTGCGCCCGGGGCAGCCGGTGCTGAGCCTGGGGACTTCCGGCACCGTGTACGCGGTCTCGGCGCACCGGCCCGCCGACCCCACCGGGGTGGTCGCGGGGTTCGCCGACGCCCGTGACGCCTGGCTGCCGCTCGCCTGCACCCTCAACTGCACACTGGCGGTGGACCGGATCGCGGCGCTGCTCGGCCGGGAGCGGGAGGCGGTGGAGCCGGGCGGCTCGGCCGTACTGCTCCCCTTCCTGGACGGCGAGCGCACCCCGCATCTGCCGCGGGCGTCCGGTCTGCTGCACGGGCTGCGCCATGACACGACGCCCGGCCAGGTGCTCCAAGCCGCCTATGACGGCGCCGTGTTCGCCCTGCTCACCGCGCTGGACCGGGTGCTGTACGGCGAGAACTCGTCCGATGCGCCGCTGCTGCTCATCGGCGGCGGCGCCAAGGGCACGGCATGGCGGGAGACGGTGCGGAGGCTGAGCGGCCGTCCCGTGCAGGTGCCGCGCGCCCAGGAGTTGGTCGCCCTCGGCGCCGCGGCCCAGGCCGCCGGGCTGCTGCTGGGGGAGGACCCGGCGGCGGTGGCCCGGCGCTGGGCGACGGCACAGGGGCCGTCCTACGATGCGGTGCCGCGCGACGAAGCGACGCTGGAGCGTGTCGCGGGGGTGCTGTCCGACGCCGACGGTCTGCTCCACCGGACCTGACGCACCACGAGAGAGGAGACCACGACGGTGGCACCGCCACTGCCCCACACCCAACAGGCGATGCGCCGGCGCAATCTGTCCCTCGTCCTGCACACCGTGGCCGCGCGGGGCCCGCTGTCCCGCGCGGCCGTCGCCGGTGAGGTCGGGCTGACCCGGGCCGCGGTCTCGACCCTCGTCGACGAGCTGATCAGGGACGGGCAGCTGGTCGAACTGGGCCCCTCCTGGCCCGGTACGGTCGGCCGCCCCGGCAGCGCGCTCCAGCTGAACGAGCGCGGTCCGGCCGGACTCGGCGCGGAGATCGGGGTGGACCGGCTGGCGGTCTGCGCGGTGGACCTGCGCGGGCGGATACGGGCCCGGACGGAGATCGCCGCGGCGAACCGGGACCGCGCCCCGGAACCCGTCCTCGGCCAACTGGCCGACCTGGTACGGCAGGTGGCAGCCGACGCGGAGGGCGCGGGGCTGCGGCCGGTGGGGCTGACCGTGGCGGTGCCCGGTCTGGTGGCCCGTGAGTCGTCCCTCGTCGTCCGCGCCCCCAACCTCGGCTGGGAGGGCGTGGACATCGGCCCGGGACTCCGCGCCGAGCTGCCCGGCCTCCCCCTGACCGTCGGCAACGAGGCCAACGTGGGCGCGCTCGCCGAGCTGTGGCGCGGCGGCCACGACCCGGTGCCCCGTGACTTCGTCCATGTCTCGGCCGAGATCGGCATCGGTGCCGCGGTGGTGCTCGACGGACAACTGCTCCGCGGCACACACGGTTTCGCGGGCGAGCTGGGCCATGTGCCGGTACGCCCCGAGGGGCCCGAGTGCCCGTGCGGCGGACGCGGCTGTCTGGAGCGTTACGCGGGCGAGGAGGCGGTGCTGCGGGCGAGCGGCCTCTCCCCCGAGCAGGCCGACGCCGAACATCCCGGCCCCGGCGGCCGGATCGCCCTGCTGGCGGTGCGGGCCGCCGCGGGCGACCGCCGGGTGCGTCGCGCGCTGCGCGAGGCGGGCGCGGCCCTCGGTATCGCGCTCGCGGGCACGGTGAACCTGCTGGACCCGCAGAAGGTGGTGCTCGGCGGGGCGCTGACCCCGCTGGCGCCCTGGCTGCTGCCCGCCCTCGAAAAGGAACTGGGGCGGCGGGTGGCGGACCCGGCCCGGCCCGGCCGGGAGATGGTCACCGTCTCCCTCCTGGGCGCGGAGGGCCCGCTGCTCGGTGCCGCCCACTCCGTCGTCCAGGCGGTCCTCGACGATCCCTCGGCGTTCAAGGCCCCGTGATGTGCTCCGGGCCGGTGAGCCGCGGGCCCAGGATGCGGTGCAGCCGGTGGGCGGCCGGGCGGAAGCCCCGGTGCGGCCAGAAGACGGAGGCCAGCGGATTGGCCGCCCGCCAGTCAGTGGCGCAGACGGTGAACCCCCGCCGTGCCGCGTCCGTCAGTGCCCATCGGGTCAGAAGGGTTCCGACCCCGGAGCCGCGGGCGTGCGGGGCGGTGGCGGCCAGCAGCAGTTCCAGCGATCCTTGGGGCTTGAGGAGCGAGGACTCTCCCGCCGGGACCGGGCGCATGACGATGAAGCCGTCGACACCTCCGCTTCCCTCGGCGACCCAGTACGCGACCTCCGGGTCGCTCAGCAGCTCCGGATGGCCGGAGCGCAGGACGTCCCACATCGGCTGGTCGGCGAAGGCGAAGACGGGCGGGGCCGTGTGGGCGGCGTTGACGAGGCCGCGCGGCGGCTCGAGGGCGTCGATGTCCGAGGGGTCCGCGCGACGGACACCGCTCGGCGGCCGGTCCGGGCCAGCAGACAGCCCGCCACCGCACCGCCGCGGAGGGCGACCGCACCGCGCGCCGTCGTCCCGGGCCCGGCGCAGGAGGGACACACACGCCGCGCGGGTGGTGTGGCGCCCGTCGAGGGCCGGTTCCCGCCGCCGGGCGCGACGGTGCCGGGCGGCGAGCAGTGCGGCGGCCGCGTCGAGCCGCTCGGGGCCGAACGGTTCGACGGCCGGGCCCGGTGGTCCGGCGGCGCTCACAGGTACCGGTGCATGATGTGCAGCCCGACACGTCCCTTCGTCGGATGCTCGAACGCCTCCGGGACGGTGCCCACCACCTCGAAGCCCAGCGAACGCCACAGCGAGACCGCCTGGGTGTTGCTCTCCACGACGGCGTTGAACTGCATGCCCCGGTAGCCCTCGGCCCGCGCCCACTCCAGGACGTGTTCGCCCAGGGCTCGTCCGATGCCGCGCCCGGCGTGCTCGGGCGCCACCATGAAGCTGGCGTTCGCGATATGCGAACCGGGGCCCATGTGGTTGGGGTTCATCGTGGCCGTGCCGAGCACGGTGCCGTCCGGGTCGGTGGCGACGACGGTACGGCTGGGGGTTCGAGCATCCAGAGGTCGCGGGCCCGGTCCTCGTCGAGGTCGCGCGGATAGGTGTAGGTCTCTCCCTCGGCGACGACGCGGTGCAGAATGGGCCAGATCGCCGGCCAGTCCTCGGGGGTGGCGGTCCTGATGAGCATGGGGCCAGCATGAGCGGAAAGACGGCGGGCCGCGAGTGGTTTCCCGGCCCGCCGTCACCGCTGCGGTCAGGAGGCACGGCGCAGGAAGTCCTCCAGGCCCGCGAGATCGTCGGTGTTGAGGTAGTCGACGTCGGCGGCCAGCAGTTCGCGCCACAGCGCGTCGCGCTCCGGCCCCGCCGCGTCGGGCGTGGCCCAGAAGCGCACCCGCTGGCCGGCGCGGTGCGCGGCGCCGGCGATCTGCCGCAGCTTCTCCCGCTCCGCCGGTGGCATGGCGCCCGCGCCCTGCCAGGTGAAGGTCTTGTTCCAGTCGGCGCTGACGAGCGGGATGAAGGAGGCGGGCACCCCGGTACCGAGGTCCTCCAGACGTCCGTCGTAGAAGGCGTGTCGCACCTTCTCGGCCTCCATGGGGGCGCGTGCGCCGCGGTCGCCGGAGATGACGGCGGTCACCGGGCCGCGGCGCACCCGGCCGCCGACCCCGCCATAGGCGGCGCTGAACATCGGGCCGTAGCGGCGCAGCCGGTGGGCGAGTGCGCGGTAGGTGGCCTCGCCCGGGGTCTTGAGGTCGATCAGGAGCTGGAGGGAGAGGTCGTAACCGCGGTAGACGCGGCCTCCATTGGCCTTCACCCGCCGGGCCAGCGGGTCGAGGTAGAGCGCTTCGAGGGTCCGGGCGGGGTCCAGGTCGGTGGCGTCGTGGGCGACCAGCAGCGCGCCGTCCACCAGCCAGATGTCGGCCTCGACGCTGCCGAAGCCGTGGGAGAGCGCGTCGGTGAGCGGGCGGGGGTGCTCGTAGTCGTTGTGCGCGTGGGCTCTGGCCAGCGGCGGTGCGGGCCTGCGGGTGGCCGTCGTACCGGCGAAGGCGGGGGTGGCCACACCGCCCGCCACGGCGGCTCCGAGGGTGACGACAAAGGCGCGGCGCGTACGGCGTTCCATGGGGCCTCCCGGCTCTCGTCCCGGCGTGGTGCTCGGATGTGCGCGGTGAACGCCAGTGAGTATCGGGGGACCGTGGCCCCAAAGGGCAGAGCCGCGCGAAGAGTTCGGCGGGCGGACTCCGGCCATTTCCCCGCCGTTCCCGCGTCACCCGGGGCCCCGGGGTGCGCTGCCCGCCGGCGGACGCCGGAGGGCGGATCCGGTGGGTTGCCCCACGGAACCGGAGTATTTACCCGTTCCTTGCCTTCGTCCCAACCTTCCGGGCGCCCACACTTTTGAGTGAATGCACAGGTCCAAAGGCCGCTGATAGCTTGGGAGTTGCTCAGGGGGATTTTCTCTTGAGGTCCGTACAGGGGTGGGTGAGCATTCACGATGACGACGTCCGTTGAACGGGGTTCCGGTACCGACGATTCGCAGCCGCTGTCGAGTCTCGGCACGGCCGCCGCACGGAATCTGGCGACGACGACCAAGTCCGTTCCGCAGATGCAGGGAATTTCCTCGCGATGGCTGCTGCGCATGCTGTCGTGGGTGCATGTGCCGGGCGGCACCTACCGGGTGAACCGGCGTGCCTCGCACACGCTCGGGGACGGCCGGGTGGAATTCACCACCACCGGTGCCGAGGTCCGGGTCATTCCGGTCGAGCTGCGGGAGCTTCCGCTGCTCCGCGGCTTCGAGGACACCGATGTCCTCGAGGCGCTGGCGAACCGGTTCACCCAGCGGGAGCTGGCTCCCGGCGAGGTGCTGGTGGAGGCCGGGCGTCCGGCCGACGAGCTGTATCTGATCGCCCACGGCAAGGTCGACAAGCTGGCCGAGGGTGCCTTCGACGATCCCTCGGTGGTCGGCACGGCCGCGGGCGGTGACCACCTCGGCGAGCGGGAGCTGGCCTCGGCAGAGGGCTGCACCTGGGGCGTCACCGTCAAGGCGGTCACCTCCTGCACCGTCCTGGCGCTCTCCCGCCAGGAGTTCGAGGAGCAGATGGACCGCTCGGGGGCGCTGCGGGAGCATGTGGAGGCGGTGCGCGCGGCACCGAAGGCCCCGGCCAACGAGCACGGCGAGGCGTCCATCGAGCTGTCCTCCGGCCATGCGGGCGAGCCCGTGCTGCCGGGGACGTTCGCCGAGTACGAGCTCGCGCCCCGCGAGTACGAGCTGAGCGTGGCCCAGACCGTGCTGCGGGTCCACACCCGGGTCGCCGACCTGTACAACGACCCGATGAACCAGGTCGAGCAGCAGCTCCGGCTGACCATCGAGGCGCTGCGGGAGCGCCAGGAGCACGAGCTCGTCAACAACCCCCGGATCGGTCTGCTGCACAACGCGGATCTGTCCCAGCGCATTCACACCCGCGGCGGCCCGCCCACCCCCGACGACCTCGACTCCCTGCTGGCCACCGTGTGGAAGGACCCGGGGCTGATCCTCGCGCATCCGCGCGCCATCGCCGCGATCGGCCGGGAGTTCAACAACCGTGGCATCTCCCCGCAGAGCGTGGAGGTGAACGGTCATGCGGTGCCCGCGTGGCGCGGGGTGCCCATTTTCCCGTGCAACAAGATCCCGGTGACCCGCAGCGGGGTCACCTCCGTTCTCGCGCTGCGCACCGGCGAGGAGAACCAGGGGGTGATCGGGCTGCATCGGACCGGAATTCCCGATGAATACCAGCCGAGCCTCTCCGTGCGGTTCATGGGAATCAGCGAGCAGGCCATCATCTCGTATCTCGTCAGTGCCTACTATTCCGCGGCCGTTCTGGTCCCGGACGCGCTCGGAATCCTGGAGAACGTGGAAATCGGCCTCTGACGGCCCGCCATACCTTCCGGTGCCCCTCGCATACGTTCCCGAATACCTACCGAAATGAGTGATGAGCACAGATGACCACTTCCGTGGAGTCCGATGAGCAGCCGCTGAGCCTGGGCACGGCCGCCGCACGGAATCTGGCGACCACGACCAAGTCCGTTCCGCAGATGCAGGCCATCTCGTCGCGGTGGCTGCTGCGGATCCTGCCCTGGGTGCAGGTGTCGGCCGGCACCTACCGGGTGAACCGGCGGCTGAGCTACACGGTCGGTGACGGGCGGGTGGAGTTCGTCTCCACCGGGTCGCGGGTGCGGGTCATCCCGCCGGAGTTGGGTGAGCTGCCGACGCTGCGCGGCTTCTCGGACACCGCCGTGCTGGAGTCGCTGGCCGACGCCTGTGTCCAGCGGGAGTACGCGCCCGGGGATGTGCTGGTCGAGGCCGGCCGCCCGGCCGATCAGGTGTATCTCATCGCCCATGGCAAGGTCCGGCAGATCGCCCCCGGCGCCTATGACACCGATACGGCGCTCGCGGTGCTGGCCGACGGGGAGTACTTCGGCGACCCCGTGCTCACCGGCCCGGAGCATACCTGGGACTTCACCGTCCGGGCGGTCACCCGCACCACGGTGCTCACCCTCCCCCGCCGTGCCTTCCAGGAGGCGGCCGACCGCTCCGAGGCGCTGCGCGGCCATCTCGAGGACCGGGAGAACCGGCCGGAGCCCGCGCGGAACCGGCGCGGCGAGGCCGATATCGCGATCGCCTCGGGCCACTCGGGCGAGCCGGTGCTGCCGGGGACGTTCGCCGAGTACGAGCTGAGTCCGCGGGAGTACGAGCTGAGCGTGGCCCAGACCGTGCTGCGGGTCCACACCCGGGTCGCGGATCTCTACAGCGACCCCATGGACCAGGTCGAGCAGCAGCTCCGGCTGACCATCGAGGCGCTGCGCGAGCGCCAGGAGCACGAGCTCGTCAACAACCGGGAGTTCGGTCTGCTGCACCATGCGGATCTGTCCCAGCGCATCCACACCCGCAGCGGCCCGCCCACCCCCGACGACCTCGACGAACTGCTGACGCGACGCCGCAAGACGCAGTTTCTGCTGGCCCATCCGCGGACCATCGCGGCGTTCGGGCGGGAGTGCAGCAGCCGGGGCCTGTATCCGCAGGGCACCGAGGTCCACGGGGTGGCGGTGCGGGCCTGGCGCGGGGTGCCGCTGCTGCCGTGCAACAAGATCCCGGTCAGCGAGTCCGGCACCAGCTCCATCCTGGCGATGCGCACCGGGGAGGAGAGCCAGGGCGTCATCGGCCTCCACCAGACCGGGATCCCCGATGAGTACGAGCCCAGTCTGAACGTCCGGTTCATGGGCATCAGCGAGCAGGCCATGACGTCGTATCTGGTCAGCGTCTACTACTCGGCGGCGATTCTGGTGCCTGACGCGCTGGGTGTTCTGGAGGACGTCGAGATCGGCCGCTGAGCGGTGCCGCGGTCGCCGCGGGCGCGGGTCAGGGGCGAACGCTGCTGACCACGTCCGCTGTGGCGGCGAGCCCTTCGGAAATGGTGGGCGCCACACTGCTGCTGGCCAGGTAGAAGCCGAGCGTCACACAGACCAGGGCATGGGAGATGCGCAGTCCGCCGCTGCGCAGAAAGACCACCGCCAGGATCAGAAGCAGCAGGACCACGGAGATGGAAATGGCCATGGGGAGCCTCCTCGGCCGCTACGGAGGATCGGAATCCGGCCGTCAGTGTGGCCCAGAATCGCCCATGACCCGCCGAACCGTGGTGCTCCGGACGGGTGCCGATCTGCTGTTCGGAATGGATGCCGGGTGGTCCCGGTGCCGGTGGTCCCGGTGCGGGAAGGGGTCCGCCCCGGCGCTCAGGCGCCGGGGCGGACCGCTACCGCCGCCGGGCGGTCAGCCGGTGGGTGCCGGGAGGTCCACCAGCCCGGCCAGGAGTTGACGATGACGGCCGGGCGTCCCCAGCGCGATTTCGTCGCTCTTGGCCCGCTTGAGGTAGAGATGCGCCGGGTGTTCCCAGGTCATCCCGATACCGCCGTGCAGCTGTACGCACTCCTCGGCGGCGTGCACGGCCACTTCGGCGCAGTGCGCCTGGGCGACGGCCACCGCCACCGGGGTGTCCGGGCTGTCCGCGGCCAGGGCGTCGGCGGCGTACCGGGCGGCGGCCCGGGCGGAGACCAACTCCAGCCACAGCGCGGCCATCCGGTGTTTCAGCGCCTGGAACGAGCCGATGGGCCGGCCGAACTGATGGCGCTCGCCGGTGTGGCGCACGGCCTCGGTCAGACACCATTCGGCGATCCCCAGCTGTTCGGAGGCGAGCAACCCCGCCCCGGTCAGCAGGGCACGCCGGACCGCGTCCCCGGCCCGTTCCGCAGCGGCCACCCGGCGTGCGGGCGCGCTGTCGAGGGTCACCGTGGCGAGCGGCCTGGTGAGGTCCAGTGAGGTGAGCGGTTCGAGGGTGGCTCCGGGTTCGGTGGTGTGCACGGCGTACAGCCCGTAGCCGTCCGGCCCTTCGGCGGGGACGAGCAGCACCTCGGCACCCAGCGCGCCCGCGACACCGCGGACCTCGCCGCTCAGGGTTCCGTCGCCGCCTGCCCTTACGGTGGCGGGCGGGGTGCCCTCCCCCGGGGCGCTGGACAACGGCAGGGCCAGCGCGCCGGTCGTCCCGCCCTCGGCGAGTCCGCCGAGCAGCCGTGCCACGGCCTCCTCGTCGGTGTCGCAGCCGAGAAGGGCGGTGACGGCCAGGACGGCACTGGTGAGGTAGGGCACGGGGGCCACGGCGCGGCCGAGTTCCTCCATCACCACCGCCGCCTCGCGTGCGGTGGCGCCCTGTCCGCCCAGCTTGTCGGGGACCAGCAGCCCTGCCGTGCCCATCTCGGCGCCCAGCGCCTGCCATACGGCGGGGTCGTACGGCCGGTCGCTCTCCGCCTGGGCGAGGACGGCCGGGGGCGGGCAGCGGTCGGCGAGCAACGACCGTACGGCCGCGCGCAGATCGTCCTCGGCCTCGGAGTAGAGCAGATCCGGGGTGCTCATCGGGGCAGGTCCTTCCACGCGACGTCCTTGTCGGTCCGCGGCTCGGGCGGCAGGCCCAGGACGCGTTCGGCGATGATGTTGAGCAGCACCTCCGAGGTGCCGCCCTCGATGGAGTTGCCCTTGGCCCGCAGATAGCGGTAGCCGGCGTCGCGGCCGGTGAAGTCGACGTGTTCGGGGCGGCGCAGCGTCCAGTCGTCGTAACTCAGCCCCTCCTCCCCCAGCATTTCGACCTCCAGCGCGCTGAGCCGCTGGTTGAGGTGGGAGAAGGCGAGCTTCATGGCCGAGCCCTCCGGGCCGGGCTGGCCGAGCGCGAGCTGCTGGCGCAGCCGTTCGCTCGCCAGCCGGGCCGCCTCGGCGTCCGTCCACAGCCGCAGCAGCCGCTGGTGGAGATCGTGCGTGCGCAGCTCGGGCCGCTCGCGCCAGGTCCCGGCGACCAGGCCGATCATGCCGCCCTCGCGGGGGACGCGGCCGCCGCCGATGGCGACCCGCTCGTTCATCAAGGTGGTCTGGGCGACCCGCCAGCCCTCGCCGATCTCGCCGAGGCGGCGGCTGTCGGGGATGCGCACGCCGGTGAGGAAGACCTCGTTGAACTCCGCCTCACCGGTGATCTGCCGCAGGGGCCGCACCTCGACACCAGGGTCGGTCATATCGCAGATGAAGTAGGTGATGCCGCGGTGCTTGGGCAGATCGGGGTCGGTGCGGGCGATGAGGATGGCCCAGCGGGCGATATGCGCGCTGGAGGTCCACACCTTCTGGCCGTCTACCACCCAGGTGTCGCCGTCGCGTACGGCGCGGGTGCCGAGGGCCGCGAGGTCCGATCCGGCGCCGGGCTCGCTGAACAGCTGGCACCACACCTCCTCGCCGGTCCACAGCGGGCGCAGCAGTCGGGTGCGCTGCTCGTCGGTGCCGAAGCCGAGGATGGTGGGGGCGGCCATGCCCAGGCCGATACCGATGCGGCGGGGGTCGTTGTCGGGTGCGCCGGCGGCCTCGAGTTCGGCGTCCACGACGGACTGGAGGGAGCGCGGGGCGTCCAGGCCGCCGAGGCCGACCGGGTAGTGCACCCAGGCGAGTCCGGCGTCGAAGCGGGCCCGCAGGAAGTCCAGCCGGTCGGTGCCGGCCGGGGGGTGGGCGTCGAGGAGTGCGCGGACGCGGCGGCGCAGTTCGGGGGCGTCCACGGCGGTCCGGTCCCGGGCGGTGGTCATCGGGCCCCTCCCGTCGCCAGGCCGGGGACGACGACCACACGGCCGGTGGTGACGCCGTCGGCGACGCGCTGGACGGCTTCGGCCGCGCCAGCGAGCGGCACCCGCTCGCTGACCAGGGGCCGTACGGTGCCCTGGGCGGCCAGCTTGGTCAGTTCGTCGTGGCAGGAGCGGACGGCGGCCGGGTCCTTGGTGTTGTACAGGCCCCAGTGGAGGCCGAGGATGGCGTAGTTCTTGACCAGGGCGTGGTTGAGGGCGGCCTGCGGGACGACGCCGCTGGCGAATCCGACGACCACGATGCGGCCCTCGAAGGCCACGCACTTGACGGACTTGGCGAAGGCGTCGCCGCCGACCGGGTCGTAGATCACATCGGCGCCGCGTCCGCCGGTGGCCTCCTTGACCGCGGCCACGATGTCGTCCTCGCGGCGGTCGAGGACGAGGTCGCAGCCCAGTTCACGGGCGACTCGCACCTTGTCCGCGCCGCCGACGACGCCGATGACCCGGGCGCCGGCCGCCTTGCCGAGCTGGACGGCGGCGGTGCCCACCCCGCCCGCGGCGGCGTGCACCAGCAGGGTTTCTCCTGATTGCAGCCGGGCCCGGCGGTGCAGACCGAACCAGCCGGTCTGGTAGCCGATGTGCAGCGCCGCGGCCTCCGCGTCATCGAGGGCGTCGGGGGCGGGGAGCGCGTTCGCCGCGTCCACGGCGACCAGCTCGGCGAAGCCGCCCGACGGCAGGGTGGGGGTGGCCAGGACCCGGGAGCCCACCTCGCCCTCGGCGCCCTCGCCGACGGCGACGACCTCACCGCACAGTTCGACGCCCGGGGTGAACGGCAGCGGCGGCCGGACCTGGTACTGGCCGCGGCACAGCAGGGCGTCGGGGAAGTTGACGTTGACACCCAGGACCCGCACCAGCAGCTGTCCCCGCCCCGCCACCGGATCGGGCACGTCCGCCAGGCGCATGACCTCGCGCGGCTCGCCATTGTCGTGCACTCGCCATGCCTGCATCCGGTGGCCTCCACAAGCTCTCGGTAGCGGCGTTCTCTACGCCGAGGCGGCACATACTAACCAGTCGGTACGACACTGAAAACAGCCCCGTCCTGTGGCATCAGCCATCCTGCCGCTTCCGTCCGGCGCTGCGGGAACTCCTGTGCAACTCTGGAGGCACTCTTGAGCCCCGGCACGTCAGCAGGTGAAAGTGGGCGAGATATCGGTTCGCAGCACGGCGGACCGGTAGCCCGAACGGGACGGGAGAGACGACTGTGCCCGACAGCAAGGCGATCAGTGAGGCCGAGATGGAGGCCAGGCTGCACGGCATCTGTTTCAAAACAGGGCCGCCGCGCCGTATCGGTGTTGAGCTGGAATGGCTCGTGTACGACCCGCACGACCCCGTACGACCCGTGGAGGTGGCCCGGCTGGAAGCCGCGGTCACCGCACTGCGCGGACTGCCGCTCCGGTCCGCGATCACCTTCGAACCCGGCGGCCAGGTGGAGCTGAGCTCCCCCCCGGCCGACTCCCTCACCGCATGTGTGGAGTCCGCCGCCGCCGATCTGGTTCTCGTCCGCACCCTCCTCGCCGGGCTCGGCCTCGGTATTGCCGGGCATGGGCATGACCCCTGGCGGCCGCCACGCCGGTTTCTTTCCACGCCCCGCTACGAGTCCATGGAGACCTATTTCAACCGCCGGGGCCCGGCGGGGCGGTCCATGATGTGCAGCACCGCCTCGGTCCAGGTGTGCGTGGACGCCGGGCAGGAGGAGCCCGGTCCGCTGGGTCTGGGGCGGCGCTGGCGGCTCGCCCACCTAGTGGGCGCCGTCCTGACCGCCGCCTTCGCCAATTCGCCGCTGTGCGAGGGCCGGCCCACCGGCTACCGCTCCACCCGGCAAGCCCTGTGGGCCTCGATGGATCCCGGCCGCACCCTCGCCCCGTCCGACGGCAAGGACCCGCGCGCCGCCTGGACCCGCTATGTGCTGGACGCGCCGGTGATGGCCGTCCGGGCCGAGCACGGGCCGTGGACCGTTCCGGACGGACTCACCTTCCGCCAGTGGGCCCGTACCGCACTGCCCCGGCCACCCACCCTCGACGATCTCGACTTCCACGTCTCCACCCTCTTCCCGCCCGTGCGGCCGCGCGGGCATCTCGAACTGCGCATGATCGACGCGCAGAGCGGCGACGACGGCTGGATCGTGCCCCTCGCCGTCACGGTGGCGCTCTTCGATGACCCCCAGGCCGCGGAAACCGTCTACCGCGTGGTGAAACCCCTCGCCGAGACCGCGGGCTCCGCGCCCGCTCCGTGCAATCCGCTGTGGCTGAGCGCGACCCGGGACGGTCTGGCCGACCCCGAGCTGCGGACCGCCGCCGCCACCTGCTTCGCCACCGCGCTGGAGGCACTGCCCCGGCTGGGTGCCTCCCCCGCCATCACGTCCGCCGTCGCCGACTTCACCGACCGCTATGTGGCCAGAGGCCGATGTCCCGCCGACGATCTGCTCGCCCCCGTCCCCGGGAAGGAGGAACGGCCATGACCGCTCCCGACTCCGACCTCCTCGATCTCGATCCCGAGGCGCTGCGCCGGCGCGCCGAGGCCGCGCTGCGCACCGCGCGCGAACGCACCCACACCCTCACCACCTGCGTGGACGACCACGACCTCACCGCCCAGCACTCCCCTTTGATGTCCCCGCTGGTGTGGGACCTGGCTCATATCGGCAACCAGGAGGAGCAGTGGCTGCTGCGCGCCGTCGGCGGACGGGAGGCGCTGCGCCCGGAGATCGACTCGGTGTACGACGCCTTCGAGCATCCGCGCGCCGAGCGGCCCTCACTGCCGCTGCTGGCACCGTCCGAGGCCCGGGGCTATGTCTCCGAAGTGCGCGGGCGGGTGTTCGACGTCCTGGAGCGGATCGAGCTGCGCGGCGCCCCGCTGGTCGACGCGGGCTTCGCCTTCGGCATGATCGCCCAGCATGAGCAGCAGCACGACGAGACCATGCTCATCACCCACCAGCTGCGGCTCGGGCCCGCCGCGCTGACCGCCCCGGAGCCGCCGGACACCGTCGACGGGGGCGCGCTGCCCGAGGAGGTCCTGGTCCCCGGCGGTCCGTTCACCATGGGCACCTCCACCGAGCCCTGGGCGCTGGACAACGAACGGCCCGCCCACCGGCGGCTGGTCCCGCCCTTCTGGATCGACACCGCCCCGGTGACCAACGGTGCGTACGCCCGGTTCATCGCGGACGGCGGCTACGCGGAGCGCCGCTGGTGGACTCCGGAGGGCTGGGCGCACATCCAGGAGCACGGGCTGAGCGCCCCGCTGTTCTGGCGGCACGAGGGCGGGCAGTGGCTGCGCCGCCGGTTCGGGGTGACCGAACCGGTGCCGGAGGACGAGCCGGTGCTGCATGTGAGCTGGTACGAGGCGGACGCCTACGCCCGCTGGGCGGGGCGCCGGCTGCCCAGCGAGGAGGAGTGGGAGAAGGCGGCCCGCCACGATCCGGCGACCGGCCGCTCGCTGCGCTATCCGTGGGGCGACGAGGACCCCACCCCCGACCATGCCAACCTCGGCCAGCGCCATCTGCGGCCCGCACGGGCCGGGAGCTATCCGAAGGGTGCCTCCCCGCTCGGCGTCCGGCAGCTGATCGGCGATGTGTGGGAGTGGACGTCCAGCGACTTCCTGCCCTATCCGGGGTTCAGCGTCTTCCCCTACCCGGAGTACTCGCAGGTCTTCTTCGGGCCCGCGTACAAGGTGCTGCGCGGTGGCTCGTTCGCGGTGGACGCGGTGGCCTGCCGGGGCACCTTCCGCAACTGGGACCTGCCGGTCCGCCGGCAGATCTTCTCGGGGTTCCGCACCGCCCGCGACGCCGCCGCGGAGGCCGCGTGAGGGCCACCGCCGGATACGCCGTCCCCGCTGCCGGGGGGTGGGGCTGATGTGCCGGCATCTCGCCTACCTCGGACCGGAGACCACCATCGGCGAGGTGGTCAGCGCTCCGCCGCACAGTCTGTTCTCGCAGTCGTGGGCGCCGCGGCGGCAGGCCCACGGCACCGTCAACGCCGACGGGTTCGGCGTCGGCTGGTACGCGCCGGAGGACCCGGTGCCCGCGCGCTACCGGCGTGCCGGGCCCATCTGGGGCGATCTGTCCTTCGCCGATCTCGCCCGGGTGGTGCGCACCGGGGCGCTGATGGCCGCCGTGCGCGACGCCACCGAGGCGAGCGCGGACGGGGAGGCGGGCGCCTCGCCCTTCGCCTCCGGGGTCTGGCTGTTCAGCCACAACGGCGCGGTGCGCGAGTGGCCGCGCTCCCTCGCGGAGGTGGCCGCGTCACTGCCGCCCGCCGACCTGCTGAGCCTGGCGGCGCGCTGTGACTCCGCGCTGGTGTGGGCGCTGGTGCTGCACCGGCTGCGGCTGGGGCACGCAGCGGGCGAGGCGCTGGCCGGGGCCGTCGAGACGGTGGCCGCCGCCGCGCCCGGTTCGCGGCTGAACCTGCTGCTCCTGGACGGATCGACGATCGCCGCCACCGCGTGGGGCGACACCCTGTGGTACCGGGCCGACCCGGGCCGCGCGGTGGCCGTGGCCTCCGAGCCGTACGACGACGATCCGCTCTGGACGGAAGTCCCCGACCGCACCCTGCTGACCGCGACCCGTACCGAGGTTCTCCTCTCCCCCCTCAAGGAGGCTTCCGCGTGAGCTCCTTCACCATGACCCGCACCCTGCCCGTGGACACCACCACCGCCGCGCTGCGCGCCGATGTGGCCGACGGGCTGACCCGCACCCCCAAGCAGCTGCCGCCGAAGTGGTTCTACGACGCCCGTGGAAGTGAGCTCTTCGAAGAGATCACCCGGCTGCCCGAGTACTATCCGACCCGCGCGGAGCGGGAGATCCTCAGAGCGAGGGCGGCCGAGATCGCCGACGCCACCGGAGCCAGAACCCTGGTCGAACTGGGCTCCGGCTCCTCGGAGAAGACCCGTCATCTGATCCGGGCACTGCCGGAGCTGCGGACCTACGTCCCGGTGGACGTGAGCGAGAGCGCCCTCGAACCGGCCGGGCGCGCTCTGCTCACCGAACATCCGGAACTGACGGTGCACGCCATGGTGGCCGACTTCATGACCGGGCTCACCCTGCCCGAGGAATCGCCCGGGCCGCGGCTGCTGGCGTTCCTCGGCGGCACCATCGGCAATCTGCTGCCGTCCGAGCGGGCGGAGTTCTTCACCGCGGTGAGCGCGCTGCTGGCCCCGGGTGACGCGCTGCTGCTCGGCACCGACCTGGTCAAGGACGAGGCCACGCTGGTCGCCGCGTACGACGACGCGCAAGGAGTCACCGCGGCGTTCAACAAGAACGTGCTCGCGGTGCTCAACCGCGAGCTGGGCGCCGACTTCAACCCGGCGGACTTCGACCATGTGGCGGCCTGGAACGCCGAGGAGGAGTGGATCGAGATGCGGCTGCGGGCCCGCAAGGAGCTCACCGCGAAGATCCCCGCGATGGATCTCGCCATCCACTTCACGGCCGGGGAGGAGGTCCGCACCGAGGTGTCGGCCAAGTTCCGGGAGGGCAAGGTGCGGACCGAACTGGCCGCTTCGGGCCTGGAGCCGCGGCGCTGGTGGACCGACGCCGAGGGCCGCTTCGCGCTGTCGCTGGCGGTCCGTACGTAGTCGGCGCACGGGTGTTTCCGGTGGCCGCCGCCCGCGTCCGGGCGGCGGCCACCGCCGTGAGCACGGGCCTGCGGCTTGCGCAGGAAGCCGCGAGGTGCCGATAGACGTCCGCGGCTGCGTCGTGGCTGATCGCGCAGTACCCCGCGCCCACTTCGGGGCGCAACCGGTCCACCGGACTTCAGCGAGGCCGCTCACGCCCTGTCCGGTGGGGCGGCGGTGCTGCCGCGAGGGGCCAGCCGGGGGACGTCGTCCTGGACCCGTACCGCCGCCTCCCCGTCGAGCAGCGCGATCAGCCGCTCGGCGGCATGCCGCCCGAAGGTTGCCGTGTCGCGTACCAGCGCGGTCAGGGAGGGGTGGGTGCTGCGGCACAGCACGGAGTCGTCCCAGGCCACGATGGAGAGATCGGCCGGGACGGACAGACCGCGCTCGGCGGCGGCGGCGAGTCCGGCGACCGCCATCACGTCGTTGTCGTAGACCAGGGCGGTGGGCGGCCGCTCCCGCGCGAGCACCCGGCTGGTGGCCTCGGCTCCCTGTGCGTCGGAGTAGTCGGTGGTCACCGAGGCCACCTCGGTGAGCCCGCGGCGCTCGGCCTCGGCGCGCAGCGAGCGCATCCGGCGCCGGGTGTGGGCCAGTTCGGGCAGTCCTGCGATATGCACGATCCGGCGGTGGCCGAGGTCGTGGAGATGGCCGACGATCGAGGCCATCGCGGCGGCGTCGTCCGCCCAGAGGTTGGAGATGCCCGGGTGGGCGGTGGGCTCGGCGGCCTGGTCGTCGGTCATGGAGCCGATCACCACGGCGGGCAGTCCCAGTTCGTCGAGCAGGTCAGGCCGGGGGTCGTCCCGGCAGGGGTCGACCACGAGGACCCCGTCCACCCGGTGCTCGGCCCACCAGCGGCGGTAGGTGGCGCATTCGGCGTCCAGGTCCTCGACCACCTGGAACAGCAGGCCGAGGCGGCGCGGGGAGAGCGCTTCCTGCACCCCGGAGACCAGTTGCAGGAAGAACGACTCGACGCCGAGGGTGCTGGCGGGCCGGGCGAGCACCAGGCCGACGGTGGCCGAGCCCTCGCCGGACAGGGCACGGGCGGCCGTGCTGGGCTGCCAGCCGAGCTGTTCGGCGACGCGCCGCACCCGGTCGCGGGTGGCCGCCGAGACACCGGGGCGGTCGTTGAGCGCGAAGGAGACCGCGCTCTCGGAGACCCCGGCGCGGCGGGCGATGTCCTTCATGGTGGGGCGTCGGGCCGGTGTCCGGCGCATGGGCGTCCTCCCGCTCCCCGGACGGTGGTCATTCGAGGAGATCACTAAAGCGCTTGAGCTGGATTAAGACTAAAGCGCATTAGTTCGCGACGGAAGTCTTGACGCAACTCCCGCTTCGGGTGCAGTTTTTGGTCTGCCCGCTCCGGCCCTTCCCGCTTCCACCGGACTCACGCCGGCTTCGATCGAAGGAGCTCGTCGGCCATGCCCATATCCCGTAGAGCGACCGCCGCCATCCTCCCCCTCCTGCTCTCCTCCATGGCCCTGACCGGCTGCAATGGAGATGGCGGCGGAGGCGGATCGAGTGCGGACGGCAAAATCGAGGGCAAGATCCGTTTCCAGACCTGGAATCTCCGGGCCAACTTCAAGGACTACTTCAACGGCCTGATCGACGCTTTCGAGGAGAAGTATCCGGATGTCGAGGTCGCGTGGCTGGATCAGCCCGCCGAGAACTACGCGGAAAAGCTCAGCGCGGACGCCGGATCCGGCAGCCTTCCGGATGTGGTCAATGTGTCCCCGGACCTCGCCCATCCGCTGGCCAAGGCCGGTGTGCTGATGAACCTCGACCATGAGAAGGCCAGTTCGCGCTACCGCCCGGAGTACACCCCCGAGGCGTGGCGCGGCAACGCCCTTCCGGGCCTGGACGGGACCTATGCCTTCCCCTGGTACCTCAACACCGGCCCGATGTTCTACAACAAGGCGCTCTTCCGGAAGGCGGGGCTCGATCCGGCCGACCCGCCGCGCAGCTACGACCAGCTGTTCAGCGCCGCCGACACCATCGCCGAAAAGTCCGACGGCAAGGTCGCCACCCTCGCGGGCACCCCGTCCATCGAGGACTTCGGCCGCTACGGCGTGACGCTGATGAACGACGACGCCACCGCCTTCACCTACAACGAGCCCCAGGGCGTCGAGCTGCTCACCCGGTACAAGAAGCTCTACGACAAGGGCGCTCTGGACGGGCAGGCGCTCACCAACACCCCCGAGAAGGCGGGGCAGAAGTTCCTGGAGCAGAAGGTCGCGATGAATCCGGGCAGCGCCCATGACCTGGAGACCTTCAAACGGGACGCACCCAGCCTCTACAAGAACCTCGGCATCACGGAGGCGCCCAACAACACCGGCAAGCCCAACATGTATGTGATGGGTCTGGCGGTGAAGGAGAACAGCGAGCACAAGGCCGCCGCCATCGCGTTCGCGCACTTCGTCACCAACCGGAAGAACCAGGAGTCCTTCGCCCACAAGGTGGCGATCTTCCCCAGTACCAAGGGGTCGCTGGACAAGCCGTACTGGACGAAGGACGACGGCACCGACGAGGGCCGCGTGCGGGTCGCTTCCGCGAAGCTGCTCAAGGGCGCGGTGAACTACACCCCCGTCGTCATGAGCGACGAAATGAAGACCGTGCTCCAGAACGAGGTGGCCAAGGCCCTCCAGGGCAAGAAGTCGCCGAAGAAGGCGCTGGACGACGCCGTGGCGCAGAGCAACAAGCTGCTCCAGCAGGGTTAGGGGCACCGATGAGCCGCCGCCCCGCCGCTCCCTCGCCACGGACGCACCGGGCCGCGAGCCCCTGGCTCTTTCTGCTCCCGGGGCTCGCCGTGGTCAGCGCGTTCACCCTCTATCCCTTTCTGACCACCGTCCACCAGGCGTTCACCGACACCCGGACGCTCACCGGCGGTTCCTGGGTGGGCCTGGAGAACTTCCGGACCATGCTGGACGACGAGCAGTTCGCGGTGGGCCTGCGCAACAGCCTGCTGTACGTGGTGATGGTGGTGCCGTGCACGGTGCTGCTGCCGCTGCTGCTGGCCCTGCTCGTCCGCAAGCAGATCCCCGGTGTCACCTTCTTCCGGGCCGCCTTCTACACCCCGGTGGTGGCATCGGTCGTCGTGGTCTCCCTGATCTGGGTGTGGATGCTGGACGACCGCGGTCTGGTCAACGGCATCCTCGCCTTCCTCGGCGCCGGTCCCGTGGGCTTCCTCGGCGACGAGTGGCTGCTGCTGTTCAGCGCCATGGCGCTGACGGTGTGGAAGGGGCTGGGCTACTACATGATCATTTATCTCGCCGCGCTGGCGAACGTCCCGCCCGAACTGCACGAAGCCGCCGCCGTGGACGGCGCGGGCGCGGTCCGCCGCTTCCTCAGCGTCACCGTCCCGGCCGTCCGCTCCACCATGGTGCTGGTCGGCGCGCTCTCCTCGATGGCCGCGTTCAAGGTGTTCTCCGAGGTGTATCTGCTGGCCGGGCCCACCGGCGGCCCGGCCGGGCAGGACACCACGCTCGTCATGCTGGTGCAGCGGGTGGGCACCGGGCTGAACGGACGGGTGGGCTACGCCTCCGCCCTCTCACTCGTCGTCTTCGCCATCACCCTCGTGCTGATGCTGCTGGTGCTGCGCGCCGACCGCCGGGAGGAGCTGAGGTGAAGCGCATTTCCGGCTGGGAGAAGGCGCTGCGCTATCTGCTGCTGCTCGCCGTCCTGGCGCTGACCGTGGGCCCCTTCCTGTGGCAGCTGTCCACCTCGCTCAAGAGCACCACCGAGGACATCTACACCTCGCCGCCGGCCTTCCTGCCCGAACACCCCACGCTCGACAACTACTCCGGGGTCGCCGACATCGTCCCGGTGTGGGACTACGCACTGAACTCGCTCAAGGTGGCGGTGGCCAATGTGCTCACCAACTGCGTGGGCGCGGCGATGGCCGGATACGCGCTGGCGAGGCTGCGGTTCCGGGGCCGGAAGGCGGCCAGGCTGGCGTTTGTGATGGCGCTGCTGGTGCCACTGGAGTCCATCATCATCGCCCAGTTCACCACCATGCGGGATCTGGAACTGAACAACACCCTCACCGCGGTGGTGCTGCCGGGCGCGGTCAGTTCGCTGAACGTCCTGCTGATGCGGAACGCGTTCGCCAACCTCCCGTACGAGATCGAGGAAGCGGCGGTCATCGACGGGGCCAATGTGTGGCAGCGGTTCGTACGGATCGGGCTGCCCGCCGTGAAGGGCACCCTCGCGGTGGTCGCCATCTTCGCCTTCATGGGCGCCTGGGACGACTTCCTGTGGCCGCTGATCGTGCTCTCCGACTCCGACAAGTTCACCCTGACCGTCGGCCTCGACTATCTGCACGGCACCTTCGCCAACAATCCACGGCTCGTCGCGGCGGGCACCATCATCGCGGTCGCCCCGCTCATCGTGATGTTCGCCTGTCTCCAGCGGTACTTCTTCCGTGGCGTCGGTGAGGGCGCCGTCAAGGGCTGAAGGGATCGATTCCGTGCGCTTCGGCGTCAACTACACCCCCACCCGCGGCTGGTTCCACCACTGGCTGGACTTCGACCTCGACGCGGTCCGCGCCGATCTGGACTCCATCGCGGCCCTGGGCCTGGACCACATCCGGGTCTTCCCGCTGTGGCCGGTCTTCCACCCCAACCGCACGCTCATCCGCCCGCGCGCGGTCGAGCAGCTGGTCGAGCTCGTCGACGCGGCCGCCGAGCGCGGTCTCGAGGTGAACGTGGACGGATTGCAGGGTCATCTGTCCAGCTTCGACTTCATTCCGTCCTGGACCACCACCTGGCACCGCCGCAGCCTCTTCACCGACCCCGATGTGGTGGAGGCCCAGGCGGAGTATCTGCGCACCCTGGCCGCCGCCCTCGCCGACCGGCCCGCGTTCCTCGGGATGACCGTCGGCAACGAGTTCAACCAGTTCTCCGCCGCGCCCCACCCCGACCCCGACCGCATCACCTCCGAACAGGCCGGGGCGTGGCTGCGCGGAATGCTCGACGCGTGTGCGAAGGGCGCGCCGGGGCGGCCGCATCTGCATTCCTCCTACGACGCCGCCTGGTACCACGAGGACCACCCGTTCACCCCCGCCCAATCGGCCCGGCTCGGCGCCGCCACCGCCGTCCACTCCTGGGTGTTCAACGGCACGGCGCAGCGCCACGGCCCCACCGGCGCCGCCACCGGACGGCACGCCGCCTATCTCATCGAGCTGTCCAAGGCATGGGCGACGGATCCGCACCGCCCGGTCTGGTTGCAGGAGGTCGGGGCGCCCGCGCCGCACATTCCCCCCGAGCGCGCCGCCGCCTTCACCGAGACCACCGTGGCCCATGCCCTGGACTGCCCCGATCTCTGGGGCGTGACCTGGTGGTGTTCCCATGACGTGGACCGCGGGCTCGCCGACTTCCCCGAGCTGGAGTACGGGCTCGGGCTGCTCACCAACGACCGCCGGGTCAAACCCGCCGGGCGGGCACTCGCCCGGATCGTCCGGGAGCGGCGGGAGCGGCTTCCCGCGCCGCGCACCACGGCGCTGGTGGCGGAGGTCGGGGAGGAGTCCGCCCGGGGGCGTTCGGGGTGCGCACCGGGCGGGGTGTTCTTCGAGGCGTGGATGCGGGCTGCCGCGCGGGGGCTGCGCCCGGCCGTGGTGCTGGCCGAACGGGCCGCGGACAGCACGCACTTGGCGGCCCGGGGCATCACGGAGGTGCTGACCGTCGACGCCATCGACTGAGCCGCCCGCCCCCACCTGACCTCGCAGCGAAGGAGTCCAGCATGTACGACAGCTCCGCAACGCCCGGCACAGCCACCGCTCGTCCCGGCCGCCGCCGGGTGCTGGCCGCGGGCGCGGCCACGGCGGCGGCCGCCGCCCTGCCCATGGGCACCGCGACCGCCGCGGGCCGGACGGGTACGGCGGCCGCCTCTGCCGCCTCTGCCACCGACGATCTGCGGCCGTACGCCTCGTACTGGTTCCCCGACAGCCTGCCCTCCGGCAGCCCGGGGGACGGTGTCGTCTGGCGCAGCCTGATGTCCTGGACCCCGGAGTCCGATCCGGACCTGGCCTTCAACACCTCGGCCGTTCCGCTCGCGTCCCGTTTCACGCCGGTGGCGCCCAACGCCACCGCGCGCACCGGCCAGGCGCGGGTGTCCGCCCTGGCCGCCTTCGCTCCCACCGCCGGCAACCCCTCCCAGGGGTCCGCGACGGCCGACTCCTACGCGCTCACCCACTGGGCCTATCTCGACGAGCTGGTGTTCTGGGGCGGTTCCTCCGGAGAGGGGCTGATCCTGGCGCCCAACGCACCCGTCGTGGACGCCGCTCACCGCAACGGCGTCCCGGTGCTCGGCACCGTCTTCCTGCCGCCCGTGGCGTACGGCGGGCAGTTGCGCTGGACCCGGGATCTGGTCCAGCGCGGCAGCGGCGGCGGGTTCCCGGTCGCGGACAAGCTGATCCAGGTGGCGAAGGCGTACGGCTTCGACGGCTGGTTCATCAACGCCGAGACCGACGGCGGGAACACCCAGCTGGCCACCGATATGCGGGACTTCCTGCTCCATCTGCGCGACCGCGGCGAGGGCCTGCGGGTCACGTGGTACGACGCGATGGTCGACAGCGGGGCCGTGAGCTGGCAGAACGCGCTCAACAACCGCAACTCCGCCTTCTTCCGGGCCTCCGCCACCATGTTCCTGAACTTCGACTGGAGCCGCTCGGGACTGGCCTCCTCGGGGCGGCTGGCACAAGAGCTCGGCCGCAGCCGCTACGAGCTGTGGGCCGGGATCGACGTCGAGTCCCGCGGCTATGACACCTCGGTGAACTGGGACGCCGTGATACCCGCCGACGCCCCGCACACCACCGGCTACGGCTTCTACCGTCCCGAGTGGACCTGGACCAGTCTGCCGTCGGGGCAGCGGACACCGGCGGCCTTCCACGCCCGCGACGACCGCTTCTGGACCGGCGCCTCCCTCGACCCGTCCGCGCCGGGCAGCGGCACCGGAGGGTGGCGGGCGCCCGCCGTCTCCGTCGCGGACCGCTCCACCGTCACCGCGCTGCCCTTCGCCACCTCCTTCAACACCGGCCATGGGATGCGCTGGTACGAGGAGGGCACCGCGCTCTCGGACACGGCCTGGACCCATCTGGGCCTCCAGGACCGGCTGCCGGGGCGCCGCTGGGTGGTGCGCACGACCGGTGCCCGCCCCACCGTCAACTTCGACTTCGCCGACGCGTGGCGCGGTGGCAGCAGTCTGCTGGTGGACGGCGCCCCGGGCGCGCCCACGACGGTCGAATTGCACTCCGTCCGGCTGCCGCTGTCGGCCGCCACCGTGGTGGAGCTGGCCCATCGGGCCGACGCCGGGTCGGCGGCGGTCCGGGTGGAGCTCGCGGTGGCCGTACGGGAGCCGGACACTCCGGGCGGTGCGTACGACTTCAGCTACCTTCCGGCGGGCACGCTCCGCGCGGGCGGTGGGTGGACCACGGCCACCCTGTGGATCGGACGGCGGCTGCGCGCGCTCCGGGCGGAGTCCGTGCGCGCCTTCGGGGTGCGGCTGACCCCGTCCGGCGGTGGCACCGTGCGCTGGCGGCTGGGGGCGCTCGCGGTGCGGGATGCCGCGGCCGGGGCTCCGGACACGCCCGGACCGCTGACGGTGACCGCGTCCCGGCCCGGCGGTGAGACCGGGACGGCCGCGCTGCGGCTGTCCTGGGGGCGCTCGTCCGGTGCGGTACGCCACTACGAGCTGCACCAGGTGCTGCCGGGTGGAGGCCGCCGCTTCCTCGGCGGCACCTGTGGCACGGCCTTCTACGTTCCCGCTCTGCGCCGTGCGGAGGGTGAGCGGGCGTCCCGGATCGAAGTGCGGGCCGTGGACGAGCTGTTCACTCCCTCTCCGCCCTCCGCCGTCTCGTTCACCTGGTAGTCCCCGGAAGCACCCTCCGCCCGGCAGTCAAGGAGTCCTCGTCTCATGCACAGCGACCGTGCCGTCACCGAAGCCCGGCTCAAGCGTGTCCTGGAGGAGCGCATCCGCCCGGCGGTCCACCCGGAGTCCGTACCGCTCGAGACCGGGATCTGGAACGCACCGGGCGAGCCGGTGCCCGTGGCCGAGGGGCTGGCCGCGCCCCGAACCCCCATCGCGGCCGGCGCGGCCTGGGGGCCGCCGTGGGGCACCAGCTGGTTCACGGTGCGCGGCACGGTCCCGGACTCGTGGGCCGGCCGGACCGTGGAAGCGGTGCTGGACCTGGGCTTCGACGAGAACATGCCGGGCTTCCAGTGCGAGGGGCTGGTGTACCGGCCGGACGGCTCCCCGGTGAAGGGGCTCAATCCGCGCAACCAGTGGGTGCGGGTGGGGTCCCCGGTGGCGGGCGGCGAGGAGGTGGTGCTGCACATCGAGGCCGCCTCCAATCCGGTGCTGCTGGACTACCACCCCTTCCAGCCGACCGAGCTGGGCGATCCGGAGACGGCGGGCAGCGAGCCGCGGTACCGGCTGGCCCGGATGGATCTCGCCGTCTTCGACGAGACGGTGTGGGAGCTGGTGCAGGACCTGGAGGTGCTGGGCGAGCTGATGGCGGAGCTGTCGCCCGAGAGCCCGCGCCGCTGGGAGATCCTGCGCGCGGTCGAACGGGCCCTGGACGCGGTGGACTTGCAGGATGTGGGCGGTACGGCGGGCCGGGGCCGGGAGCTGCTGGCGGAGGTGCTGGCGGCCCCGGCCCATGCCTCGGCGCACCGGATCAGCGCGGTGGGCCACGCGCATATCGATTCGGCGTGGCTGTGGCCGCTGCGCGAGACGGTGCGCAAGGTGGCCCGCACCACCGCGAACATGACGGCGCTGCTGGAGGACGAGCCGGACTTCGTCTACGCGATGTCGCAGGCGCAGCAGTTCGCCTGGATCAAGGAGCACCGCCCGGAGGTGTACGCCCGGGTGAAGAAGGCCGTGGCGGAGGGCCGGTTCGTTCCGGTGGGCGGGATGTGGGTGGAGTCGGACACCAATATGCCGGGGTCGGAGGCGCTGGCCCGGCAGTTCGTGCACGGCAAGCGGTTCTTCCTGGAGGAGTTCGGCATCGAGACCGAGGAGGTGTGGCTGCCGGACACCTTCGGGTACTCGGCCGCGCTGCCGCAGCTGGTCAGGCAGGCGGGGGCGAAGTGGTTCCTCACCCAGAAGATCTCCTGGAGCCAGACCAACGCCTTTCCCCATCACACCTTCTGGTGGGAGGGGCTGGACGGCACCCGGGTGTTCACCCACTTCCCGCCGATCGACACCTACAACGCACAGCTGTCGGGGAAGGAGGTCGCGCACGCGGTCCGCAACTTCCGGGAGAAGGGCTCGGCGGGGCGTTCGCTGGCACCCACCGGCTGGGGCGACGGCGGCGGGGGCACCACCCGCGAGATGGTGGCCCGGGCCAAGCGGCTGGCGGACCTGGAGGGTTCGGCGAGGGTGGTCTTCGAACGCCCGTCGGCGTTCTTCGAGAAGGCGCACGCGGAGTACGGACATGCCCCGGTGTGGGTGGGCGAACTGTATCTGGAGCTGCACCGGGCGACGCTGACCAGCCAGGCCAGGACCAAGCAGGGCAATCGGCGCAGTGAGCACCTGCTGCGCGAGGCGGAGCTGTGGGCGGCGACGGCGGCGGTGCGCACCGGATTCCGCTATCCGTACGAGGCGCTGGACCGGCTGTGGAAGACGGTGCTGCTCCACCAGTTCCACGACATCCTGCCGGGGTCGTCGATCGCCTGGGTGCACCGGGAGGCGGAGCGGACGTACGCGCGGGTCGCCGAGGAACTGGAGGAGATCGTCGCGGGGGCGCTGGCCGCCCTCGCGGCGGACGGTGCGGAGGGCGGTGCGGAGCTGGTGTTCAACGCGGCTCCGCATGAGCGGGCCGGGGTTCCGGCGGGCGGTGCCGCGCCCGCGCGACCGGGCGTGGGCGCGCCGGTGGCCGCCGAGCCGCGCGAGGGCGGTGGCTTTGTGCTCGACAACGGGCTGCTGCGGATCGGTATCGACGGCCGCGGTCTGGTGGTGTCGGTGTACGACCTCGTCGCGGACCGGGAGACGGTGGCCCCGGGGCAGGCGGCCAATCTGCTCCAGCTGCACCCGGACTTCCCGAACATGTGGGACGCCTGGGACGTCGACCACTTCTACCGGAACACCGTCACCGACCTCACGGACGTGCGGGAGCTGGCGTGGGTCGACGGCGCGGTGCGGGTGGTGCGGACGTTCGGCTCCTCACGGGTCGAGCAGCGGCTGAGCCTTCTCCAGGGCGAACGGCGGCTGGAGATCGACACGGAGGTGGACTGGCACGAGACGGAGAAGTTCCTCAAGGCCGCCTTTCCGCTGGATGTGCGCAGCGACCGGATCGCCGCCGAGACCCAGTTCGGCCATCTGCACCGGCCCACGCACACCAACACCAGCTGGGATGCGGCGAAGTTCGAGGCGTGCCAGCACCGCTTCGTCCATCTGGAGGAGCCGGGATGGGGTGCCGCCCTGGTCAATGACTCGACCTATGGCTACGACGTCACGCGTACCGCGCATACGACAACCGTCCGGCTGTCGCTGCTGCGTGCCCCGCGCTTCCCGGATCCGCGCACCGACCAGGGGACGCACCGCTTCCGTTACGCACTGGTGCCGGGGGCGGCGATCGGGGACGCGGTGCGGGAGGGGTACCGGATCAATCTGCCCGAGCGGCGGATACCGGTCGGTGCCGCCGTGGCACCGCTGGTGTCGGTCGAGGACGACGCCGTGGTGGTGACGGCCGTCAAGCTGGCCGACGACGGCAGCGGCGATGTGGTGGTGCGGCTGCACGAGTCGCGGGGAGGGCGGGTGCGGACAGGGTTGACCGCCGGATTCCCGTGGACCGGCGCCGCGTCCTGCGATCTGCTGGAGCGGCCGACCGGCCGGGCCGATACCGAAGGCCCGCACTGTGCGCTCGCGCTGCGTCCGTTCGAGATCGTCACCCTGCGCTTCTCCCGCACCACCGAGTGAAATGACGTGACGCACATCACACAGCCTGGGGAGGGTCGCAGCACAGCGCGGTGTGGCCCTCATTCCCCGTCAACTCCCTCTTGTTGTGGCCGAATCGGGCCCCTTATCTTTGGCGCGCCCGGCAGCCCGCCGCACAGGCGCCAGCAGGAGAAGGAGCCGTCCATGCCCTTACGGGGACGCCACCGCCGTCCGAAACCCAACCGCATCTCCCGTGCCTCGCTGAGCGTCACGGCGGGCGGCGCCGGTATCGCCCTGCCACTGGTCGGCGCCACGGGCGCGCACGCGGCCTCGGAAGGGACCTGGGACAAGGTCGCCCGGTGCGAGTCCACCAACAACTGGGACATCAACACCGGCAACGGCTTCTACGGCGGACTCCAGTTCACCCAGAGCACCTGGAAGGCGTACGGCGGAACCGCCTATGCGGCACGGGCCGATCTGGCCACCAAGGACCAGCAGATCGCCGTCGCGGAGAAGGTGCTCGACGGCCAGGGACCCGGCGCCTGGCCGGTCTGTTCCGGCAAGGCCGGGCTGGCCCGGGGGGCCGCCGCGCCCCGGAGCGCCCCCGAGGCCCTCAAGGCATCCGCGCCGAAGGCCCGGGAGACCCAGCAGAAGCAGACCCGGCGGAGCGAGCCCACGCCCACCCGGCTGCCCGGTCAGGCGCCGTCCGGGGCCGGCCGCTATGTGGTCGTCAGCGGCGACTCGCTGTCCCGGATCGCCAATGACCACAATGTGCGGGGCGGTTGGCGGACGCTCTACGAGACCAACCGAGAGACCATCGGCGGCGATCCGGATCTGATCTATCCCGGTCAGAAGCTGGCATTGAGCGGCAGTGGCAAGGCAACGCCGAAGAAGACCGCACCGAAAGCCAAACCGAAGCGCCGGGCCGAAACCCACCACAAGGCCAAGCCCAAGCCCCGGCCGCAGCCCGAGAAGCAGCACACCAGCCGCCACACATCCGCAGCGAAGCCCGCCGCCGGCTCGGGGTTCACCGCGCCGGTCAGCGGGGTCAGGCCGACCACGGCCTACCGGGCGTCCGGTTCCAGCTGGGCCAGCGGCCATCACACGGGCGTGGACTTCCCCGTGGGCGTGGGCACCTCGGTGAAGGCCGTCGGCGCGGGCCACGTGGTCTCGGCGGGCTGGGGCGACGCCTACGGCTACGAGGTGGTGATCCGCCACCGGGACGGCAGATACAGCCAGTACGCCCATCTCTCCCAGCTGTCGGTACGGGCGGGGCAGAACGTCAACGGCGGCCAGCAGATCGGCCGTTCCGGTTCCACGGGCAACGCCACCGGTCCACACCTCCACTTCGAGATCCGCACCGGTCCCGGCTACGGCTCCGACATCAACCCGCTCGCCTATCTGCGCGCCCACGGCGTCAGCATCTGAGACGTTCGGCCCGTCTCATGCGCACAGGGCCGCCCGCTGCGCCTTCTGGAGCCCCTTGGAACGCGGCACGGGCGGCTCGCCCTTCAGCTCCGCGGCCAAGTCGAAGACGGTGGCGGCGAGGACCAGTTGGCGTTTGCCGTCGGCGGTGGTGAGGGCGACGCTGGTGAAGCCCGGTCCGCCGCCGTCGGTCTCCCAGGCCGTGACCGGGTCGGCGTCCTTCCCGGTGCCGCACGGCAGCTCCATCCGCTGCACCCCGAGGCCGTACGCCGGGGCGTCGGGGAACGACACCGGAGTCCGGAGTTCACGCTGCTGCGCGGGACGCAGCAGCGCGCCGCCGAAGAGCGCCCGGTGGAAGCGGGCCAGATCGTCCACGGTGGAGATCATGGCTCCCGCGGTCCAGTCGTAGGAGGGGCTGAACCGGGTGAGATCGCGCCCCTCGAGGTCGTAGCCGTGCAGATGCGGCCCGCGGATGCCGGGGTCGGTCACCGGGAAGGAGGTGCGGGTCAGCCCGAGCGGGGCGAGGATCCTGCGGTGGATCTCGGCGGGGGCGCTGTGCTGCGTGACCGCCTCGATCACCAGCCCGGCGAGCAGGTAGTTGGTGTTGGAGTACGACCAGCCCCGGCCGGGCGCGAACTCCGGCGGATGCCCGACGGCGCGGGCGATCACCTCGCGCGGGGTGATGATGTGGTCCCGGTCGCCGTCCTCGAGGTAGGGGGCGAAGAACTCGGGTTCGGTGGTGGGGTCGTAGATCCCCGAGGTGTGGTTGAGCAGCTGCCGTACGGTGATGGCGGCGCCGTCGTTGCCGTTTCCGCGCACCATGCCGGGAAGCCACCTCTCCACGCTGTCGTCGAGCGAGAGCCGCCCCTCGCCCTCGAGTTGCAGCAGTACCGTCGCCACGAACGCCTTGGTGTTGCTGGCGATCCGGAACCGCTGGCCGGGGCGGGCCCGTTCGCCGGTCGCGGTGTCGGCGACCCCGGCAGCCGTACGCCAGGTCTCACCACCGCGCCGTGCGTAGGCCACGGCGGCCGGGAAGCCGTCCTCGACGGTCTGTCCGACGGCCTCCTCGAAGCCGGGCGGGGGCGCGGCGGACGTCCCCCGCGCCGGAGTTCCGGCCGCGACGGCCGATGACACCGCCACCGCCCCGATGCCCGTCCACAGTGCCACGGTCCTCGCACGTGCACCCACAACTGCTCCCGCTCCGCTCGGCTGTTCCGTCCGGGGATCAAGCCTGCCGGGGCGCCGGGCACGTCGCCCATCCCGCTGGCGCCCGTCCGCCGCGGGGGTTGTCCCCACCCCCTTCCCTCCACCCGGGCGCTTCTCCGCGCACGGGTGGGGACAGGCCCTCAGCAGGCCCCGTACACCGGCTCCGGCGGTCGGGCGGCGGCGAGGAGTTCGCCCACCGCCTCGCCCGCCTCGGCGGGGGTCCAGCGGGCGCCTTTGTCGACGGTCGGGCCGCGGCGCCAGCCGTCCATGACGGTGATGCGCCCGCCGTCGGCCTCGAAGACCCGGCCGGTGACCCCGGCGCAGGCGGCGGAGCCGAGCCAGACCACGAGCGGTGAGACGTTCGCGGGGGCCATGGTGTCGAAGGCGCCGGGCCGGTCGGGGGCGGTCATGGTGTCGGCGAAGGTGGTCTCCGTCATCCGGGTGCGGGCGGCCGGTGCCACGGCGTTGACCTGGACGCCGTAGCGGTCCAGTTCGGCGGCGGCGACGAGGGTGAGACCGAGGATCCCGGCCTTGGCCGCCGCGTAGTTGCCCTGGCCGACGCTGCCCATGAGCCCCGCGCCGGAGCTGGTGTGGATGACGCGGGCGGCCGGGGTGCGCCCGACCTTGGTCTCGGCGCGCCAGTGCGCGGCGGCGTACCGCAGTGGCAGGAAGTGGCCCCTGAGGTGGACGCGGATCACCGTGTCCCACTCCTCCTCGCCGAGGTTGACGAGCATCCGGTCGCGTACAAAACCGGCGTTGCTGACGAGGGTGTCGAGGCGGCCGTAGGTGTCCAGCGCGGTGGCGACGAGGGAGGCCGCGCCGTCCGTGGCGGCGATGTCCCCGGTGTGGGCGACCGCTTCACCGCCCGCGGCGCGGATCTCCGCCACCACCTCCTGGGCCGGGTCCGCCGACCGGCCGACGCCGTCCGGGCCCGCGCCGAGGTCGTTGACGACGACCTTCGCGCCATCGGCGGCGAAGGCGAGCGCGTGTGCGCGGCCGAGGCCGCGGCCCGCTCCGGTGACGACGGCGACACGTCCGCCGCACAGTCCGCTCATCTCACTCCTCCTGGGTGGTGGGGGCCTGGACCGTGGGGCCCTGGGCGCTGGGATCGGTCGCGGCGGTGTCCTCCGCCGCGTTCACCGTGGCGGCGTGGAGGAAGGCCGGGCGCTCCCCGCCGCCGTGCACGGCCAGGCTCGCGCCGGTGATGTAGCGGGCGAGGCCGGAGGTGAGGAAGACACAAGCGTCACCGGCCTCGGCGGGTTCGGCCAGCCGTCCGAGCGGCACGGTCCGGCCGACGGCGGCGACACCGTCCGCCTCTCCGTAGTGCAGATGCGACAGCTCGGTGCGGACCATGCCGAGCACGAGAGTGTTCACCCGCACCTCCGGGGCCCATTCCACGGCCAGGGTGCGGGCGAGGTTCTCCAGGCCCGCCTTGGCGGCCCCGTAGGCGGCGGTGCCCGGGGAAGGGCGGGTTCCGCTGACGCTGCCGATCATCACGACGGAGCCGCCGCCGTGCTGATGGCGCATCATCGCGTGGGCGGCGAGGGCGACGGTCATGGGCGCGGTCAGATTCAGCTCCAGGACCCGGGCGGCGCGGCGTGGACCGGTGTCGGCGATCAACCCGTAGGGGCTGCCTCCGACGTTGTTGACCAGGAGGTCCAGGCGGCCGTACGCAGCCCGCAGCCAGGTGAAGAAGCCGTCGACGGCATCGGCGTCACGGACGTCCAGCGGCCGGTATCGCGCGGTGCGGCCGGCGGCCTCGACCGGGCGGCCGGGGGCGCGGCGGGCGCACACCACCACCTCGGCCCCGGCGGCGAGCAGGGCGCGTGCGATGCCCGCCCCGACGCCGCGCGTTCCTCCGGTGACCACGGCGACCTGCCCGGCGAGGTCGATGGTGACGGCCACGCGACACCTCCCGCTGTACGGTGAGCGCTGCTACCTTCTCACCTAACAAATGTTTGGTGGAAAGGTAGCGGATCTGCTCATGGGTGTCTCCACCACCGCCCCGGAAGCGGGCGTCGCCGTTGTCACCACGGACTTCCCACCCGTCAACGCCCTTCCCGTGCACGGCTGGTACGCACTGGCCGCGGCCGTGCGCGACGCGGGCGCCGACCCCGCGGTGCGCTGTGTGGTTATCACCGCCGAGGGCCGGGGGTTCAACGCGGGCGTGGACATCAAGGAGATGCGGCGCACCGAGGGGTACGGCGCGCTCCTCGGCGCCAACCGGGGCTGCGCCGAGGCGTTCGCCGCCGTGTACGACTGCCCGGTACCGGTCGTCGCGGCGGTGCAGGGCTTCTGCCTCGGCGGCGGTATCGGCCTGGTGGGCAACGCGGACGCGATCGTGGCAAGCGAGGACGCGGCCTTCGGACTGCCGGAGCTGGACCGCGGCGCGCTGGGGGCGGCCACCCATCTGGCCCGGCTGGTGCCACAGCATCTGATGCGGGCGCTGTACTACACCGCGCGTACCGCGACCGCGGAGGAGCTGCACCGGCACGGTTCGGTGTGGCGGGTGGTGCCGCGCGCCGGACTGCGGGCCGCGGCGCTGGAGCTGGCACGCGAGATCGCCGCCAAGGACGGCGAACTGCTGCGGCTGGCCAAGGCGGCCATCAACGGGATCGACCCGGTCGATGTGCACCGCAGTTACCGCTTCGAGCAGGGCTTCACCTTCGAGGCCAACCTCGGCGGGCTCGCCGACCGGCACCGGGACGCCTTCCTCGCGCGGGGCGGTGAGAGGCGATGAGGCACGGGGACAAGCGGATGAGCGCGGCGGAGGCGGTCGGCCGGATCGAGAGCGGGATGACGGTCGGCATCGGCGGCTGGGGTTCCCGCCGCAAACCGATGGCGCTGGTACGGGCCCTGCTGCGCACGGACGTCACGGATCTGACGGTGGTCTCCTTCGGCGGCCCGGACGTGGGGCTGCTGGCCGCCGCCGGAACGATCCGCACACTGGTCACCGCGTTCGCGACCCTGGACTCCATCGCCCTGGAGCCGCACTTCCGTGCGGCACGCGAGGGCGGCACCCTCGAACTGGTTGAACTGGACGAGGCGATGGTCATGTGGGGGCTGACCGCCGCGGTGCACCGGCTGCCGTTCCTGCCGGTCCGCGCGGGCCTCGGCTCGGACGTGATGACGGTCAACCCGGCACTGCGGACGGTCCGTTCCCCCTACGGGGACGGCGAGGAGCTGGCAGCCGTACCGGCGCTGCGGCTGGACGTGGCGCTGGTGCACCTCAACCGCGCGGACGCCGCGGGCAACGGCCAGTACCTGGGTCCCGACCCGTACTTCGACGACCTGTTCTGCGAGGCGGCGGAGCGGGCGTATGTCTCCTGCGAACGTGTGGTCGACACCGCGGAGTTCGCGGCGGCGGGCGGTCCGCAGACGCTGCTGGTCAGCCGTCACAGTGTGACCGGTGTGATCGAGGCCCCGCACGGCGCCCACTTCACCTCCTGCGCCCCCGACTACGGACGCGACGAGGCGTTCCAGAGCGCGTACGCCAAGGCCGCCACCGACCCCGCCGCATGGCGGGAGTTCAGTGCGCGCTTCCTGTCCGGGGACGAGGACACGTACCGGGCCGCGGTGGCGGACTTCCGGAGGGAGAGCCGATGAGCCGGGGCGTGAGCCGGGCCGAGTACTGCGTGGTGGCGTGCGCGGAGGCATGGCGGGGCGACGGGGAGATCCTGGCCGCGCCGATGGGGGTGGTGCCCCGGATCGGCGCACGGCTGGCCAGGCTCACTTTCGCGCCCGGTCTGCTGCTGACCGACGGCGAGGCCATGCTCATCGGCGACGACCCGGAGGTGGTGGAGGGCTGGCTGCCGTACCGCCGCCACCTGGCGCTGGTCACCGGCGGCGGACGCCATGTGATGATGGGCGCGAGCCAGCTCGACCGCCACGGCAACCAGAACATCAGTTGCGTCGGCGACTGGAAACGGCCCCGGCGGCAGCTGCTGGGGGTGCGCGGAGCGACCGTCAACACCCTGAACAACCCAACGAGTTACTGGGTACCCCGGCACTCCCGGCGGGTCTTCGTGGAGCGCGTGGACATGGTCTGCGGGGTCGGCCACGACCGGGCGGCCGCGGCCGGGCCCTCGGCGAGCCGCTTCCACGATCTGCGGCGGGTGGTGACCGATCTCGCCGTCCTCGATTTCGCCACCCCCGACCGCGCCCTGCGGGTGTGTTCCCTGCATCCGGGGGTGACCGCCGATCAGGTGCGGGAGGCCACCGGCTTCCCGCTGGCCGTCGCCGACGACGTCCCCCGCACCCGTGAGCCGAGCGGGGCCGAGCTGCGGCTGATCCGGGAGGTCATCGATCCGGAGGGGCTGCGCGAAAGGGAGGTGCCGTCCTGATGGACACCCCGCTGACCGCGCTCACCGGCGTCCGCCACCCGATCGTCCAGACCGGTATGGGGTGGGTGGCCGGGCCCCGGCTGGTCTCCGCCGTGGCCGGCGCCGGGGCGCTGGGCATCCTCGCCTCCTCCACCATGTCCCCCGACCGGCTGCGGGCGGCGGTACGGGAGGTCGCCTCGCGCACCGACGCACCCTTCGGCGTCAATCTGCGGGCCGACGCGGGCGACGCCGCGGAGCGGGTGCGGATCATCATCGAGGAGGGCGTGCGGGTGGCGTCCTTCGCGCTGGCCCCCACCCGTGAGCTGATCGCCCGGCTGAAGGACGCGGGCGTGGTCGTCATCCCCTCCGTCGGCGCGCGACGGCACGCGGAGAAGGTGGCGGCCTGGGGTGCGGACGCGGTCGTGGTGCAGGGCGGCGAGGGCGGCGGCCACACCGGTGAGGTGGCCACCGGTGTGCTGCTCCCGCAGGTCGTGGACGCGGTGGACATCCCGGTGGTGGCCGCGGGCGGCTTCCACGACGGCCGGGGCCTGGTGGCCGCGCTCGTCTACGGGGCGGCCGGGATCGCGATGGGCACCCGCTTCCTGCTGACCTCCGACAGCACGGTGCCGGACGCGGTGAAGGCCCGCTATCTGGCCGCCGCGGTCACCGATGTCACCGTCACCACCGCGGTGGACGGACTGCCGCACCGGATGCTCCGCAGCGAGCTGGTCGACGCCCTGGAGCGCTCCGGGCGCGCCGCCGCCCTCGTCCGCGCCGTGCGCCACGCCGCCGCCTTCCGGCGGCTGTCCGGGCTGAGCTGGGCGCGGATGGCGCGCGACGGGCTGGCCATGCGCCGCGGCCGGGACCTCACCTGGAGCCAGGTGCTGCTGGCCGCCACCACCCCGATGCTGCTCAAGGCGTCGATGGTGGACGGCCGGACCGACACCGGGGTGATGACCTCGGGCCAGGTGGCCGGGGTCATCGGTGATCTGCCGTCCTGTGCGGAGCTGGTGGACCGGGTGATGGCACAGGCGGAGGCGGTACGCGCCCGGCTGCCGGCCGGATAGCGGTCCGCCCGTTTCCGGTCGGCCACGGGTCCGTGGCTTCCGGTCGGCCCGACGGTCCGGAACGCCCTGGTCAGCACGGAGACAGCGGCTCGGCCCTGTCGTACGCACCGGTCGTACAGTGGGGAGAAACGCGTGACAGCGCCGCGTGGTGCCGCCACGCCGGGAGCCCGGTGGACCGGGCTTCCCCGGCCAGACCATGACACGGGTAACGGAGGCCGTCATGGCCGACCCGAAGGGTTTTCTCACCACACCGCGCCGCCTTCCACCCCGCCGCCCCGTGGCCGAGCGGGTGCGGGACTGGGACGAGGTCTACGCACCGGGCGGACTGCTGCCGATCATCAGCGCCCAGGCCGGTCGCTGTATGGACTGCGGTATCCCGTTCTGCCACCAGGGCTGCCCGCTGGGCAATCTCATCCCGGAGTGGAACGACCTGGTCTCGCGGGACGACTGGCTGCGGGCCATCGAGCGGCTGCACGCCACCAACAACTTCCCGGAGTTCACCGGGCGGCTGTGTCCGGCCCCGTGCGAGAGCGCGTGTGTGCTCGCCATCAACCAGCCGGCGGTCACCATCAAGAACGTCGAGGTCGCCATCGCCGACCGGGCGTGGGAGAGCGGCCGTGTCCCGCACCGGCCCCCGGAGCGGCTGACCGGCCGCACCGTCGCGGTGATCGGCTCGGGCCCCGCGGGTCTGGCCGCGGCCCAGCAGCTGACACGGGCGGGGCACACCGTGGCGGTGTACGAGCGGGACGACCGGGCGGGCGGTCTGCTGCGCTACGGCATCCCCGCGTTCAAGATGGAGAAGCACCACCTGGACCGGCGGCTGGCGCAGATGCGGGCCGAGGGCACCAAATTCCGTACCGGGGTGGGCGTGGGCACCGATGTGGACGCCGCCGAGCTCAGATCCCGCTACGACGCGCTGGTGATCGCGGTGGGCGCGCGGGCCTGGCGGGAGCTGCCGGTGCCCGGCCGGGAACTGGCCGGGATCCACCAGGCGATGGAGTTCCTGCCGATGGCCAACCGGGTCCAGGAGGGCGACTACCTCCGGCCGCCGATCAACGCCGAGGGCAAGCACGTCGTGATCATCGGCGGCGGGGACACCGGCGCCGACTGCCTGGGTACCGTACTGCGGCAGGGCGCCGCCTCGGTGACCCAGCTGGACATCCACCCCCGGCCGGGCGAGGAGCGGGACGAGGCCGAGCCCTGGCCCACCTACCCCAGGATCTACCGGATGTCCGCCGCCCACGAGGAGGCGGACGAGCTGGCGGCCGCACCGGAGGCGGACGTGGACGCCCGGGTGTTCTCGGCCACCACCGTCCGCTTCGAGGGCACCGCACCGGACGCGGCGTGCCCGCACGGCGGCGTCCGGGCGCTGCGGCTGGTCGGGGCGGAGCGCGAGGGGCGGCCGGAGCCGGGCGGCGAGCGGGTGCTCCCCGCCGATCTGGTGCTGCTCGCCCTGGGGTTCCGCGGTCCGGAGCACGACGGGCTCTTCGACCAGCTCGGGCTGGAGACCGACACCCGGGGGAACATCGCCCGCGACGTGGACTTCGGCGCCGGGGCGGACGGGGTCTTCGTGGCCGGGGACGCGGGCCGCGGCCAGTCGCTGATCGTCTGGGCGATCGCCGAGGGCCGGTCGGCCGCGGCGGCCGTGGACCGCTATCTGACGGGCTCCACGACGCTTCCGGCGCCGATCGAACCGGCCGACCGCCCCCTCACGGCGTGACCCGCTCCCGCACGGCGTGACCGCTGGGGCGGCCGCGACGGCTGGGGCGGCGCCACCGTCCCCATGGCGCGAAGTCACCGTCGTGAGGCCCGGCACCCGGGATACTGGCGTTCATGATCTCGCAGTCGCCGCTCATCGCCCTCGCCGACGGAGTCCACCTGTGGTCCCCCAGACCGAGTACCGGATGGGGACTGGCCAACTGCGGTCTGATCGTCTCCCCCGACGGCGCCGCCGCCTGGGTGGACACCCCCTACGACCGGCGGATGGCCCTCGACTTCCTGGAGCGCAGCAGGACCCTGCTCCCCGACGGCGGCCGCATCGGACGGGTGATCGTCACCCATGCCAACGGTGACCATCTGTGGGGTGCGGAGGTGCTGCCGGACCCGGAGGTCGTGGCCACCCGTGAGGCGCTCGGTCATATCGCCTGGGAGCCGAAGCCACGGCAGCTGCACGCCCTGGTGCACGGCAGCGATCCGGAGACACCGCTCGGCTGGTACCTCCAGCGCCACTTCGGACGGTTCGACTGGTCCGCCACCGATGTCGTGGAGCCGACCCTGACCTTCACCGGCGAACTCGATCTGTGCATCGGGCAGGTGCCGGTCCAGCTGTTCGGACTGCCCTCCGCGCACACCACCGGTGATCTGATCGCCTATCTGCCGCGGCAGCGCGTGGCGTTCACCGGGGATGTCATCTTCGCCTCCGGCACGGAGGACCCCGGCGACCACGCGGTGCACTGGGCGGGCCCGCTGAGCCACGTGATCGCCGCCTGTGAACGGGTGCTGGCCACCGGGGCCGAGATCATCGTCCCGGGCCACGGTCCGGTGCTCGATCCGGAGGGCGTCCGCGGCCACATCCGCTACCTCGAGCACCTCCGCCACCGCAGTCATCAGCTGCACCAGGCCGGGGTCCCCGCCCTGGACGCGGCCCGCGCCCTCATCGCAGAGAACACCTTTCCGCGGCTGGGACTGCCCGAACGGATGGTCATCACGGTGGCCACCGAATACCGCCATCTCGACGGGGCAGCAGACGGTCCGGACATCCTCGCCGTCATGGCCGATGTCGCCCAGGTCGCCTGGGAGCGACGGGAGGAGGTGGCGGCGGACTAGGCCGGGACGGGGGCACGGAACACCGGCGGGGCGGCCGCTCATCCGTCCGACGCCGTGGCGATCACCTCGTCCAGGACATCGCGTGAGCGGATCAGATCGCCGATCATGCGGTCGATGCGGTCCCGTTCCCCGATGAGTTCGGTGACCAGCTGCCGGGTGGCGATCTCGGACGGCCCGCCGTCCCCGTCCCGCATACAGGGCAGCAACTGGGCGATCTTCGCGCTGTTCAGTCCCGCGGCCAGCAGTTCCTGAATGCGGATGACCCGGTCGACGGCCCAGTCGCCGTAGTCGCGGTGGCCGCCGGGAGTGCGCTCCGCGCGCAGCAGTCCCTGCTGTTCGTAGTAGCGCAGCGAACGCTCGCTCACCCCGCTCCGCCGGGCCAGTTCACCGATGCGCATTGCCCCACCTCGCATGCCGACTCGAGGACTTGAATCTGACACTGATGTCAACTTCTACCGTACCGGCATGACGAACACATCAGTACAGTCCCCCGCATCGGTGGAGTCCCCGCTCTTCGCCCCCTCCCGCCTCGGCCCCCTGGAACTGCCCAACCGTCTGGTGATGGCACCGCTGACCCGCAACCGGGCCGGGGCCGACGGGGTGCCGGGTCCCATGATGACGACGTACTACGCACAGCGCGCCTCCGCGGGGCTGATCATCGCCGAGGCGGCCACGCCGAACGCCGTGGGGCAGACGTATCCCCACATCCCCGGGATCCACACCGGTGCGCAGGTGGCGGGTTGGCGACGGGTGACCGACGCGGTCCGTGCCGCCGGTGGCCGGATGTTCCTGCAGTTGCAGCACGGAGGACGGGTCGGCCACCCCGACACCCACGGTCTGACGCCCGTCGCGCCGTCACCCGTCCCGCTCCCGGAGACGATCCACACCCCTCAGGGACGTCAACCCGCCTTTCCGCCCCGGGAGATGACTGCCGACGACATCCGGTCCACCGTGGCCGACTTCGCCGCGGCGGCCCGCAACGCCATCGATGCCGGGTTCGAGGGCGTCGAGGTGCACTCGGCCAACGGCCACCTCCTGCACCAGTTCCTGGCGAAGAACACCAACCGGCGCACCGACGGCTACGGCGGTGCGGTTTCCGGCCGGATCCGCTTCACGGTCGAGGTGGTCCGGGCCGTCGCCGACGCGATCGGTCCCGAACGGACCGGACTGCGCATCTCCCCCGGAAACACGGTCAACAGCATCGCGGAAGGCGACACCGACGAGATCTACCCGGCGCTGGTCAGGGTGCTGGCCGGCACCGGCCTGGCCTATCTGCACATCGTGTTCGCCGACCCGGACCAGCCGCTCTACCGGGACATCCGGCGTGACTGGCCGGGCACACTGATGGCCAATCCGGCGCTGGGGCGGGGTCCGCTGCCCGCCGACGGCGGCCGCCGCGCGGGCGAACGGCTGTTGGCCTCCGGAGCCGACCTCATCGCGCTCGGCCGCGCGTTCATGGCCAATCCCGACCTGGTCGAACGACTGCGCATCGGCGCGCCCCTCAATCCGGTGCGGGACCGGTACGCGATGTACACGGGCGGAGAGACGGGCTACACCGACTACCCGACCCTGGCCAGCGCCCGTTGAGTCCTCGCCCACCGGCGTCCGGGACGGGCCCTCACGGTGTCGTATCCCGCCGATAACGTGTGGGGTGTTGCGGGGGAAGACAGGTCACCTGCCGAGGGAGCGTCATGCTCCCCGGCCGGTCGCCCTGTCCTGGTTCCCCGCGCCCTGTGAGCGCCGATGAGAGGACCAGGCCAGATGACCGGATTGCCGCCCCGCCCCGCGTTCGGGCCGCTGCTCGACCGCGGCCGCCCGGAGGATCTGCGGGAGTTGCTCGAGCGGACGCCCGATCTGCTGAAGCCCGTGGTCCGGTCGGCCGAGCGGATCCCGTCGGCTCTGGTGGACGCGGTGCTGGCCGAAGGCGGCACGTGGCTGGAGTTGCTGGCCGGGAACCAGAAGGCGACGGCGGCCGGTCCGGCGCTGCGCGTGCGGCTCGCGGCGTCCGGGCATCCGCTGGTGGCGGCCAAGGCGTTCCACGACGGCTCGTGGACACTCGCCGAGCTGCGCACCGTTCTGGCGGCGGCGGATCCCGCCGACCGCCTCTGGTTCGACAGGCCGGGTCCGGCGGCCGGGCTGCTGACGGTGCGGGCCTCCTCGGCCGGGCACCGGCGGCTGGCCCTGCGGGCCGCGGTGGTCTCTCCGTTCCCCGAGGTGGTGGCGCACGCCCTGGACACCTTGTGGCCCGGCGGGGAGCTGACCCGTGGCGAGCGGCTGCGGGGCATGCTCTCCCTCGTCCTCCACGATGGCTCGGACCGGCTCGCCGCGCTGCTGGACACCGGGGGCGCACCCCGCGGCGGCCACGGCGACGCGGAGGACCTCGCGCTGGGCCGGGCGGCCGCGGCCGGTCCGGAGGGAGTGGAGGCCCTGCGGGCCGCGGTGGCGGCGGCCGAGGGGCCCGCGGGGCTGCTGGACGAGGTGTACGGCGCGCCGGAGGGCGTGCCCCAGGCCCTGGGGCTGCGCGCCGAGCTGGACTGGGCGGGTCTGGTGCGCGGACATCGCTCACGGCCCCTGGCACCGGCGGTGGTGGCCGCGCTGGTGTCCAGGGCCGAGTGTCCCGCCGAGGCGCTGCCGGTGCTGTGCGAGGGACATCCCGACGCCGGGAAGCTGCTGACGGACCTCGGGAGGCCGGTGCCGCTCGCCGCCCTCGAGGCGCTGCCCGCCAAGGACGCCCGCAAGCTGCTCCCCTCCCTGGTGCGGGAGGGGCTCGGCGGGACCGTGTCCGCCGATGAGCTGCTGGCGTTGCGCCCGGCGATGGCGGCGCTGACCTCGGTGCAGCCGATGACGACCACCCGCGAAGGGCGCGAGCGGGCCGCCGAGTTCACCGGAATGCTGGCCGCGCTGGTGGCGGAGAAGCTGGGGGACGAGGTGGCCGCCTGGCGCGTGGTGCGGGCTCGGCTGTCCCGGTTCCGCGGCACGGTGGCCGAGTTGCTGGACGACGCCGTCGCCAGGGCGGCGCGCGGGGAGGGCGCCGCCGGGCCGTGGCCGGAGGCGGCCGAGCGCCCGGCGTTCACCGAGGCGGTGGTCCCCAAGGGCGCCCGGGCGGCGTTCCTGGTGCTGCTCGACGCCGCCGACACCGCGGCCCAGTGGCGGCTGCTGCCGCATCTGGACGCCCGCACCGCGTACGACCTGCTGGTGCTCGGCCGGTGGCGGACCGGGTGGCTGGAACGGGCGCTCACCGCCCCGGAACACCAGGAGCGGGTGCTGCTCTCCCGCCGCCGCGATCTGTCGGCGGAGGCGGTGACGGCGCTGGCGGCCCTGGACGATCCGGCGGTCAACGCGGGCCTGGTCTATCAGCGCGCGGCGAGCTGGGAGCAGCGGTTGGCGCTGGTCACCGGCAGGCCGTTCACACCGGGACGCACCGATCGGCTGCCGGTCGACGAGGCGCTCCGCGCGGACCTGGACCGAAGCACCCGCAGGGACCAGAAGGTGTGGTTCGCTCCCTGGATCGCCAGTGGCGACCCGTGGATGCTGGGGCGTGCTCTGGACCGGGTCTCGCTCTCCTCGCAGCATCTCCAGTGGCGGTTCGCGCTCGGGCTGTGGGAGCGTCAGGGGCCGGAGGAGGTCGGGGACCGGATTCCGGACTGGTTCCAGCCCACCGTGCGCACCACGGTCGCGGGTGCTGCTGGCGGACCCCGACCCGGACGGTGCGCTGGAGCGGTTGCGGGAGCTGGCGCGGAAGGCCGGGTCGGCCAAACAGCTGGCCGGGCGACTGCGCCATCCGACCATCGACCGCACCCTGGACTGGCTGCTGGCCGAGGGCTTCGTCTGGGACTGGGACACCCTGCTCGCGGAGCATCTGCGGGCGCCGCTGCCCTCCTACTACCTGTCGCAGCTGGCCGGACTCGACGGCTGTCCGGAGCTGTTGCGGCTGGCGGTCGCGCAGATGTCCCGTTCGGAGCAGACCGCCTACCGGAAGCTGACGGAGGGCGAGGACCCCTCGCGGGTGCTGGCCAAGGCTACGCTCTCGCTGCCCTACCGCGGGGTGTCCTGGGTGGAGTTGGCGGTCCGGCGGAACCTGCTGACCCACGCCGAGACGATGCGCACCGCCAAGCCCGCCCGGTGTGTGCTGACCCTCGTGGACCACGCGGAGGAGCGGGGCGAGGGGGACGGTGGCGGGGAGTATCTGGAGGCTCTGATCCGTCAGCATCTGGACGGCGGTGCGGAGGCGTGGACAATGGCGCTGCGCCTGCTCCCGGAGTTCACCGGCACCGTACCGGAGCTGTTGCGGACCGCGGCACTGGCGGCCCTGGCCCCCGTCGGGGCCGGAGCGGGGCGGGAGGGCGAGGCATGACGTGGGTGGCGGGGCGAAGCCGGCACACCCCGGTACGCCCGGTCGTGGATCTGGCCGACCGGCGGGCCCTGCTGGCCTGTCAGGTGGACGACCCGGAGGTGACCGAGGAGGGGCGCAGACTCAAGGAGGCGGCGCTGCTCGACTTCGGGGTCAGGGACAGCGTGGTGTCCTCGTGGCTGTACGCCAAGTGCCACTATCAGATCCCGACGGCAGCGGTGGACACCGCGGCGGTGGTGGCCACCGGCGACGGCAGCTGTCTGCTGCTGTACAACCCCGCGTTCTTCGTGGCCATCGGGGCGAGCGGGGTGCGGTTCGTGCTGTTCCACGAGGCGCGTCATCTGATCCACCGCCATCTGTACGTGGAGGAGGAGCTGCGCGCCGACCCCGTCTTCGATCTGGCGGCCGAAGTGGCGATCAACCATGTGGCGCTGGTCCGGCTGGGGCGCACCGAGCTGCCGACCCGCGCGGTGCCGGACGGCGAGGGGGGCGCCCGGCGTGAGCCGGTGGGGGTCGATCCGCGCGAGGTGCACCGGGATTATGTGGCCGATCTGCGGGAGCAGGGTCTTCAGCCGCTGTCCTACGAGGACTTCACCGTGACGGATCTGACGATCTACGGGGAGCTGAAGCGGATGCGCAACCCTCCGGTGCCACCGGTGCTGTGCGTCCACATGGGCGCGGACGGGGACGGGCGGGACAGGCTGCCCTTGGACGCGGAGACGGTGTCCTCGGTGGTGGACCGGACGCTGGCCGAGGCGATGCGCCGGGCGCTGCGCGGTGAGCCGCTTGCTCGCGATGAGCTGCTGGCCCTGGCGGACCGCAGTGCGGGAGGCGGCAAGCGGCTGGAAATGATGTGGGGCCGCATGGGGCTCGGCGCACTGCGCGGCGAGACCCAGCGGACCCGCAAGGTGGAGTGGTGGCGGCGCTGGCTCTCCGATGTGCTGGCGTCCAAGCTGCGGGAGGGCGATCGACTGGTCTACCCGAAGAAGCAGGGGGCGGTGCTGCTGGCGCTCGGGCATGATCCGATGCTGTCCCGGCGCGGTGCCGAGCGCACCAAGGTGGTGGTCGTGGCGCTGGACACCTCGGGGTCGATGCCCCAGCCGGTGGTCGACTGGATCACCTCGCTGGTGGGCCGGACCGAAGGGGTGGAGAGCCATTGGCTGAGCTTCGACGGGACGGTGATGCCCTTCGCTCCCGGGGAGCGGGTGCACGGCGGGGGCGGCACCAGCTTCCAGTCGGTCGTGGACTACGTCGAGGGGCGGCTCGCGGTGAACGGACGGCGGTTCGAGGAGCGCGCCGACGCGGTGATCATGGTCACCGACGGCTATGCGCCCGCCGTCACCCCGGAGCGGCCCGATCGATGGATCTGGCTGATCACTGATGGTGGCGACGACTGGCCGGAGCGACATGACCCGCCGATGGCCTGCCACCGCGTGATCACCGGCGACAGCTGAACGAGAAGTCCGTCGGACCGAGAAGTCCCTCCGCGCCCGGGCGCACGGGGACGCAGACAGAACAACCGGAACGGGATGAGGGAACAGGCCACCGTGAGCAGTGTGGACACAACGGCACCCGCGGGGAACGCGGCGGCGGAACAGCGGCAGCCGGCGGCGCAGCGGACCACCCGCACGAGGACGGGGACCAGCGGCGCGACGACCGCAAGCGCGAGGAGGACCACAGCGGTTGGCCGCGGCACGGCGGCACGCCACGACGGCACCGGGGACGGCTGGCGGGCCACCGCCACCTACCCCGAACCACCCCGGCGGACCGGTCCGGCCAGGGGCGGGCCACGGCTCGAGCGGTTCATCAGCGCCATGATCGCCATGGGGCAGACCGGACAGGTCTTCGGTGAGCACGGCATCGGGAAGACATCGACGTTCCTGTCCTACATACCGCGGGCGCATCCGGGCACCGAGGTGATCCTCGTCCCGGCGGCCAATCTGACCCCGGACGATCTGCTGGTGAACGCGCCGGTCCGGGACGACCGCACCGGGGAGCTGGTCCTCACTCAGCTGATGACGCGTCAGCTCGCTCCGGGGAGGCCCTTTGTGCTGCTGATCGACGACTCCTTGCAGGCCGGGGAGACCATCCAGTCGCAGTTGATGCAGATCGCCTGCAACTGGACGCTGGGCGAACACGATCTGCGGAAGCTGGGGTGCGTCGGTGTCTTCCTCGCGGACAACGAGTCCCTGGCCGAGACCAGCGCCCGCCGCAGCGATCTGGCCGTCCTGGACCGGATGGTCACCCTGCGGATCACGGCCAATGACACCGCCTGGCGGGAGAAGCTGGCCGAGCGCTACGAGGACTGGGACCTGACCGAGGTGTTCCGCGTCTGGGCCGGGCTGACCCCGTATCTGCGGTCGCTGCTGTCGCCCCGCACCCTCCAGCACATCCTGGACTGCGCCCGCGCCGAGTTCCCGCTCGCCTGGGGGCTGCCCCTGGTGGGCGGCGCGCGGCTGCGGCTGCGGGACCGCAAGGGCGACGGCACCCCGGGGCCGGACCGCACCACCGAGCTGCTGGACGCCATCGCCGCCGCCCTGGGCCGCCCCAACCCCGCTTCGGTCCCCGACCCGGTGCGCCGGATCCTGCGCACCGCGGTCCGGGAGAACTGGGCGGTACTGCTCCAGGGGCCGCCCGGCTGCGGCAAGACGGAGATCACCAAGACGGTGGTCCGCGAGGAGAGCGGCACCGACCCGGTGTACTTCTCGCTGCCGGTCACCAACGTCGAGGACCTGTGCGTACCGGTCCCCACCCCCGACGGCACCCTGGAGACCCTGCTCAGCCGCTCACTGACCGGCCCCGACCCCAAGGTGATCGTCTGGGACGAGTACAACCGGCCCAAGGACAAGGCCACGTTCGCCAAGCTGATGGAGATCACCCAGGAGTGGTCCCTGGCCGGGCGGCCGATCCCGGGGCTGCGCGCCCAGGTCGCGCTCCAGAACCCGCCGTACCACCTGGGCCGCAAGCTGCTGGTGAGCAGCAACAACGTGGCGCAGGCCAGCCGTTTCACGGTCAGCTACGAGGTGCGGCCGGAGGACATCCCCGCCAACGAGTGGCTGATCTCCACCTACGGCGAAGTGGCCGAGACGGTGCTCGACTGGTGGAAGAACGACATCGACGACGAGGGCCGGGACTGGATCACCAAGCGCACCCTGGAGCGGCTGATCAAGCTGCATCTGGCCGAACAGCCACTGGAGACGGGGCTGATCTACCTCGGCGAGGGCGAGTACGCACCGGTGCCGCTGTCCCGGCTGGAGGCGCGGCTCGCCGAGAGCACCGAGCGACGGGTCATCGGGCTGCGGGAGATCGCCAAGGACGTGGACCGCTGGGAGGCCCGGCTGGCCGCCGCGTCCGAGACCTCGGCCGAGGGCACCAATGACACCGATCTGGTGCACCAGGCGTTCGCCAACGCCGAGGTGTCCCAGCTGAAGCGGCACACCGAGGCGGTCGCACGGCTGCTGCGCCATCTGCCGCCCAAGCTGCGCGCCACCCATCTGGTGGGCCAGAGCGCGGAGCGGCAGCGCTTCTGGGTCGGCGCGCTGGCCCGGATGGCCGAGCTGCCTGCCACGGAGTGACCCCGGCGCAGGGTATGCCGGCCGGTCTATGGGACAGTTTCACATGAAACTTTCCTGCATATCTGCATACAACACACCGGACGGGAGCCGGTGCCGGATCACATGTTGACCATGTGCCCCGCCAGCCCGTGGACCGCCTCCTTGACGGCCTCGCCGAGCGTGGGATGGGCGTGCACGTTGCGCGCCACCTCGTGCACGGTCAGATCCCACTGCTGGGCGAGGGTGAGCTCCGGGAGCAGCTCGGTGACCTCGGGGCCGATGAGATGGCCGCCGAGCAGCTCCCCATGGCGGCCGTCGCTGATGAGCTTCACAAAGCCGACGGGGTCGCCCAGCCCGTGGGCCTTGCCATTGGCGCTGAACGGGAACTTGGCCACCCGCACGTCGAAGCCGCGCTCCCGTGCCTGGGCCTCGGTCCAGCCGAAGCTGGCGATCTGCGGCTGGCAGAAGGTGGCGCGCGGGATCATGACGTAGTCCAGCTCCATCGTCTCCGCGTCGGCGATGGTCTCGGCCGCGACGATGCCCATGGCCTCGGCCGCGTGCGCGAGCATCAGCTTGGCGGTGACGTCCCCGACCGCGAAGATGTGCGGCACGCTGGTGCGGCAGCGGCCGTCCACGTCGATGGCGCCGCGCTCGGTGAGCCGGACCCCGGTGTTCTCCAGGCCGTACCCCTCGACCCGGGGCCGGAATCCGATCGCCTGGAGCACCCGTCCGGCCTGGAGGGTCTGCCGCTGGCCACCCGTGGTGACCATGACCTTGACGGCGGGGCCCGCGTCGTTGATCGCCTCGACCCGGGTGGAGGTCAGCACGTGGATGCCCAGTTTGCGGTAGCGGCGCGCCAGCTCGGCGGAGACCTCCTCGTCCTCCAGGGGCACGATCCGGTCCAGGAACTCCACCAGCGTCACCTGCACGCCGTAGCTGTGCATGATGTACGCGAACTCCACGCCGATGGCGCCCGCGCCCGCGATCAGCACACTGCCGGGCAGGTCGGGCGAGAGGATCTGTTCCTCGTACGTCACCACGCGGTCGCTGAGCGAGGTGCCGGGCAGCAGATTGGTGGTCGTGCCCGCCGCGATCACACAGTGGTCGAAGGTCAGGTTCTCGATGCGCCCGTCGGCGAGCCCGACCCGCAGCTGATGGGGGCTGGTGAAACTGCCCCGTCCGTTGTACTGGGTGATCTTGTTCTTCTTCATCAGGTAGTGGATGCCGCGGACCCGGCCGTCCGCCACCTTCCGGCTGCGCTCGAACGCCGTGCGGTAGTCCAGGGTCACATCGCCGGTCACCCGGAACCCGAAGGTCGCCGCCTCATGGGTGAACAGATGGGCCAGCTCCGCGTTGCGCAGCAGTGCCTTGGACGGAATGCAGCCCACGTTCAGACAGACGCCGCCCCAGTAGCGTTCCTCCACGATGGCCGTGGTCAGACCGAGCTGAGCGGCGCGGATCGCCGCGACATAGCCGCCCGACCCCGCCCCCAGGACCACGACGTCGAAATGTGCGCTCATGCGTCGCACCTTAGACATTAGAGTCGGAGTATGGCTTCTGATGAGGGGTCCGTACGGGTGGACAGCTGGATCTGGTCCGTGCGGCTCACCAAGACGCGTTCCATGGCGGCCTCGGCCTGCCGCGCCGGTCACGTCCGCGTCAACGGCGAGCGGGTCAAGCCCGCCCACGTGGTGCGCGCCGGTGACGAGGTGCGGCTGCGCCATGGCGGGCGGGACCGGGTCGTGGTGGTGTCGCGGGTGGTGCGCAAGCGGGTCGGAGCGCCTGTCGCGGTGGAGTGCTACGTGGACAACAGTCCTCCTCCGCCACCGCGCGAGCACACGGTGCCGATCGGGCTGCGCGACCGGGGCACCGGGCGGCCGACCAAGCGGGACCGGCGGGAGATGGAGCGGCTGCGCGGTCTGTGAGCGCGCGGGAGGCCGCGGTGTCCCGGTCGCGGGTCGGCGCGGTCAGTCCACGGCGATCAGCACCGGTCCGCCGCGCGGATCCGCCGAGGCGATCCAGTCGGCGCCGAGGTGGAGCGGCCGGGCGGGTGCCACGGTGCGCGGCACCCACCGCCGGTGAAGCGTCCGGCCGTCCTGACGGACGGTGAGGACCGGCCGGGTCAGAAACGCGGCGGTGCGCAGGGTGAACCGGTCCAGTGGCGGACGAGGGCCGTCGGGGTCGATGCGGTTGGGCGCGATCCAGCGCAGTGGCGCGCGGACGCGCACCGGCAGCGGGTCGGCGGGCCATCGTCCGTCGGTCAGATGGCGCAGCACCGGTCCGGCCGCGAACCGGCCGTCCAGGGCGGCCACATCGGCCGTTTCGACGGGGTGCAGCAGATTGCCCACGGCGAACACCCCGGGCTCCCCGGTGCGGAACTCGGTGTCGGCCGCGGGGCCCCGGGTGCCGTGGTCGAGGGCGATTCCGGCGCTCCGGGCGAGTTCGTGGTCGGGGATCCAGTCTCCGGTGAAGACCACGGTGTCGCAGGCGATGGTCGCGGTCCTGCCGTCGCGGTGGCGCACCCGCACACCGTCCAGCCGCCCCCGTCCGGTCAGCCCGGTCACGGTGGTGTCGGTGAGCAGCGGGAAGGGGCGGCGCAGCCGGGCCCCGATGTCGAACGCGGACACGGTCTGGTGGTGCGGGAGAGCGGTGACCATGGCGGCCACCTCGGCCCCGGCGTGGCGGAGGGTGAGGACGGCCGAGTAACTGATGTGTTCGGCGCCGACCACCACCGCCCGGCGGCCGACGGTCTGGTGGTGCACATGGACGGCCTGCTGGAGCCCGCCGGTGGTGAGCACACCCGCCGGGCGGTCGCCGGGGACCAGCCGTGCGTCGCGCGGGCGTTCACGGGCGCCGGTGGCGAGGACCACGGCCCGGGCGGTGATGCGTTCCAGACCACCGGGGCCGGTGGTGTCCAGGGTGCGCGGGCCCGCCCATCCGGTGGCGGTGACACCGGTGCGCAAGCGCGCTCCGGCGCGCAGGGCGGTGGCGATGTGGTGACGGGCGTAGTCCGGGCCGTTCATCATTCGCCGCAGATCGCGCAGTCCGAATCCGGTGTGGTGGCAGTGGCGGGGGATGCCGCCCGCGTGCCGTTCGCGGTCCAGCACCTCGACCCGGTCCAGCCCGGCGGCGGCCAGCCGGGCGGCGACGGCGAGACCGGCCGGTCCGGCGCCGACGACCAGCACATCGACGGTGCGCGGGCGGCGGCCGGGGGCGGCGGTGGCGGGCTCGGTCGGAGTGGTCATCGCCGGACCTCCTTCGGTGCCGTGCCGGGGGTGCGGGGAGGTGCGCCGGGGCCGCCGTGCGCCTCGAACTGGGCGCGTACGGCGGCTCCGCAGGAGAACCCCTGGCAGCGGCCGCCGAGTGCGCGCGTACGGCGCTGGAGGCCGCCGAGGGAGCCCGGTGGCACGGTGCTGGTGAGCGCGTCGCGGATCTCGCCGCGGGTGACGCGTTCGCAGTGGCAGACGACGGTGCCGTAGGCGGGGTCGGCGGCGATGAGGTCGGCCCGCTGGTAGGGGCGCGGAAACGCCTCGCCGATGTTGGGCATCCGCACCGGCTCGAGCTTCCGCGCGGGGCCGGGGTCCAGTCCGCAGCCGGTGAGGAGTTCGGCCACATGGGCGGCGATGGCCAGGGAGGCGGTCAGCCCGGTGGAGCGGATGCCGCCGACGGTCACATAGCGCTGCTCGGGGTGGGCGCGGATCCGGTAGTCGCCGTGTCCGGTGGCGGCGCGCAGTCCGGCGTAGACCGCGGTGACCTCCTCGTCCAGCAGCTCGGGCATGATGCGTGCGCCCTTCTCGCGGAGGAGGGCGAGCCCTTCGGCCGTCGATCCGGTGGCCTGCTTGTCGTCGAGGTCCTCGGCGGTGGGCCCGAGCAGCACATTGCCGTAGACGGTCGGCGCGACCAGCACCCCCTTGCCGAGTGCGGTGGGCACCGGCAGCAGGATGTGGTTCACCAGGCCGCGGGCGAACTTGTCGAAGACGATGAGCTGGCCGCGGCGCGGGGTCACCCGGAACTCGGTGTGGCCGAGCAGCCGGTCGATCTCGTCGGCGTACAGGCCCGCGGCGTTGACCAGATGGCGGGTGCGCAGCACACCGCGGGTGGTGGCCACCTCGTGGGGTTCGCCGGTGGTGACGGCCCGCACCGCGCAGTGCAGATGGAGGTGGACACCGGCGCGCACCGCCTGGGTGGCGTAGGCGAGCGTGGTCGTCCAGGGGCAGATGACGCTCTCGCCGGGGACGTGGAGTGCGCCGAGGGCGCCCGGCCCCAGACGCGGTTCCCGGGCGTAGACCGCGTCTGCGCCGAGGATCCGGGTCTCGTGGCAGCCGTTGCGCACGGCCTTCTCGGCGAGTGCCGGGAGCGCTGCGAGCTGTTCGGTGTCCCAGGCCGCCAGGAGGGCGCCGAGCCGCTCGACCGGGATGCCCGCCTCGGTGGCGTACGCGTTCAGCCGCCGGTGGCCGTCGCGCACCAGCCGGGCCTCCAGGGTGTCCGGGGTGGCGTCGAAACCGGTGTGCAGAATCGCGGTGTTGGCCTTCGACGTGCCGTTGCCCACGTCGTCGGACGCCTCGAGGAGGGCGATCCGCAGCCGGTGTCCGGCCAGTTCGCGGGCGATGGCGCTGCCGACCACCCCGGCGCCGACGATGGCCACGTCGTAGACCTCGTCCGGGAGGTCGCCCGTGGTCGTGACGGTCATGCTGGTCCCTTGCTCGCTGCGGCTCGTGTGCGGTGGCGGTCACCCGGCGCCGGGCGGGGCGGCCGGTGGCGCGGGCTCCGGCAGCGCGGCCACGGCCGAGCGGAAGCGGGCCAGCCGTTCGGCGGCCTGGGCCGCGCCGATCCGCGGCTCGTAGACGGCGGACGGCTCCCAGGCCGGGACGGCCCGTTCGACGTCGAGGCCGGGGTCCCGTCCCATCCGGGCGGCGGCGGCCACGCCCAGCGCGGTGACATCGGGCAGGGCGGACACCTCGACGGGCCGTTGCAGCAGATCGGCCTGGGTCTGCATGAGGAGGGCCGAACGGGTCAGCCCGCCGTCGACCCGAAGGCTCGTCAGCGGCGCGCCCAGGTCGGCGGAGGCGGCGGTGGCGATCTCGGCGACCTGGGCTGCGATGCCCTCGCACAGCGCGCGCACCAGATGGCCCGCGGTGGTGTCCAGGCCCAGCCCGGTCAGCGAGCCCCGTGCGTCGCCGCGCCACCACGGCGCCGCGAGTCCGGCGAGCGCCGGTACGAAGGTGACTCCCCCGGTGTCCGGCACACTTCCGCCGACAGGATCGAGGTCCCCGGCCCCGCCGATCACCTTGAGGTCGGTGAGCCAGCGCACCGCGGAGGCGGCGGTGTACACCTGCCCGTCCAGGCAGTAGCTGGTGCGCCCGCCGAGCCGCCACGCGACACAGCTGACCAGGCCGTGGCTGCCGCGGCGGGGCCGGGGGCCGGTCTGGGCGAGGAGGAAGGCGCCGGTGCCGTAGGTGCACTTGGCGGTGCCCGCCCGGGTCACCCGCTGGGCCAGCAGGGCGGCCTGCTGGTCGACGAGCAATCCGGTGAGGGGGATCTCGGGGCCGAAGGCGGTGGTGGTGCCGACCGCGGTGTCGGCGTCGACGACCCGCGGCAGCCGCTCGGCGCTCAGCCCGTAGAGGTCCAGGGCCTTCGGGGACCACTCCACCCGGTCCAGGTCGAGCAGCTGGGTGCGGCCCGCGGTGGCGGCGTCGGTGACAAACGCTCCGGTGAGCCGGTGCACCAGCCAGACGTCGCTGGTGGTGACCACACCTTCGCGGGTGAGGTGGCGGCGGATCCACGCCATCTTGGGCGCCGCGAAGTACGGGTCGAGCGGCAGCCCGGTCAGTTCGCGCAGGGTGTCCGCGTGCGGTGCGAGGTCGGCGCACACCGTCTCGGCCCGCCGGTCCTGCCACACCAGCGCGTCGGTCAGCGGAGTGCCGGTGGCGGGGTCCCAGGCGAGCACGGTCTCGCCCTGGTTGGCCAGACCGACCGCCACGACCGGTTCCCCCGCCGCCGCGAGCGCCTGGCGTCCGGCCTCGACGACCGAGGTGAGCAACGCCGCGGGGTCCACCTCGACCAATCCGCCGGGCAGGAAACGGGGGCGCACGGTGGCCGCACCGTTACCGATCACACCGCGCTCGGGACAGACGACCAGTGCCTTGGTGCCCGAGGTGCCCTGGTCGACGGCGAGCACCGGCCCGCTCGGGGAGCCGGCCGGGGTGGGGGTGCGGCGCTCTGCTGGCAGCATGTCCCTTTCTCCACAGGGGAGTTCGCCGATCGCGTTCCCCCGATCGGGGGTTGGTCGATCGTGGGGTGATCGATCGGGGGTCGGTCGATCGTGGTGGGTTTCGATGATCGCGCGCAAAAGCCTGGTGGCAGGGTCCGTGCGACGTCAAGGGCGCCCCCGAACCGGTGCCAATTCTCCACACCACCGGCCGAGTGCGGCCGGCCGCGGGATACGCGGTCATGTACCGGACACAGCGATGCCCTAGGATCCCCCACATCCCGATAACCAGCCGCCACTTGATGCCCCATCAGTAACTTCAGCACCACGTCCGGCACGTCCACGTCAGCTCCGCAGGAAAGTCATCCGATGGCCGAGGAAGAGTTCCGCCCCGTCTACCACCCGGCGGGTTACGACGACGGGCTGCGCATCGCCTTGCAGGACCTGCGGACCGGCCGCTGGATCTCGATGCGCAACCTGCTGGCGGAGACCCCGACCTGGGCGCTGTGGACCCAGCGCACCCAGGTGCTGGCCGCGGTGGCCGCCGGATCCAATGTGGTGGACGCGTGGCGAGCCGAGGAGCCGCGGAGCGTGGCGGCGCTGGTGATGCACACCCGGGTGGTGGTGGAGCGGGCGGTCCGCGCCCACCGGGAGGGACACCAGCGCACCCAGGAGCTGTGGCAGGAGGCGTGGGAGTCCTGCCGGATGGCCGCGCACAACTCAGCGGCGGACCCCGTGCCCTGGGTGTGTCTGCTGGCCCTGGCACAGCTCGACACCGGGCAGCGGATGGCGGAGCACCGGACGGAGCCGCCGGGGCCGCTGCTGTTCCCCGGCCCCTGGGGGCTGCTGGCGGAGGCCGACCGGCGCGATCCGTACAACCGCGAGGCGTACCACCGGATGCTCCAGTTCGTGTACATGCGGCGGGCCGGCGGTTCGCTGGCCGAGGCGGTCAACTTCGTGCAGTGGGTGGTCTCGGGCGCGCCCGAGGCGTCACCGCTGCATGTGCTGCCGCTGTACGTCCACGTCGAGCGGTACCGGGAGGAGCGCGGCTTCGAGAAGGCGCTGGATCTGCACTGGGCCACCGAGGACGCGGTCCGGGACGCGAACAGGGCGCTGCACGGCTGGTTCGACCACACGGACCGGACCACACGTTCCCCGCTGGACCTCAACCATCTGGCGCACGCGCTCTGGGGAGCGCTGCAATTCCCCGACGCCGCCCGCGTGTTCGAGGCACTCGGGCCGTACTTCACCCCGCTCCCCTGGGCCTATCGCACCCCCGACCCGGCGGACCGCGCACTGGCCGAGGATACGTTCCTGCGCGCCCGCGTCCGCAGTCTGGCGGGCGCCGGCGGGTCCAGATCCGGGCCGAACGGCTGAGCGTCACCGCTCGGCCCTCCTCCACCTTCCGTTGAACGCTCTCCGCTTTCCGATTCCGGAGGTACCTTCATGTCCACGGCATGGTCGCAATCGGGGCACGCCCCCCAGCACGACGAAGAGCAGCGGCTGCGGGAACTCGGCTATCAGCCGGTCCTGGCCCGCCGGATGGGCGGCTTCGGCAACTTCGCCATCAGTTTCTCGGTGATCTCGATCCTGTCCGGCTGTATGACGCTGTACGGCTTCGGGCTGAGCACCGGCGGTCCGGCGGTGATGCTGTGGGGCTGGGCCGGAGTCGGCCTGTTCGTGCTGTTCGTCGGGCTGGCGCTGGCGGAGGTGACCAGTGCGTATCCCACCTCCGGTGCGCTGTACTACATGGCCGACCGGCTCGGCGGCCGGGCCTGGGGCTGGTACACCGGCTGGCTCAACCTCCTGGGACTGCTGGGAGCGATCGCCGGAATCGACTACGGCGCCGCGCTGTTCACCGGCGCCCTGTTCCAGCTCCAGTGGGGTTTCGATCCCACCCCGGAATCGACCATGGTCATCTTCGCCTGCATCCTGCTGCTGCACGCGGTGCTGAATCTGTTCGGGGTGCGGCTGGTCAGTGTGCTCAACTCGATCAGTGTGTGGTGGCATCTGGTGGGTGTGGCCGTGATCGTCGGGGCGCTGGCGGTCGTCCCGTCCCACCACCAGTCGCCGGAGTTCGTGTTCACCGAGTTCGTCAATGACACCGGCTGGTCGAATCCCCTGTATGTGGCGGCGATCGGGCTGCTGCTCGCGCAGTACACCTTCTCCGGGTACGACGCCTCCGCGCATCTGTCCGAGGAGACCTCCAACGCCTCGGTGTCCGCCGCGCGCGGGATCGTCCGGGCCATCTGGGTGTCCTGGGCCGCCGGGTTCGTGCTGCTGGCCGGGCTGACGTTCGCCATCCAGGACTACGCCGGGACCCAGAACAGTGACACCGGGGTGCCCCCGGCGCAGATCCTCATCGACGCCCTCGGCACCGGCGGTGCCACCGCCATGCTGCTCATCGTCATCGTGGCGCAGCTGTTCTGTGGCAACGCCGAGGTGGCGGCGGCCAGCCGGATGGTGTTCGCGTTCAGCCGCGATGGCGCGCTGCCGGGGTCCCGGATGTGGCAGCGGGTGAGCTCCCGTACCCAGACCCCGGTACACGCGGTGTGGCTTTCGGTGGTGGTCGCCTGTGTGCTGGCGCTGCCGTCTCTGTACTCCAAGACCGCCTACGGCGCGGTGACGGCGATCAACGTCATCGGGATCACGCCCGCCTACGCCATCCCGGTCTTCCTGCGGCTGCGCGCCGGGGACCGGTTCCGTCCGGGGCCGTGGCAGCTGGGCCGCTGGAGCAAGCCGGTGGGCTGGGTGGCGGTGGTGTGGGTCGCCTGCGTGACGGTGCTGTTCTGTCTGCCGCAGTCCAGCCCGGTGACGGTCGACTCCATGAACTACGCCGCCATCGCCCTGGCGGTAGTGCTGCTCCTGGCCACCGTCTGGTGGTTCGTCGCCCGCCGCTCGTACCGGACCCCCACCGGTTACGGGACCGCCCGTGAGCAGGCGGAGATCGCGGAGGGCATCGTCTGAGCGGTCCGGCTCCGTGCGCTCGCCCGGTTCAGTCCGGGCGCCGCAGCGACACGGCGGGCGGGCGCTCGCGCATCGCGCCGTAGGCGAGGAAGTACGCGGGCGCCCGCTTGAGCCATGGCGCCTTGGTCAGCAGATCGGCCAGCCGCAGGGGGCGTACTTCCTTGCCGACCGGTGAACGTCCGCTGAGCAGCGGTTCGATGACCCGGGCATGGGCGAGCCGCTGGAGTGCCTGGGTCGCGACCGTGGTCGGCCACCGGCGGCGCTGGACCGCGCGGACGTCGCCCAGCCCGACGGTGCCCTCGCACAGGGGCCCGACGAGATGGCGGGCGGCGGCGACGGCGTCCTCGACGGCGAGGTTGATCCCGATCCCGAAGACGGGCGACATGGCGTGCGCGGCGTCGCCGATGCACAGCAGTCCGGGGCGGTGCCAGCGGTGGAGCCGTTCGAGCCGTACGTCCAGCAGCTTCACCTCGTCCCAGGACTTCAGCTCCGGCTCGCGGTCGGCGATCCAGGGGTTCGCCTCGGCGAAGTCGGCCAGGAACCGGTCGAGACCGGCGGCGCGGCGTTCCTCGTCGCGGCCCTTGGGGATGAGGACGGCGCACTGCCAGTAGTCGCCGCGGTCGATCATGGCGGTCACGAAGCGGTCACCCGCGTTGGCCACCGCGCCTTGCGGATCGGACTCCCGCCGCGGCAGCCGGAACCACCAGGCGTCCATCGGGCAGGGGAAGGCGCGCAGCCCCAGTTCGGGCAGGGCCCTGGCCAGCGAGCTCCGGCCGTCGCAGGCCACCGTGAGGGTGGCACGCAGCTCACCGGTGGCACCGCCGCCGGTGCGCTCGCGATAGCGCACCCCGGTGATCCGTCCGCCCTCCCGGAGGAAGGAGGTGGCCTCGGTGTTCATCCGCAGCCGGAAGGAGGGCTCCCGCGCGGCCTCGTCCGCCAGCAGGTTCAGCAGGTCCCACTGCGGCACCATGGCCACGTAGTTGTACGGGCCCGAGAGCGCGCCGATGTCACCCACGGTGACCAGATCGCCGCCCGGCCCGATGGGCAGCCGGACGGTGCGGACATGCCTCTGGGGCAGCGCGGCGAACCGCTCGGACAGGCCCAGGTCCTCCAGCAGGGCCAGGGTGCTGGGGTGCACCGTGTCACCGCGGAAGTCGCGCAGGAAGTCCCCGTGCTTCTCCAGGACGGTCACCTCGACGCCCGCTCTGGCCAGCAGCAGACCGAGGACCATCCCGGCGGGGCCGCCGCCCACCACACAACATGTGGTCCGTTCCATCACAATGCGCTCCCTTCGATGTGTCAGGAGACAGGGCAACACTTCGGGATGCGTACCCCGGGGAGCCACGCCATACCGACGCCCGGTGCCGGGAATGGTGAGACCAGTGAGATCACTGATTCGCGGCCTTCGATGAACGCTCCGCTTGAGACGTCCCGGACTTCCGTCCGTATGTCCGCTTGACGGTGTGGGCGCAGAAGGAGGTTGTATGGCAGCCGAACACGATCCCGGCCGGCGGATCGGGAGTGAGATGAGCCGGCCGACCGGCACCTTCCGTTCGGTCCCCGCGCCCGGCCCGGTCCCGGCACCCCGCGCGGCGCGGGAACCGGACGCGGAGCCGGGCCCTCCGGTCGAGGAGTGGATGGAGGATCTGCAGCTGTTCCGCCCGCCCGGTGCCGCGCTGCCGCCGGACGCCCACCGGATGGCCGAGGCCGACACCCAGGAGATGGAGCCCGGGCCGGGGATGCCCGGGTCCTGGGACGCGGTGCCCACCGCTCCCGCGTTCGCGCCCGACCCCGTTCCCTTCCCCGAACCCGGCCCGGTGGTGGGGCGCCGCTCCCGGGCCGCGGCGCTGCTCGTGGGCGGGCTCGGTGCGGGGGTCGCGCTGACGCTCGCCCTGGTGCTGCCCCGGGACGCGGCGACGGGCGCGGCGCCTCCGGTGACGGGAGGGGTGAGTTCGCCGCCCGCCGCCGGGGGCTCCTCCACCGCGCCCACGCCGCCCGCCACACCGCCGTCGCAGCCCCCGACGCAGACACCGGACGGGCAGTGGCAGCAGCAGGCGCATCCGAACATCCTGACGCTCGGGGACAGCGGCCCGCCGGTCACCGAGCTCCAGACCCGGCTGCTGCGGATCCCGGACGTGTATCAGGGCGGGCAGGTCAACGGCCAGTACGACCAGACCCTCGCGGAGGCCGTGTCCCGCTTCCAGATCCTGAACGGGATCCGCGGGGACGCGAACGGGGTGTACGGGGACGCCACCCGGCGCATTCTGGAGTCGCGCACCTGAGCGGCCCCGCCCCTGTCGTCAGACGCCGCCGAAGACCTGGGTCCAGTAGGTGCCGGCCCGGCTGCCGGTGGTGTAGCCGACGCCGATGTGGGTGAAGTCGGGCTTGAGGATATTGGCGCGGTGACCCGGACTGTCCATCCAGCCGCGCACGACCTCCGCCGCGGAGCGCTGGCCACAGGCGATGTTCTCACCGATGCCCCGGTGGCCGGCCCCGGCGGCGCGGGCCCGGTCCCAGGGCTGCTGCCCCTCGGGCCCGGTGTGGGAGTAGAAGTCGCGGGCGACCATGTCGTCGCTGTGCCGCTGCGCGGCCGTCGTCAGCCGCGGCTCGGGGGTGAGCGGGGCGAGGCGGGCGGCGGCCCGCTCGGCGTTGGTGAGCGCGATCACCTCGGAGGTGAGCCGGCCCAGACCGTCCGGGGTGAACGGCCGGGCCCACACCGCCGTCCAGAAGATGTCCCCGCCGGGGCCGACCGCCCGGCCGAGCCCGATGTGGACCACGGCCGGGTCGCCGAACGGGCCGCGGCGCTCCGCGTCCGACAGGCAGTAGTCCACGAACCCCTCGGGCGTGCGCGGTCCGGAGATCAGGTGCTCATCGACCGTCAGACAGCGGTAGCCCGCGGTGGCGATCCGGTGGAACAGCGAGATGCCGTCCGGGCCCTCCATGGCCAACCGCCCGGCGGTGGCCATGGCCCCGGCGTGCGCCTCGGCCGCGGCGGTGAGCCGTGTGTCGAGGGTCAGCGGTGGCGCTCCGGCCCGTGCCCGCGCCGCGTTCACCACCTCCAGCGGTCCTCCCGGCGCGGAGCGCTGCCCCTGGGGCGGGGACGGTGCCGGGGCTGCGGGCCGGGGCCCGTCGTCGGCGACATCGACACCGAAGTCCCGGGCCAGCCCGGCCAGTCCGTCGGCGTATCCCTGGCCGAGCGCCCGCACCTTCCACCGGCCGCCGCGCCGGTAGACCTCGGCCAGCAGCAGCAGGGTCTCCTGGGCGGGGCGCGGCGGGGTGAACCGGGCGACCGGCACCCCGCCGTCCGCCAGGACGGTCAGCGCGGGCACCGGCAGCCGCCCGAGCGGGGTGGCGGGGTCGGCGGGGCTGACGACGACGGTGATCCGCTCGGCGTCCGGGCGCAGCCGCCGGGGGTGGAGGGCGAGGGTGTCGCCGTGCAGCCGCGCGCCGGGCGCCGAGGGCTGGTTGAAGAAGACGAAGTCGGCGTCGCCCGCGACCTTTCCGTCCGCACCGGTGATCAGCGCGGACAGGTCGAAGGGGCCGGGCACCCGGATTGTCAGCGCGCCGTCGGGCAGCGCCAGATTGCCGCCGGGGACCAACTCGCCCATGTCCGCTCCTCACCACCGCGTTCATGGGGGCAACGCCCCGGCCGCACCGCTGGTTCCGGACGGTCCGGTCAGCGGGTGTACGGCGGTGCGCCCGCCCCGGGCCGTGGGGCCGGGGCGGGCGCGGGGCGGTTGGTTCGGGCGGTGCGGTCAGACCGGGACCGCGACGTACTTGTACTCCAGGAACTCGTCGATGCCGACCCGGCCGCCCTCGCGGCCGAGCCCGGACTGCTTGACCCCGCCGAAGGGAGCCGCCGGGTTGGAGACCAGACCGGTGTTGAGGCCGACCATGCCGACCTCGAGCCGTTCGCTCATCCGCAGCGCGCGGTTCAGCTCCTGGGTGAACACATAGCCCACCAGCCCCCATTCGGTGGCGTTGGCCGTGGCGACGACCTCGTCCTCGTCGTCGAAGGTGAGGATGGCCGCGACCGGTCCGAAGATCTCCGTCTCCATCAGCCGGCTCGCGGGGTCCACTCCGGTGAGCACCGTGGGCGGGTAGAAGCAGCCGGGCCCCTCCGGGGCGCTGCCGCCGATCAGTACCTCGGCGCCGCGGGCCACCGCGTCGGCGACCAGGTCCTCGACCTTCTCCCGGCCGGCCCGGTCGATGAGGGGACCCACGTCGACACCGGGGCGGCTGCCGGGCCCCACCTCGAGCGCGCCCATCCGGCGGGCGAGCCGGCCGGCGAACTCGGCGGCGACGGACCGGTGGACGAAGAACCGGTTGGCCGCGGTGCACGCCTCCCCCATGTTGCGCATCTTGGCGATCATGGCGCCCTCGACCGCGGCATCGAGATCGGCGTCGTCGAAGACGATGAAGGGAGCGTTGCCGCCGAGCTCCATGGAGGTGCGGACGACGGCGGGCGCGCACTGGGCCAGCAGGGTGCGCCCGACCTGGGTGGAGCCGGTGAAGGAGAGCTTCCGGATCTGCCCGCCGGTCAGCAGCGGCTCCACCACCTCTCCGGCACGTGAGGTGGTCACCACGTTCAGTACGCCCGGCGGGAGCCCGGCCTCCTCCAGGATCCCGGCGAGGGCGAGGCTGGACAGCGGTGTCTGGGGTGCGGGCTTGAGCACCATGGTGCAGCCCGCGGCGATCGCCGGGCCGATCTTGCGGGTGCCCATGGCGAGCGGGAAGTTCCACGGGGTGATGAGCAGACAGGGGCCGACCGGGCGGCGCATGAGCAGCATGCGGTTCCTGCCGTCCGGCATCGTGGCGAACCCGCCGTCGATACGGACGGCCTCCTCGGAGAACCAGCGGAAGAACTCGGCGGCGTAGGCGGCCTCGCCGCGCGCCTCGGCCAGCGGTTTGCCCATCTCGGCCGTCATCAGGGCGGCCAGCACGTCGGCGCGCTCGAGGATCAGCTCATAGGCGCGGCGCAGGATCTCGCTGCGGGCCCGGGGCGCGGTGGCGGCCCACTTCTCCTGGGCGTCCACGGCGGCGGCCAGGGCGCGCTGCCCGTCCGCGGGGCTCGCGTCGGCGACCTCGCACAGCGCCTCGCCGGTGGCCGGGTCGTCGACCGGCATGGTCAGGCCACCGGCCGCGTCGGACCACGATCCGGCGATGTAGAGCTTCTTGGGCACCCTGGCGAGGACGTCGTCCGCGGCGGGGAACGAGGGGGTGGACATGGCGGCAGTCTCCTTCGAGGTCCGGGGCGCGTCAGGAGGCCGCGGTTCCGGCGCTCACGGCGGCGGACCAGGCGCGCAGACCCTCGTCGATCGCCGCTTCGTCGACGACCAGGGCGGGGATCATCCGGACCACATGGTTCCAGGCGCCGCACAGCAGCAGCAACAGCCCTTCGTCCACCGCGGCCTTCTGGACCCGGGCGGCGGTGGCCGGGTCCGGCTCGCCGTCCTCGGTGACGAACTCGCTGGCCTGCATCAGCCCGAGTCCGCGGACATCGCCGATGGCGGGGGTCTTGGCGGCCACGTCCTCGAGCCCGCTGCGCAGCCGCGCCCCCATGGCCGCGGCGTTGGCGACGAGGTTCTCCTCGCGTACCACGTCGAGGGTGGCGGCCGCGGCGGCGCACGCCACCGCGTTGGCGCCGTAGGTGCCGCCCTGGGAGCCGGGCCAGGCCTTGCTCATCAGCTCCTCGGAGGCCGCGATGCCCGACAGCGGGAAGCCGCTGGCCAGGCCCTTGGCGGTGACCAGGATGTCGGGGCGGACCCCGAAGTGATCATGTCCCCAGAACCGGCCGGTGCGGCCGACGCCGGTCTGCACCTCGTCCAGGATGAGCAGGAAGCCGTGGCGGTCGGCCCGCTCGCGCAGTCCCTGGAGGAAGCCCTCGGTGGCGGGCACATAGCCGCCCTCGCCGAGCACCGGTTCGACGATGACCGCCGCGGTGTCGTCCGGGTGGGAGATGCTCTGGAGGACGTAGTCCAGCTCCCGCAGGGCGAACCTCGTCGCGGTCTCCTCGTCCCATCCGTACCGGTAGGCCGTGGGGAACGGGGTCACCACGACACCGCTCATCAGGGGCGAGAAGCCGGAGCGGAAGCGGGTCCCGGAGGTGGTCATGGACGCGGTGGCGACGGTACGGCCGTGGAAGCCGCCGTGGCACACCAGGACGTTCGGCCGTCCGGTGGCCTGACGGGCGAGCCGCAGGGCCGACTCCACCGCCTCGCTGCCCGAGTTGGCGAAGAACAGACTGTCGAGCCCCGGCGGCAGCACCTCGCCCAGCTTCTCGACCAGCCGCCGCAGCGGCGGGTGCATCACGGTCGTGTACTGGCCGTGGATGAGGGTGCCCACCTGCTCCTGCGCCGCGGCGACGACCCGCGGATGGCAGTGGCCGGTGCTGGTGACACCGATGCCCGCGGTGAAGTCGAGATACCGCCGGCCGTCCTCGCCGTCGACATGGACGCCCTCTCCACGGACGGCAACCACCGGAGTGGCCTGGCGAAGCTGCGGCGACAGATTGGTCATGTTCTCTCCCACACCCAACAGGTCGGCGTTTGCGCGGACTCTTCGAGCGTGAGGGAGCGGACCGGGCCAAGACAATGATCATTGTGTCGCTCTGTGGTGATCGGTATGGACGATCTGTCAACGACACCGCACGGGCACCGTGTCAAGAGGGCCCGTTGCGCGGAGGACGGGAGCTTGTCAGAGTGATCCGCATGAACGGCTCCGGCGGTATCACGTACGAGGCCGGCGCACCGCTCACGCTCGCCGCGACGCTGCGCCTGCCGGTGCTGGCCGCGGGGCTGCCGGAGGTGGTGTCCGGCCGGGAGCAGCTGTCCCGTCCGGTGCGCTGGGTGCACATCACCGAGCTGCTCGATCCGGCCTCCTTCCTCAAGGGCGGGGAGCTCGTGCTCACCACCGGGATGCCGCTGCCCGAGGAGGACCCCTCGCAGGTTCGCCGCTATGTGGAGGAGCTGGCGGACGTCGGTGCGGCGGGGCTGGTGATAGAGCTGGTCCGGCGCTACCACCAGCCGCCGAAAGAGCTGGTGCGCGCCTGTCTGGACCGGGATTTCCCGCTGGTGCTGCTCTCCAGGAGCGTGAACTTCGTGGAGGTCACCCAGATCGTCCACTCCGTGATCATCGGCAGTCAGGTCGAGAGCCTGCGCCGGGCCCACGACGTCCACGACACCTTCACCGCGCTGACCCTGCGCGGCGCCGAGCCCGATGAGGTGGTGGGCATGGCGGCCGAGATGAGCGGACATCCCGTGGTGCTGGAGAACCTGGTGCACCAGGCCGTGATCTGCGGTCCCCCGGGCCCGGGGGTCGAGGCGGCGCTGTCCGGCTGGGAACGGCGGTCCCGTGCCACCCCTTCCCCCGATCGCACCGAGCTGAGCGGGCCGGAGAACTGGCTGGTGACCGCGGTGGAGTACCGGGGCGAGCGCTGGGGGCGGCTGCTGATGCTCCCCGACGCCTCCGGCGCCCCGGCCACCGGCCCCGAGCACGCGATGGTCCTGGAGCGCACGGCCACCGCCCTGACCATCGCCCGGCTGACCCAGCACATCCGCTGGGAGCGGCGGGCGCACCGCACCCTGCTGCTGGACCTGGTCGAGCAGCGCTGCCGGTCGGCCGGGGAGGCCAGGGCGCGGGCCGAGGCGCTGGGGACACCGGTGCAGGGCCGCCGGTTCATCGTCGCCCTGGTCGCCCTCACCGGGCGGCCGGGGCCACCCGAGGAGTCGGCGGAGCTGGAGGACCGGCTGACGGCCGAGCTGACGGCGGGCGGAACGTCCGTGCTGGTCGGGGCGGTGCCCGGGGACCATATCGGGGTGCTGCTCGCCTTTCCCCCGGCCACCTCCTGGCGGCCGCTGGCGGAGCGGCTGAGCCGGTTGGTGCGGGAGTCCCGGCCGGACGCGGTGGTCAGCGTGGGCTCCGAGGTGGCGGATCTGTCCCAGTTGGCGCGCTCCTTCCAGCAGGCGGCCCGGGTCGCGGACGCCGCCGTTCCCGGCACCCCGGACAAGCCCTTCCACGAGCTGTGCGACATCGGACTGCGGCAGCTGCTGTACGCGCTGCGCGGTGATGTGCGGGTGCAGGAGTACGTGGAGCGGCAGCTGGGGCGGCTGGTCGACCACGACGAGCGGCACGGCACCGACCTGCTGTCGACTCTGCACGCCTATCTGGACGCGGCGGGCAGCAAGACCGTGGCCGCCAAGCGGGCGAATCTGTCCCGGCAGGCGTTCTACCAGCGACTGCGCTCGATCGAGCGGCTGCTCGGCTGTGATCTGGAGTCAGGCGGCCGGCGCACCGAACTCCATGTCGCGCTCACCGCCTTCCATGTGCTGCGGCTGTCACACGGCCCCTCCTCCGCGTCCTGAGCCGCTCGCACCGCCCGGCGGATCCCAGCGGACGGGGAGCCGTTCGGGCGGCCGCTCGGCGGAGCCCGCGCGCGGCACCACCTCCTCCGGCGCCATCGCCGGCCGCAGCCCGGGCAAGCGGCCGGCCAGACACCGCAGGCCGGCCTCCAGCTCCATCCGGGCCAGCCGCGCGCCGGGGCAGTAGTGCGCACCGTGGCCGAAGGCCAGATGGCGGGGGGTGCGGCCCGGCAGCAGCCGGTCGGGGGCGGTGAAGACGGTCTCGTCGCGGTTGGCGGAGGCGAGGGAGACCAGCACCACGTCACCAGCGGGCACCGTCACGCCGCCCACGGTGACATCGGCGATCGCGCGGCGGGTGCGCAGCGCGTCACCGAAGGTGCCCAGCCGCAGCAGTTCCTCGATCAGCGCCCGGGGGTCGGTGGGCCAGGGCGCGGGGAGACCGCCCCGGGTGAGCAGGGTCAGCACCGCGTTCGCGACGGCGGCGACCATCGTCTCGTATCCGGTGACCAGGAACGTGGCGGCGAGGGAGACGGCGGTGGCGTCGTCGCCGTCCCGTGCGAGCGCGGAGACCAGGTCGTCCGAGGGTGCCGCGGCGCGTGCGGCGACCAGGGCCGCGGTGTACGCCATGAGGTCGCGCTGGGCGCGCTCGACCTCGCCGGAGCCGTGTCCGTCGACCGCGAGCACCGCCTCGGCCCAGTGCGCGAACCGCTCCCGGTCGCCCAGGGGGACGCCGAGCAGACGGCACATGACGCGCATGGCGAGGGGCCTGGCGAAGTCGGCCACGAGGTCGGCCTCGCCGCGGGGGCCGAGGGTGTCCGCGAGGTCCCGCGCGATCTGGCCGACCGCGGGGCGCAGGGTGCCGATCCGGGTACGGGTCAGCGCGGCGGTGGCCCGGGTGCGCAGTACGGTGTGCTCGGGCGGATCGGTGGTGAACAGCAGCCCCGGCGGCAGGACTCCGGGCCGGATCCGGGGTGCGCCGGGCTCGGTGAGCGCGGCCTTGCTCAACCGGCGGTCGGAGAGCGCGAACCGGGCGTCCTTGTACCGGGTGACCAGCCAGCCGAGATCGCCGGACGGCATCCGGACCCGGCTGACCGGGCACTCCCGGCGCAACCGGAGGTAGAGGGAGGGCGGTTCGGCCGGGCGCCCGCCCGGGAACGGCAGCCGGGGCGGCCCGGCGGGGGCGCGGACGTCGGTCACGGTGTCTCCCGCGGCGCGTCCGCCTCCCGCGTTCCGGCCGCCGTGTCGACGGCCGCGCCCGCGGCTCCGCCGGTGCCCAGGGCCTCCCGGAGGGTGATCGACCATCCGGTGCGGAGCAGCCGCCGCGCGGTCTCGTCGGCGACCGTGTCCAGCCGCCCGGTGAAGACGGCGACCGCGACGCACGCCGGGCCCAGGGCTAACGGCGGGGTGACCGCGGTGGCCCCGAAGACCGGGGCCGGCGCCGCGGGGGTGATCCCGGTGAACGCGATCCGCCGCAGCCGGGAGTGCACGCTCCACCACAGGCACGCGGCGTGGGCCAGCGCGGTGGCGACCTCGCTGCCGCGCCGTCGCGGCTGCACGATCTGCCGGGCGAACATCAGCAGTTCAGCGTCGCCGAGCGTCCTGTGCAGCGGGCCGAAATCGTCGTGGCCGAAGTCGCCTCGGCCGAAGTCCTCGTGGCCGAAGTCGCTTTGCCCGAAGTACTCGTGCCCGAACTCCTCGTGCCCGAAGTCCTCGTAGAGCTCGCCCTCTCCGGCCCGGTCGACGGTGACGCGCAGGGCGCCGACCGCCGTGTCGCCCTCCGTGCACAGCAGATGCACGGCCCGCTCGTCGTCCTCGTCCCAGACCGGGACGCCGAGCCGGTCCAGCGTCCGCCGGTGGTGGGCCCGGCGCAGATGGAGCACGTCGGCGCGGCGCGGGGTGGTCCGGGCGATCCGTACGGTGCGGACGACGCCGTCGCGGGCGTAGTCGGCGACCGGCGGGTCGAGGTGGGCGAGGGCCCGGTCCGTGTCAGGTGTTCTGGAGTGGCGGCGCGGCCACAGCCGGTCGGCATCGGACCGGCTGTGGCCGCGAGTCGCCCACCCCTCGGGCGGGATCACTTGACGAAGTCCTCGACGACCTTCGGAGGCCAGGAGCCCACATTGAGGACGCCCATGGAATAGGCGCGGGAGACCAGGGCGGCACGGTTGGGCACCCGCAGCTTACGGAGCAGCCGGGTCACGTGGTACTCGACGCCCTGTCGGCTGAGGTAGAGCCGCGCGGCCAGGGGGATCGTCGACAGACCGGCGGCGATCCCCTCCAGGATGCGCGCCTCGATCTCGGTGAGCAGCTTCTTGCGTTCGGTGACCATGTTCAGCTCGCCGCCGCCCGCGGTGGGGCGCAACAGCACGAGGATGGACGCCACATGGGAGCGGCCCTCGCGTACGGCCACGCCCGTGAGCACACTGGTGAAGGCCGAACCCTGCGATCCGACGAGCACCGTTTGTGCGGCGAAGCGATGACGGGAACCGTCGACGAGCCCGGTGAACTGACGTCGCAGGGTCTGCCGGACACTCGGGTGGACCAGGTCGCAGAAGCCGCGGCCGCAGACGTCGGCCGTGGCGTCGTCGAACTGGCGGAAGAATTCCCGGTTGGCCTGCTGGACCGTCAGGGACGGGTCGAGACATACGACGCACACCCCTGGCTGGTCGAACTGGCGCAGGAGATCGGCGTACTCGGCCTGTTCACATCCGAGCTCGTGGGGGGTTGGCCGAGCCGAATCTGCTAGTGCGGACATTGCCAAGGGACTGCCATCCCTTCCTGAATTCTGAATTCTGCGGGGGGGATTGTGCGCGCAATTGTTTTTCGAATGTGATTTCAGAATGGAGACTAGGGAGGAGTGGCTGAGCCAGTCAACGTCAACTGCGGTGTTGTGGCCCAATCCTGTGGTCGGCGGGGGCCGGGGTTCGGTCCGCACCCCTGGGTTTCGGTGGTTCGGTTCGGTGGTTCACCGGCTGCGCCGATCCCGCTCAATTACCGACGTTAACTGCGGTTTTCCCGTTGAAGGCGAGGCAGTAGACGGATGAGTTCGCGGCGGCCGGAGACCTCGAGCTTGCGGTAGGCGTGGGTGAGGTGCTTCTCGACGGCGCGTGAGGTCACCCCGAGTTCACCGGCGATCTCCTGGTTGGTGAGCCCGCGGCCGACGAGGGAGATCACCGTGCGTTCGGTGCGGGTGAGACCGGCCTCCGGCCGCGTGGCGGACGCGGCGCGGCCGTTCCGGGTACCGGCCCGTTCCCTCAGCCAGGGAGCGCCGCAGGCGGCGGCGAGGACGGCGGCCTCCTGGAGTACGGTCTCGGCTTCGGTGCCGCCGCGCAGCCGTCTGCCCAGGGTCAGCAGCGCACGGGCGAGTTCGAGTTCATTGGCGGAGGCGCGCAGCACATCGACGGATTCCCGCAGGAGGTTCACGCCCCGGTCGCCGCCGTTCAGCCGCCCCTTGAGCCGCAGGGCGCGGCCCACCGCCACGGGCGCTCCCCACTCCACGGCCCGCAGATGTTCCTCCTCGGCGAGGGCGAACGCCGCGCGGGCGTCACCGACGCGCACCTGGAGGGCGGCCGCGCAGGGCCGCCACGGGAAGAGCACGGGGTTGCGCCAGCCCGACGCCTCCATCTGCCGTCCGCAGGCGAGCAGGGTCTCCAGCGCACCGGTCCAGCGGCCGTGCCCGGTGTCCTGTGCCGCCTTGAGGAGCTGGAGGGCGGCCGTCAGCGCCAGGTCGGCGGAGCGGCGCCGGCCGAGCCGGTCGAGGATCCGCTCGGTGAGCGCGGGGTCGCGCAGTTCCAGGGCGACCCCGGTGAGGGCCGCGGTGGAGATGACGCCGATCTCCTGCCAGTGGTCCTCGGCCAGCCGCGCGGCGCGTTCGGCGTGGTCGAGCGCCTTGGCGGCCCGTCCACGGGCGGTGAGCACCATCGCCCGCTCGAGGTGGACGAACGCGTCGACGACGGTGGCGTCCTGCCGCACGGTGTGCCGCTCGGCCGACAGCCATGAGGTGATGTCGCGCACCGAGTCGGAGGCGACCAGGGCGATCACCACCAGCGGCAGCGCCGAGTGCACCCGTGCCGAGGTGGCCGGTTCGCGTTCCAGGACGCGGTGGGCCAGCCGGGTGACCCGATCGGCGGGCAGCCGGGCGGTGAGCGTCGCCGCGGTGAGCAGCACGGCCGTCAGCTCGCGTTCGGCGGGCGAGCCGAGCGGCGGCTCCTCCCCCATGCCGTTCAACCGGGCCACGGCGGCGGCCAGTTCGGCCGGATCCTCGTGCCCGGCGTGCCGCAGCCGGGCCTCCAGCCGCAGGGACAGATCGCGTGCGGTGCCCTCCAGCTCGGCCACCGGGCCCAGGTCCTCGGCGACCTGGTGCAGCAGGTCGAGGACGGACGGGGGCGTGAGCCCCACGATGGTCGGGGAGATGCGCAGGGCGGCGGCGGCCCGGTGCCGGGCCGAGGGCAGCAGGGGTATCGCCTGGGAGATATGGCGTTCGCAGGCGGCCGGGTCGAAACCGCGCTCCGCGGTGGCCAGATCGATCAGCAGCCGGGCCCGGCCCTCGCCCGACAGCGAGCCGTCCAGCAGGGCACGGCGCAGATAGCGGGCGGCGATGTCCGGTGCGCCGCGGCGCAGCGCGGTGTCCGCGGCGGCCCGCAGCACCTCCACCGACCAGGGGTGGCGGGAGGCGGTGACGGCCATCAGCTGGGCCGCCACCAGCTCCGCCGGGCATCCGTTGCGGTACAGCAGGGCGGCGGCCGTGTCGTGCAGCCGCTCGCGTTCGGCCACCGTCATGGAGGACTCGACCGCGTCCTGCACCACGCGGTGGACGAAGCGCGGCTCCTGTTGGGCGGCGAGCAGCCCCAGTTCGTGGACGGCGCGCAGCGCGGCGGTGTAGCCGATCGCGTCCAGTCCGGCGAGCCGGGCCATCAGCTCGGGTTCGCCCTGGTCGCCGAGGACCGCGATGGCCGCCGCCAGGTCCCGTACCGGCTGCGGCTGGGTGCGCATACAGCCCGCCAGCCGCTCCCGCAGCTGGGAGGGGCGCAGTTCGCGGGCGGCGTCGGCGTGGTCCGCGGTGGGCCGGTGGCCGCCCACGGCGAGGCCGAGCAGCACCGACAGCAGGAACAGCGGGTTGCCCCCGGAGATCTCGAAGCAGGCGCGGGCGAACTCCTCGTCGCCCCGCTCGCCGAACTGCTCCCGGATCATCCCCTGGGTGCCCTCGAGAGTGAGCGGCCCGGGGCTCAGCACCCGCGCGGCCGCGTCGGTGACCTCGCTCAGCAGCGGGTGCTGGGCGCGCGGATCGCCGTCACGCAGGGTGCACACCAGGACCGCGCGCAGTCCGTGCAACCGCTTGACCAGGTAGGCGAGCCAGCGCAGCGAGGGGGTGTCCACCCACTGGAGGTCGTCGACGAGGATCAGCAGCGGACCGTCGGCGCAGACGTCGGCCAGCAGGGAGCGCAGACCGTACAGCACGGCCTCACTGGCGGCGGCCGCCCGGCCCTCCCCTGACGGGACGACGTCGTCGGCGAAGACCGTGCGGGCGAAGCCGCCGTGCTGCCGCAGCCAGCGTTCGCGGAGCTCCTCCGGGGCACCGGTGAGCAGACTGTCGAAGAGCTGGCGGACCACGCCGAAGGCGAAGTCCTGCTCCATCGGGGCGGCGTTGGCGCGCAGCACCCGGACGTCGGCGTCCTCGGTGGGGGCGGCCAGCCGTTGCAGCAGCGCGGTGCGGCCGATCCCGAGCGGTCCGGTGATCAGCAGCAGTGACGACTCTCCCGCGCGGGCGGCCTTCAGGGCCTCCGCGACCTGTGCCCGCTCGGCCTCGCGCTCAAGCAACATCCGTTCCGTACCCCTCTGCCGCCCGGATCAGCGTGCGCAGTTCCGCCCGCCCGCGGATCCGCAGCTTTCGGTACGCGCCGCTGAGCCGGAGCTCGACGGTGCGGGTGGTCACCGACAGCAGTTCGGCGATCTCGCGGTTGCCGCGGCCGTGTCCGGCCAAGGTCGCGGTGCGCCGTTCGGCCTCGGTCAGTGTGGCCCACGCCGGATGCGGGACGGTGCCGGACGCGGCGGACCGGCCCAGTCGTTCGGTGAGCGTACGCACCCGCTCGGCCAGCCTGCTGGAGGGGCGGTGGGTGGTGGTGAACGTGGCCAGTTCGGCGACCAGCGCGGAGGCCGCACGGTGGTCCCCGGCGTCGAGTTCGGTCCTGGCCAGCTCGGTGAGCGCACCGGCGAAGGCCAGCAGGGAGGGGGTGCCGCGAAGGGTGCGCACCGCGTCGCGGAGCCGGTCGGCGCGCCGTTCGCGGGCCACCCGTCCGGCACCGAGCTGGGCCCAGCCCAGAGCGCTCGGCGCGCCCCACCGCCGGGCCAGCGCGATCTCCTCCCCGGTCAGCCGCTCGGCCTCCTCGTGGTCCCCGGCCGCGTGGCAGGCCCGGGCGGCCATCGAACGCCACGGCATCAGCGCGGGGTTGAGGTGGCCGCGGCGCAGCAGTCGTCGCCCCGCGGAGCGGAAGCGCTCTCTCGCCTCGGTCACCCGGCCGTCCAGAAGGCCCACCATCCCCTGGGCGAACAGCAGATACGCCCAGGCCGTGCCCTGTCGCTCGCCGGTGGGCGGGGCGGTCGCCGCGAGCGCCCGGGCCCGGTCGGCCTGGCCGCTCTCCAGGGCGACGGTGATCTGCACGGCGGACAGATAGGGGGCGGTGTCCGGATGCCACCGGGCGTGGGGCAGGGACCGTTCGGCGGCGACGGCGTCCCGTTCGGCCCGGTCCAGGCGTCCGCGGCGCAGATGGAGTTCGCCGCGGACGGCGAGGACGAGCGCGGCGGCGGCGCGGGCGTGGCGGCGGCGCAGTTCGGTGTGGAGGACGTCCAGCCGGGTCTCGGCCTCCTCCACGTCATCGGTCAGGAACAGGGCGCGGGCCGCCGCGAGCCGGGGCAGGGTGAGCGCGCCGCCGCCCTCTTGGCCGGTGACCGCGCGGCGGGCCAGCTCCCGCGTCAGGGGCAGGTTCTCGGCGCGCAGGGCGAGTTGCCAGGCACGCGCCCCGGCCTGTGCCGGGCACGGCGGGCGGTCCGGCAGCGGGGGGACGTCGGCCAGCGTCAGCGCGGTGTCGTCCTCCCGTTCCTCCTCGGAGAGCCAGAAGAGGGCGGTCAGTTCGGCCCGCTCCGTCTCACCGGCCGCGGGCAGCGCGCTCAGCATCGCCCGGCGCAGCCCCTCGACACCGCCGCGGGTCAGGCCCAGATCGGCGGCGCGGGTGCGGGTCCGGGCGAGCTGGTCGCCCTCGGTGCGGATGATCTCCTCCAGGCGACGGTCTCCGGCCTCCGGCGCGGCCAGCACCTCGATGGCGGCAAGTTCGAGGCCCAGCCGGGCGCGCGGCCCGGGTTCCATGGGCTCTTCCAGCGCTCTGGTGAGACAGGCGATCGCCTCGGCGGACCGTCCGGCGCGCAGGGCGGCGGCGCAGGTGCGGCGCAGGGTGTGCACGGCCCAGGGCTCTCCGGCGGGGCGGGCGGCGAGCAGGAGGCGGGTGATGTCCTCGTCGGGTACGGCTGCCCGGTGCGCCAGTTCGGCGGCGCGGGCGAAGAGATCGGCGCGTTCGGCGGCGGTCATCTCCTCCAGGACGCGGGCGCGTACGTCGGCGTTGCGCAGCCGCAGGGCGGTGCCGGAGGTGACGGTGAGCCCGGTCGCCTCCAGGGTGGCGCGCAGCCCCGGTTCACGTGCCGCCCGGGGTCCGGCGAGGGTGTACAGCAGGGGCAGGTCGAGCAGTTCGCCGCAGACCGCCAGCGCCCGCAGTACGGCCACGGCGGTGTCGGGCAGCCCGCTCAGCACCCGGGCGGTGTGCTCTCCCGTGACGGAGGCGGCGAGGGAGCGCAGTTCGGGCACCCGGGCGGCCAGCGGCCGGTGGCCGCGCCCGGCGAAGCGGCGCAACGCCTCGTGCGCCACCTCGGGATTGCCCGCCGTGGCCTCCGCTGCGGCCGCGGTGAACGGCTCCTCGCCGGGCTCGCCGCAGATCAGCGCCACGGCGGTGGCGAGGTCCCGGCCGGTCAGGGCGGACAGGGTGAGCTGGGTGGCGGGGACCGGGCCCGGGGCGGAGGTGATCCCGCACCAGCCCGGGTGGTGGCCGCCGGTGCTGCCGGCCAGGACCGCGATCGGGGTACCGGAGAGTCTGCGTATCAGGGCTCCGAACCAGCGCAGTGAGACCGGGTCCAGCCGGCCCACGTCCGCCACGGTCACCAGGGTGGGCCGGTCGCGGGCGGCGCGCAGCAGTTCGGCCAGTCCCGGTAAACGGCTGTCCGGGCCCTGTCCGACGAGGGCCCGGCGGGCGCCGTCGCCGAGCCCGTCCACGGGGGTCAGCACCTGGTCGACGGCGCCGTAGCGCAGGACGCTCTCGCCGACGGTGGCTTCGGCGCGCAGGACGCGCAGTCCGCGGCCGGCGGCGAGCCGGGCCGCCCATCCGAGCAGTGCGCGCTGTCCGAAGCCGGGTCGCCCGGCGATCGTCACGACCGCGGGCCGGCCCTCGACGAGATCGGTGACGACCCGCGCCAGCGCCGCCTGCTCTCGTTCACGCCCGGGGAACGGGAGCCCGTTGAACTGCATGGTGTGACTATATGTCCGGCGCATCGTCCAGGGACCGCGCCGGGCCGTCACATCGCGCTCAGGGTCGCCCGCGCGCGGCGGAGACCCAGGCCGGGGCCCGTGGATCGGGAACGCTCGGGGTGTGCAGCACCGAGCCCAGCTCGGTGCGCTGACTCACCCCCAACTTGCGGTAGACGCTGGTGAGATGGGTCTCGACGGTGCGTACGGTGACGAACAGCGACTCGGCGATCTCCCGGTTGCCCGCGCCCCGCGCGGCGAGCCCGGCGACCGTGCGCTCGGTGCCGGTGAGCAGATCCACCGGCGAGGCGGTGATCTCGCGCATCCGGCCGCCCGCGGCGACCAGCCGCCGCCGGGCGTCCCGGGCGAGCGCGAGCGCCCCGCAGCTCTGGGCCAGGTCGGCGGCCATGCGCAGATGCTCCCGGGCGGCGCGTGGATCGCCCGCCTCCAGCAGCGCCCCTCCGAGCAGCAGTTCGGCCCGGACGTACTCGGCCCGGGCGGGTGAGGCGGACAGGTGGTCGACGGCCTCGGTGAGCAGCTCGACACCGGACCGGCCGGGGGTGATCACTCCCCGGGCGAGCGCGGCGAGCCCGAGGGCGCGGGGGGTGTTCCAGCGCCGGGCCAGCTCGGCTCCGTGGTCGACGGCGTCCCGTGCCCGGTCGGGGCGTTTCTCCGCGGCGCAGATACAGGCCGCCTCGGCCCACCAGGGGACGAAGACCGGGTTGGCGAGCCCGGCTTCGGCCAGGGAACTCCCGCAGTCGAGCAGCAGCCGCAGCGCGGTGTCTCCGTCGCCGAGTGCCCACCGGGCCCGCGCGCGGGCCATCAGATACGAGTGGTACTCCATGGCGAACCCCTCGATGTTCGGCCGGGTGACCCGCGCCAGCAGCTCTTCGGCGCGTTCCGGCTCGCCGCGGTCGATCAGGACGGTGGCCAGCGCGGTCTGCGGCATGGTCATATTGGCGCCCCACCGCTCCTCGCCGATGATCTCGAGGGAGGTCTGGGCGTCGGCGAGCGCGTCGGGCATCGCGCCGAGCCCGTGCAGCACCAGGGCGCGGCTGGACAGGGCGAGCACATACGACCACACCGCCGCGCTCTCCTGGCTGAGCCGCATCGAGCGGTCCAGCGCCTCCAGCGCGCCGTCGGTCTCGTCGGCCAGGGTCAGACTGACCGAGGACAGCAGCAACGACCAGTTGTCCAGCGCCACCCCCGAGGAGCTCAGGATGTGCCGGGCCCGGCGCACCGTGCTCTCGGCGGAGCCGCCGCCCAGCGCGGAGTGCAGCGTCATCACGGCCAGGATCTGGCGCTGTGCGGGGGTGTCACCGGGCGGCTCGGGCATCCGCGCGAAGCGTTCCCGGACCGCGTCGATGGTCGCCTTCTCGTCGGAGCCGGTGATCAGCAGCGCGGAGCGGACGAGGGTGAGCAACTCGGCGTCCTGGGGATCGGGTTCGGGCCCCGTCCCGGCCTCGAGCGCGTCCAGCACCTCGGTGAGCACCCGGACGGCGCTCCGCGAACGCTGCACGGGCAGACAGGTCATGCCGTACTGCACGGCGATGGGCGCCTTGGCGCGGACGTCGGAGGTCAGCGACAGCGCGTGCTCCAGCAGCCGGACCGCTTCCAGCGGGTTGATCTCCGCCAGCGCCCTGGCGAGTTGGACCCGGACCGGGACGCTGTCCGGCTCGGCCTCCAGGACGCGGTACAGATAGCGGGCGGTGGCCTCGGGGGCGCCCCGGTGCTCGGCCCGCGAGGCGGCCTCGCGCAGCACCACGCGCATCCACGGTTCGGGGGTGCCGGGGACCAGCAGCACCTGGTTGGCGACCTCCTCGGCGGGCCGTCCGATGTCGCTCAGCAGCAGGGCGGCCTTGGCACGCAGCACGGCCAGGGCCGCGGCGCCGGCGGTCTCGAGCACCGCCGAGCGCACCACGTCATGGGCCAGGTCCGGGCGGTCGGGCGCCATCACCTCGGCGTCGCGCAGCAACGCCACGGCCTCCTCGACCCGGGCGGCCGGGACCCCGGCGAGCGCGCCGATGTGCCCGGCGTCCTCGTCGCCGAGGACCGCGATCGCGGTGGCCACGTCCCGGACCCAGCCGGGCCGGTGGTCGAACAGGGCGCGCACCGACAGGGCGACCACGTGCTGGCCGACCTCGGCGATCTCCCGGATGCCGTGCTCGTCGGGCGGTACGCCCTTGGCGCGCAGCTCGCGCAGCAGCCGGGCGAGGGTGAGGGGGTTGCCGCCGCAGACGGCCGCGGCGCGCTCGGCGAAGCTCGGCGCGACGGGGGTGGGGAAGACCAGCCGCGCCATCTCCCCCACGTCCGTGTCGGTCAACGGGTCGAGGCGGAGCACCGCGGTGCGGGGCTGGGCGACGATGTCGGCCAGGGCGGCGGGCGCGGTGGGCTCGGCCTCGGTGCGCTGGGCGAGCACCACGAGCAGCGGGAGGTGGTCGGCCCGCCGCAGCAGGAAGTCGATCCAGCGCAGCGACCGCTCGTCGCACCAGTGCACATCGTCCAGTACGAGCGCCAGTGGGCCCTGGACCATGAGGTTGGCGGCGAGCCAGTACAGCCCGTGCAGCACCGGGTACGCGGCCGCCGCGTACGGCTCGTCATGGCCGGGGTCGGGGGTGAGCGCGGGGAGGGCGCGTGCGGCGCTGCCGCGCAGCAGCGCGGACTCCCCGGCAGTCCCGTCGGTGAGCCCCAGTGCGCCGAAGAGGGCGCGGACACCGCCGTAGCCCGTGCCGGAGGCGACCTCACCGCAGGTGCCGTGCAGCATGGTCATCTTCCGGCAGACATCGCTGCCGAGGAAGGCGCGCAGCAGACTGGTCTTGCCGATTCCGGCCGGTCCGGTCAGCAGCACCAGTCCGGATCGTCCGGCGATGGCGGACTCGGCGTGGCCGGTGAGCGCCGCGAGTTCCCCGGTGCGGCCGACCAAGGTGCTGGAGGGGCCGGAGGCCGTGGTCCGCTCATCCCCCACGGCAGCCCCCTCGGCCCCACACACTGCACAAACTGCGAAAAAATCCGAAAACTACGCCACTCGGTGCGATCGTCAGGCTACATGAACCGTATGACGACGATCAATGACGCGGGCAGAGACTCCCGTGGTGAGCGGGGGTGCGGCCCTGGGCAGACAGCGACCCGGGGACGGCCGGTGCGGTGAGGGCGCACACTGGCCGCTTCCCCGGGCCATGCGGTTTCACCGTATGGGTACGAGGCGTGGAGTTCTCTATGGCGTCTCCTTCCGTCGTGTGTGCAGTTCGAACCAGACGACCTTGCCCACCGCGGTGGCGGTGCTGCCCCAGCGGCGGGAGAGCAGTTCCAGCAGATGGATCCCGCGCCCCCCTTCGTCGTGTGCGCCCGCCCGGCACAGCCGGGGCTCTCCGCAGTCCTCGTCCGCGACCTCGCACCGGAAGGCACGGTCGGTCGCGCACAGCGAGAAGGTCAGCCGGATCGGTCCACAGGCGTGCCGCACCGCGTTGGTGACCAGCTCGCTCACCAGCAGCTCGGCGTTGTCGATGTGCTCAGTGAGCGCCCACGCCGCCAGCTGCGCGACCGCGAGGCGGCGGGCCTGGGGCACCGAGGCGGGTTCGGAGGGCAGCAACCACGAGGTCCCACCGCAGGTGGCCGGGGCGGTCCGGACCGGTCGGCGGGCCGTGCTCATGGGCGCCGGCGGGGCGACGGTGAGGGGTGGGGCGTTCATGGTGAGGGGTGGGGCGTTCATGCCGACTGGTCGGGGCAGACCCGGGGGGCGGGGATGACGCGCCCGTCGGGAAGCAGTTCGCCCGTGTCCGCGAAGATCACCACTCCGTTGCAGAGCAGGCTCCAGCCCTGCTCGGGATGGGAGGCCACGAGACGCGCGGAATCATGATCGGTCGCGTCCGCGGAGGGACAGGGGGGCTGATGGAGGCACATGGCTGGACCTTCGCTCTTCCGCCGACGGTCGGCGGAGCTCTTCCGAGGAACCCAGCATCGGTCGGCGCGACCGGACACGGCGAGGGGAGATATCCCCGCATCGGTACCCGATCCCGCCCCCCGGGCCCCGGGGGGATCACACCCGGCCACCACCGCTCACCGCCCGTGCTGCATTCCCCCACCATGCGCGACAGAGGGATCACCCCACGTCATACGTCGGCTGTTCGACGGGCTGCGACGGCCCCCGCACAGGCATAGCCTTGGGGTATCGGCTCGGTCCGCGCGGGCGGAGTCCGCCCGCCCGGGGCTGGTTCGAGGCAGCGATGGGTGCGGTGGCAACGGACACCTCGGCCGGACGGCAGACCGGCAGGCTGCCGTCGGAGGTGACGAGTTTCGTGGGGCGTCGGCACGAGGCGGCCGAGGTCAAGAGAATGCTGTCCGCATCGCGCCTGGTGACTCTCACCGGGGTCGGCGGTGTCGGCAAGACCCGGCTGGCGCTGCGGGTCGCCGAGGACGCGCGCCGGGCCTTCCCCGACGGCGTCTGGCTCGCGGAACTCGCCGAGCTGGACAACCCCGCACTGCTCGCCCAGAGCGTCACCGAGGCCCTGGAGATCCGGGACCACTCCTCCCGGCCGCCGCTGGACGTCCTGATCGACCATCTGCGGGACCGGCAGACCCTGCTCGTCCTGGACAACTGCGAGCATCTGCTGCACGCCTGCGCACTGCTCACCGACCGGCTGCTGCGCGAGGCCCCCCGGCTGCGGGTGCTGGCCACCAGCCGTCAGGTGCTGGGCATCGGCAGCGAACAGACGCTGGCCGTCCCCACCCTGACGCTGCCCGACGCCACCGGGCCACGGCTGTCCACGGGGGCGTTCGCGCAGTGCGACGCGGTACGGCTGTTCACCGAGCGGGCCCGTGCCGTGCTGCCCGATTTCACCGTCACCGAGGCCAACCGGGATGCCGTGGAGGGGATCTGCCGACGGCTGGACGGCATTCCGCTCGGTATCGAGCTGGCCGTCGTACGGCTGCGCGCCCTGTCGGTCCAGCAGTTGCTGGACCGGCTCGACGACCGCTTCCGCCTGCTGACCACCGGCTCCCGGGCGGTGCTCCCCCGCCACCAGACCCTGCGCGCGCTGATCGACTGGAGCTACGACCTGTGCACCGAACGGGAGCAGCTGCTGTGGGCCCGGGTCTCGGTCTTCGCCGGAAGCCTGGACCTGGAGGCGGCCGAGGCGGTCTGCTCGGGCGACGGCCTGGTCCGCGAGGAGATCCTCGACCTGGTGACCGAGCTGGTGGACAAGTCGGTACTGCTCCGGGAGGAGTACGACGGGGTGGTGCGCTACCGGATGCTGGACACGCTGCGCGCATACGGCCGGGAGCGGCTGGAGGCGTCCGGTGAGGAGATCATCCGGATGCGCTGCCACCGCGACTACTACCAGCGGCTGGCGGCGGACGCGCGGGCCGCGCTGTTCGGACCGGCCCAGGTCCAGTGGTTCACGCGGCTCCAGCTCGAGCACGCCAATCTGCGCACCGCGCTGGAGCTCTGCTACGACGACCCGGCAGAGGCCGTCTGCGGTCTGGGGATCGCGGCCGACCTGCTCTACCACTGGATCACCAGCTACTACCTCAGCGAGGGGCGCGGCTGGCTGGACGAGGGGCTCGCCGCCTGCCCCGAGCCGACCGACGTCCGGGCGCGGGCACTGTGGACGAACAGCTGGCTGGCCATCATCCAGTCCGACACCGACGCCGCCTCGGACATGCTCGAGGAGAGCCGGGCCATCGGGGAGCGGCTGGAGCTGGAGCCCGCGCTCGCCTACGCCGCGCTCTACTCCGGCATGGTCGCGATGTACCGGGGCGACGCCGGGGCCGCGATCACGCTCTACGAGGAGGCCGTCCGCCGCCACCGCGCCACCGGCGACCCGGTGGGGCTGGCCCTGGCGCTCATCCGGCTCTCGCTGGCCCACTCGTTCATCGGTGACTCGCCGCGCGCCATCGCGCTGGGCGAGGAGTCGCTGGCGGTGTGCGACGCCTACGGCGAGGGCTGGCACCGGGCCTACACGATGATGGCGCTGGGGATCGAGGTGTGGCGGCAGGGCGACACCGAGCGCGCGGCCGCCCTGGAGCGCGAGAGCCTCGCCTTCAACCGTTCACTGGACGATCCGCTGGGGGTCGGGGTCAACCTCGAGGTGCTGGCCTGGATCGCGGCCACCGAGCGGGACTTCCCGCGGGCGGCCCGGCTGCTCGGCGTGGTCCGGACGGTCTGGGGGGCGGTGGGCGCCCCGCTGTCCGGCTACGGCCATCTGGTCCACTACCACGAGGAGTGCGAGGCCGCGGTGAGCCGGGCGCTGGGCAAATCGGCCTGCAACGCGGCGGTCAAGGAGGGCTCCCGGCTCTCCTACGACGAGGGGCTGGTCTACGCCCTGGAGAACGAACTCCCCACGGCGGAACCGGCGGTGAGCGAACGGCCGTCTCCCCTGACACGCAGGGAGTCCGAGATCGCGCGACTGGTCGCCCAGGGGCTGAGCAACAGGGAGATCGCCACCTCCCTGGTGATCGCCCAGCGCACCGCCGAGGGCCATATTGAGCACATTCTGAGCAAACTTGGTTTCACTTCGCGTGCACAAGTGGCGGTGTGGGTAGCGGAGCAGGGCCGGACCGCCCCGGCCGATGACAGAAACCGGTCCGATACGGCGCCTTGAGGGGCGGACCACCCCCTTCCCGGTGAAACGTCACGGCAACGTTCTCCGAGGAAGGCTCCGGAAGAGACGCGAGGGCCGGAATTGTATTCGATCCAGGATCAGTTGTCCTCAGGTTCTTCACAGGCGACACGAAAACCGTTACCTGCCCCGGGTTCGAGGGATCATGCGTCAGGCTCGAGGGACGAGCCGCAACGGTCGTGTCCGCACGACCGACGCGACCGAGGAGGTCCCGCCGTGACTGTTGCCGCAGTCGGTCCTACCGGTGATGCCGCGGAGCTCTTCCGTGGCACCGCCCACAGCCCGTCGTACTTCGCGCTCAACCGCGCCGGGGTCACGGGCGGCGGACAGGAGCTCGTGGACTTCTGCATCCCCTGCAACCCGTACTTCCCCACCCCCGCGATGTTCGCCGTGATGGCGGTCAGGCTGCGCGACATCCTCACGTACTACCCCAGCTCCGCGGACACCATCACCGCCGAACTGGCCGACGTGCTCGGGCTTCAGCCGCAGACCATGGCGATGGGCAACGGCTCGACCGAGCTCATCACCTGGATCGACCATCTGCTGGTCAAGGAGAGCCTGGCGGTGCCGATCCCCACCTTCGGCCGGTGGACCGACCAGCCGATGGAGACCGGCAAGCGGGTGGACATGTTCCAGCTCCCGGAGATGAGCGGATTCGCGCTCGACCCGACCGCGTTCGTCTCCTTCGTACGCTCCCGGGGCTCGCGGGTGGCCGTCATCTGCAACCCCAACAACCCCGACGGAGGGCTGCTGTCCCGGCAGGCCGTCATCGGCATGATGGACGCCCTCGCCGATCTCGACCTGATCGTGATCGACGAGTCCTTCCTCGAGTTCGCGGACACCGAGGCGTACCCGAGCGTCGTGGACGAGGCCGTACTGCGCCACAACGTCATCGTGCTGCGCAGCCTCGGCAAGAACTTCGGACTGCACGGCGTCCGGTTCGGCTATCTGGTGGCCAACCCGGCGCTGGCGGTGCAGATCCGCTCCCGGCTGCCCAAGTGGAACCTCAACTCCTTCGCCGAGGTCATCGTCTTCATGCTGAAGCGGTACCGGCAGGAGTACATGGAGAGTCTCCGCTTGATCAGCCTGGACCGGCAGCAGATGACCACCCAGCTGGCCGGGCTGCCCGGGATGACGGTCTACCCCTCCCAGGGCAATTTCGTCTTCGTCAAGCTCCCCGCGGGCCTGGACGGCAGCTGGGTCCGGGACCAACTGCTCTCCCAGCACGGGGTGCTGGTCCGCGAATGCGGCAACAAGCTGGGCAGCAGCAGCCAGTTCATGCGGCTCGTGGTGCGCTCGCAGCCGGATGTGCAGCGGCTGCTGACCGGGCTGAGCACCGTGATGTACGGGACGTCCTTCTACGCGCCCCAGGTCAGCTGGGAGCAGCAGACACCGCTGGCCCCCGCGCCCCAGCAGGAGTTCGACTACCTGTACCAGCAGACACCGCAGCTGTCCGCGGCACCGATGGCGCCGGAGCCGCAGCAGCAGATGTACACCGCGGCCGCCCTGCCCATGGGAGGTGGTATGGCACCCGCCTCCACCCAGGCAGTGTCGTACGGAACGGGTACCGCGGGCTTCGCGGCACCGCAGCAGCCCATGGCGGAGCTGGCCCCCGCCTATGTCGCCACTCCCCCGGTGCAGATGGCCCAGTACCCGGCAGCGGCGGCGCAGGCGCAGATGCCGCCGATGCAGTCGGCACGGGTCCAGCTCACCCAGCTCCAGGCGCAGTTGCAGGCCGAGCAGGCGCAGGCCGGGCAAGCGGCGTTGGCCGCGCAGATGCAGACGGCCCCGGCGCCCCAGCCGCAGAGCGCCCAGCTCCAGAGCGGGCAGATGGTGAGCGCCCAGACCCAGACCGCGGAGATCCCCGCGGTCCAGACCGGGGCACCGGTCGCGTCGTACGGGGCGCAGGACTCCCGGGAGGACACCACCATCGACCAGATCCCGGTCTACGGACAGCAGCGGGACACCGCGCCGGAGCCGTCCGTGGAACGGACCCAGGCCATTTCCTACGACCCCGCGGAACTCCGGGCCACCGCCCGGCCCGTGGTGGACGACGACCCCGACGGCCTCACCCCGGCCCTCCAGCGCTATCCGCGCCCCGCCGCCTACCTCCGGAGCGATGACACCCTGACCTGAGCTACGGCCGCCGGTCCTCACGCGGCCAGGCCGGGGCAACCCCGGCCACCGCGCAGACGGCGATGTGCAGCAGCAGCGGATGGGTGTACGGCTCGCGGTCGTCCGGCGAGTGCACCACACGGGGTTCCTCATCCGCACCCGGCCGTCCCTCGGGCGCGCCGGACACCATGGCGCCGACCGCGTACAGCGCGATCGGCGGCCACTCGACCCCGACATCCGACTGCGGGGGCACGATCCACCACCAGCGGCCGCCGTGGGCGAGCACACATCCCGTCCGGGGCAGCAGATCCATCACCCGGCGCCCGTCGCGCTCGACCAGCCCGACGGCGTCGTAGTCGCGTCCCGTCCGCAGCGCGGGCGGCAGGGCCAGTCGGCGGCGGCCGCCCGGCTCGGGGCGGGATCCCCGCTGCCGGAACCGGCCGCGGGCGAGGCCGGGCAGCGCACCGGCGAAGGCGTGAGTCATCTACGGGCACATCGCAAAGGTCGGGCCGCTTGCGCCTGCGCGGAGTGCGGCGGCGTCACGGCCGCGGCCCGGGGCAGGGCCCGGCCACGGCTGCGCTAACGGGATCATGACGCCACTATGCGCACCGCCCCTCACACTTGGCAAGGGGCACTCTGGAATGTGCAGAGTCGCAAGTGCAGTGTGTCCGCGCCGTACTGAGCATGGCACACTGCGAACATCAGCAAGGGGGAGGTCAGGGGAGGTATCTGGTGAGCGAGCCGCGGTCGGCCCCGACCGTGGGCCACGTCGTTCTCGGCAGGCGGTTGCGGGACCTGCGGGAGAAGGCGGGGCTCAAGCGTGAGCAGGCGGCCAAGGTGCTACGGGTCGCGCCCGCCACGGTGCGCCGGATGGAGACCGCCGAGGTCGCGCTGAAGGTTCCCTACGTACAACTGCTGCTGGAGGCGTACGGGATCGGCGGCGCCGAACTCGAGGCGTTCATCACCCTGACCGAGGAGGCCAATCGGCCCGGCTGGTGGCAGCGTTTCCACGACATCCTCCCGGACTGGTTCAGCGTGCATGTGAGCCTGGAGGGGTCGGCCGAGATGATCCGCGCCTATGAGCCCCATTTCGTCCCCGGACTGCTCCAGACCGAGGAGTACGCCCGCGCCGTGATGCAGACCGGCGCCGTCGGCCGAGCCGCGCCCGGGGACGCCGAGCGCCATGTGGCGCTGCGGATGGAGCGTCAGACGCTGCTGGCCGGCCCAAACGCGCCACGGCTGTGGGTGGTGATGGACGAGACGGTGCTGCGCCGGCCGGTCGGCTCCGCGTCGGTCATGCGCCGCCAGGTCGACCGGTTGCTGGAGTGCACCGAACAGTCGCACATCACGCTCCAGATCACCGAGTTCGCCTCCGGACACCACCCGGGCACCTACGGCCCCTTCGTCCTCTTCCGCTTCGCTGTCCCCGAACTGCCGGACATGGTCTACGTCGAGTACCTGACCGGCGCCGTCTACCTCGATGAACGCATCGAGGTGGCCGCCCATCTGGAGGCCATGGACCGCATGGCCGCACAGGCGGCAACCGCACGACGCACAAAGGAAATCCTGCGGGATTTCCGCAAGGAGCTCTGATCTGGATGGATCGCATTTACAGCGGCATGCGCGCGGCCGACCTCGGCAGCGAAGGCTGGACCAAACCGTGGAGCGGTGGCAACGGCGGAAACTGCCTCGAGGCCATGAGGCTGGACGACGGGCGGGTGGCGCTGCGTCAGTCCACCGACCCGGACGGCCCCGCGCTGATCTACACCCGCGGCGAGATCGTCGCCTTCATCGAGGGCGCCAAGGCCGGCGAGGCCGACTTCCTCGTCTCCTGACCCACGCCCCCGTCAACCCACACATCTCCGCAGATCGCGCCGACCCCCATGGAGCGCATATGCCGGAACTGGAGCCAGGGCCCAGCCGGATCGATACCAGCAGACCACATCCCGCCCGCGTCTACGACTACATCCTGGGCGGCAAGAACAACTACCCCGTGGACGAGGAACTGGCGAAGCGGGTGCTCGCCATCGACCCCACGGTCACCACGTCCGCACGGACCAACCGCGCCTTCATGCGGCACGCCACCGAATGGCTCGCCCGCGCGGGCATCCGTCAGTACCTCGACATCGGCACCGGAATACCGACCGAGCCGAATCTTCATCAGATCGCCCAGGCCATCGCCCCCGACGCCCGTATCGTCTACACGGACAACGACCCCATCGTGCTGTGCCACGCCGAGGCGCTGCTGCGCAGCACACCGCAGGGGCTCACGCACTATCTCGAGGCGGATGTGCGCGACCCGGATCGGATCGTGCAACAGGCCGGGGAGGTACTGGACTTCGGTGAACCCATCGCCCTCTCCCTCATCTCGCTGATGCACTTCATCGACGACGGGGACGGGGCGTACGACCTGGTGCGCCGTCTGGTGGAGGCCCTCGCGCCCGGCAGTCACCTGGTGCTCTCGCATGCCACGGCGGATGGCGACGCGCAGGCGGGCGAGGAGGTGGTGGCGCTGTACCGGCGGTCCGGAGTGACCCTGCGGCCACGTTCCCACGCCGAGGTGGCACGGTTCTTCGAGGGGCTCGAGCCGGTGGGCTCCGGGCTGGTCCGGGTCTCGGACTGGCGTCCGGACATCGCCGAGAGCACGCTGCTGACCGATGGTGAGCAGGTCACCGTGTACGCGGGTCTCGCGCGCAAGCCGTAACCGGGGCGCGGGTGTCCGGTCCGCTCCGGCGGGGGCTTCGGCCGACACCGGTCCGGGCCACCACGGCCGCCGTCGTTCGGTACGGCGGCGGCCACGCCCCGGACCGGACCCCCGCCGGACTACGCGGTCTCCGGGTCCGCCACCGCCAGGGCCCGCAGCAGCCCGACGGTGAGCGCGGTGCGGGCCGGGACGGGGGCCAGCACGGTGTGCTCGTGGCGGGCGTGGGCGCCGGAGCCGAGGGCGCCGAGGCCGTCGAGGACCGGCCGTCCGAGCCCGGCGACGAAGTTGCCGTCGCTGGCCCCGCCGACCGCCGTTTCCTCCAGGACCCAGCCGTGCTCCGCGGCAACGGCGCGGGCCTGCTTGTACAGCCGCCGGGACCCGTCGTCGGGGACCATCGGCGGCCGGTTCCACTCGCCGGTGACGGCCAGCCGCACCTGCGGATCGGAGGGGGTGAGGGCGTGCAGCGCGGCGTCGATCCGCTCCATCTCGGCGGGTTCGGCGATCCGGACGTCGATACCACAGCTCGCCCGCGCGGCGACCACATTGCGGCCCGTACCACCGCTGATCAGTCCCACGTTCACAGTGGTCCCCCGCTCCGCCGAGCCCAGTGCGGCGATATGCGGGATGACCTCGGCGAGGGCGTGGATCGCACTGGCTCCGGCGAACGGGTCGAGCCCCGCGTGCGACTCCACACCGTAGGCGGTCACATCGAACAGCCCGACACCCTTGCGCGAGGTCTTGACCGCCCCGTCGAGCGACGCCTCGAAGACCAGGGTGGCCAGTACGTCCTCGCTCAGCCGCTCGATATGGCGCCGGGAGGCGAGGCTGCCGATCTCCTCGTCGCCGGTGAGCAGCAGCCGCACCGAAGGGTGGGGCAGCCCCAGCTCACGCAGCAGCCGCACACTCCACACCGCCTGGACGATCCCGGTCTTCATGTCGAACACACCCGGTCCGCAGGCCCGGCCGTCCACCACCTCGAAGGGCCACTCGGCGAGCGTTCCGGCGGGCCAGACCGTGTCGTAGTGGCACAGCAGCAGCACGGTCCCCGGCGCGGTGCCGCGATAGGTAAGCGCCAGGACATCGCCGTACTCCCCGCAGTCGTGCCGCTCGGTCCCGTCCGGTTCGCCGAGCCGCTCGTCGATCCAGTCGCTGATGGCGGCGAGCCCGGCGTCCAGCAGTCTCTTGTTGTTGCTCGGCGTCTCCAGCTCCACCAGGGTCCGGAGGTCTTCGATCATCTCGGGGAGCGCCCGCTGAGTGGCGGCGGCGAGCTCGGAGGGCGTCATCGCGGAGATCCTTCCCGGAAGGGGCGGCGGCGGTCGTCCATGAGAGGAATCATGACGGAACCGGACCGGCACCGGGGGCGAGGCCCGGTGCGGGAGGCGGGATGTCGGCATGGGGGGAGGTCGGCACGAGGAAGGGGAACGACCGATGAGTTTGGCGCGGTGCCCGGGTCTGACCCGGTGACGACATCCTTCCGCTCACCGAGGAGATCCCATGAGCACCACCGAGATGACCCTCACCCGGATTCTGGAAGCACCGCGCGGGCTGGTGTGGCGGGTGTGGACCGAGCCCGAGTACTTCGCCCGCTGGTTCGGAGCGGCGCCGGAGTCCGTCGCACTCGACGTGCGGCCGGGCGGCGCCTGGCGGGCCACCATCACCACGCCCGGCGGCGATATGCCCATGCGCGGCGTCTACCGGGAGGTGGTCGACCACGAGCGGCTGGTGTGGACCCTGGACATGCCGGAAGCGCCCCTGGTCATGACCGCCACCTTCACCGACCTCGGCGGCCGTACCGAGATCGTCCTGCGGCAGCCGGTCCCCTCGGAGGAGATGTGCGCACAGGCCGAGGAGGGCGCCGCTCAGCTGCTCGACAACTTCGCGAAGGTGGTGGCGACTGCCTGACCGGTCTCACTCCGCCGGGGGTGGACCGTCCCAACTGCCGACGGCCACCTCGTCCCCCACGGCCATGGTGCCGGTGCGGGTCACGGAGAACTTGGCGCCGAAGAGGGTGCCACCCCCCTCGGGGGCCCTGCGGTAGCGGGCCAGGGTGCGCAGTGGCTCCGGGCCCGCCTTGGCGCCCTTGTCCTGGTCGACCATGGTGACCACACACCGGGCGGCCGTCTTGGCGAAGCCCAGCTCGGTGTCACCGATGGTGAGGTGCCGGGCCCGGTCCTCCGTATGCGGCTCGGTCCATCCGTCGACCACCACATTGGGGCGGAAGCGGGCCATCGGCAGCGGCTCGCCACCGTCGCCGGTGATCCGGCGGTTGAGCTCGTCCAGGCTGGCCCGGGAGATGATGTGCACCGCGTTGCTGTCGGCATAGCCCGAGGTACCCGGGGTGAGGCCGTCCGCCACCCGGTCGTGCTCCGGCGGCACCCGCACCAGCCTGCATGCCACGCCCAGCACGTCCGACAGCCATCCGGCCGCCTCGTCGCCCTGGTCGATGCCCTGGTACGGCGAGCCGAACAGCAGGACCTCGCGTCGGGCGGACACCGTGTCGATGCCGATGCTCAGATCGCCGGCGCCGGGCGCCGACAGGGTGAGCCGCTCACCGTCGGGGCCGACACGGGGGCTGATGAGCGCGAGCCCGGGATCCCGCCGCTGGCTGCGGAAGACCCCGTCCTCGTTGATGACCATGAAGCCGCGGTCGTGCGGCAGACCGGCCTCGGTCAGCGGCGCCTCGGTCAGGGACACTCCGGCGCATCCCTTGATGGGATAGGTGATCAGCTCAACGACTCTTGCCACATGGGCACTTTACCCGCCGCCGCGGCCGGGCCGTCATGGTATGGATCACGCCTGCCCACGCCCTGTGTCATGGGTGCCGTCACGGTCGGACGCACGGCCGCCATCGCGGTCGGATGCCCGCGCGCGGTCGCGCTCGCGGCTGCGGAACACGGCGACGGCGCGCTCCGGGCCGGGGCCGTGAACCGGTGCGTCGGGCGCCACCTCCCAGGCCCGGACCCGGCCCATCAGCCCGGCCACCTCCGCGTGACGGTCCCGCTCCGCGGTGCACCGCGGACAGGCCGCCAGATGGTCCTCCACGGCGCGCGCCTCGACCGGCTCCAGGCCACCGAGGACATGGACCGCCAACTCGACCAGCACCTGTCCGCACTCCACCGTCGTTCCCCCTGCCCTCTGCCGTCCGCCGCCCGTCCGGTCCGACCGGTCCGTCCTCCACGACCACGGACCAACGGCCCGGACGGTTCACCGCCCGGGGTTCGACGGGCGTGTCACGGCATGTTCCGGGGGCCCTGTGCGCCCCCGCGATCGCGTCCACGCGGAAGGCGTAGGCCCGGGTACGACAGTTGGCAGACCACAGAAGATCCTCGGTGACCGGCATGCGGCGTACTCGCGCTGCGCATCCCGCAGGGCCGTGATCCCCCGGCGCACGGTTTCCCGGAGCGGTGGACGGAGCCGTACGGAAATCACGGCACCGGTGTCGCTCGGCTCCCGATCGCGCGGGGTGAGGGGGTGAAATTCTCGGAGCCGCTCCAGCGAGCGATCCCCGGGACGACGTGGAGAAGTGGATGTGAGGCAATGATATGACCGGCGGCGGGGTTCCCGCTATACACGGACCATGTGATTCTCCGCCAGTTCCCCGGGGCCTTGGCGACCGGCTGATTTCCGGAGAACCGCCGCACCTACGCGGGTGGTACGGGAGACGATGCGCAACCGGACATGTGGCAAACGGGACGTCAAGTCACTATCCCCACCTGGGGGTCGCCCACGACCAGGCGCCGGAACGCCTTCTCGCCGGGCCTTGGCCCTCACCCGGCCTTGGCCGGCGCACGGCGGCCGCGCGTCGGTGGCCGGTTCCGGGGTCGACCCCGGCAATCTAGCCCGAGCCGCTGCGGATCGCGCCCCGGATCCGCGCAGGGCGGCTGGCCGTTGCCCGGTACGGGACCCCGGGGGCGCTCGTACCGCCGGCCTCGGTCACCTGCTCGGTCCTGAACGTTTCAAGCGGTCCGCGTGCCCGGCGGCCCCACCGGGGCCGGCCCGCCGTTGCCTTCCCGGAGCTCCGGATACGCCTTCCGTCGCGCTCGACCGTCCCCTTTCCCCGCTCTTCCTCTCTTCTCCGCTCGCCCCTTCTCCCGCCTTCTCCGCCTTCTCCGTCCTCTCCCGGCCTCACCCCCTTTCGGTCGTCCCGGTGCGAAGACCGGGACGCCCGGTTCCGGCACGGCCCCCGCGCGGTTACCGGGCGGCCGATCGGCCGGTCCGTCAAGGGACCGATCTTGGCCCGGCCACACCGCAAAAGCGCTCTCCGGAAGATCACGTCGCGCGGGAAGCCCCGATTCGACGCACCGCATAGGACCGCTCGGCACCGCTCCGCGCCCAACCGCTGCCGCACCGGGGGAAATTCGCCCGGCCGCCGACCGGACATCCGCGGCGGATCACCGGGAAACCAATGCGGCGGAATAACGTCCCCCCGCCGGGCTCGGGCCGAAAATCATTTCCACCGGCCCAGGCCCACCGCGGCCGGGAACCCCGGCCCGCCCCGACAGCCGCCCTCACCCTCGACGGTCGCGCCGTGCGCCCCCGCCCCTCCACGCGCCCGCCCATGCGCAACTGAGGGAGCATCAGCCCCACAGGGGGGTGGAACCCGGCGGCGCACGGCGGTGCATGAGGCCCCCTGCGCCTTGTGACCGCCCGAGCCCGGCTGCGGTACTCGTACAGCCCGCCGGGGCCTCCGGAGGGCGAGTCGAGAGCCGTTGTGGAGAGGAACCAGCCCCATGGCCGTACGAGGAACTCACCGTCGCCCCGCAGCGCCCAGCCGGGTCTCCGCGCTGCGCGCCGCCCTGACCGCGGGCAGCGTCGGCATCGTCCTGCCGATCCTCGGCACCGGCGTCGCCACGGCGGCTCCGGTCGACACCTGGGACCGGGTGGCCAAGTGCGAAAGCGGAGGCAACTGGCGCACCAATACGGGCAACGGCTACTACGGCGGGTTGCAGTTCTCGCAGCACACCTGGGCCGCGTACGGCGGCACCGCCTACGCCCCGCGGGCCGATCTGGCCACCAAGGGCCAGCAGATCACCGTGGCCGAGGCGGTCCTCGCCGCGCAGGGGCCGGGCGCCTGGCCGGTCTGCTCGGTCCGCGGCCGGCTGACGCGGTCCGGCCCGCCCGCCGCGGTGGCGAACCGCGGCGGCTCACGCAGCGCCAAACCCCCGACCGGACACGGCACCAAGCGCCCGGCGGCGCCCCATCACCAACCGTCCGCCACGGCCTCCGGAAAGGGCTCCGCGCCATCGTCCGGGAAGCGCTCCGGCAAGAGTTCCGGAAAACCCCGCGCCGGGCATCGCGCCAAGCGGGCCGTGACGTCCGGGTCGTACACGGTGGTACGCGGCGACACGTTATCCGGCATCGCGCGGCGGTCCTCCGTCCACGGCGGCTGGCGGGCCCTCTACCAGGCCAACCGCCAGACCATCGGCGCGAATCCGCATCTGATCCGCCCGGGGCAGCGGCTGGCCATCCCCTCGGTGTCCGGCCGCACGCACCTGGGGGCCCCGCGGCGCGCCACGTCGGCCGCCTCGCGCCACACGGCCGTACGGAAGTCCGCCGTCCGCAGCCATGCGGCCCCGGTCAGCGGCCCGGTGAGCGCGGCGTACGGCACCCGCGGCGGGCGCTGGGCGAGCGGCCACCACACAGGGGTGGACTTCGCGGTCCCGATCGGCACCCCGGTGCACGCGGCCGCCGGGGGCAAGGTGGTGACCGCCGGATGGGGCGGCGCCTTCGGCTACCAGGTGGTCATCCGGCACACCGGGGGCCTGTACACCCACTACGCGCATCTGTCCGCGGTGAGCGTGCGCGCCGGGCAGACCGTCGAGGCGGGCCGGCGGATCGCCCGCTCGGGGAACACCGGCAACACCACCGGACCGCATCTGCACTTCGAGGTGCGCACCCGTCCGGACTACGGATCCGATGTCGACCCGCTCGCCTATCTGCGCGCACACGGCGTCCACATCTGACCGTCCCCGCGACACCGCGGGGACCCGCGGCCCCAGGGACCACATCCGGGGGTGGGAAAGGGAGGCCGCCCGAGGCACGGCTCGGGCGGCCTCCCGCCGCCGTCGCGGAGCAGCGGCGGGTCCGGCCGGGCGTCAGTACCAGATGGCGACGGGCAGTTCCGCGGCCGTCAGCTCGGGCGGATCGGGCAGGCTGCGGGCGGTGCGCCGCGCAATGCGATGGGCGCTCCAGGCCGCCGCGGCGGCGTCCAGGAGGTCGTCGGGCGGCACCCGTCCGGCCGGGCCGAGGTCGTCGGGCAGGGCAATGCCCTCGCCGACCAGCAGCCCGCGGCGCACCGCTTGGCCGTTCCAGCTCTTCTTGCTCCAGGCCACCGGCACGGAGCCGTTCATGGCGGCGAAGGAGACCTCGGGATGGACCTCGTGCAGCCGGTAGTCACCGCCGTCGCGACAGGCGTTGGCCTCGCGCAGTTTGACCGCGAGACCCCAGGTCTGACGGCTCATACCGCGTCCGGTGAGCCGTCGGCAGCACTGGTTGGCCGCGGCGTAGTCCTCCTCCTGCCACACCTCGCTCGGGGGCACCGGGAACACCCGGGACCGGTGCGGTGCCATCATCGCGACGGCCAGGGTGTCCGCCTGCCGCGGTCCGGTGTCCAGCAGCCCCAGCGGCATGTCGACGGCCACGACGGTGGCGTCCGGCACCCGGGAGAGCAGTTCGGCCAGTCCACTGGCGGTCTCGGCACCCGTGAACGCGCCCGCGCGGAGGGTCACCGCGATCCAGCCGGTGGGACAGGCGTCCACCCCTACGACGGTCGGGGCGGCTCCGCCGCGGGCGGGGGCTGTGTGCGGCACTTCACGTCGGGAACCCATGTCCCGTATCCGACCACGCGGAAGGGGCGAGCGGGCGGCAGGAGGGCATATCGGCCGGTGGGCGTCGAAATTCGCTGGCCAGGCGGTGGCGTACCCGGCCACCCTGGGTGCCCATGGAAGAACAGCACCACCACGGGCGGCAAGAACCGCGGAACGACCGGCCCCGCCATGAGATCCGCGCGCTCCACACCGGCACCACGGTCACCGTGTACCAGGCGTACGGCCCGCACATCGGCCGTCCCGCGGCCCGCGACGGCCGGTTCCCGGCCGCCTGGAAGCGCGACCGGATGACCTGGATCAAACCGTCGTTCCTGTGGATGATGTACCGCTGCGGCTGGGGCCAGAAGGAGGGTCAGGAGACCGTCCTCGCCGTCGAGATCCACCGCGAGGGCTTCGAGTGGGCGCTGCGCAACGCCTGCCTGTCGCACTACGCAATCGGTCTGCACCCCGATCAGGCGTCCTGGAAGCGGCAGTTGCGACAGGCGCCCACCCGTGTCCAGTGGGACCCGGAGCGCGATCTGCGGCTGCGTCCTCTGCCGTACCGCTCCCTTCAGCTGGGGCTCTCGGGCGTGGCGGCCCGCCGGTACGCGGACGAGTGGACGGTGGCCATCAGCGATGTCACCCCGCTGGCCCAGGAGATCCACGCGCTGGTGCGCGACAACGAGCTGGACGCGGCGGCCGCACTGCTGCCCGAGGAGCGCCCCTTCCCGGCGGACGACGGCCTCCTGGCCCATCTGCGCGCCTAAGGCCGTACCTGGGGCCGTCGCCCCTCCCCCGTCAACAGGCTGCCCAGCGCCGTGCGTTGGTGCAGCACGGCACGACCGGCGCGGACGGTGGTGATCAGGCCCGCGCCGCGCAGCGCGGCGGCGTGGGCGGAGACGGTGGCGTTGCTGACGCGCAGCCGCCGGGCCAGGCCGCTGGTGGTGTGCTCCTGCGCGAGCAGGAACAGCATCTCGACACGGGTACGGCCGAGCACCGCGGCCAGGGCGTCGTCGTCCGCCCCGGCCACCGGTGGCGAGAGGGGGACACCCGGCCCGGCCGGGTAGGTCACGGCCACCGGACTGCCGGGCAGATCGGAGACGAGCGGGCCCCCGGTCCAGTGGAAGGTGGGCAGCAGCACCAGGCCACGGCCGCCCAGGGAGATGTCCCGCGCCACGGGCGCCTCGATCTCCCAGCCGCTCTCGCACCAGCGGGTGCCGGGGACGAGCGCGGCCAGGGCGGGGCCGATCCCGTGTTCGGCCACGGCCAGGGCGTGACGGCTGAACTCCGCCCGGTGCAGATCCTGGACCTGCGACCACACCGGGCGCACCAGGGTCTCGAACGCCGCGTGCTGGGCGCGGCGCAGCAGGTCCCAGGCACCGGTCTGGCCGCGGTGCAGATCGTGGAGCCACGCGGGTGCGGGGCGCGGACGGGCGGCGTACACCCGCTCGATCTCGGAGCGGACCAGTTCGCGCGGGGTGGCCCGGAGGGACTCGAGACCCTCGGCCAGATCGTCGCTGAACACATCGAGGAAGCTGGGCGCGACCGCCGCCGGGACCAGGTCGCCCAGCGGCTGGACGGCGGGCGGAAGGGCGCGCAGCGCCCGCCGTCGCCAGCGGCCGAAGAGCAGCTCGCCGTCCCCGCGGCACATCATGCTCAGAGCCACGTTCAGTTCCTGCAACGGGGCGGGCCGGGGCGCGAACCGCACGCGGGCGACATCGGCGCCCGTGGCATGGATCCGGATCACTACTCCCCCTGACGGCGCCGCACCATCCTTGAGGCCAGGGCCTCAACGATGGCCGTCGCTCCCCGCCGCGACCAGGATTCAGCTCATCGCCCGACGGGCGCAAGGACCGGCATCACACCGGCTCAGCCGGACCGACCGGACCGGCCGGACCAGCGAGACGGGACACCAGGGGAGCGAGCATGTCGTTCAGGAATGTCATCGACGTTGAGAGCGGCGGAGTGGGCCGACGGGCCGTCACCACCTCGGCCGTGGTGGCCACCGCCGCGCTCCTCACCGGAGCCGGAGGCGGGGGCGCGGCCCAGGCCCGGCCCGTGAACCCCGGCGGCGGGATGGCGCTGCGGCTGCCCGCGCCCACCGGCCAGCACCGGATCGGGGTCACCACCCTGCATCTGGTCGACCGCACCCGGCGTGACCCGTGGGATGCGGGAATCCCGGTCCGGGAGGTGATGGTGACGGTGTGGTACCCGGCCCGTGGCGGCCACGGCCGTCCGGTGGCGCATCAGATGACCGCGCGCGCCGCCCGTTCGTTCGGGGAGACCGCGCCGCTGATGCGTCCGGGGCTGCCGGCGCAGGGCGTGGACTGGGCCGCCACGCCGACCCACGCGCACAGCGGCGCGCCCGCACAGCGCACACCGCGTCCGGTGCTGCTGTACAGCCCCGGTGGCGGTGACCCCCGCACCCTGGGCACGGGGCTCGCGGAGGACCTGGCGAGCCACGGCTTCGTGGTGGTGGCGATCGACCATCCGGGCGACGCGAGCGAGGTCGTCTTCCCGCGTCCGGCCGCGTACCGCAGGAAGCTGCTGCGCCGGAGTGTCTTCCGGGGAGACCCCCGGATGCACCCCGGCCAGTTCCACACCGCGATCGCCTCCCGGATCGCCGACACCCGGTTCGTCCTGGACCGGCTGGAGGCCCTGGCGGCGGGCCACAACCCCGACGCGGAACACCGCCCCCTGCCGGAGGGTCTGCCCGGTCTGCTGGACCTGGAGCGCGTGGGCGTCTACGGGCATTCGGCCGGTGGCACCACGGCGGCCGAGGCGCTGTACGAGGACCGGCGCCTGGCCGCCGCGGTCAACCTCGAAGGGTTTCTGGACGAGGCGCCGTCCGCGCCGGACCGGCCGGGCGTACTACTGCCCGTCGCCCAACACGGCACGGACCGGCCGCTTCTTCTGCTGCACACCGACGGTTTCACCGAGCGGGCGGCGCTGGAGCGCTCCTGGTCGTCGGTGCTCGCCCGTTCGCACGGATGTGCCACGCGCGCTCGGCTGGACGACGCGGCGCACTGGGTGTTCACCGACTACGCGACCCTCGTGCCCCAGCTCCAGGCGGCCGGGCTGATGACCGCCGAGGCCCGGAACCGGCTGATCGGCACGGTGGATCCGGTCTGTTCGGTACCGGCCGTGCGTGGACGGGTGCGCGCGTTCTTCACCCGGCAGCTGCCACCCCGCTGACCAGCCCCGTCCGTCCCGCCGCCCGGCCCCGGGCATCCCGGGTGACACCCCACCCGGGACGGCCCCTCCGGTCCCGCCCGTCACAATGGACCCATGTCCCGACGCAAGCGACCGCCACGGCCGCCTCGCCGCACCGCCCCCACGGTCTGTCCCTGCGGGCTGCCCGCCCCGTACGACGAGTGCTGCGGGCGGCTGCACCGCGGGGAGGCCCGGGCGGCCACCGCGGAGCAGCTGATGCGCTCGCGCTACAGCGCCTTCGCCGTCGGGGACGAGGCGTATCTGCTGCGCAGTTGGCACCCCAGCACCCGGCCGCCGCGGGTGGCCCTGGACGCCGGGACGCGCTGGACGGGGCTGGAGATCCTGGGCACCACGGACGGCACGGCGTTCCACTCCACCGGCACCGTGGAGTTCCTCGCCCGCTACACCGAAGGCGGCCGAGTGGGTGAGTTGCACGAAAACAGCCGATTCGCCCGGCATGAGGGCGACTGGGTGTATCTCGACGCCCTGACCAGCGGCTGACGCCTTCTACACCGCCCCGGCCCGATGCGGCACGGACAGAAGTTCCCCAGGATGTCGCCGACGCCTTCTGGTGTCCGGTCAACTCCGCCGCGATGCTGGGGCGCTGTGCGTGTGAACCACGCGAGTCCCATGGCCTCAGGGAGTTGCCATGCCTCCTGTCGCGTTCGCCAGACCCCTGGCGGTTCTGGCCGCGGTCTCCGCCCTCGTGGCGGGCGCCGCGGGGCCTGCCGCCGCCGATGACACCCGCGCCCCGGCCCCCGAACCCTTCGCCCGCGACGCGGCCGAGATGCTGCGCCCGATCGCACCGCCCCCGCCCGCCGCCGCGGAGGGCGAGAAGGGCGCAGCGGACACCACGTCCGTGGCCGACGGGGACGGGTTGCAGACCGCCCGCACCTCACGTCCCGTCGCCCCCGGGGTCGAGCTGACCTCGTACGACCGGCTGGAGTCCGACAAGTGGCTGCGGGTCGACTCGCTGTCGGTGGATCTCACCGCCGGGTCCAGGGTCGACTATCTGCACCCGGACAAGGTCACCAAGCGTTTACCCGTCTCCGAGCTGGCCGCAGCGCACGATGCCGGACCCGGCCGCCGCACGGTGGCCGCGATCAACGGTGACTTCTTCGACATCAACCAGACCGGGGCCCCCGAGGGCATCGGCATCGACGACGGCCACGTGGTCAACTCCGCGTCCGCCGCGGGCCCGGGCAAGGCCGTCGGCATCGGCCCGCAGGCGGCGGGCCGGCTCCTCCAGCTCTACTTCGACGGCACCCTCACCCTCCCGGACGGCGACCACCCGTTGGCCGCGCTCAACGCGGCCAACGTCCCGTCCAGTGGCATCGGCGCGTACAACGCCCAGTGGGGCGAGGCCGACCGGGCCCAGACCGTGGACGGCGCACGGCGCACCGCGGAGGTGGCCGTCGTGGACGGAAAGGTCAGCCGGGCCGCCTCGGCCCCCGGCAAGGGCGCCATCCCCGCCGGTACGACTCTGCTGGTGGGCCGGGACGCGGGAGCCGACGAGCTGTCCGCACTGGCCGTCGGCGACAGCGTGACGATGGAGTACCGGCCCCGCGCCGCCGACGGCGACCTCCCCCGCACCGCGGTCAGCGGCCGGGAACTGCTGGTCGTGGACGGGAAACCGATCGGCCACGAGGGCGAGGGCAACAACACCGCGGCCCCGCGCACGGCCGTCGGCTTCTCCCGGGACGGCCGCCGTATGCAGATCATCACCGTCGACGGACGGCAGGCCGACAGCGGCGGGGTCACCCTCACCGAACTGGGCCTGATGATGAAGGAGGCGGGCTCCTACGGCGCGCTCAACCTCGACGGCGGCGGTTCGTCCACCCTGGTGGCCCGCGAACCCGGCAGCGACCGGGCCCAGGTGGAGAACAGCCCCTCCGACGGCAGCGAGCGCACCGTGCCCAACGGGCTCGCCTTCACCGCCCCCGACGGCAGCGGACGGCTCACGGGGTTCCGGGTGGGGACGATGGCCGATGCCCTCGACGCGCCTACCGTGGACCCGGTCCGCGGCGGCCACCCCGAGCGTGTCTTCCCCGGGCTGACCCGCCGTCTCACCGCGGCCGGATACGACGAGACCTACGGTCCCGCGAAGGGCGCGCCGCACTGGCGGACGGCCGACCCGGGCGTCGGCCGGGTCTCCGCGGACGGCACCTTCACCGCCCGCCGCGGCGGCGCGACCACGGTCACCGCCCGGCGCGGGTCGGCCCACGGCGCGCTGAAACTCACCGTGCTGGACCGCCTGGACCGGATCCGGCCCACCACCCGGCTGCTGGGGCTGGCGGACGCCGAGGCCACCGGCCGCTTCGGGATCGTCGGCCTGGACGCGCACGGCGCGAGCGCACCCGTCGAACCGTCCGACGTCCACCTCGACTACGACCACGCGCTGTTCACCATCACGCCGGATCCGGCGACCGGCACCTTCACCGTCACGGCACGCGGCGACGAGGTCGCGGGCCGGGTCACGGTCCGGGCCGGGGACACCAGCACGGTGCTCGCCGTCACCGCCGGTCTCCGTGAGCGGCAGGAGGCGGCCTTCGACGACGCCGGCCAGTGGACGTTCAGCCAGGCCCGCGCCTCCGGTTCGGCCGAGGCCACTCCCGAGGGCCACACCGGCACCGGGCTGAAGCTCAGGTACGACTTCACCCAGTCGACCGCCACCCGCGCCGCCTACGTCACCCCGCCGCGGCCGATCGACGTGGAGGGCCAGCCGCAGTCGTTCGGCCTGTGGATCAAGGGGGACGGCACGGGGGCGTGGCCGACGCTGCACCTCAAGGACGCGGCGGGCTCGGACCAGTTGCTGCGCGGCCCGTATGTGACCTGGACCGGATGGCGACATGTCGACTTCACCGTACCGGCCGGGATCGCCTATCCACTGACGGTCAACCGCTTCTATCTCGCCGAGACCGGCCCGGCCCGCCAGTACACCGGCGGCATCGTTATCGACGACCTCACCGCACAGGTGCCACCTCCCGTCGAACTGCCCGCGGAGAAGGCCCATCCGGATCCGCTGATCAGCACGGCGGCCCGGACCGGGGGGCGGGACTGGCGGTTCGCCGTGATGTCGGACGCGCAGTTCGTGGCCCGTGAACCGAACAGCCCGATCGTCGCCCAGGCCCGGCGCACCCTGCGGGAGATCAAGGCGGCCCGGCCCGACTTCCTGGTCATCAACGGGGATCTGGTGGACGAGGGTTCGCCCGAGGATCTCTCCTTCGCCCGTACGGTGCTGACCCAGGAGCTGGGGGACGCCGTGCCCTGGTACTACGTACCGGGCAACCACGAGGTCATGGGTGGCCGGATCGACAACTTCACGGCCGAGTTCGGGCCCGCCCACCGGACCTTCGACCACCAGGGCACCCGCTTCATCACCCTCGACACCTCCAGCCTCGGGCTGCGCGGCGGTGGCTTCGACCAGATCAAGGAGTTGCGTGCCCAGCTGGAGGCCGCATCGCACGACCGAAGCGTCGGCTCGGTCATGGTGATCGAGCACGTTCCGCCGCGCGATCCCACCCCGCAGCAGGGCAGCCGACTGAGCGACCGCAAGGAGGCCGCGCTGCTGGAGAACTGGCTCGCCGACTTCCGCCGGACCACCGGCAAGGGCGCGGCGTTCATCGGCAGCCATGTCGGCACCTTCCACGCCTCACGGGTGGACGGGGTCCCGTATCTGATCAACGGCAACTCGGGCAAGTACCCGTCCTCCTCGGCCGACCGGGGCGGTTTCACCGGCTGGTCGATGGTCGGGGTCGACCATGTCCCGCCGAAGGAGTGGGCGCAGGCCCGCCGGACACCCTGGAAGGGCGGGCCCGACTGGGTGTCGGTCCAGACCCGGCCGCATGTGGACGGGCTGACCGTGACCGCCCCGGCCGAACTGCGCACCGGGCAGGACGCCGCGGTGACGGCGGACGTCATCCAGGGCGAGGGACCCACCGCCCGACGGGTGCCGGTCCGCTTCCCGGTCAGCGCCGACTGGAGCGGATCGCCCAACGTGTTCATCGGCGATCCGTCCCACGCCGGGCGCCGTCATGTGGCGGCCTACGACCCGGTGAGCGGCACACTCACCGCGCTGCGCCCGGGAGCGGCCACGCTCACGGTGAAGGTCAACGGCGCGACGGCACAGGCGCGTTTCACCGTGGCCGCTCGGGCCGTGGCGGTGGCGTCGGGTTCGGCCGCGTAGTCGGCGGGGCCGCGTAGTCGGCGGTGGGGGCGGGGCCGCGTGGGCGGTCCCGCCCCCCAGGTGTCCGGGGCCGGGGCTCAGGTGTCCCAGGCGCGGCGGACCTGTTCGAAGCGGGTGGGCAGCGGGGGCCGCCGGGCCGCGTAGGTGGCGTTGGTGCGATGGGCGAACCGGCGCCAGGAGAGCACCAGCCCCTGCCGGGTGATGGGCAGCCCGGCCGCCACCGTCACCCCGTGGTCATGGGTGTGGTGCACGGTCAGCAGCAGCGCGTCCGGCACCGAGCCCTCGAGTTCTGCGCAGAGTTCCTGACGGACACCCAGCCAGCGGCGCAGGACCAGGACCGTGCCGCGGTCCAGGCCGTGGCGGCGCGGGACACGGTGTTTGCCGTGTTCGAGCGTCACCCACCCGGCGTCCAGATCGAGCGCCCCGACCCGGCAGCGCAACAGGCCCCCGTAACGGGCGCCACTGGCCCGGGCCAGCCCCACCACCACCGCGAGCCGCACCGTCTCCGGTTTGGCGCCCTCCTCCAGCGCCTGGACCGACAGCAGCCGCCACACCCACTCGGCCTCGGCCGCCGAGACCGGCGGCCGAGGATACCGGCCCCCCGTGGTGTCCGCCATCGTCACCTCCCGTGCATCGATTCGCTTGGCACACTATTTCACCCCGGGTGACGGCGGGAGCGCTGATCCGCACGATACGGTCACCCCGTGCGTCTCCTCCTCATGTCCGACACCCATCTGCCCCGGCGCGCCAAGGCGCTTCCCCGGGAGCTGCTGGAGCAACTCCCGGACGCCGATGTCGTCTTCCACGCGGGTGACTGGGTCGACACCGCCACCCTCGATCTGCTGGAGGCGCGGTCGCGGCGGCTGATCGGGGTGTACGGCAACAACGACGGTCCCGAACTGCGGGCGCGGCTGCCGGAGGTGGCCCGGGTGGAGCTGGCGGGGCTGCGGTTCGGCGTGGTGCACGAGACCGGGGCGGCGCGGGGGCGGGAGCGGCGCTGCGCCGAGCGGTTCCCCGGTCTGGATGTGCTGGTGTTCGGCCACAGCCACATCCCGTGGGACTCCACCACCGACGACGGGCGGCTGCGGCTGCTCAATCCCGGCTCCCCCACGGACCGGCGCAGACAGCCGTACTGTACGTTCATGACAGCGGCGATCGAGGCCGGACGGCTCACCGCCGTGGATCTGCACCGGCTGCCGCTCCGCCACTGACCGAGCGCGGTTTCCCTCACGGGCGTAACCGGCCCCGTTTCACACCGCTTTCTCTTCTCTTGTCAGCTCTTCTCCCTTCAGCCCCGCATTGTGTCCTGTCCCTGGGGGTGCCGAGGAGTGAGTGATGGCGGAAGAAGGCGGTCCTGCCGCGCGACGGCGGTCGCTGGTGGCCGTGTCGTCGGGAGTGTTCTGTGTCCAGTTGGACGCGTTCGCGCTGAATCCGGCCCTGCCCGGGATCGCCCGCGATCTCGGGGTCACCGGTGCCGGGCTGTCCTGGGTGGTCAGCGGATATCTGCTGGCGGCGGGTGCGCTGATGCTGGGCGCGGGGCGGCTGGGCGATCTGCTGGGGCGGCGTGCGCTGCTGACGGCGGGTCTGGTGGTGTTCGCAGTGGCGTCCCTGGGGTGCGCGCTCGCCCCGTCACTGCCGGTGCTGGTGATCGCGCGGGTGGTGCAGGGCGCGGGTGGTGCGCTGACCATGCCGGTGGGGCTGGCGCTGCTGACGAACGCCTATCCGCCCGCGTCGCGCGGCCGGGCGCTGGGGTGGGCGCTGGGTGCCGGAGGCACCGCCACCGCATGCGGTCCGTTCCTCGGCGGTGTGCTGACCGAGGCGCTGTCATGGCGGGCGGTGTTCTGGGTCAATGTGCCGGTGGCGCTGGTGGCCGCGGTGTGGGCGGCGCGGGCGGCGGATTCGCGGGACTCCGCGGCGCCGCCGACCGTGGACGGCAAGGGACTGGTCACGGTCACCGCGGCGGTGGCCGGGCTCGCGCTCCTCGTCGACCGCGGGCCGGTGTGGGGATGGCTCTCGGGCCCTACGGCGGTCACGCTGGCGCTGGTCGTCGTGGTGCTCGTGGTGTTCGTGCGATGCGAGCGGGTGGCGGCGAACCCGCTGGTGGGGCTCGGACTCTTCCGCAACGAGCGGTTTGTGGCACTCACGGCGGCCGGGGCGGTGGCCAATGCCGCCACCGTGGTGTTCCTGTTCATGGTGCCGCTGGCGCTCCAGGGGCCGTGGGGGCTGTCGTCGGCGGTGGCGGGGTCGGTGTTCCTCGCCCCCGCGACGGCGATGGCCCTGGCCGGTCCGGTGGCCGGACGGATTCCCCGGGCGGGCACGGTGCGGGCGATGGCGTGGTGTCTGGGGCTGGGCGCGGCGGGGCTGGGTGCGGTGTCCAGGGTGCCGACGCTGCCTGGCCGTATCTCGGCGGCCACGGTGTGCGGAGCGGCCCTCGGGGTGGCCAACGCGCTGACGCTGATCGCCACGCAGACGGCCGTGGCGCCCGAGCGCGCGGGTGAGGCGTCGGGGGTGACCAAGACGGTGATCACCGTCGCGGCGGGGCTGGGCGTGGCGCTGTGCGGTCCGGTCGCCGGACCGTACGGCGCGCCGGTGTCGGCCCGGGCCCTGGGCGGCGCGCTGACAGACGCCGGGCTCTGCTGTCTGGCCGGTGCTCTGCTCCTCGGGCTCCGGTCTCGACGGCGCCTGCCCGGGCTCCCGTCCCGGCGGCGGCGTACGCGGACCGGCGACTGAGGGCGGGGCGGCGCCGCTCAGAGCCGGTTGCTCAGGGCAACCACATCGCTCGGCGGTACGGGTTCCCGGGGGCCTGGGGAGGCCCGGTCGGATGCCATGTCGGCCGCCCTCCGGTGGGGCGGACGCCGGGGACGGATTGAAGCCACTCGCGTGGTGGAATAAAAAGTACTTAAGGTGCATATCGCACATCCGGCTCGGCGAGCCCGCCGGGCCCGACCAGACGAGGGCGCCATGTCTTCTTCTCACCGCGAGAACGCCGCCTCACCGGAACCGGACGCGGGCCATGCCCACGCCCACGCCTCCCGGTCCACCGCGGCCGTGCTCACCGCCCATGACGTCGGTCTGCTGGTGGTGCGTCTCGGCGTCGGTCTGATCGTCGCCGCGCGCGGCGCCCAGCACCTGTTCGGCTGGTGGGACGGTCTGGGGGTCGACCGGACAGCCGTGGCCTTCGCGCATTTCGGCTATCCCGCGCCGAAGGCGATGGCGGTCATCTGCGGACTGACCGAGACCTTCGGCGGTCTCGCCCTGGCGGTGGGGCTGATCACCCCGCTCGCCGGTGCCGCCGTCGCGGGCACGATGGCGAACGCCGTGGCCGCGTCCTGGGAGCTCGGCCTGTTCGGCGGCTTTGAGTTTCCGCTGCTCATCGGCGTCGGCGCGGCCGGACTCGCGCTGAGCGGCGCGGGCCGGATCTCCATCGACGCGCTGCTTCCCGGGCTGCGCTCGCAGCGGCTGGTCTACGGGGTGGCGGCGCTGGTGCTGGCGGCCATCCTGGCGACGATCACGATCCTGCTCAGTAAGACCTGACGCGTCTTCGGCTCGGATGAACGGGACGAGCCGGTTCCTCGTATGCCTGGGTGGGCGCGTCCTGGCAGCGGGGCGCGCGTCGCGCCGCGCAGGACGATCGAGACCGGAGGACCGCATATGAACGACCGGTTCAACCCGCCCATCCAAGCCCTCCCCGACGGAGAGGCAGAAGTCCGGCTGGAACTCCATCTGCCCTGGGAGGTCGTCGCCGCGCTCGGTCAGGAGGCGGGACGGCTGGCTGCCCAGCTGGGGCGTCCGGTGAGCCTGGACGAGTCGGTGAGCCACCGGCTGCGCAACCAGTTCGGCCCGGGTGCCCACGCCAAGCACCCCCAGGAGCGCAGCCAGCCCGCGGCCGGCGCGGGCCACACACCGGCGCCGCTCGCCGCCCGCTCCCCCGGTGAGCAGGCCCGGCAGGCGATAGAGAAGATCAACGGCTCGACCTCGTCGCCCCACGGCAGCGGGACGGGGTCGGGGTCCGCGGAGACCCCGGCCGGGCCCCAGCCGGTCCCGGTCCGTGAGTCGGCGCCGGCCGACGCCCGGGGCATCCTGGAGCGCCCCACCCGGGCCACCGGAACCGTGAACGGCACCGCGTCCGAGATGCCGAGATAGCGGATTCCGTCCGCTCATGGATACGAGGGCACCGTCCGCGGGGGACGGCGGCCCTCGTATCCATGGTCCGGGGCCGTGCTCTTCCGCGTCGTGAGTGGCGGCCGGGCGGGGTACCCGGGACGCTGTGCGCACGGCGCGTATCCGAGACGACGACAGACACAGGCAGGAGTGGCCAACCATGGCGGAGCAGGCTCACATCGGTGTGACCGGACTGGCGGTGATGGGCAGCAATCTGGCCCGCAACTTCGCCCGGCACGGCCACACGGTGGCCGTGCACAACCGGACGCCCGCGCGGACGAGGGCGCTGGTGAAGGAGTTCGGCGACGAGGGCCACTTCGTGCCCGCCGAGACGGCCGAGCAGTTCGTGGCGTCGCTGGAGCGCCCGCGGCGCCTGGTGATGATGGTCAAGGCGGGGGCGCCGACCGACGCGGTGATCGAGGAGTTCGCGCCGCTGCTGGAGCCGGGCGACATGATCGTCGACGGTGGCAACGCGCACTTCGAGGACACCCGGCGCCGTGAGGCCGCGCTGCGCGAGCGCGGGCTGCACTTCGTCGGCTCCGGCATCTCCGGCGGCGAGGAGGGCGCGCTGCACGGCCCGAGCATCATGCCGGGCGGTTCGAAGGAGTCGTACGAGGCGCTGGGCCCGCTACTGGAGGACATCTCCGCCAAGGTGGACGGCACGCCCTGCTGCACCCACATCGGCCCGGACGGGGCCGGACACTTCGTGAAGATGGTGCACAACGGTATCGAGTACGCCGATATGCAGCTGATCGCGGAGTCCTACGACCTGCTGCGGCGCGCTCTGGGCATGGCACCGGGCGAGATCGCGGAGGTGTTCCGCACCTGGAACGGCGGGCGCCTGGAGTCGTATCTGATCGAGATCACCGCGGAGGTGCTGGCGCACACCGACGCCGTGACCGGCAAGCCCTTCGTGGATGTGGTGCTCGACCAGGCCGAGCAGAAGGGCACCGGCCGCTGGACCGTACAGACCGCGCTGGACCTGGGCGTTCCGGTGAGCGGGATCGCGGAGGCGGTGTTCGCGCGTTCGCTGTCCGGCCACGCGGATCTGCGGGACGCGGCGCAGGGGCTGCCGGGTCCGTCGGGGAAGGGGCTCACGGGCGCGGCGGCGGAGCGGTTCGCCGACGATGTCGAGCAGGCGCTGTACGCGTCGAAGATCGTGGCGTACGCGCAGGGCATCCACCAGATCCAGGCGGGCAGCCAGGAGTACGGCTGGGACATCGACCCGGGCGCGGTGGCGCGGATCTGGCGCGGCGGCTGCATCATCCGGGCGCGGTTCCTGAACCGGATCACCGAGGCGTACGCACAGGAGCGGACGCCGGTGACCCTGTTGACCGCCGAGTACTTCGCCGAGGCGCTGGGCGCGGCGCAGGACGCCTGGCGGCGGGTGGTGTCCACCTCGGCCGAGCTGGCCGTACCGGCTCCCGGGTTCTCGGCGGCGCTGGCGTACTACGACGCGCTGCGCTCCGAGCGGCTGCCGGCGGCTCTGGTCCAGGGGCAGCGGGACTTCTTCGGTGCGCACACCTACCGGCGCACCGACCGCGACGGCTCGTTCCACACGCTCTGGGGCGGGGACCGCGGCGAGCGCCCGGCCTGAGCGGTGCCGGTCGTGCACACCTCCGCCAGATGGGGGTGTGCACGGCCGGGACCGGCTCAGGCGGCGTAGCGCCGGAAGGAGGGCACGGCGGCGGCCAGCCCCAGGGTGCCGACGGCGACGAGCAGCCCGCCCGCGGTGACCGCGGCGCGCGCGCCGATCAGGGAGCCGACGGTGCCGTGCAGCAGGTCGGCGACGCGTGGACCGCCCGCCACCACCACGGTGAACACGCCCTGCATCCGGCCGCGCATGTCGTCGGTGGCCGCGGACTGGAGGATCGCCCCGCGGAACACCATGGACACCATGTCGGCCACACCCGCCAGCGCCAGGAACGCCACCGCCCACCACAGATTGGCGCTGAGCCCGAATCCGGTGATGGCCACGCCCCAGGCCACCACGGCGGCCGTCACCATCAGGCCGTGGCGGCGGGCCCGGGAGAAGGTGCCCGACATCAGTCCGCCGGTCACCGCGCCGAGGGGGATCGCGGCGAAGAGCAGTCCGAGCGCGAACCCCTCGCCCCAGGGGGCGTAGGTGTGTGCGGCGAGTTGCGGGAACAGGGCCCGGGGCATCCCGAAGACCATGGCGATGATGTCCGCGAGGAAGGACAGCAGCAGGATCCGGTGGTTGGCGATGTAGCGGAAGCCGTCGGCCACGTCCCGCCATCCGGCCCGCCGCCTCGCCCCGTCGGTCCCCTCCCCCGAGGGCTCGGTGAGCGGCGGGATCGCGGGCAGCCGCCAGACGGCCCACAGCGCGACGCAGAGCGCGATGGCGTCGGTCAGATAGAGCACCGGCAGCCCGAGCACGGGAATCAGGGCGCCCGCGAGCAGCGGGCCGACGATCATGCCTGTCTGGGCCACGGTGGACTGGAGCGCACCGGCCGCGGGCAGTTCGTCGGCCGGGACGAGACGGGCGATGGACGCCTGCCGGGCCGGGGAGTTCATCCCGAAGAAGCCCTGCTGGGCGGCGAGCAGCACCATGAGCAGCGCGACGGAGTCCAGCCCGGCGAAGGACTGGGCCCAGAAGAGCACCGAGGTGACGGCGATGCCCGCGTTGGTGATCAGCATCAGGGTGCGCCGGTCCATGCGGTCGGCGATGACCCCGCCCCACAGCGCGAAGACCACCAGCGGCAGCAGTCCCGCGAAACTGGCGTAGCCGACCCAGGCCGAGGAGCCGGTGATGTCGTAGATCTGCTTGGGCACGGCGACGGCGGTCAGCTGGCTGCCGACCGCGGTGACCGTCGTGGAGCTCCACAGCCGCCGGTAGGGGCGGTGGCGCAGTGGCCGGGTGTCCATCACCCAGCGGCGCCAGCCGGTCTTCGGCGGAACAGTGTAGTCCTCAGGGGTGGCGGTGCCGTCCGCGGGGGTGTCTGTGCTGTCGTCGGTGTTGTGGGCGGTCTCCACGGTGGTGGTGTGTCCTCCTGCGTCCATGTGCCCATCGGTCGGAGACCATTGTGACCACCGCCCGGAACGGCGGTGACACCGTCTCAGCCTCCGGCCGCCGAGGACATCGGACGGTCGCCGTGGATCCGGCCGCTGAGCGAGGTGAGACGGGTGCCGCTGCCGCCCCAGCGGTCGGCGATGATCTCGGCGGCGATGCTGACCGCGGTCTCCTCGGGGGTCCGGGAGCCCAGGTCCAGGCCGATCGGTGAGGCGAGCCGGGCCAGCCGGTCCTCGCCGAGCCCGGTGGCGCGCAGCCGCCGCAGCCGGTCGTCGTGGGTGCGGCGGGAGCCCATGGCGCCGACGTACGCCAGCGGGAGCCGCAGCGCCTCCTCCAGCAGGGGCACATCGAACTTGGGGTCGTGGGTGAGGACACAGACCACGGTGCGCTCGTCCACCCGGCCCGCCTCCGCCTCGGCGCGCAGATAGCGGTGCGGCCAGTCGGTCACCACCTCGTGTGCCTCGGGGAAGCGGCGCTCGGTGGCGAACACCGGCCGGGCGTCGCAGACCGTGACGTGGTAGCCGAGGTAGACGCCCATCCGGGCCATCGCGGCCGCGAAGTCCACGGCGCCGAAGACCAGCATCCGGGGCGGCGCGGCGTGGACCGCCACGAACAGGCTCAGCTCCTCGTCGGTGCGGGTGCCGTCGTAGCCGTAGGCCAGGGTGCCGGTGCGGCCGCCCGCCAGCAGTCCGCGCGTGTCCTCGGTGACGGCCGCGTCCAGCCGTGCCGAGCCCAGTGAGCCGGAGGTGCCGTCGGGCCGGACCACCAGCCGCCGTCCCAGCCGCCCGTCCGGATCGGGGCCGGTGACGGCCACACAGGTCACCTCTGCCACCGGCTCCCCGGCGGCCACCGCCTCGGCCACTTCCCCGAACTCCGGGAAAGCATCGGGGTCGACACGTTCCACGAAGACATCCATGATGCCGCCGCAGGTCAGCCCGACCGCGAAGGCGTCGTCATCGCTGACCCCGTAGCGCTGGAGCACCGGGGTGCCTCCGGCGGTCACCTCCTGGGCCAGTTCGTAGACGGCCGCCTCGACACAGCCGCCGGAGACACTGCCCACCGCGGAGCCATCGGGTCCGACCAGCATGCTCGTACCGGGCGGCAGCGGCGAGGAGCGCCAGGTCGCGACCACCGTGGCACGGGCGAAGGGCTCGCCCTCACGCCACCACCGGTGCATCTGAGCTACGACATCTCGCATGGAACCCCATTCTCCTCGCACCCGATGTAAGACGTTGATACATTCAATGTATGAGCCTCTCACATCACTCACCGAGCAGTGACATCACTTTGCGGATCAATGGCACGGCCCACCCTCTGACCATCGACAACCGGACGACGCTGCTCGATGTACTGCGCGAGCGGCTCGGTCTGACGGGCACGAAGAAGGGCTGTGACCACGGCCAGTGCGGTGCCTGCACCGTGCTGATCGACGGCGAACGGGTGAACAGCTGCCTGATGTTCGCGGTGGCCGCCGAGGGGCGGGAGATCGTGTCGATCGAAGGCGTGGCGGAGCTGGACGGCGGCACCGGACTCCACCCCGTGCAGAGGGCCTTCCTCGACCACGACGGGCTCCAGTGCGGCTACTGCACCCCGGGTCAGATCTGCTCGGCCATCGGCGCCCTCGACGAGGCCCGGCGCGGCTGGCCGAGCCATGTCACCGAGGACACCGCGGCGGGCGTGGCCGACGTGACGGAGCTGGACGCGCAGGAGGTGCGCGAGCGGATGAGCGGCAATCTGTGCCGCTGCGGCGCGTACAACGGAATCGTGGAAGCCGTCCTGGAGGCCGCGGGCGCACCCGGCACCGACACCGCCACCACGAGCACGGCCGGGGGCGCGCGATGAAGGAGTTCGCGTACGCCCGCGCGGGCGACGCCCAGGAGGCGGCCGCGCTGATCGCGCAGCGGCCCGACGCCACCTATCTCGGCGGCGGCACCAATCTGGTGGACCTGATGAAGCTGGGGGTCACCGACCCGGGACTGCTGGTGGACGTGTCCCGGCTGCCGTACGACCGGATCGAGCACCGCGACGACGGCTCGGTGCTGATCGGCGCCACGGTGCGCAACGGCGATCTGGCGGGCGACCCGGGGATCCGGACTCGCTTCCCGCTGCTGTCCCAGTCCCTGCTGTCGGGCGCCTCCGGGCAGCTGCGCACCGTCGCCACGGTGGGCGGCAATCTGCTCCAGCGCACCCGCTGCGTCTACTTCCAGGACGTGACCAAGCCGTGCAACAAGCGTGAGCCGGGGACGGGGTGTCCGGCGGTTCAGGGCGCCCACCGCGATCTGGCCGTGCTGGGCACCTCCGACCACTGTGTGGCCTCCCATCCGTCCGACATGGCGGTGGCGCTGGTGGCGCTGGACGCGGTGGCCCATCTGCGGTCGGTGGACGGTGCCACCCGCACCGTGCCGGTGGCCGAGCTGTACCTGCTGCCCGGTGACACCCCGGAGCGGGAGACCGTCCTGGAGCACGGCGATCTGATCACCGCCGTCGAACTGCCCGCGCCGCCGCCCGGCGCTGCGATGCGCTACCGCAAGGTCCGGGACCGCTGGTCGTACGCCTTCGCCCTGGTCAGCGTGGCCACGTCGGTGTCGGTCGCCGACGACGGCTCACTCACGGATGTCCGGATCGCGCTCGGCGGAGTGGCGCCGCGGCCATGGCGCGCGAGCGTCGCCGAGGAGCGGCTGCGGGGACGGCGGCCGGACGAGGAGACGCTGCGCGAGGCGGCGCGGGCCGAACTGGCCGCCGCGCGCCCGCTCCCCGACAACGCCTTCAAGGTCGATCTGACCGTGGATCTCATCGTCGCGGGCATCCGCGACCTCATCGCGAGGAAGGACCGCGCATGACCACCATCGAGCGGACGGTCGGCGCCCCGATGACCCGGGTCGACGGCCTGGACAAGGTGACCGGGGCCGCGCGCTACGCCTATGAGTTCCCCACCCGGGACGTCGGCTATGTGTGGCCGGTGCAGGCCACCGTCGCCCGCGGCCGGGTGACCGGGGTGGACGCCGCTCCGGCGCTGTCCCGGCCGGGTGTGCTGGCGGTGCTGGACTCCGCGAACGCCCCGCGGCTGAACGCGGAGGCCGAGGTGGGCGCGGACCTGTTCGTGCTCCAGTCCCCCGAGGTGGCGTACCACGGCCAGATCGTGGCCGCGGTGGTGGCCACCTCGCTGGAGGCGGCGCGCGAGGGCGCCGCGGCGGTGCGGGTGAGCTATGAGCAGCAGCCGCACGATGTGGTGCTGCGCGCCGACGACGAGGCCGCCGAGATCCCCGAGACGGTGACCGACGGCACCCCGGGCTTCGTGGAGCGCGGCGACACCGACGCCGCGTGGGCCGCCTCCCCGGTCCGCGTCGACCACGTCTACACCACACCGGTGGAGCATGTGAGCCCGATGGAGCCGCACTCCACGATCGCGTTGTGGGACGAGGACCGGCTGACCCTGTACAACTCCGACCAGGGCCCGTTCATGAGCGCCCAGTTGCTGACCGGGCTCTTCGGGCTCGAGGACGGCGCGGTGGAGGTCGTGGCCGAGTACATCGGCGGCGGTTTCGGGTCGAAGGGAATTCCGCGCTCCCCCGCGGTCCTGGCCGCGCTGGCGGCGCGGGCCGTGGACCGGCCGGTGAAGATCGCGCTGACCAGGCAGCAGATGTTCGCGCTCATCCCCTACCGGGCGCCCACGATCCAGCGGGTGCGGCTCGGCGCCGAGCGGGACGGCCGGCTGACGGTGATCGAGCACGAGTCGGTGCAGCAGCGGGCGCGGCTGGTGCCGTTCGCCGACCAGACGGTGACCTCGTCGCGGATGATGTACGCCGCGCCCAGCGCCCGGACGACGGTGAAGGTGGCGCCGCTGGATGTGATGACACCGGCCTGGTTCCGCGCCCCCGGCCACACCCCGGGCATGTTCGCGCTGGAGTCGGCCATGGACGAACTGGCCGAAGAGCTGGGCATGGACCCGATCGAGCTGCGGATCCGCAATGAGCCGGAGCTCGACCCGGACACCGGCAAGCCGTTCAGCAGCCGCAACCTGGTGGAGTGTCTGCGCCAGGGAGCCGCCCGGTTCGGCTGGGAGCGGCGCGATCCGGCGCCGGGGGTCCGGTGTGAGGGGCGCTGGCTGGTGGGCACCGGGGTGGCCGCCTCGCACCACCCCGACTACACCTTCCCCTCCTCCGCGCTCGCGCGTGCCGAGCCGGACGGGACATTCCTGGTCCGGATCGGCGCGGCCGACCTCGGCACCGGCGCCCGTACGGCGATGACGCAGGTCGCGGCGGACGCGCTGGGCATTGCGCCGTCGCGGCTGCGGCTGGAGATCGGCCGTGCGTCCCTGGGCATGGCCCCGTTCGCCGGTGGCTCACTGGGCACCGCGTCCTGGGGCTGGGCGGTGGACAAGGCGTGCCGGGCGCTGCTGAAGGAGCTGGACGCCTACGGTGGTGTGGTCCCGGACGGGGGTCTGGAGGTGCGGGAGGACACCACCGAGGACCTGGGCAACCGGCCGGAGATGTCCCGGCACACCTTCGGCGCCCAGTTCGCCCAGGTGCGGGTGGACCGTGACACCGGTGAGATCCGGGTGGACCGGATGCTGGGGATGTTCGCGGCCGGACGCATCATCAATCCGCAGACGGCGCGCTCGCAGTTCCTGGGCGCCATGACGATGGGTCTGTCGATGGCCCTGCTGGAGATCGGGGAGGTCGATCCGGTCTTCGGCGACTTCGCCAACCACGACTTCGCGGGCTATCACATCGCCGCTCACGCCGATGTGCCCGAGCTGGAGGTGGCGTGGCTGGAGGAGCGGGACAACAGCCCCAATCCGGTCGGTGGCAAGGGCATCGGCGAGCTGGGCATCGTGGGCTCGGCGGCGGCGATCGCCAACGCCTTCCACCATGCGACGGGGCAGCGGGTGCGCGATCTGCCGATCCGTCTGGAGCGCTCGCGCGAGGCCCTGCGGACGGCCCGGGCCGAGGACGGAAAGCGCAGGCCGGAGGGGGGCGGACCGGAGAGCCGGGTCGGATAGGGTCGGTCGGATGGCAGCCACCGGGAAGGGACGCGACACCTACCACCACGGCGATCTGGCCGCCGCGCTGGTGCAGGCGACCCTGGAGATCGTCGACGAGGTCGGGGTGCGTGGCTTCTCCGTCGCGGAGGCCGCGCGCCGCACCCGGGTGAGCCCGGCGGCGCCGTACCGTCACTTCACCGACCGTGACGCCCTGCTCGCGGCCGCCGCCCTGGAGGTCTCGCGGCGGCTGCGGGCGATCCACGAGGAGGCCGTCGCCACCGTCGGCACCCCGCAGGAGCGACTGGCCACGGTGGCGGGCAGCTATGTGCGCGCGGCTGCCCGCTACCGCAGCGCGTTCGACATCCTCAACGTTCCCGGACTGCGCGCCACCCGCCCCGAACTGCGAGACGCCACCCGGGAGTTCGTCGATCTGCTGCTGCCGAGCGCCTTCGAGGTGCTGCCGCCCGGCCGGGGGCCGGAGACCGCGGTGGCGCTGCTGGACGCGCTGCACGCACTGGGCCGGGGTTATGTGACCCTGCTGCTCGACGGCAAGTTCGGCGATCCCGGCGAAGTGGCGGAGGCCATCGCCACCCGTGCCACCCGGGCGGCGCGGGCCCTGGTGGCGGGGTACAGCGGAACGGACGGACCGCCGGTCGACGATGCCCCGGCGTGCTGAGAAATTCGACCACTGCCACGGATGGCGGAACATGGCACGAAATTCTCTGACCAGAACGTGAATTCACGGTTTCCCCCTGTATAGCGGGCCATGCTTCCCCTGGGTCACTGTGATGCGCTACGGAAACCTCTCATTCGGCTTCCCTTTCGCGGATCTACGCGCCTACCTTCGAATGCGGAACGAAGACACCGTTTTCCGGCCGGCCGGTCCGGTCCGTCGGATCGGCGGTGTCTTCGCAGCTGCTCTCCCCCACGGAGCACCCATTCCGGAGGAATACATGTCCTTAAAATCCGGTAAGGGCGCGCATCGGGCCCCTTCCCCGCTGCGTTCGCCCTACGCCCTCGGCGGACTGGGAATCGCGGTCACCGCCGCCGTCCTCGCCACCCTGATGCCCGCCATGGCCTCGACGGAGTCCCCCGGCGGCGGACCCGGTTCCGGAAGCTCATCGCCCCCGCCACTCGCGCATCCCGAGGGGGACTGGATGGGCTCGACCATCGCCGACCACGAGGCCACCGACCCCGACGCCACCCCCAAGGCCACGCTCGCGGCCGGTGTGGAGGGTGTGGACGTCAGCAACCACCAGGGAAGGGTCGACTGGGCCGCCCTCTGGAACTCGGATGTCCGGTTCGCCTACGTCAAGGCCACCGAAAGCACCGGCTACAAGAACCCCTCGTTCTCCGCGCAGTACAACGGTGCCGCCGAACAAGGCATGATCCGCGGCGCGTATCACTTCGCACTGCCCAACCGGTCCGGTGGCGCGGCCCAGGCGGACTACTTCGTGGACAACGGAGGCGGCTGGACGGACGACGGCATCACCCTGCCCCCCGTCCTGGACATGGAGTACAACCCGTACGGAACGGCCTGTTACGGCCTGACCCAGGCCCAGATGGTCGACTGGATCAAGGACTTCAGCCGGAAGGTCGCAACGCGGACCGGCCGCGCTCCGGTGATCTACACCACCACCAGCTGGTGGACGAGCTGCACCGGCAACAGCCCGGATCTGGCGGACAATCCGCTGTGGCTGGCACGTTACGCCGGCACTCCCGGACCGCTGCCGGCCGGCTGGCCGTCCCACACCCTCTGGCAGTACACCGCGACCGGGCCGGTGGTGGGCGACCACGACCGGTTCAACGGCGATCTGGCCGCCCTCAAGGCCCTCGCCACGGGGTAGCCGTCAGCCGCCGAGCGCACCGCCGATACCGCCGACCACACCGTCGAGGGTGTCGCCGACGCCGTCCACCACTTCGCCCACGACACCCTTGCCGTGCTCGCCCGTGGGCTGCGGCGACTGCGGCTGCTCACTCGGTCCGTCCGAGGGGCCGGTCGGGTCGTCGCTGGGGGCCTGGCTCGGTTCGGTGGACTCGGTGGGCACCTGGTCGCCCCGCTGGGCCGCCCGCAGGGGGGTCTGCGAAGGACTGACCTCCGGGGAGTCCGCGGACGGGGTGCCGGGCTTGGCGTGGCGTCCGCCACCCTCGTTCCGCGTACCGCTACCGGACGCGGTGTCCGAGGTGTCCGGCGTGTTCGGGGTGTCCGGGGTGTCCGCCACCGGCTTGGGCTCCGTGGAGGCGGACGGGGTGACGTGGCTTCCGGTGGGTGTGTTGTCCTCGGTCGGATCGACGTCCGGGGACTGCTTCTGCTGCGAGTTCACATCGGAGCGCGCCTCGACGGACCGGTCACCGCCGGTCGAGGAGTGGAGGCCGAAGGCTATGGTGCCCGCCACACCGAGGGCGGCGGCCGCCTTGAGCGTGGTGGCGCGCGCCTGCTGCGCAGGAGTCGGTCGGCTGTGTCGGCCCATCGTGTCGCTGTCTCCCCGTTGTGCGTGGCTTTGTGCGTGTGGCGCGGACGGCTGATTGCGGCGCACCAGTAAAGCCTGATCACAGGGGTGAAAGACAGCCCGATGCGCAGCTGTTACACACTGAACAACACGGCGGATGGTATCCCGCGGCCGCGCCACGCGCAGCGGGCGGGGGGTACATGGTGTGCGGTTCCCGGTGTGCGGTGGCCACACACCGGGAACCGGGCATTCACGACCGGGCGGCCACTTCCGGATAGAACTCCCGTGGACGGCCGCGGGAATCCTTCAGCCGCGCCAGCAGACTCGCCGGATACTCGATGGCCCAGTAGCTCACCAGCGCCACGGGGACGGCCACCGCGAGCACCACCACCACGGCGAGGGGGAAGCCCGTCCGGCCCGACGGAGGCAGCAGTCCGCCCCGGTAGAGTGCCAGCATGATCGGCTCATGCCAGACGAAGAGGCTGTAACTGGCCATTCCCACCGTGGTGAGCCAGCGGGTGGTCAGCCACGCGCTCCACCGCGCGTGGCGCCGTACGTGAACGGTGCTGAACAGCAGCACGGTCCACAGCAGGGCGGACAGCGGGTGATAGAAGGTGGTGGCGGGATCCTCCGCCTTCTCACCGGTCAGCGACAGGGTGTACAGACCCGCCACCGCGGCCAGCCGCAGTGTGATCGCCACCCGCGGGCCGCGCTTTCCGCGGTCGCCGAGCGCGACGGCCGCCACCGCGAGCCCCATGCCCGCCGCGAACCCGCCGAAGCGGGCCTGCGGCCCGAAGTACACCGGCCACTCGGTGTGCGGCACATGGAACCCGTAGCGGGCCACCGCGATCCAGGCGAACGGACCGATGTACAGCAGCGCGCACCCCGCGGCGCACACCGCCACCCGCGCCGACCTCCGGTTCAGCGGCCGGGTGGCACGGGCGGCCAGGGGGCCGAGCGCCACCAGCGCGAAGTAGAACATGATCTCCAGCGACAACGACCAGGTGGGGCCGATGGTGTAGAAGATCTGTTCCTTGTCGAACACCTGGGTGAAGGTGAGGTGGCGGACCAGGTCCGTCCACTCGCCGGGCAGCGTCGGATTGCGCATCGCCCAGATGAACGCGACCGCCAGGAAGTACAGCGGCACGATCCGCACCGCCCGCCGGAAGAGGAAGCTACGGGCGGGACGTGTCGACGCCCCGTCGATCGCCGCCTTCGCGTACGACAGCGTCAGCAGGTACGCGGACAACACGAAGAAGAAGTCGATCACCTCCAGCGAGACCAGCGCGTTCGCGTACCGGTTGGCCACCGGCGGGTGCGAACCGTCCCGGTCGTAGGTGAAGTACTGCTGCCAGACGTGGAAGACGACCGTGGAGAGTGCGGCCAGCCCGCGGAACCCCTGGATCTCTCCGTTGCGGTCACGGGCGGGCTTGTCCGGCCGCTTCGACGTGGCGGACGGGGCGGGGCGGACCGACGCCGTGGACACCGTGCTCACGAGCGGGCCACCGCCTTGCCCTCAGCGGGTCGCGGGGTGACCCGCCACTGACGGTCCCGCAGCACCTCCTTCAGCAGCGCCTGCCGGGCCACGATGTTCTTGAAGTGGCTGTAGAAGAGGGTGGACACCAGCAGGTACCGCCAGAACCACGCCTTGCGGCGGCGGAGTTCGGGGACGGCCAGCCGCCATGCGAACAGCGCCTGCACCACTCCGGCGGACAGCGTGAGCAACGTGGCCAGCAGGCAGATCGGCACTGTCCAGTCGAGCTGGTCCACACCGCCCGCGCGCCACGCCGAGTACAGCAGCACGGGCAGGATCTGGAGGGTCAGCCAGGGCTGGATCTCACGCCACCCCAGCAGCACCACCAGCCCGGCCTTCTGACGGACGGTGAACGCCTTGGAGCGCAGCGCCCGGCGCAGATACTTCAGCGACACCTGGAGCCAGCCCTGGGCCCAGCGGGAGCGCTGGTTCCACAGCGCCTTGAGGGTGGTGGGCGCCAGCTCACGGGAGACGAGGGTGCGATCGGTGGCGATCCGGGCGCCCTCGTGCAGCGCGCGCATGGTGGAGTCGATGTCCTCGGTGAGCATCGTGCCGTGCATCCGGGTACGGGCGAGCAGATCGGTGCGCCAGAACCCGTTCGAACCGCCGAACACACCGAAGGTGTAGAGCCGGGTGCGGCCGGGGTGGCTGACGGCGTAGATCCCCTCGAACTCCACGCCCACCAGCTTCGACACCCATGAGCTGTCACCGTTGCGGACCACACAGTGGCCCTGGACGACGTCATAGCCGCCTGAGAGCCAGTGCCACGCGTGCTGGAAGGCGTCGGGGGCCGGGTGGTGGTCGGCGTCGAAGATGCCGACCACCTCACCGCGCACCCGGGTGACCGCGGCGTTGATGTTCTGGGCCTTGGAGGTGCTGCCCGCCACCGGCAGCAGCACCAGCCGGGGGTCGCGGCGGGCCATCTCCCGCAGGGTGTCCTCGATGGGCATCGGGTGCGGGGTGTTGTACGCGAGCACGATCTCCAGCTCGCTGGGGTACTCCAGGCGCAGGAACGACTCGACGGTGTCCACGATGGTGGCCGCCTCGTTCGGCAGATAGGCCGCGATGACCGCGCTGGCCGGTGGATACGGCTGTGCGGGGTGCTCGGGGCGGGGAGTGGCGTCGAGTGAGAAGAGGCACTCCAGCACGATCATCCCGGCGGAGAGCACCAGGCCGGACACCACCACCCAGTACGCCGCCGAGCCGACGTCCCAGCCCAGCTGGTACATCTGCTGGTAGAACACGAACGGAATGCCGACACCGAGCACCAGCACCAGTAACGGCGACAGCGCGGAGAGCAGTCCTCGGACGGCCTGGGCGAGGGCGCGGCGGTCACGGGGGGCGCCGCGCATCCACGCCGCGTATTTGACCGGCCGCAGATCGCGGTGGCGCATCGCCTCGTTGACCGCGTCCCGGGCCCACTGCACGGCCAGCCCGTGGTCGGAAGCGCCGGCCAGCGGGATCCAGCCGATCGCGGGGGTCAGCCGGACGTTCTCGTCGGCCACGACAAACCGGGTACCGGCCACCGCGTTGGCGAACTTCTGGAGCCTGTCGCGTGCGGTGTCCTCGTCGACACCGGGCATGAGGATCAGCAGACGGCCGTCGTCGTCCCAGCCGAGCCGGTCGCAGAACTCGTCCAGCTTCTCGGCCACTCCAGCCAGCCGCTCGGCCACCTCCCGGCGTACCCGCGAGCCCAGCCGGGCTTCGAGGGCCGTCATCTCGGCCACGGCCACCATGGCCACCACACCACCGGTGCGGCTGGTCTCCACCCGCCGCAGCTCCCGGTCGAGTTCGCCGAGGAAGTGGCGCTGGGAGTACAGCCCGGTGCGCGGGTCCAGCAGCAGGTTCTCGACCGGCACCGGAACACGGCGCAGCTTGGCCTCGATCCGGGCGGACAGTTCCACGGGGTCGGAGCTGTCGGATACGCAGTCGTCGGCGCCCCCGCGCAGCAGGTCCGCCACATCGTCCGGACCGGGGGTGGTGGTGACCATCACCAGGGGAAGGGCCCGGCCGGCGGGGGCGGCGCGGACCTCGCGTATCAGATCCAGACCGTGCCGGGTGTCATCGAGGGCGACGATGGCGTCCGGTGGCGATTGCCGCACCTGGCGGTCGACGTCGCCGGGCACCGCGTGGCTCACCTCGTGCCCGGTCGACCGCAGGGTGTGGGTCAGCTGGTCGAGCCGCGGTCCGGGGGTACCGACCGCCAGCACGTGACCGCTCTGGCCCGGTGTGCCGTTACGGGGGGCAGGCACGGCCCGTGGAAATGTTTCGCGTGATCGTGGCTGGTGCGAAATGAGCACCTGATCCGTTCCTTTCTCACAGATGTGCGTCACCGAACGGCCATGGGCAAGCCGGCTCACCGGCCGGGCGGGAACAGACCGCTGGGCCCGTCGTGGCCGCGGACGGGCAGGGCCGGAGGAGGGCATCGCCGAGGAGGCCGACACGCCGGGGTGGGGGCGGCGGACACGTGGAGGTGCCGCCGCGGGCCCGGACGGGGCCGGTCTCGCGGTGGACTGCCGTTCGGCGGGGACTTCGGGGCGGCTACGCCGTGGCCATGACCGGTCCGCGCGGGGAGAGGTGAGGTCTCCGGCGGGGTCTGGGACAGGCGCGCGCTGCGGCGTCAGGCCCTCGGGACACGCGAACGTGCTCCAGTGAAATCATCATGTGGTCCCATCCTGTTCGGATCGTGGGGGGCGGACCGAACATCACCAGTGCGACCGTACCGCCGTTTTTGGTCTCGCCGGTCGGAAACACCAGTTTCATCGATCACAGTGGAACCACACAACACATCGACGTAACACTCTCATTAATGGCTCACTTCCCCATGATGTCCCCACTCGACACGGTGTGCGGTGTCCAACTCCATTGTGCGGTGGCGTGTCGAGCGTGGGGAAGACGTGTCGGTGAAGTGCCGATGCGACGTCGGTGTCCGTCGGTGCGCCGTCGGCACGTCGTCGGTCCGGTGTCGGTGGCCTGTCGGTGTGTTCCAGCAGCCTTCACATGTCAGTGAGAACCGTGGCTGAAACGGAGAACACCATGCGCAGGACGAGGATTCTGATTTCCGGTGCCAGTATCGGCGGACCCGCGCTGGCCTACTGGCTGGACCGGTACGGCTTCGAGGTCACGGTGGTCGAACGGGCCGCGGGGCTGCGCCCGGGCGGGCAGGCGATCGATGTGCGGGGGCCGGCGCTCGAGGTGTGCGACCGCATGGGTGTGCTGGCCGGGATTCGCCGCCGGAGCACGGGGCTGCGGGGGATGTCGGTGGTCGACGACGAGGGCAAGGAGCTGTTCAGCACCACTGACTGGACGGCCAGCGGCGGGGATATCGACAGCCCCGATGTGGAGATCCTGCGGGACGATCTGGCCGCGATCCTCTTCAGTGCCGGTGGCAACGGGATCGAGTACCTCTTCGACGACTCGATCGCCTCGATCGTCCAGGGCGGTGACGAGGTGGCCGTCACCTTCCACCGTGGCGCCAAGCGCTCCTTCGACATCGTGGTGGCCGCGGACGGTGTGCACTCCAGCACCCGGGCGATGGTCTTCGGACCGGAGGAGGACTTCCTGCGCCACCTCGGTGTCTATCTGGGCGTGTGGACGGTGCCGAACTACCTTGAGCTGGACCGCTGGCAGGTGATCTACCGGACCCGTGGCAATGCCTGGGGCGGGATGGTGATGAGTGTCCGGGACAACACCGAGGCCCGTGTGTTCATCGGCTACAACTCGGACGAGCCGCCCACCCGGGTCCTCCGCGACTCGACGGTGTCGGACCGGAAGCGGCTGGTGGCGGAGGCATATGCGGACGCGGGCTGGGAGATGCCACGGATGCTGGAGTACATGTGGGGCGCCCCCGACTTCCACTTCGACTCGGTGTCCCAGATCCGGATGGACTCCTGGTCACGCGGGCGGGTGACGCTGCTGGGCGACGCGGGCTACTGCGGTTCACCGCTGTCGGGTCAGGGCACCAGCATGGCGCTGATGGGTGCGTATGTCCTGGCGGGTGAGCTGAAGGCCGCGGACGGGGATCACACCACGGCCTTCGCCGCCTACGAGCGGGAGCTGCGTGACTACATGACGGACCATCAGGACTTCGCGCTGTCCAACAAGGAGCGGATGGATGCCCGGATGGCAGACGACCCGGCCATGCTGAGCCCGGAGGCGATGGCTGACGGGAGGGCCGAGGCCAAGGGGTTGGTCAACTCGTACACCCTGAAGGACTACTGATGCGGGCCTCCCGTCCCGGCCGGAGCACCCGGCCGGGACGGGAGGCCCGCGCTCACCGCACCGGGTGTCTCACGACACCACGTCCTTGCGGCCGAAGCCACGGAAGGCAAGGGCGAGGAGCACCAGTGCGTAGGCGACGGACACCGCGGTCCCCTTCACCATGCCACCCCACTCCAGATGCGGCTGGAGGGCATCCACCCAGGCGAACTGCCAGTGCGCCGGGAGGAATTCGCGCCAGGACCCGAGGGCGGTGACGGCGTCCAGCACACTGCCCACGATGGTCAGCCCGACCGCCCCGCCCACGGCGCCCAACGGTGCGTCGGTGACCGTGGAGAGCCAGAACGCGAGGGCGGCGGTGACGAGTTGGGACAGGAAGAGGTACGCCACCACCAGCCCCAGCCGGGCCAGGGTGACCCCCGTGGCCAGTTCGCCACCGGTGGGGATCCGCAGCGGCCCCCATCCGTACGCCACCGTGCCGACCACCAGCGCGACCAGCGGGAGCAGCACCATGGCGGCCGCGCTGAACAGGAGTCCCACGGTCAGCTTGCTCGCCAGCAGCCTCGCCCGGGGCACCGGTGCCGCCAGCAGATAGCGCAGGGACGACCATCCGGCCTCGGAGGCGACCGTGTCTCCGCAGAACAGCGCCACCGGGAGCACCAGCAGAAAGGCGGCGGAGACGAACAGCGCGGTGGCGGCGAGATTGGCGCCGGAGGCGGTCGCGGTGGTCATCAGGTTGATCCGGTCGTCCCGCCCCTCGGGCGCGCCACCGACGGCGAACGCGGCCACGAGGACGAACGGCAGCGCGGCCAGCACCACGGCCATCACCAGGGTCCGGCGCCGCCGCAGCTGCCGCACCGCCTCGACCCGCAGGGGCAGGGTGTGGCGGGCCCGGTAGCCGGGAGCCGCATCCGTCACGGAACTCATGCGGATCCTCCTTCGATCAGCGTCAGGAACGCGTCCTCCAGGCGCCGGTGGGGCCCGAAGCCGGACACCGGGATCTCCAGCCGCACCAGTTCGGCCAGCAGCCGTGCCGGGGCGGCCCCGTCGAGCAGCACCAGCAGTCCTCCGTCGGTCCGGCTGGCGGACGCGACGCCCGGCAACGCGGCCACCTTGTCCACGAGGGCATCGCTCAGCTCCCCCTCGTGGCCCACCAGCACACCGCCACCAGTGCCGGTGATCTCGCCAACGGGCCCGGCCTGTACCAATCGCCCGCGGTCCATGACCACCAGATGGGTGCAGGACTGCTCGACCTCCGCCAGGAGATGGCTGGAGACGATCACCGTACGGCCGGCGGCCGCGTAGCGGATCATCACCTCGCGCATCTCCCGGATCTGCGGCGGGTCCAGGCCGTTGGTGGGCTCGTCGAGGATCAGCAGATCCGGCAGGCCGAGCATGGCCTGCGCGATGGCGAGCCGCTGGCGCATGCCCTGGGAGTAGGTCCGTACGGCACGTTCCAGGGCGCTGCCGAGGCCCGCGATCTCCAGCGCCTCCTCGAGGTGTGCGTCGTCCGCCGGGCGTCCGGTGGCCCGCCAGTACAGCTCGAGATTGGCCCTGCCGGTCAGATGGGGCAGGAAGCCCGCTCCCTCGACGAACGCGCCGACGCGGGAGAGGACGGGGGCGCCGGGCCGGACGGCCTGGCCGAAGACCCGGATCTCACCATCGTCGGGGGTGATCAGCCCCATCAGCATGCGCAGGGTGGTCGTCTTGCCCGCGCCGTTCGGCCCGAGCAGTCCGAGCACCTGTCCCTTCTCGACCCGGAAGGACAGGTCCCGCACCGCGTACCGGTCGGCGGACCCGGCGTAGCGCTTGCTCAGACCGGTGATCTCCAGGGGCACATCGGCCCGCTCGGGATCGGGGGCGGGCGCGGTCGTCCGGCGCCTGCCGGTGAGCAGCAGGACCAGTGCCACCACGGCTCCGCCGAGCGGCAGCCCCCACGCCCACCAGGGCAGCGGTGCGGGCTGGGTGTGCACACCGGGCGCGGTGGGGACCGTGAGCCCGCGGTCGGCGAGCGCCACGGTGTACGTGGCGGGCTCGGCCGGGGAGGCGTAGCCGAGGTCGGTGGAGGAGAGCACCAGCCGCAGCCGGTGGCCCGCGATGACCTCGTGGTCGATCGCGGGCAACCGGAGGGTGACGGTACGGCCGTCCGTGGCATGGGACACCCGGACCGGGGTCACGAGCTGCGCGGGCAGCACCTGCTTTCCGTCCGGACCGACGTCGTACACCTTGGCGAACAGCACCGCGTCGGCCGCGTCCGCCCTCACCCGCACGGTGGCCTCCGGCGATCCGGTGATCCGCAGGGGCCGGTCCAGCGGTGCGGAGTCGAAGCGGGCGAACTGGCCGGGGACATCGCTGGAGAGGCCGACACCGAGCGAGGCCGCCTGCGACAGCCCGGCGACACCGGGCACCGTGGACACCGACGGCGGTCCCGCTCCGGGCGGGTTGGCGAACGACTGCTCACGTCCGCGCAGCCGTACGGTCCGTGGGCCGTCCGCCAGGCCCGGATAGCGGTCGCCGGTGGCGCCGCGCAGCTGGACGGCGCCGTTGGTGGAGTCCACGCCGCCGGTCCGGGTCACCCGGAAGGCGGGCCCGGTGTCCACGCTCCGGTCGTTCTTGAGGTGGCGGTCGAACCAGGAGCGAACCCTCCCCTGGATGCGCGCGGTCTCGGTGTCACCGCCGTCGTGTCCCCCGGCGATCCAGTCGACCGCGACCGGTGTGCCATGGGACGTGATGGCCTTCGCCATGGAGTCCGCCTGACCGAGGGGGAAGAGCGAGTCGGACTGCCCCTGGAGGATCAGCGTCGGGACCTTGATCCGGTCGGCCACGGCGGACGGGCTGCGCTCCTCGAGCAGCCGCCGGGCCGCGGCGTCCGGCTTTCCGGCGACCGCGACCCGCTCGTACATGGCACACAGCCGCTTCTCGAACCGTCCGCAGCCTCCTTCCCCGCCGCGCGCCGGGCCCGGTGTGCCCTGGCCGCCGGGTTGCGCCGCGCCGTCCCCGGGCTCCTGTCCGCCCCGCTCCTGCTGCTCTCCGTCCCGCTCCTCCCCGTCCCGCTCCTCCTGGAGCCGGGAGGGGTCGGCGGAACCGGTGGTGAAGAAGAGCCCGGCCCACAGCTTCTTCAACACCCCGTTGGGGAAGAGCGCGTCGGCCAGGTTCCAGTAGGTGATGGCGGGCGCGATGGCGTCGATCCTGGGGTCGTGCCCGGCGGCGAGCAGCGAGATCGCCCCGCCGTAGGAGGCACCGGCGACACCCACCCGGGGATCACCCCGCCGGTCGAGCCGCACCTCCGGCCGCCCGGCGAGCCAGTCGACCAGCCGCCGGACATCGGCCACTTCACCGTCCGGGTCATTGAGCCCGATCCGTCCCGTGGAGCGGCCGAAGCCACGTGCCGACCAGGTGAGTACGGCATAGCCGTCGCGGGCCAGCTGCTCGGCCTGGCCACGGACATCGTCCTTGGACCCGCCGAAGCCGTGGGCGAGCAGCACCGCGGGTCTGCGGCCGCCCCCCGCGGTGAAGTACGAGGTGTCCAGGCGTGTGCCCGGCATGTCCAGCACACGGTCCGCGCGGTGCACGGACGGCTGGGTGCCGGAGGCGGCGACCGCGAAGGTGCCCGCGCCCGCGAGGACGACGACGGCCGCCACCGAGGCGAGCAGCCGTCGGCCCTGTGGCCGGGTCGGCCGACTCCACAGTCGCCGCAGCCGGCTCTTTCGGAGATCCATGTCTGCAGCCTAGGCATGCGAGACGGCGGCGGAGCTGTCGGCAGGCGGATTCTCCTCCCCTCCCGGAGGAGTATCCGGACACGCTCCGTACACCGCACGTGGTACGGGCAGCGGCCCCGCCGCGGTGCACCACAGCTTTTGGAGCAGTCATATGATGCTCCATAGGATGCCGCGGTGATCATAAAGAAACGTCTGGTGACAGGCGCTGCCGGGCTGCTCGCGGCCCTCGCCTGCGGCCTGATACTCCCACCCACCGCCACCGCCGACGAACCGTCGCGCCCCTCCCCCAAGGTCGAACTGGTCCTGGACGTCAGCGGCTCGATGCGCGCCCGCGACGTCGACGGCGCCTCCCGCATGGCGGCGGCGAAGCAGGCGTTCAACGAGGTGCTGGACGCCACGCCAGACGAGGTCCGGCTCGGGATCCGCACCCTCGGCGCCACCTACGCCGGCAAGGACCGCGAGGTCGGCTGCCGGGACAGCAAGCAGCTGTATCCGGTGGGCCAGGTGGACCGCACCGAGGCCAAGGCCGCCGTGGCCACCCTGCGCCCCACCGGCTGGACCCCGATCGGCCTTGCGCTGCGCGGGGCGTCCAAGGACCTCGCGGGCGACGACGCCACCCGCCGGATCGTGCTGATCACCGATGGCGAGGACTCCTGCGGCCGGCCCGACCCGTGTGACGTGGCACGTGAACTGGCCGCCGACGGCACCCATCTGGTCGTGGACACCCTCGGGCTCACCCTGGACCGCAAGGTCCGTGAGCAGCTGAGCTGTATCGCCGAGGCCACCGGTGGCACTTACACGGCGATCCAGCACACCGACCAGCTCTCGTCGCGGATCAAGCAGCTGGTGCGGCGCTCCGCGCAGACCCCCGCGCAGACACCCACGGGCGTCGAGGGCGCGGCACAGTGCGCCAACGCCCCTGAGCTGCGGTCCGGTCTGTACAACGATCGCGAGCGCTTCGGTGAACACCGCTGGTACCGGATGAAGGTGGCGCCCGGCAAGGAGCTGCGGGCCTCGGTGAGCGTGGCCGCGGACCGTGCCGTCGACCCCGACTACGGCATCCTGCTGCGCGCGGTGACACCGGGCGGCCAGGAGCTGGTGCGCGGCCGCGAGGCGGGCAGCGGCCGTACGGACGTCATCTCCACCGGGCTGCGTTTTCCGGTGCCCGACGTGGACGACGACGAGGCGGACACCACGGCACGGACGGTGTGTCTGGAGCTGAGCCAGTCGTTCTCGGCCCCCGCGAACGTCAAGCGCGCCCCCGGTCTGCCGGTCGAACTGGCCGTCGACGTGGTCGACAACGGCGAGACCCCGGCGGACGCGGCCGCCTTCGGTCTGGGACGCGGCTGGGTGCTGCTGGGTGCGCTCGCCCTGACCGGCCTGGTCGTGGGATTGGTGTGGGGCTGGCTGGCCCGCTGGCGTATCACCGTCTGGAGGTCCAACTGATGCGAGCCCTTCGTAGGACGGGTGCCGTGCTCGCCCTGTGCGCCGCGGCGCTCTTCACCGCCGTCGCCCCGGCCGTCGCGGACGGCAACGACGGCAACGGCGGCAAGGACGCCCGGAACGGGAAGGACGGCCTGACCGAGGCGGGCACGAACTTCCGTACCGCCACCGCGCTCGAGCAGGGCGAGAAGGCCACGGCCACGGCGTCCACCGGCGACTATCTGTACTGGGTCGTCCCGGTGTCCGCCGGACAGATCCCCACGGTCGAGGCGGACGTCGAACTGCCCGACGCCTCCGCCCGCCACGGCGGTGCCACGTGGCAGCTCGATGTGTACGACGGGCTGCGCCGCCACCAGCCGTGCGCGTCGGGCAGCCCGAAGCGCCACGCGGACCAGCAGGACACCTCCGTCAGCCTGAGCTGCACGGTGCGTCAGGTGCGGTCGTGGTCCGAGCGCTGGGCCGACGATCCGCTGCCGGGCGCCTATTACCTGCGGCTGACGGTGGTGGATCTGCCCGAGCAGGACCTCGGTCTGCCGATCGACGCCGAGGTCACGGCGACCGCGCGGGACGCGGGCGGAAAGCACGCGGACGGCGGGGAGCTGGCCGCGCTCAACCCGTCCTTGCGGTCGGGGACGCTCGCCGAACCGGATTCCGGTGCCGCTGACGACTCCGCCGATTCCGGGGATTCCGGGGATTCCGGCGATTCCGGCGAGGACTCGCCGCGGGCGGTCGCCGAGCCGGAGGACGGCTGGGGCTCCGGCTGGTGGTCGGACCGCTGGGTGTGGACCGCGGGTGGCGGGGCCCTGGGGGCGCTCGCCGCGGTGGGCGGATACACCCTGACCCGGGGGCCGCGCTCGTCGGGCACGGGCTCGGCCCGCCCGCCTGCCGATGGCTGACGGCTGACTCGTAGGCGCCGCTGTTCGGCCCCCGGCGGGCGGAACAGCGGCGCCGTCCCGTTTTTCCGGACCGGCGTTCTCACTTTTCCCTCGCGGCGATGGACACTTCGGGCAGAATCGCCCCCCGGGGGGACGAGATGAACGAACAGACGCGTCAGCTGATCCGCACGGCCATGGCCGCACCCGACCGGAACATCCTGTTCCTGGGCGATGGTCCGGAGTCGGTGCTGTCCCTGGAGACACTGGGCCATATGGCGGCCATCGTGGAAGGGGCGCGTGACCGCCTCACCCTCGCACAGGTCGGCGCGGCCGAGGTGGATCTCGAGGCGCTCTATCTGGCGGCCTGCTATCACGCGGTGCGGGTGAGCCATCTGCCCGGGAACGGGGGCCACTGGGACCACCGCGCCTCGGTGCTCCTCTTCTCGGCGCTCCACGCGGTACGTCCCGAGGCGGTACCCGAGCCGATGCGCGGCGCCTTCGCGGCCCGTCCACCCACACCGGCCACGCCGGGGGAGATTCTGCACTCGGTCGCGCTCGTCCTGGTCGGCGCGTGCGCACCCGCCCGCCATCAGGACGGGTTGTGGCAGGCCGCGGCCATGATCGAGCATGCGCGGAAGACCACACCTCCCGAGGAGCTCGACCCCGTCATGACCTTCAACCTCGGCTCGGTGCTGGCCACGTTGTCCGATCTCACCGGGACGGAGCGGCTCATCGTCGCGGCCAGCGGTCTGATGCGCGAGGCGGTGGCCGCCATGCCCGACCACCGGCCACCTCCGGCCGCGATGCTGACGGCGCTCGCCTCGGCTCAGGCCAAGGCGGCGGCGCCCGGCCCTTCGGACCGCGCCGAGACCCTCGACGCACGTCTGGGGCGGTACACCCGTACGGGAGGCCAGGAGCAGCTGGACACGATCGTCGCCGAGGTGCGCGGGGCGCTGGCGGCCACCGCCGACGACGATCCGGAGCGCCATGCCCATCGGACCAGCCTGGGCAATCTGCTGCGGATGCGCTTCGAGAACACCGGCGACCTCAGCGATCTGGAGGAGTCGGTCCAGCTGCTGCGCGATGTCGTGGAGACGGCGGACGACGCCACGATGCGACATCTGGCCGGCTCCTGGCTGGGGTTGTCCTTTCTGGATCGGTTCATCACCCTGAAGGACCGTGTTGATCTGGAGCGGGCCACCGCCGCCGTCCGCCAGTCGATGGCGGGCAGCGCTCCCCTGTCACCGCACCACAGTCGGCTCCTCACCAATCTGGCCGCCGTACTGATCCATCGCTTCACCGCCTACGGTGAGCTGTCCGAGATCACCGAGGCGATCCGGCATCTGGAACACGCCGTCGCCGCCACCCCACCGGATCAGCACGACCGTCCCGTCATGCGGATCAAGCTGGCCGTGGCCCGGGGCGCCCGCGCACGCGAGAGCGGCTGGATGGCGGAACTCGACCGCGCTGTGGCCGAGTTGCGAGCGGTGGCCGAGGAGACGGAGGGCACCGGGCCGCATCCCCAGCTGGCCCGCCTTGAGCTGGGACGCCTGCTGACCGAGCGTTCCGCCATGAGCGGTGCCCCGAGTGATCTGGAATCCGCGGTGGCCGCGTTCCGCACCACCGCGATGGCGCCGACCGAGGACATACGGACCCGGCTGGCCGCGGCCTTCCACTGGGCCGTGCGCAGCGCCGCGTCCGGCGATCCGCAGCAGGCTCGCACGGCCTTCACCGTCGCGCTGGACGATCTGCTGCCCAAGCTGACCGGCCGCACACTGCCCCGGCGCTCACGGGAGATGCGGCTGCGTGAGCTGCCGTCGCTGGCGTGCAACGCGGCCGCCGTCGAGATCGAGGACAGCGAAGGCCTCAGCGACGAGCGCCTCGAGGTCCAGCGGCTCGAGGACGCGCTGCTCCGGCTCGAACAGGGCCGTGGTGTTCTGATGGCGCAGGCGCTGCGGCTGCGCGAACGGCACACGGAGCTCACCGAGGCGGCTCCGGAGCTGGCCGCCCGGTTCGACCGGGTCTGCGCCGAGGTGGCCGAGGAGCGCGGTAGCCGGGAGCGACGCGGGGCGCTGACGGTGGAGTTCGACCGGATCGTGGCCGAGATCCGAGGGATCGACGGCTTCGAGCGCTTCCAGATGCCGCCGGACCGGGCACGGTTGCGCACGACGGCGGCTCACGGGCCGGTGGTGGTGCTCAACGTCGCCGAATTGCGGTGCGACGCCCTGCTTCTGCGTCCCGACACGGGCGGCGTCGAGCTGGTGGCGCTGAAGGGGCTCACCCGGAAGGAGATCGCCGAACGGGCCGATGACTTCCTGGCCGCGGTCCGGGCGCTCTCCTCCCCCAGTTCCGAGCCGGCCGGCCGGGGAGGTCACAGGCTGATGGTCGAGACCACCCTGACCTGGCTGTGGGAGCACATCGCCGGGCCGGTGCTCACCGCGCTCGGCATCTACGACGAGAAGGGGTCACCGAAGGAAGTGACCCCGGAGGAGATGCCGCGGCTGTGGTGGTGTCCCACCGGACCGCTCTCACTGCTGCCGCTGCATGCCGCGCTGTGCCCCGCGGACGGCCTCCGCGTACACGACCACGTGGTGTCGTCCTACACCCCGACCCTGATGGCCTTGCTGCACGCCCGGGAGCGTACCGAGCCGCCCCTGGCGGACACCCGGCTGATCGGGGTGGGTGTCGGCGAGCCGCCGTCGCCCACTCGCGACGGCCGGACCTATCCGCGGCTGCCCGCGGTGGAAGCCGAGTTGGCCGCGGTGTCCGCGCTCCCCGTTCCCCAGTCGCGACTGCTGGACGCGGAGGCCACCCCCGAGGACGTACTCGCCGCGCTGCGTGGACACCATCACGCCCATCTGGCCTGCCACGGCGAGTACGACCCCGACGATCCGTCGAACAGCAGACTGCTGCTCCACGGCGGGGAGCTCACGGTGCGCGAGCTGGCAACCCGACGGCTGCCGGACGCCGAGTTCGCCTGTCTGTCCGCCTGCCACACCGCCGCCCCCGGCACCGCGCTGGTCGACGAGGTGATCACCGTGGCCTCCGCGTTCCAGCTGTGCGGCTACCGGCATGTGCTGGGCAGCCTGTGGACCGTGGCGGACGCGATGATGCCCCGGCTGGCCGAGCAGGTGTACCGGGAGTTGGGCGCGGCGGGATCGACGGCACGGTCCGCGTACGCCCTGCACCGGGCCACCCACTCGCTGCGCGCCCAACCGGAATACGCCGCACCGTGGTTCTGGGCATCAATGATTCATATCGGACCGTGAGAGCGGCCGGGCGACCACTCGCTCAGGAATAATCCTTGCCCATCAGTCGCGTGAATTCCGCCGGATCGACATCGAAACCGCGAATGGCGCTCTGAATTCCCCATTCCCCCGAGTCATCACGGATGAATACGGCAACAGTGGCGGCGGTGGCCCCTGAGACACCGGAGAGGTCGCTCTTTATCAGCTCGGTGTACCCCTCGGCAATACGGACGCCGGTGTTCGCGACGTCACCGAAGGTCTTCCGCCCGGAGACCTGCTGGATGGCCACGCCGACGACGACCCGGGAGTACTCGGCCGACAGCCGGTCGAGCTCCAGGGTCATGGCCTCGTCGACACCGAAGCCCTGACCGGTACGGCTGTCCCTGTTGAGGGTGATGGTGCCATCGGGAGAGCGGCTGTCGAAGTGCACAAGATACGCGGGCTCGCCGAACGGATCGGCGGCGGGGTAGGTCGCGGCGACGATGTCGAGATCATGGGGTGGCTCACCGGTGGGGCTCGGATCCCACTTGAGTGACACCTCAATTTTCCGGAGACCCTTGTTGAAACCAGTCACCCAGACTTCCCTCCTCGGTTCGTTCTCCGATGTCGCGTACGGATGCGGTCAATCCTATCGCGCGACAAGGGAGTTGAGAATTTCCGGGAGGCGCCCGCGAGGCCCGGATGAGAGGTCTCTACTATGGAGCTGCGTACAAACGGAGGAAGGAAGCGGCCATGCGACGGTTGGGGGAGCTCGAGGCGGAGATCATGGACCGCCTCTGGGCATGGCGGCGCCCCACGACGGTGCGGGAGATCGTGGACGACATCAATGAGCACCGTCCCGTCGCCTATACCACAGTGATGACGGTGGCCGGCATCCTCTACAACAAGGGCTGGCTGCTGCGCGCCAAGGAGGGCCGGGCCTGGGTGTACTCGCCGGTGCGCAGCCGCGAGGAGTACACCGCCGCGCTGATGGAGGACGCGCTCGGTACCAGCGAGGACCGGACGGCCGCCCTCGCCCACTTCGTGCGGCAGATGGGCCCGGAGGAGGTCAACGCCCTGCGCAAGGCGCTGCGGGTGGCCGGACGGCGGCCCCAGGCGTGACCGACGCGCTCGCCCTGCTCTGCTACGCGGCCGCGGTCGGCGTCCTGGCTCCGAAGGCGCTGACCCGCGGCACCTGGTCGTATCGCTCTCCTGCCCTGGCTGTTGTTTTGTGGCAGGGTCTGGCCGTCTCCTTCACACTCGCGGCGGCATTGGCCAGTTACCACCTCATCACCCCAACCAGGCATCTTCATAATGGAATGTCCGGCTTGCTCCACTTCTGTGGACTGGCTCTCGACACATATGTCCCCGGTCTCACGGGTGTTCCGGCCTTCGCCGTACCGGTCGGCGTGATACTTCTCCCACTGATGTGCTTCGGTCATCACCTCATCAGGGCCCGGCGGGCCCGTGCCCGCCACCGGAGCGTGCTGGACCTGGTGGGCCGGCGCTCGGCGCGGCTGCGCGCCACGGTGCTCGACCACGAGACACCGGTGGCGTACGCGCTGCCGGGGCGCCGCCCGCGGATCGTCGTGAGCTCCGGCGCACTGCGGGTGCTGTCGCCCGCCGAGCTCGACACCGTGCTGGAGCACGAGCGTGCGCATGTCGCGGGCCGCCACCATCTGGCGCTGGCCGCGGCCGAGGCGTTCGCCACGGCGTTCCGGTGGCTGCCGTTGGCGCGGGCCGCCAGGGAGCAGACGGCACTGCTGCTGGAGATGGCCGCGGACGACCGGGCGCTGCGCCGCCATCCGCGCGAGGTGCTCGCCTCGGCCCTGTACGCCATGGCGGGGGGCCGGACGCCGCAGGGCGCGTTCCCGGCGGGCGGGCCGGACGCCGCGGTCCGGCTGCGGCGGATGCTCGCGCCGCGCGGGCCGGTGCATCCGGTGCCGCGCGGTGTGGTGGCGGCCGGGGCCGCGGCCGTACCGCTGCTTCCGCTCGTGGTCGGCTGTATGCCATGCCTCGTCTAGCGGGCGCGGTTCCCGCCGCCACCCCGGTCGCTCCGGACCCGGCAGGGCCCGGAGCGACCGGGGTGGCACGGTTCAGAGCCGGTCGAGGAGGGTGCGCAGGGTGGTCACCTCGGCGGACTGGCCGGTGACGATGTCACCGGCGAGCTTCTTGGCCGCGGCGTTCCGCCCGTTCTTCCGCTCGTCCTTCGCCATCGCGATCGCACCCTTGTGGTGCGCCACCATCAGACGGGCGAAGGCGCGGTCGAAGGCGACACCCTTGGCCGCCTTGAGACGGTCCATCTCCTTCCGCGACATCATGCCGTCCATGCCGTCCATGCCGTCCATGCCGTCCTTGCCGTGGGCGGCGTCCGAGCCGTGGTCCATGCCCGGCATACCGTGCGAAGGGGTCGCCTCCGGCTTGCCCCAGGACTTCAGCCAGGACCGCATGGTCCTGATCTCCGGGTCCTGGGCCTTCTCGATCCGCCCGGCCAGACGCTCGATCCGCGCGTCCGACGCCCGGCCGTCCGCCAGCCGGGCCATCTCCAGCGCCTGCTGATGATGCGGAATCATCCTCCGCGCGAAGCGGACATCCGCGTCATTGAAGGCGCCCTTCGCGGAGCGCGCGGCCTCCGGCGAGGACGCCGTGGCGTGTGCGCCCCCGCGCTCCGCGTCCTCCTTGCCGCTCTGGCCGCCGCAGGCGGCGAGCAGCAGCCCCACCGTCGCGGCGGCGCCCGCCACTGCGAGACGGCGGCGGAGCGGCCGCCGCGGGACATGGGTGATTGCGGTCATGTCGATGTACCTCGTTTGCCTGTGATGTCGGTTCTGTAGTCGTTCCAGCGCAGTGACGCGGGTTCGGTCTATATCCGCAGAACTGACAGGGCGACGAGATCGGGCCCGGGCGAGGGCGGGCAGGGGCGCACGGTGGCGGAGCGCGGGGCGGAAGCATCCGGGGGCGGTCCTCGCCGGCGGGTGAGGGCCGCGTACAGCAGACCGGCGAGCACCCAGACACCGAGGACGGCCACACACAGCGAGGCCATGTCCATCGCGGCCATGGGCTCGCGCGGCTCGGCCATGGGTGCGGAAGCCTGCTCTCCGGCTAGCGGCCCCGCCTGGTGGCTTCCGTCCTCAATGGACGCGGAGCGGGCATGACCGCCGTGGTCGCCGTGGTCGCCGTGGTCGCCGTGATGAGGCCCATGGCCGCCGTGGTGGGGCGCGGAGTGCGGGGCAACGGCGGCATGGTGCGCCGAGCCGCCCGTACCCGAGCCGGAGTCGCCATCGGGATGACCCACGGTGTGCATCACCACCACACCCATGGCCAGCACGACCATCAGCAGAAGCCGGGGGACCACGCCCCCGCGCGCCCTTCCACTGATGTTCACCACTGCCCCTCCGGCGTCGGCACGAGCCGCCTCGGAGCCACACCTTACTCCTAAGATGGCTAGTACGCGCGAGCGGGTGGCGCACGCAGGAAGGCCGGGCCGGTCAGTCCTCCCGCCAGCCGAGTTTGATCAGCATGTTCTTCGCCTCTTCGGCGACCTCGGCATCCGCGACCACGTCGTACCGGGCCGCCACGATCTGGCTGCGCGAGGCGAAATCGCGGTGTCCCCCGCTCAGGGCGTGACCCACGAAGCCGAAGATCGCTCCGAACACCGCGCCGTAGACGATACCGCTGATGATCAGCACGATCACGTTGTGACCACCGGCCGCGAACACCGACAGAAGCAGCCCGATCAGCAGACCGAACCAGGCACCGGCACCGACACCTGCCAGTGCCGCACGGCCACGGGTGAGCCGCCCGAGCACCGTTTCGACCATGCGCAGATCCGAGCCGATGATCGCCGTGCGCTCCACCGGGAATTTGCTGTCCGCCAGGAAGTCGACCGCACGCTGGGCTCCGGCGTAGGTCGCGTACGAGCCGACGACCGGACGGTCGACCACCGCCGACGGTGGTTGCTGGGTCATCGCAGGACTCCCTCCGTCAAGGAGAGCGTGCGTCCGCACCGCTTCCCTCGCAACGGGAAGCGACATATAGGTACATAGCGGTTAAAATGCGCACCTTCTGGTGTCAGTGGAATTCCAAGGGCATGCGCCGAGCCACCGTCCCTCCCTTTCCCGCCGAGCGGAAAAGGGAGAGAGGGACCGGTCCATCGACGGACACGCACCCCGGTAGATTGCTCTCATGATCGAGAAGACAGGGGCTGGGACGGATTCACGGTCACGGGGGAAACGGAAACGCGGACGGCACGCCTCCGGGGCGCGGAGCGATACCCAGGGCGGGCTCATGCGGTCGTCCCTGCTGATGGCACTCGGCACGATGGTGTCCCGGGCCACGGGGCTGATCCGGCAGGTGCTCCAGGCCGCCGCGCTCGGCACCGGCCTGCTGGCCAGTACGTACAACACCGCCAACACCGTGCCGATGAGCCTGTACACCCTGCTGATCGGCGGCGCCCTCAACTCCGTACTGGTGCCCCAGCTGGTGCGTGCCCGCGCCGAACAGCCCGACGGCGGCCGGGCGTATGAGCAGCGCCTGGTCACGCTGGTGCTCTGTGTGCTCGGTGCCGGCACCCTGCTCTCCGTATGGGCCGCCCCGGAGATCGTCAGCCTCTACCGGGACGACTCACCGCACACCCATGCCGCCTTCGAGCTGACCGTGGTCTTCGCCCGCTTCCTGCTGCCCCAGATCTTCTTCTACGGCGTGTACTTCATGATGGGCCAAATCCTCAACGCCCGGGGCAAGTTCGGGGCGATGATGTGGACCCCGGTGCTCAACAACGTCATTCTGATCGCCATGTTCGGGTGGTACGTCGGACTGCTGACCGTGCCCGGGCGGGTGGAGGACATCACCGGGGCACAGGTGCGGCTGCTGGGGATCGGCACCACCATCGGCATCGCGCTCCAGGCCCTCGCGCTCGTGCCGTACGTCCGTGCCGCGGGCTTCCGCTTCCGGCCGCGCTTCGACTGGCGCGGCACGGGGCTGCGCAAGAGCCTCGTGGCGGCCCGCTGGACCCTGATGCTCGTGGTGGCCAACCTGGTGGCGCTGACGGTGGTGACCAACTTCGCCAACGCGGCCGACCAGCGGCTGCCCACCTCCGGGGTGGGCTACTCCGCGTACTCCTACGCCCAGACCATATGGCTGCTGCCGCAGTCGATCGTCACGGTCTCGCTGGTCACGGCACTGCTGCCACGGATGAGCCTGGCGGTGGCCGAACACCGGCTGGACGATGTGCGCCACGACCTCTCCCGTGCGCTGCGGACCAGTGGTGTGGTGATCGTGCCCGCCGCGTTCTTCTTCCTGGCCTTCGGTCCGCAGATCGCCCAACTGCTGTTCGCGCAGGGGTCCGCGGACGCCGCCACCGCCCTGCCGCTGGGCCAGATGCTCCAGGCGTTCGGCCTCGGTCTGATTCCGTATTCCGCCCAGTATCTGCTGCTCCGCGGCTTCTACGCCTTCGAGGACACCCGCACTCCGTTCTGGATGGCGGTGTGGATCAGCGGGGTGAACATCGCCCTGGCCGTCGCATGCCATCTGCTGCTCCCGGCGCGCTGGTCGGTCACCGGTATGGCCGCGGGCTACGCCGTGTCGTACGCGGTGGGGCTGCTGTTCACCGCGCTGCGGCTGCGGCGCCGGCTGGAAGGGCGGCTGGACGGCAAACGGCTGTGCCGCACTTACGGCAAGCTGACCGCCGCCGCGGTGGCGGCCGCCGGGCTCGGCTGGCTGGTGGCCCGCGGCTGCTCCACCGCCGTGGGTTCCCCGGCCTGGGCTCCGGTACTGGGTCTGGCCGGAGGGTGCGTCACCATGGCGCTGCTCTTCGTCGTGCTCGCCCGGGTGCTGCGGATCGGCGAACTGCGGAGCCTGCCGGGGCTCGGCTGATCCGGCGCGCTGCTGGGCCGACCCGCCGCGCCCGGGAGGGGCACGGCGGGCAGCCGGGGCGGTCAGCGGCTGTCGTGGCGGATGAGGGAGCGCACCATACGGCAGGTGGTGTCGGAGGGCGGATGCACTCCGATCCGGGTCGCGGTGGTGCGTATCCTGCGGTTGGGTGCCTGCTCGGCGCGGTACACACCGGAGTTGAGCAGGGCGATGGCCAGGCGCATCGCCTTCAGCCGGCGGTTGTGGCACTCGTACCACTCACGCGGACGGCCCGCGGGCATCCGCTTCTTCGGCAGGGTCGGAAAGCTCGGCAGGTCCGGAAGAGGTGGTGCGGCAGTGGCCATCGGCATCCTCCTGAGACGGTCGGGAACCTTCCCTTTCAACTGCCCCCATTCTACTGCCGGGCACTGACAAAGCCCCCTGGTCAGAACCGGTCTGAACCGCTCTCGGGGTACGGTGTGCGGCATGGAGATCTGGATCAATCCGGCGTGCTCGAAGTGCCGCAGCGCGCTCACTCTGCTCGACGCGGAGGGGGCGGGGTACACCGTCCGCCGCTATCTCGACGATGTACCGAGCCAGGACGAGATCCGGGCGGTGCTCGAACGGCTCGGGCTCGAGCCGTGGGACATCACCCGGACCCAGGAGGCGGCCGCGAAGCAGCTGGGGCTGAAGGACTGGCCGCGGGAGGAGAGCGCGCGGGACCGTTGGATCGCGGCGCTCGCGGAGCACCCCAAGCTGATCCAGCGGCCGATCATCACGGCGGACGACGGCTCGGCGGTGGTGGGGCGTACGGAGGAGGCGGTGCGGGAGGCGCTCTCGCGCTCCCAGAACTGACCACCCCGTTGGACCCGGCCACCGGACCCGACCGGGTTGACCGGCCCCGGCTCGCGTGCGGTGCACGTCAGCCGGGGCTGCGGTCCCGGCGGGGGGAGCGGTGGCTCAGCGGCCCCGGCCGGAGCTCTGCTGCGGACGCAGCAGGAAGCGCTGGGTCTTGCCGCTGGAGGTCTTGGGGAGTTCCGTCACGAAGTGGATGCTCCGCGGGTACGCGTGCTTGGCGAACCGGTCCCTGACCAGCTGCTGGAGGTCGGCGGCGAGCGCGTCGCCGGGCTCCGCGCCGGGGCGCAGCACCACGAACGCCTCCACGATCTCGCCGTACTCCTCGTGCGGCACGCCCACCGCGGCCGCCTCCGCCACGGCCGGGTGCTCCAGCAGCACACTCTCCACCTCGAACGGACCGATGCGGTAGCCCGCCATGAGGATGACGTCGTCGCCGCGTCCGGAGAAGAACAGATCGCCGTCCTCGTCGCACGCGGCGGTGTCACCGGAGTAGAACCAGCGTCCGTCGGGGCTGAACTTCTCGGCGGTCTGCTCGGGGGCCTCCCGGTAGCCCTGGAACCACATCAGCGGGCTGGCGGGGATGTCGATCACGACACGGCCGGGGACGTCCGTCTTGGCCAGGGCGGAGTTGGTGTCCTCGCGAAGCACCTTGACCTCCCAGCCGGGCATCGGACGCCCCATGGAGCCGGGCTTGATGTCGGTGCGCAGGGCCGGATGCCAGGAGTTGCAGACGGCCATGCCCAGTTCGGTGGAGCCGTAGTGGTCGCGCACCGGGACACCGAGGGTCTCTCGCGCCCACTCGATCACATCCGGGGGCAGCGGCTCACCTGCCGCGGAGCAGCAGCGCAGCCGCAGGTCGTCGGGGGCGGGCAGCTCCGAGCCGCGCAGCTTCCGGTAGACGGTGGGCCCGGCGGCGAAGTTGGTGACGCCGTAGCGGGAGAGTACCGCCCAGGTGGACTCGGCCGAGAACAGGCTGTTGAACAGCAGGCTGCGCTGCCCGATGCCGAGGGGCCCGATGATGGCGTAGTAGAGGCCGTAGGCCCAACCCGGGTCGGCGGCGTTCCAGAACACGTCATCGGGCCGCTGGTCCAGGCCGAATTCCTGGTACATGGCGAAGCCCGCGACGGCCCGCAGCGGAATCGTGACGGCCTTCGGGTTGCCCGCGGTGCCGGAGGTGAACAGCTCCACGATGGTCGCGTCGCCGCCCATGGCCACCGGCTCGGCCTGCGGGGTGTGTCCCGCCTCCATCTCGGCGAAGGCCAGGTCGCCCGCCTCGACCGGACCGGTGGTGACGATCCGCCAGGGTCGCTCGGCGGGGAAGCCGGACTCCGGGTTCAGTTTCGGGCGCTGATCGGCGTCGGTGATCACGACCTTGGTGCCGTTGCCCGTGATCCGCAGCGCGATGGCGGGCGGTGCGAACGCGGTGAACAGCGGCACCTGGACGGCTCCGAGGCGCCAGATCGCGAGGGTCGCGACCAGCAGCTCGCCGGACTTGCCCATCAAGGTGGCGACGCGGTCACCGGCTCCGACCCCCAGGTCGGCCAGCGCGCCGGCCATGCGCGCCGAGCGGTCGCGCAACTCACCGAACGTCATGTCATGGCCGGTCAGGTCCCCGCCCACCAACGTGAACGCCACGGCGTCGGCCGGGTGCCTGTCGCACAGCAGGTGCGCGGTGCTCGCCGCCGGCTCACCGAAGGTCTTGAGCAGGTCAGCCATGCGCTGTTCCGGGCTGGTCAAGAGGGCTCCTAGTGCTGGTATCCACGAATCGCGCCAGACGGGAAGCCGGTCGGTGAAGCCGCCCGGCCCGGAGGAGCGCGGGTGCTCCTCGCCTTCCGGATGGGCCTCGCCGTCCCGGTGTGCTGATCCCGGGTGCGCTGAGCCGCGTTCCCGGGCCGTTCGGCAGCCTCCCGTTGGCCTGTACACGCTATCGCGCTTTGTCACCTGCTCGGCAGCCGTCTACGGGTACTGAACACCACAGGATGCCGATCCGCGTCCGCTTCGCCCCCAACGCCCGCCTGGCCCGCCCCCCACGACCCCGCATCCCGGTGCATCGCGTTCACCGCCGTCTGGGTAGCGTGGCCCCCATGTGCATCTCGATGGCCCCGGCCACGTTCTCCGGCACCACGGTGTACGCGGGGCGCCGCCACCACCCGGAGCACGGTGTGATCCATGTGCTGGGCTACCAGAACACTCCGGTCAATCTGGCCACCGGACCCAACGCGATGCTGCTGCATCTGCCCGCGCTTCCCATGACCCGGAAGAACTTCCTCTCGGCGGGGCGCGCCGACGACATTCTGAAGCGCATGGTGGACGCGGTACGTCCGATCCCGGTGTCCGCGCCCCCGACGATGGAGTGGATGGGCGCGAGCCGGTCGCCCCGGGTGGAGGTGTTCGACCACGACGTCTTCACGGTGCTGCTCGCCCGCGACGCCACCGCCATCCCCGACGCGCTGCAACAGGTTGCGCCCCACAAGCGGCCCCGGCTCGATCCGCGGCTGCTGGAGTTCTACGCGGACCGGTACCCGTGCCACACCATCGCGGTGTGCTGCTTCGACAACGCCGACGCACAGCGCGCCAAGCCCCTGCTGATGTGGTACGAGCCGCTGGAGCCGGACCAGTTGACACTGCCCGCGCTGGACTGTCACACCGGCGGGCCGCCCGACCTGGACGCCGAGGTGCCGGTGGATCACTGGGTGCTGTTCAGCAGCGACGAGGCTCCGGAGGGCTGGGGCGAGCCCGTCGACTATCCCGCGGATGTACGCCATGAGCTGCGCGAGTTCCTTCCCGACACGGTGATGGGCGCCTACTACGGGCAGGACGCGCTGCCCAACGGGGACTTCACCCTGGCGCACGACGATCTGCTCGCGGCGGACCTGGACCGGATCCGGCGGCTGCGGCCGGAGTGATCCCCGGGGCGGGCTCCCGCGGTTCACCCCGCACAGTCGTCACAGCGGCACTCTGGCGCCTCCCCCTCCCCCGGCTTACCTTGGCAGCGGTAGGCATACCGTTCGCACGGCTTGTCATGTCTGAGCCCCAAGACGCCCGACAAGAGGTGAGCCTTGTTCCTCCGCCGAAGACGAGTCCGCCGCTTAACGCTCGTCGCCACCGTCCTCGCCACCCTGGCGGCCGTCGCCGCCGGACCCGCCCGCGCCACCGCCGACGGCACACCGTCGGCCCGGCCCACCGGGCCACCGCTCGTCCAGCCGATCGACCCCCAGCACTGGCGCAACCCGGACGACATGACCTGGGCCGACTACCGAGCCGTCCCGGGCACCGACTGGGCCGATCCGTCGGTCGAACCCACCCAGCGCACCTTCAAGGGCGCCCTCGTGCTCCTGGACTACCCGGACGAGGAGTTCACGGTCAGCCGACCGGCCGGGTCGAACCGGTTCGGCAATCCGCAGCCCACGGCCGCCGGTATCCCCCGCGGCCGCCTTCCCCGCTTCTACCGGGACTTCCTCAACACACCGGGTCCGCTGAACCACGGTCACACCATCAACGAGTACTGGATGGAGGACTCCGGCGGCCGCATCGGTGTCGATCTGACCGCCTTCGGTGTGTACCGGATGCCGTGGAAGTCGTACCAGTACGGCGTCGAGGACTCGATGAACCGGGGTGCCTGCCGGGCCGGGGACACCTGTGGCAAGGACATCCGCGCCGACGCCAAGGCGGCGTGGACCGGCGACATCGGCTCCGGCGAGGCGGCGAAGTTCGACTTCGTCTTCTATCTGACCGCCGGGGAGGACGAGTCCGCCACCTGGCAGGAGTTCGGCCAGATGAAGTTCGCGAGCGCGGGCGACGTCCCCGCGGTGTGGGGCCCGCCGATCCCCACGGGGAACAACGCGGCCCGGACCCGCTACGTCCCGTGGACGTCCTGGCAGGCCGCCGCCCGTATCTGGCCGAACGCCGCGGACGGCTCGTCCCTTCAGGCCGAGAGCTCCGGCATGGCCGTGTACGCCCATGAGTTGAGCCATATCCTGGGCATCGGGGACAACTACAACAACCCGTACGGCACCCCGCTCAGCCGCTCCTACACCGGTATCTGGGGCATGCTCTCCCGGGGCTCGTTCAATGGTCCCGAAGGTCCGCACACCCGCTGGCGGATCCCCGCCACCGCGGGCGGTTCGATGGGCGCCCAGCATGTGCTGCGCGACAAGCTGAAGCTGGGCATCGTGGGCGAGCGCAACGTCCTGCGCCTTGACCGCGCCGCCCTGAAGGACTCCGGGCTCGTCACCGCCCGGGTCACCGCGCGTTCGGCGCCACCGGGGAGGAAGGGGCTGTCCGGTGTCACCATCGCCCTGGACAAGGACCTCTCCCCGCCCTGCGACCGCGGCACCGATCCGCTGTGCGACGGCGGCGGCTACGACCACTACACGCTCGAGGTCGTGGACCGGATGGGCATGGACTCGTTCACCCCGGACAGCGGAGTGCTGCTCAGCAAGACCAAGCAACAGGACCGGGCACCGTTCGCCTGGGTCGTCGACGCCCACCCCGAGGACATCGACCTGGTGGACTTCGAACGCCCGGACGGCACCCCGCAGAAGATCACCATGGGGGACTACCGTCAGCTCAGCGACGCGCTCTTCCACGCCGGTGCCGACTCCGGCAGCCAGTACGAGTACATCGACAAGGCCAATCGGCTGCACTTCTACGTCCTCGATGTGCGCCGCAACCGGTCCGGAGTGCTCTCGTACACCGTGGCTGTCCGCTCCCTCGACGGCGACGGGGCACAGCGGCGCGGGGTGGCCGTCGGCCGTGGCCAGGCAGCGGGTGAGCCGTCCGGCGGCCGGGCCCGGTGCACCTTCGCCCTCGCCAACACCGGTGAGGCCGGCTCCCGGCAGGGCGACCCGCCCGGGAAGGGCGGCGCCTCCGTCACCTCCGATGTGTACCGGCTGTCGGCCACGGCCATCGGCCGGGGCTGGTCCGCCTGGCTGCCCAACCGGCTCGCCACCACCGAGGCCGGGGCCTCGGTGGACGTGAAGGTGGCCGTGACCGCGAAGACGCGCGCCGACCGGCACGGCACCGTGCTCCTCACCGCCCGTTCCGAGAGCGACCCCCGCCGGACCGCCACGGCCCGCTGCGCACTGACGGCGTCGGGCGGACACTAGATGGACCAGGTGAAACGCGATGACGGCCCGCGGGATCCCGGCGGGCCGTCGTCACGCGCACCCGGCGCTAAGGGCTGTCCCGTCATCCCCAGTGGATCAGCGAGCGGCGCCAGATGCGGTCAATCGCAAGGCGGAGGGCCGCCCTCGTACAGATCCTCCGCCGCGATGGACTCGGCCACCAGCCGCTCCAGCCGCGGCGCCCGGGTGGTGAACCACCAGCGCACCTCGGGATCGTCGGTGGGCACGACCTCGCCGTCGACCACCACCGCCTCGCGCGCGGCGTGTTCCAGGTGCATCTCCAGGACGACCTCGGGGAACAGCTCCGGATGCGCCGCGATGAAGGCCTGGGTGCCCGCGGCACCCGCCATATGGCCGGAGGTCAGTACGAACAGCATGTTGTGCGGCCGCAGTTCCCGCGGCACCGACGCCCAGAACTGGCACCCCGTCCTTCACGGACATCAAGCTGGGCGAGGCGGATCTCGCCGCCGACCCCTCGGCGGACCGACCCGGACGGCTGGCGTTCGTGACCCCGCCGCTGCCGAATGCCGTACGGCTGTCGGGCACCCCCACCGTGGATCTGCGGGTATCGCTGGACAGGCCGACGTCGAACCTCACGGCCCTGTTGGTCGACTACGGCGAGGACGAGCGGATCGACTGGGGACGGAACGAGCCGCAGAACGGGATCCACGACGGTCTGCGGGGGCTGGCCGGGGAGTCGTGCCACGGTGAGAGCACCGCCCAGGACAACGCCTGCTACAAGAAGACCGCCAATGTGACGGCCACGAAGCCGTTCGAGGTGATCGCCCGGGGCTGGATGGACGCGCAGAACCGCCACTCGGCCGGCACCTCCGAGCCGATGACCCCCGGGGAGGACGCCCGGATCACCTGGCGGACCCTGCCGAACGACTACCGGATCAAGCCGGGGCACCGGCTCGGACGTCCTCGGCGGCACCGACCGCCGACTTCCTCTACTTCGAGGACGCCACCGCCGCGAAGGTGACGGTGAACCTGGGTGCCAGCCGGGCAACCGTACCGGTGACCACTACGTGAGGCTTCAACGCCTCGCGCCACCAGGGGCGTTGAACCTCGCCAGGCCCCACCAGGGCGAACAGCACTGAGGCCCGAGTCGGAGGCGGCTCGGGCCTCACCCCCTGCGCCAGCGGGAACACCCCCCGTCATCGTGGCGGGCGCGGCTTGAGCCGGACTAGCACCTCACCGGACCGCGGCCCGCCAGGTGCGCACCACACGGGCGCTCAGATTCGGGGACACCTCGTCCGTATCCGGTCCCGGCCCATCCGTGTAGCGGGCGGCGAGGTCGCTGTAGCGGATGTCCTCTGTCGCGGAGAAGCCCAGGTCACTCAGGGCGGTCAGCAGTTCCTGAGGGGTGAAGTGGCTCAGGAAGGGCTCCCGCGCCTCGGCCGCCCAGGCCGCGCGCGCCTCGTGCGCCGCGCGCTGCTCCGGCGGCAGGGATTCCGATGGCTCACCGTAGTCGAACACCACTCCGGATCCGGCGGGCAGCTCCGCGATGAAGCCGAGGGTGTCGAAGACGGCGGCGCGGGTCAGATACGGCACCACACCCAGCCAGAGGAAGAACGCGGGACGGCCCGGGTCGAACCCCGCCGCCCCCAGTCCGTCGGCCGGTCCCGACCGCTCGAAGTCGACCGGGGCGAAGGTCAGCGACGGCGGTACGGCGATCCCTGACTCGGCCAGCCGGTGCCGTTTCCATTCCTGTGTCGCGGGATGGTCCACTTCGAACACCCGCAGACCGGCGGACATGTGGGGGTTGCGGCAGCCGAAGGTGTCCAGCCCCGCGCCCAGCACCACGGCCTGCCGCACCCCGCGCTCCACGGCCGTGGCGACCGCGTCCTCGGCGAAGCGGGCGCGGGCGGCCACGGTCAGCCGGACACCCTCCCGCTCGGGCCGGAAGGCCGCCTCGACCACGGGGTCATCGGTGTCGGTGCCGAGGATGCGCAGCGCCAGCGGGTCCTGGAACACCCGGCCCCCTTCCAGCTGCTGGTGGGCCGCGCGCAAGGCGGCGGCGGCGCGGGCGGTGATGCTGGGCCGGCCGACCTGCATGGAACGTCCTCCCCCTGAAGTGGCACAGCACCGCCATCCTTTCAGTTCGGTACCCCGTACACCATCAACCTGCCGTGGAATTGGGGTAGTTCGCTCCGCATCACTTCGCTCCGAATCACCGGGCGGCGAGAGCCCATACCACCGCCGGGTCGCGCTCGCACACCCACGGTCGGCTCGGGGTGCATCTGGTCCGCCGATCCGGTGAAGCTCCGCATCACTCCGCAAGGACCCCACACTCCGTGCATATAAATATGACAATCCTACCGATATACCCCCATACGAGTGCGGAGTGAACCGTGTCCCCTCACCGACGCCATCGGACGGCGATCCTCGCCGCCGCACTGTTCGGAACCGTCACCGCTTGCGGCGGCGGGTCGTCCTCCGCCCCGGACGCCGGGGAGAAGCCCTCCAAGACGGCCGCCGCGGCCGAGGCGGAGCCCACCAAGGACTTCACGCTGGTGGCCACCGGTGATCTCCTCGTCCATGACTCGGTCATCCGTCAGGCCCGGGCGGACGCGGGCGGCAAGGGCTATGACTTCCGGCGCATGATCGCCGCGGCGGCTCCCATCGTCGCCCAGGCCGATCTGGCGATCTGCCACATGGAGACGGTCTACGGCGCCGACGAGGGCCCGTTCACCGGCTACCCGACCTTCAAGACACCGCCCCAACTCGCCGAAGCCGTGAAGAAGCTCGGCTACGACTCCTGCTCCACCGCCTCCAACCACACCCTGGACGCCGGAACGGAGGGCGTGGTCCGCACCCTCGACGCGATGGACCACGCCGGGCTCAAGCACGCCGGTTCGGCGCGTTCCGCCGCCGAGAGCACCCGCCCCGCCGTCATGGAGGCCGGTGGCGCCAAGGTGGCGCAACTCGCGTACACCTACGGCACCAACGGCATTCCGGTGCCCGACGGCAAGCCGTGGCTGGTCAATGTCATCGACCCGAAGCGGATCATCAAGGACGCACGGGCCGCCCGGCGGGCCGGGGCGGATGTGGTCGTGGTCAGTGTGCACTGGGGCACCGAGTGGCAGCAGGCACCGGACAAGCTCCAGCTCTCGCTGGCGAAGAAGCTCACCGCGTCCGCCGACCACGGCCGCCGTGACATCGACCTCATCATCGGCACCCACGCCCATATCCCGCAGGCGTACGAGAAGGTCAACGGCACGTGGGTGGTGTACGGCATGGGTGACCAGATCGCCGGTGTCATGGGCGACAAGCGCGGTCAGATGGGCTCGGCGGCCCGCTTCACCTTCTCCCCGCCCGCCACCAAGGGCAAGGCGTGGCGGGTGAAGAAGGCGGAGTACATCCCGCACGCGGTGGACAACGATCCGATCTCCCTGGTGAACCTGCCCCGCGCACTGGAGAAGAGCCCCGGCAACGGTGGCTGGACCAGCGCGCTGAGCACCATCCAGGAGGCGGTGCTCAGCCGGGGCGGCAAGAAGGACGGGCTCGCCATGGGCCGCTGACACCTCAGCGGCCCGGCCCTCAATAGCGGGCCCTCCATGGCGAGCCGTCATGACGGGCCCTCAGTGGCGGGCCCTCAGTGGCGGCCGAGAACCTCGGCGATACGGATGAACCCGTCGGTGCCGTGGCCCAGTCCGATCGCGCGGCGCGCCATGCCCTCCGCCGCCCGCATCACGCCCGCGTCGATGCCATGGGCTTCGGAGGTGTGGACGATATGGGCCATGGACGACACCGCTGAGGTGAGGGGGTTGCCCTCACCGGAGAAGCTGCCGCTCGCCATGTCCTCCGCGGTCTCCTCGAAGAGCGGCGGGAGAATGGCGCCGATGCCCTTGGCGAAGGGTGCCAACTCCCGTGCGGTGACCCCCTCCGCGCGTGCCATCGCGAGGGCGTGCGCGTAACCCGCCATCGCCGTCCAGAAGATGTCGAGCAGCGCGATGTCGTACGCCGCGGCTCGGCCGATCTCCTCGCCGAGGTGGGTGTGGGTGCCGCCCAGCGCGCCCAGCACCGGCCGGTGTTCCTCGTAGAGCTCCTGCGGACCGCTGTGGATGAACACCGCGGCAGACGTTCCGATGGTGGTGGTCGGCGTCATGATGGCACCGTCCAGATAGCGAATGCCGTGCCCGGCGGCCCAGTCCGCCGTGTCCCGGGCCCGGTTCGGAGTATCGGCGGTCAGGTTCACCACGGTGCGCCCCTTGAGTGCGTCGGTGACCGCCGGGCTCCGCAGAACGGCGTCCGAGGCGTCGTAGTTCACCAAACAGACCACGATCAGACCGCTTGCGGCGACCGCCTCTTCCGCCGAGCGCACACCGGTCGCCCCGCGCTCGACCAGTTCCCGGTCCCTCCCCGGCGTCCGGTTCCAGACCGTGGTGCGCAGCCCCGCGTCGAGGAACGCACCGGCCAGGGCCCGGCCCATCGGCCCGAGACCGAGCACGGTGACGGCAGACTGTTCGGACTGCATGGACATGGTCCAACTCCCTGTACACAGTGATGAACGGCAAAGACGAAGAACAAAGACAAAGAAAAGGACGACGATGACGCGCAGCCGTGCCCAGGACCCGGATGTCTGCGGAGTGACCGCCGCGATCGCCGTGATGGACGGCAAGTGGAAGACCGCTCTGCTCTGGCTGCTGGAGTCCGGTCCGCAGCGCCCCGGTGAACTGCGCCGACAGCTTCCCGGCCTCAGTGAGAAGGTGCTGACTCAGGCACTCCGTGAGATGGAGACGGACGGACTGGTGCACCGGGAGGTGCATGATGTGCTGCCGCTGAAGACCGTCTACTCCCTGACCGCGTTCGGTCGTGAACTCTCCGAGGCGCTGGGCCCCGTCGCCGATTGGGGCCACCGCCGCCTGGAAAAGCTGGCCCAGTCCCCACCGGCGTCCTGACGCAACGTCCCTCCGTCCTGCTCAGGCGGCCCCTTGACCGCCTGCGACCAGCTTCGTTCCGTCGGCGGCCGCTGCCAAGTAGCCACAAAAAAGTGGGTACCGGCACGGTCGCCGCGCGATGGGCCTCAACCGCCCCGCGTGTGGAACGCCAGCCTTCCGTCCTCCACGTCCACCTCGACCCGGCTGTGCGGGCGCAGGGTGCCGCCGAGCAGCATCCGCGAGAGCGGGTTGTCGACCTCACGCTGGATCGTGCGGCGCAGGGGCCGGGCGCCGTACTCCGGCTGGTGTCCGCGCCGGGCGAGCCAGTCGACGGCGGCCGGGGTGAAGTCGACGGGCACGTCCTGGGCGCGCAGCCGGCGGCGGGTCTCCTCCAGCAGCACATCGGTGATCTGGCGCAGCTGCTCGTCGGCGAGCCGGCGGAAGATGACGGTCTCGTCGATGCGGTTCAGGAACTCCGGGCGGAAGTGTTCGCGCAGGGGCCGCAGCACACGCTCCTTGCGGGCCTCCTCGTCGGCCTCCTCGTCCCCGCCGCCGAAGCCGAGGACGGCGCCGCGGCCGGTGATGGCCTCGGAGCCGAGGTTGCTGGTCATCACGATGACGGTGTTCTTGAAGTCGACGGTGCGGCCCTGGGCGTCGGTGAGCCTGCCGTCGTCGAGGACCTGGAGCAGGATGTTGAACACGTCCGGGTGGGCTTTCTCCACCTCGTCCATGAGCACCAGGGAGTAGGGGAGTCGGCGTACCGCCTCGGTCAGCTGCCCGGCCTCCTCGTGGCCCACGTAGCCGGGCGGGGCGCCGATGAGTCGGCTGACGGTGTGCTTTTCCTGGTACTCGCTCATATCGAGGCGGATCATCCGGTCCTCGCTGCCGAACAGTGCCTCGGCCAGGGCGCGGGCGAGTTCGGTCTTGCCGACGCCCGTCGGGCCGAGGAAGAGGAAGCTGCCGCTGGGGCGGTCGGGGTCGGCGAGACCGGCGCGGGAGCGCAGTACGGCGTCGGCCACGGCGGAGACGGCCTCCTCCTGGCCGATGACCCGCTGGTGGAGGTGTTCCTCGAGGCCCAGCAGCCGGTCCCGCTCCTCCTGGGTGAGGCTGCTGACGGGGATCCCGGTCTGCCGGGAGACGATGTCGGCGACGTCCTCGACGGTGACCTCGGCGACCCGGGTGCCGTGGAACTGGGTGCCGGACCCTTCGGTGATCCGGGCGCCCAGCTCGGCGATCCGGTCGCGCAGCGCGGTGGCGCGTTCGTACTGCTCGGAGGCCACGGCCTGGTCCTTGTCCCGGGTGAGCTGCTCGACCTCGCGCTCCAGGGCGCGCAGATCGGTGCCCCGGGCGCTGGAGCGCAGCCGGACCCGGGCCCCGGCCTGGTCCATGAGGTCGATGGCCTTGTCGGGCAGAAAGCGTTCGGTGAGATAGCGGTCGGCGAGTTCGACGGCCGCGAGCAGTGCCTCGTCGGTGTAGCGGACCTGGTGGTGGGCCTCGTAGCGGTCGCGCAGCCCGTGCAGGATGGCCACCGCGGACGAGGTGGTGGGCTCGGGGACCATGATGGGCTGGAAGCGGCGGGCGAGCGCGGCGTCCTTCTCGATGTACTGGCGGTACTCCTGGAGGGTGCTCGCACCCATCACATGGAGTTCCCCGCGGGCGAGCGCGGGCTTGAGGAGGTTGCTGGCGTCCATCGAGCCGCCCTCGGAGCCTCCCCCGGCACCGACGACGGTGTGCAGCTCGTCGATGAAGATGATCAACTCGTCGGAGTTGGCGCGGATCTCGTCGATGATGCCGGTGAGGCGCTGTTCGAAGTCGCCGCGGAAGCGGGTGCCCGCCACGATGCCCGCGAAGTCGAGCTGGATGACCCGGCGGCCGAGCAGGATGTCCGGCACATCGGCGTCGGCGATCCGCTGGGCCAGCCCCTCGACGACGGCGGTCTTGCCGACCCCGGCCTCGCCGATGAGCACGGGGTTGTTCTTGCCCCGGCGGGCGAGCACCTCGATGCTCTGCTCGATCTCCTCGTCGCGGCCGATCACCGGGTCGATCCGGCCCTCGCGGGCCAGCTCGGTCAGATCGCGGCCGAACCGGTCGAGGGTGGGGGTGTTCGCCCGGCGGTCCAGGATGGGCCGCTGGTCCACCGGGCCGGGTCCTGCCGCGAGACCGCCCTGCGAGCCGGGCCGGGGTTCGAAGCGGGCGGCGTTCAGGATCTGGCCCGCCGTGGAGTCCCGGTTGGCGGCCAGCGCGATCAGCACGTGCTCGGGGCCGATGTACGAGGAGCCCCGGGAGCGGGCTATCTCATGGGCGTCGAGCAGCGCCCGCTTGACGGCGGGGGTGACGGCGACCGAGTTGCGCGGCGGCCCCTCCCCCGCTTCCCGGTCGATCTGCTCGGCGAGCCGGTCGGGGTCGGCCCCGGCGCGGGAGACCATCGTGCGGGTGGGTTCGGCGATGAGAGCCGCCCGCAGCAGATGCTCGGTGTCCAGGTCGGTGCTGCCGTGCTCGGCGGCGTACGACGCGGCGGAGGAGACGAGGTTCCGCGCCGTCTCGCTCATCAGACGGCCGAAGTCGACATGCCGGGAGTCGGACCGCTGCCCGGCCGGCCCGGTCCCGAGGAAGCGTGCGAGGAAATCGCCCAGTGGGTCTGGCCCGAAGTCGTCAGGGCCATCGTTGCCGCTGCCCATATCACTACTTTACGGCTGATCGCCTGCTATGACCCGCTGTCCGGGGGCGCCGCGGCCGCCGTGATGGCGCCGAGCTGCCCGCGCAGTGTGCCCAGGTGCGGGGCGAAGGCCCCGGCCATGGCCGCCGAGCCGACCGTGAACGCGTCCGCTCCGGACGCCGCCAGGTCCCGTATCCGGGCGGGGCTGTCGATGCCGCCCGCGACGGCAAGGCGGCCGGGGGTCGCCGCGCGGGCCGCGCGGACCAGGGCGAGCGGTGCGGCGTCGGTGGCGCGGCAGGCCAGCAGGGCCACCCCGGCGCAGCCCGCCGCCGTGCAGCGTTGCCACGGACCCGGCGGACTCCACAGCGGCGTGAGGCGCCCGCGAGGCACCGATGTCACACTTCCGCCCGCCGTTTCGTCTCCCCTCCCGGGGCCCTCGAGCCCAGGCCCACGAAACGAGGATCGGGACCATGGCGGAACTGACGGAGTTCGAACAGCAGCGCGACCGGCTGTGGGCGGTGGCCTACCGCATCACCGGTTCGGTGGCCGACGCCGACGACGCGGTGCAGGAGACCTGGCTGCGGTGGCAGGCGCTGCCCGACGGCGAGGCCGAGGACCCTCGCGCTTATCTGACGACCGTGGTCAGCCGGATCTGCTACGACCTGCTCGGCTCCGCCCGCGCCCGCCGTGAGGCGTATGTCGGCCCCTGGCTGCCGGAGCCGGTGGTCGCGGGCGGCGGCCCCGAGGACCGGGTGACGCTCGACGAATCGGTGGGTATCGCCCTGATGACGGTGCTGGAGCGGCTCACCCCGGCCGAGCGGACCGCCTTCATCCTGCACGATGTGTTCTCGGTGCCGTTCCCCGAGATCGCCGAGGTGGTGGGCCGCAGCCCGGAATCCGTACGGCAGTTGGCCTCCCGCGCCAGGCGGCGGGTGCGGGCCGAGGCACCGCGCCGCTCGGTGGACCGCGATGAACACCGGCGTGCGGTGGACGCGTTCCTGCGCGCGGTCATGGGGGGCGACATGGACGCGCTGCTGGAGATCCTCGACCCCGAGGTCGTCTGGCGTTCGGACGGTGGCGGCAAGGTGGCCGCGGCCCGGATCCCGGTCCTCGGCAACGAGAAGGTGGCCCGCTTCGCCCAGCGTCTCACCCGTGGCTTCGACCCGGCGAGAATGTCCGTGCACCAGGTGGACGTCAACGGCGCCCCCGGTCTGGTCATCGTGGACGCGGAGCACAACAGCGGCGTGGTGTTCGCGTTCACCGTGCACGACGGGCGGATCACCGAGATCGACGCCGTCGTCAACCCCGACAAGCTGCGCCACCTGGATCTGCGGAACCTGTGACGGGTGTCACCGTCACACTGCGGACCGCCCTGTCGTCCCCCTCGTGACACCAGCCCCCCCCTGAAGGAGGTCGTTCGGCATGGCGAAACAGGAGAAACAGGAGAAGCGGGAGAAGCGGGAGATGCACGAGAACCGGCGGATCGTGGTGCTGGGCGCGGGCTACGCCGGGCTGTTGGCGGCCCTGCGCCTCGCCCCGCACACCCATGTCACCCTCGTGGACCCGGCCGCCCACTTCACCGAACGGGTCCGACTGCACGAACGGGCCGCCGGGCGCCCCGAGGTGGCACATCCGCTGAACGCGCTGTTGCGTGGCACGGGCGTCACCCATGCTGCCGCCCGCGCCACGCGGATCGACCCCACCGCCCGCCGGATCGCCCTGGACGACGGCCGCGAACTGCCGTACGACCGGTTGGTGTACGCGCTCGGCAGCCGCACCTCCGACCCCGGCGAGCGTGCCTTCACCCCCGAGACCGCCGCCGAGTTGCACAAGCGCCTGCTCGACGGCCCCGGCGAACTGTCGGTGGTCGGCGGCGGGCTCACCGGCCTCGAACTGGCCGCCGAGATCGCCGAAACACATCGCGACTGGCGCGTCCGGCTGGTCACCGGAGGCGAGATCGGCACCGGGCTGTCACCGAAGGGCCGGGCACACGCACGGGCGGCGCTGACCGGCCTCGGCGTCCGGATCGAGGAGGGCCGCACGGTGGCGCGCCCCGAGGACCTCGACTCCGACACCGTGGTCTGGGCCGCCGCGATGACGGCGAACACGGAACTCGCCGCGGCGGCCGGACTGGCGCTCGACCCCGCCGGGCGCATCCGGGTCGACTCGACGCTGCGCTCCGTCTCGTATCCGGAGATCTACGCGGCCGGGGACGCGGCCGCCGTGCGCGCACCGGCCGCCGGACCCCTGCGCATGGCCTGCGCCACCGCCCTGCCGACCGGTTCCTACGCCGCCTCCGCCATCCTCGCCGAGGCGCGGGGGGAGCGGCCGCGGCCGCTGCGTTTCCGCTATCTGGTGCAGTGTGTGAGCCTCGGCCGCCACGACGGTCTGGTCCAGGCCGTCCGCGCCGATGACTCCCCGCGCGATGTGGTGCTGCGCGGCGGCCCGGCGGCCCGTGTCAAGGAACAGGTGGTGCGCTCCACGATCCGCACCCTGCGGCTGGCCGCCCGCCGCCCGGGAGCGATCGCGTATCTGCCGGGCATGGGCTGACACTGTCGTGGGCATGATGGATCACAACTCTCCTCCCTCGCGCTCTGCTCATGATCTCCGCACACATGGTGACGATGTAAACAGAGTGTGAATCCACGTCGTACCGTGCGTAAGCACCGGACCCCCGCTTCCCTCACCCAGTAGGTTCGATCCGCGCGCTGTCCGCAGCGGAAATCCGGCCATGGGCGAGGGGAGTCACGGTGCGCTCAGGGGAGGAAGTCGGTGGGCGGTACCGGCTCGAGAAACAGCCCATGCGCGGCGGAATGGTCGAGGTGTGGCCCGCGTACGACAAGGAGCTGGGCCGCCGGGTGGTACTGAAGCGCACCGCACTGGACGAGGGCGGCGCCCTCGCCTTCGACCGGTTACGCGCCGAGGCCCGGGCGCTGGCGCGGTTCAGCCATCCGCATGTCGTCACCCTGTACGACGCGGTGCGCGTGGGCAGGCGCAACAGCGCCACCTCGTGGCCGGTACCGGAGTACGTACGCGGCGGCAGCCTGGACACGTGGCCGCCGGTGCCACCGGAGCTCGCCGCGTGTGTCGGCGCGCAGCTCGCGGACGCCCTCGCGGCCCTGCACCGCGAGGGCATCGTGCACTGCGACATCAAGCCGGGGAACGTCGTGGTCACCGAGAGCGGCTCCGCGAAGCTGACCAACTTCGGCACCGCCTTCCGGCTCGGCAACCGGCAGTCCATCACCCCCAGCGCCGCCATCGGCTACACCCCCGCCCATGCCGCGCCCGAGGTCGTCCGGGGCGAGCCCGAAGCGGCGTCCGATGTGTTCTCCCTCGGCGCCACGGTGTACGCGCTGGTCACCGGAAGCCCGCCCGGACGGCGCGGAAGGGCCCCTCGGACCGGGGCCGACGGCACCGTGGTGATGCGGGAGCCCGCGGACGACGGTGCCGAAACCCCCGAACTGGACGGTGATCTCGGCCCGTTGGGCGCGGTGCTGCCCGCGATGCTGCGCACCGACCCGGCACACCGGCCCGGCACGGCCGAGGTCCGGGCCCTGCTGGAGGAGGCCGCCGGTGCCACCGACACCCTGCCGAACCCGGCCGATCTCCGCGCCGTCACGACCCTCCCGGCCACCGGCCAGGCCGACGGACGCGGAGGCCGGGACGGCCACGACGGACCGCGGGAGGGGCGGTGGCACCGCGGCCGGCCGGCCCGTCTCGTCCGGCGCCACCCCCGGCTGATCGGGGCCGGGGCAGCCACGGTGGTCCTCGTCGCCGTCCTGCCCTTCACCCCGTTCAGCCCGTTCACCCGGGGTGGTCGGGCGGACGAGGATCACTCCGCACCGGGGCCCTCGTCGTCGAAGGACGTTTCGGCGAAGGACAGGGCGTCGGTGTTCGGCGACCCCCCTACGGCCGATCCGTGCGCCCTGGCCGACGCCTCGGCGCTGCGCCGTTTCGGCGACACCGAACTCGACCGGGACTACGGCGACTTCGACCGCTGTGATGTGCTGGTGACCTCGGACGGCAACGGCGTCGTGGACCTGAACGTGGATTTCGACCACGGGCCGCCGCCGGAGCTTTCGGGACCCGCGAAGACCGTGGGGAAGGTCGGGATCGTCAAGGACCAGGCCGATGGCGAGGCATGCGAACGGAGCCTGGTGATCTCCGGAGAGGACGACGCCTTCGTCAGAGTGACCGCGAAGCAGGTCGAGTCGGGCCGGGCACGGCTGTGCGACATCGCCGACACGGCCACCGGCACGGCGGTGAACGCCCTCAACCGGGGCGTGATCACCCGCCGTTCACCGGAGCTGCCCGCCACCTCCCTGGTCCGGAAGCACGCCTGCGAACTGCTGGACCCCGCCGCCCTGGAGGTCGTCCCCGGGATCAACGCGGACGACCCGGAGGTCGGCTACGCGGGAGGGGACTGCGACTGGTCCAGCAGCACCCGGGACCTCTCGGTGGACCTGCGGTTCGACCGCGGCCAGCCGCTGGACGCGGAGGACGGCACCCCGGCGCTGTTCAGCGGCTGCCACGCGTTCGTCGAACCGGGGGACGGCGAGGGGACCTGTCCGGCCCGGGTGGTGTACCGCTCGTACGCGGACCAGGACGGCCAGAAGGCGGTCGAGACGCTGCATCGGGTGGTGGCCGGGGACTCCTCCGCGGACACGCTGTGCACCATGGCCAGAAAGCTCGCCCGCTCGGCCGCCGCACTGCGCTCGGCCTGATCCGACCGCCAAGGAGAGCCAGGATGAACCACCCCCGGAGTCTCGCCTACGGTGTCACCCCCTCCCGGCCGGGCACCCTGCACGCGCGTTCGGTCACCGGTGGCGCCGCGGCCGGGCGCGACCATCCGGTTCGGGCGCGGCGGTGAGCCGGAGGTCGATCTGCGCGTCGGCGAGGACGACCTCCGGGTCAGCCGACGGCACGGCGAACTCACCTACCGCGACCACCAGTGGTGGTTACGGAACACCGGGCAGCAGCTGCTGCGGCTGCCCCGCGGCCAGCTGATGCACACCAGCACCGAGCCGTTCCCGCTCGCCACCGGGTACACCCCGCTGTTCTTGAAGGGCTCGGGTCCCCGGGAGCACCTGGTCGAGCTGTATGTGACCGACCACGGTGACGAAGGGCTGGTGGCCCGGCACGCCGCCGTCACCCTGCCGCCCAGGCGATGGCATCTCGAGGAGGACGAGCGGCTGGTCCTGGTGGTCCTGGCCCAGCGCTATCTGCTCTACGAGGCGGACCCGCGGCCGCTGTCGTACCGGGAGGCGGCCGCCGAACTCGCCTGTCTGCGCCCGGCGGAGAAGTGGTCCAAGCGCCGGATCGAGCACAAGGTCGAGGCCGTGCGCCACCGGCTGTCCAAGGGCGGCGACGACTTCCCCTGTCCGGTGGTGCGGGACCGGGAGTCCGCCGGCCCGAGCGACCACACCCTGCTGCACCACCTGCTCAGGGAACTGGTGGAGTCGACGACCCTGGTACCGCCCGATCTGGAGCTGATCGAGGACGAGTTCCCCGGCTGAGCGCACCGCCAGGGCACCACCGCGGCACCACCTCGCCACCGCCACGGCCCCGGCCGCGGGGTCACGGGTGCTGCATGATCATGACGCAGGTGGTGCCCGGCTCCAGCGCCTGGCAGATGTGCGGCACATCGCCGGGGTACGACAGATAGTCCCCGGGCCCGAGGTCGACGGGTTCGTCGTCCGGCCCGGCCAGCACCCGCCCGGTCCCGACGATCAGATGCTCGACGGTGCCCGGCATATGGGGGTCCGACTCCCGCGCGGGGCCGGGCTCAACCCGCAGGAAGTACACATCCCGCCGGGCGCCCGGTGGGCTCGAGGACAGCAGGGTGGCGCTGTAGTCGGCCCGTTCCGAGGGCACGGAGGGGCCCTCGCCCGCGCGGATCAGCTGCACCGCGGGGCGGGGCGGGTCGACCAGGGCGCTGAACGGCACATCGAGCGCCACGCTCAGCGCCCACAGCGTCTCCACACTGGGGTTGCCGGTCCCCGACTCGAGCTGGGACAGCGTGGACTTCGCGATCCCGGCGCGCTTGGCCAGCTCGGAAAGGGAGATCCCGGTCCGGGTGCGCTCACGGCGCAGCGACGCGGCGATCCGGTCCAGCGGCAGACGGGGGGAGGCGGCACCATCAGTCATCGTTCGCTCCAGAATACGATCGTTCGCCTTGACGAACATCTTCCCACGTGTCCATTGTAGAAAACATGCGTTCGCCCTTCCGAACAAACGATCCTCGTCTGCTGCACGATGTGGCCCTGGTCTGTCTGGCCGACGGCGTCATCGGCATCTCCTTCGGCGCCATCGCGGTCGCCGGAGGCATGCCCGCGTGGCTGCCCGTGGCCATGTCGCTCGTGGTCTTCGCGGGCGCCGCCCAGTTCAGCGCGGTCGGCATTCTGCTGACGGGCGGCAGTCCGCTCGCCGCCGCGGCCACCGGGCTGCTGCTCAACACCCGCACCGTGCCCTTCAGCCTGGCGCTCACCGACTCGCTGGGGTCCGGCCGGGCCGCCCGGCTGGTCGGTGCGCATCTGATCACGGACGAGACGGCGGCCTTCGCCCTCGCCCAGCCCGATCCGGCCCGCCGCCGGACCGCCTTCTGGCTCTCCGGCCTCGCCCTCTTCGCCACCTGGAACGTCGGTGTGCTGGCCGGGTCCCTCGCCGGGAACGCCCTCGGCGACACCGACACGCTGGGACTGGACGCCGCCTATCCGGCGGTGCTGCTCGCCCTCACCCTCCCCGCGCTGCGGGACACCCGTACCCGCCGCGCCGCGCTCGCCGGAGCCGCCCTGGCGCTGGCCGCCACCCCGTTCCTGCCCCCGGGGCTGCCGGTGCTGCTCGCCCTCGCCGGGCTGCTCACCGCCGGGAGGACATCATGATCCTGGCCGCACTCCTGCTGCTGGCCGTGGGGACCTACGGCTTCCGGCTGGCCGGTCCCCTGCTCCACGGCCGGTTCCAGCCGTCCGCCGAGGTGCGGCGACTGCTCTCCATCGGGGCCGCGGTGCTGCTCGTCGCGCTGCTGGCCACCGCCGCCCTGACCCAGGGGCACGGTTTCGCGGGCTGGGCCCGTCCGGCGGGCGTGCTGGCGGGGGCCGTCCTCGCCTGGCGGAAGGCTCCGTTCATGGTCGTCGTGGCCGCGGCTGCCGCCACCACCGCGCTGTTGCGCCTCGCCGGTGTCCCCTGACCCGCCCCGGCCGACGGGGGCCCGCCGGAACACCGCCCGCCCTGGCCAGCCTGAGAACGGGACGGCCAACGGGAGGGTGGGACGGCCCCGTTGTCCGACCCGGCTGGCAGACTGGGGAGCAACGGGGAGGAGGGGCCGATGGGGCGGGCACGGCCGTCGATGCAGGAGCTGATCCAGCGGCGCAGACGCGCCGGATTCGTGGGGCGCCGGGGTGAACTGGACGCCTTCCGCGCCAACTTCGGTGTGCCACCGGAGGACGAGCGCCATCGCTTCGTCTTCCACATCCACGGGAACGCGGGCGTGGGCAAGTCCTGGCTGCTGCGTCAGCTGGAGCAGACCGCCCGTCAGGAACACGGCGCCCTCACCGCCTGTGTCGACGAGTCGGCCGACGGCGTGGTCGAGGCGATGGCCGCGCTCAGCGCCGCGTTCGCCCGGCAGGGCCACGCGTTCACCGCGCTGGACCGGAAGCTGGCCCTCTATCGGCAGCGCCGTCATGAGGCGGAGGCGATACCGGTGGACGGCGAGCCCGCGGCACCCACCACCGGCAGCCTGGCCGCCACGCGGGCCGGGCTGGCGGTGGCGGGCCTGGTGCCCGGCGTCGGAGCGCTGGCGGGCGCGGTCGATCCGGTGCCGCTCGCCCAGGGCACCGACCGGGTGCGGGCCGCCCTCAGCTCCCGCTTCCGCGACCACAAGGACGTCCAGCTGGTGCTGGATCCCGTCCAGGCCCTGACCCCGCTGCTGGTCCGGGAGTTGTCGGAGGCGGCGGCCGCGGCGCCGTGGGCCGTGCTGTGCTTCGACACCTACGAGCGCACCGGTCCGCTGCTCGATTCCTGGCTGCGCGCGCTGCTCACCAGCGAGCGGTACGGCACCCTGCCCGCGAACACGGTGATCGTGCTCGCCGGGCAGACCCGGCTCGACCCCGGCTGCTGGGGCGATCTCAGCGATGTTGTCAAGGAACTGCCGCTGGAACCGTTCACCGACGCCGAGGCACGGCAGTTGCTCGCCGCCAAGGGGATCACCGACGAGCCGGTGGTGCGCGATGTGCTGCGGCTGTCGGGCCGGTTGCCGGTGCTGGTGTCCACCCTCGCCGAGAACGCGGAAGGGCCGGGCGGTGTGGACGACCCCAGCGGCACGGCCGTCGAGCGGTTCCTGAAGTGGGAGCGGGATCCGGTGCGCCGGTCCGCCGCCCTGGCGGGCGCGCTGCCGCGCCGGCTGAACGAGGACGTGTTCCGGGCGGCCGTGGACGAGGAGGCGGCGGAGCTGTTCGGCTGGCTGCGCGCACTGCCGTTCGTGAGCGAGCGCGCCGGGCTCGCCCGCTACCACGACGTGGTCCGCGCTCCCATGCTGAGGCTCCGGCGGACCACCTCGCCCCAGCGGTGGCGCGCGGCCCACACCCGGCTCGCGGAGTCCTTCGCCCGGTGGCGGGAGACCGACGCTGACGAGCAGGGGCCCTCGGCTGAGGAACAGGCGTCCGCCGCCGCGCCGTGGCGGCGCGAGCGCTGGCGGGCGCTGCGTCTCGAGGAGTCCTACCACCTGCTGTGCGCCCGGCCCACCGCGGCGCTGCCCGGTGTGCTGCGGGACGGCATCGACGCGTGCGACACGGGCCCGGAGGCCGCCCGCCCCTGGGCGCGGACGCTTCTGGAGGCGGGTGAGGACTGCGACGACGACACACTGCGCACCTGGGGGCGGAACGCGCTCATGGCGCTGGAGGATGGACGGCGGCGCGGGATCGAGGTGATGGGCCTGCTGCTGGACCGGGCGGAGCTGGATCGCGCCGGGCGCGTCGAGGCGCTGGTCGTCCGCGGCTGGCACCGCCGCTCGGTCGAGGAGTACCACGACGCGCTGACCGACTTCCGGCGGGCGCTGGACCTCGACCCCGGCTGCGTACGGGCGCACTTCGGCAGCGCGGTGGTGCATCGGGCGGCCGGGGACGTCGACGGGGCGTTGGCCGCGCTGGACCGCGCGGACGCCCTGGAGCCCGGCTCGACCTGGATCCCGCGCGAGCGCGGTGAGACCTGTCGCAGGGCGCGCCGGTACGACGAGGCGCTGGAGTGGCTGGACCGGGTGGTCGAGGCCGATCCGGCGGACCCTGTGGCCCTGGCCAGCCGTGGGCAGACGAAGGCGGCGCTCGGCAGGGCGCGGGAGGCCCTGGCCGATCTCGACCGGGCCATCGGGCTGCGCGGGGACTATGTCTGGGCCCTGGTCCGGCGGGCCCATGTCCGCGGCGCCCTGGGGGATGTGACGGGCGCGCTGGAGGATCTGGACCGGGCGGAGGAGCTGGCGCCGGGCATGGCGGGCACGGTGGGCGAGCGGGGTGATGTCTACCGGCTCGCGGGCCGTCATGAGGAGGCGGTGGCGCAGTACAGCCGTGCGCTCGCGCTCGATGCCGGGTACGCGTGGGCTCTGGGCAGCCGGGCGATGTCCCTCGAGGTCCTGGGCAGGCGCGCGGAGGCGCTGGCGGACCTGGAGCGCGCCGTGGCGCTGGATCCCGGCTACGCCTGGGCCGTGGCGCAGCGCGAGAGACTCCTGTCGAACGGGCCGTCAGGGACCGGCGGGTGAAGGACCGCACCGATGCCGTGACGGTGTGACACGCGGTCCGGTCACCGGCCCCGGCTCGGTCGGCGCGGGGAGTCACCGGTGCGCGTCCGGTCCGTACGGACCGGGCTTCACGGACCGGGCTTCAGGAGTCGATCTGCCCGAACCCGTCTGCCCGAACCCGTCCACGTGCTCAACGGGTGGTGTCACCGGTCCCCGGCCGGTCCGCTCCGGACCAGGGGGAACGACCAGACCCGCTGGAGGGCGCGCGGCAGCGCACCGAGGCGGCGCGGCCTCGGCGGGCGCCGCCGCGGCGCGTTCGCCGGGACCGCCATGGCACCGGTGGTCGGCCGCGCGGACTCGGCGGGACCGGGCGGATCAATCCTCGGGTGCGCCGGGATCATCGGGTCCTCCGGGTCGATCGCGGGCGGAGGCGGCGGGGTGGCGTTGGCGGGGCACCGGGCCGCTTCGGCCCGCATCAGTGCCCGCATGGCGGCGTGGACGTCGAGAGGCATGGGTGTACTCCTGCGGTGTCGGATGTCTGACTGCTGGCCTGGCAGGGCGCACCGTCCCCACGGTCCGCGGGACACACGCGGAGAGCGGGTTACGGACGGCCCGGGGCCGGTCAGCAGCGCAGAACGACGCTGCGCGAGGAGAACTGGGCGGCGGGCGTCTCCGACCCGGCGACGGAGATGCCGGTGCCGGAGGTGTGGTCGGCGAGCCGACCGCGGACCGCGGCGAGCACCACATGGCCCGGCGCGGTCGGCGCCGAGCGGGCGCCGGGGGCCGAGGTGGCGCAGGTCCGTCCGACATGACCGGCGTGCCCGGCGTGGCCGGCGGGATGGCCGTAGGCGTCCCGGACCGGCTGCGCGGCGGGCCGCGACGCGTCGGAGGACTCCTCCTCGGCGCGCGGTGCGGCGGGGACCGGGGCCGGGGCGCGGAGGGCACCGCAATAGCCCAGGTCAGCGGGCGGGGTCGGGGAGGCGCCGAGGGACAGCAGGGTGTGCAGGAGTGTCATCGCCAGCAGCGCGACCAGTACGGTCGCGCAGGGTCCGCGGCGCTCCGCGGAGCGGCTCGTCCTGTGGCCGTGCACCATGCGGCCTCCCTTGCCGATCCCTCTCCAGGGAACCCCGCTCAGCGGAATCCAGCACTCCGATAGCCCGGAAGTGGCCCCGCTTTCACCCGTGTCGGTGACGCCCTCGAACGGAGATACCGGCACATTTCGAGGAGTGGTGCGGACGCGGGGAGGGCGGTGCGGTCGGTCCGGTGAGCGGCGCGACCGGCGGTCCGGAGCCCGGGGTCAGTCCAGCAGTCTGCCGGGGGCGGCCTGCCGCCAGGAGTCGAGGAGGATGTCCCGCAACTCCTCGCGGTCGTCCAGCGCGGCGAGCCGGACCCGGACCCAGGCGAACCAGGCCTCGTGGTCGGCGATCCAGAACTTCTCGGGCTCGGCGAGCACGAGTTCGTCGCGCTCCTCCTTCGGGCATCGGACGGCCATCGAGGTCTCGTCCTCGGGAAGGGTGGCGAACATCTTCCCGGCGACCCGGAACGTGGGCATGGACCAGGCGACCTTCTCCGTCGTCTCGGGCAGCGACAGAGCGATCTCACGGACATCGTCGGACATCGTCATGGCTCGACCGTAGAACACCCCACCGACAATGGGGGCCAGTTAGGATGGACGAACGGGGTCGTGGTGGTCAGGGGCACGAAGCCGAGCCGTCGCAGCACCGGGCGGCTCAGGTCGGACGCGTCGACCTGGAGCCACGGGTAACCGCGGTCGGCCGCGACACGGGCGCGGAACGCGACCAGGGAACGGTAGACACCCCGGCCGCGCCAGTCCGGCACCGTTCCGCCACCCCAGAGTCCGGCGAACGGGGCGCCCGGCGGCAGTTCCAGCCGTGCCGCGCTCACCGGGCGGTCACCGGCCACGGCGAGGACCGCGACGGCCGTGTCCGGTGCCTCGGCGAGCCGGGCGAGCAGCCGGCGTTCGAGGCGCCCGCCGTCGGGGCCGAAGACCCGCGCGTGGACGTCGGACACCGCCTCCACACCGGCCGCGTCGATCACCGGGCACAGCTGCACGCCCTCGGGCGGCCCGCCCCCGGCACCCAGATCGCCGGTCCTGGCGACCATCAGGGTCTCCTCGGGCCCGGCGGTGAACCCGGCCGCCCGGAGCCGCGTCGCGAGGTCGTCCGGCCGGTCGTGCGCGTACAGCTTCCACTCGAACTCGTGGCCCAGGGCCGTGAAATGGCGTATCTGCGCTTCGATCACCGCATCCGCGGTGGACGGGTCCAGATCGGACCACAGGACACCGTTCCAGTCCGCGCGGCCGCCGGTCTGGCGCACCACCGCGCCCGCGCGCTCGATCCGCGCACCGGGGCCGTCGGGCAGGGCTCCCCGGCGCATCCGCCGGTTGTACAGGGCCAGTACCGCGTCACGATCCATGGGCTCACCCCAGCACCGTCCGGGCCGGCCCGGCAACCGGTTTCCGGCCCGATGGGCCGCCCCCGGACGGCGGGACGTCCCGCCCGGCGATCATGTTTGAATGCCGGGGTGACGGATCTCGACGTGCTCAGGGTGTTCTGCGGTCCCTCCGGCCGCGACGGCAACGTACTCGGTGTGCTGCGCGACGGCCGCGCGGTGACCGGTGAGCGGGAGCGGCAACGGCTCGCCGCCCGACTGGGGTTCAGCGAGACCGTGTTCGTCGACGACCCGGAGCGCGGCGTCGTGGACATCTACACCCCGAGCGCCCGGCTGCCCTTCGCCGGTCATCCCCTGGTGGGCACGGCCTGGCTGCTGGATCTGCCCGAGCTGCTGCCGCCCGCCGGTGAGGTCTTCGCCCGCCAGGACGGCGAGTTCACCTGGATCACCGGCCGCCCCGAGTGGGCCTCGGGGCGGCGCACGCATCAGTACGCCTCGGCGGCCGAGGTCGACGCCCTCCCCGCCCCGCCGGAGGGCGAGGGCTGGCTGTACGCCTGGGCGTGGCTGGACGAACGGGCCGGGCGGGTCCGGGCCCGTGGCTTCCCGCGCCGGGGCGACGCGATCGTCGAGGACGAGGCCACCGGCTCGGCCGCGCTGACCCTGTCGAGCGAGCTGGGCCGCGCCCTCAACATCACACAGGGGGCGGGGGCGCAGATCCTCACCAGCCCCCAGCCGGACGGCTCCATCGAGATCGGCGGCCGGGTCGTCCTCACCGAGACCCGCTCGCTGTAGCGCCGGGGGCCGGTAGCGCCTAGGTGTCCGCCCCCGCCCCGGCGTAGCTGATGGCGATCCGCGCCCCCAGCCGCGCGTTGTTCTTGACGAGGGCGATATTGGTGCGCAGGCTCTCCCCCTTCGTCAGCTCGACGATCCGGCCGAGTAGATAAGGGGTGGTGTCCTTGCCGGTGACCCCCGCTTCCGTCATCTCGGCGAGCGCCCGCTCGATGATGCCGTCGATGCGCTCGGCGGGGATCTCGTCGGTCTCGGGCACCGGGTTGGCGATGGACAGCCCCGCCGTCAGGCCCAGGTCCCACTGGGCGCGCATGATGGCGGCGATCTCCTCGGGGGAGTCGGCGCGCAGCGGGGAGGGGAAGCCGCTCACCCGGGAGTAGAAGGCGGGGAAGTCGTCCGTGCCGTAGCCGAGGACGGGCACCCCCAGGGTCTCCAGGGTCTCCAGCGTCAGCCCGATGTCGAGGATGCTCTTCACCCCGGCGCTGATGACCGCGACCGGTGTGGTGGCGAGTTCGGTGAGGTCGGCGCTGATGTCGAAGGAGGTCTGCGCCCCGCGGTGCACTCCGCCGATGCCACCGGTGACGAACACCTTGATACCGGCGAGCGACGCGAGCCGCATCGTGCTCGCCACGGTGGTCGCGCCGTGGCCGCCGCGCGCCATCACCTGGGCCAGGTCGCGCACACTGACCTTGCCCACCTCGGGGCTGGTGGCGAGCAGTTCGAGGTCGTCCCGGCCCAGCCCGACGCGGGGCCTGCCGTGCAGCACGGCGATGGTGGCGGGGACGGCGCCCTGGGCGCGGATGATCTCCTCGACCTCGGTGGCCATCTCCACGTTCTGCGGATACGGCATCCCGTGGCTGATGATCGTGGACTCCAGCGCGACCACGGGGCGGCCGTCGCGCAGCGCGTCCCGGACCTCCTCGGCGAGGGTGAGCCGGGGGTGAGGGCTGGTCATGGGGTCCTCCGGAGGGGGGCGTTCAGCGCGTCCTCGATCAGACGCGGGGTCAGGTCGGGTCGTACGGTGGCGGTGGTGGCCACGGTCAGCGCGGCCGCGGCGTGGCCGAAGCGGGCGGCCCCGGCCGGTTCGGCACCGGTGAGCAGGGCGTGGACGAAGGCGCCGAGCATGGCGTCACCGGCGCCGGTGACGTCGTGCACCTCGGCCTCCGGCGCTTCGAGGAAGGTGTGGCCCGCGCCGGTGGTGCTGAGCAGGCTGCCGCGCTCCCCGAGCCGTACCCACACCTGCTGGACGCCGCGCTCGTGGAGGGTGGCCACGGCAGCGAGCAGTTCACGGTCGTCCCCGCCGACCGGGTGGCCGGTCAGGGCGCCGAGCTCGGCCAGGTTGGGGGTGACGGCGAACACCGGGCGCTCGCCGGAGAACAGCGGGGCGAGCAGCGCCGCCTTGGGGACGCTCACCGGGTCGACCAGGGTCTGGACACCGGTGGCGGACGCGATGTCCAGCGCGTAGGACAGCACCTGGGGGGAGAGATTGCCGTCGAGTACCAGCATGCTCGCGTGACCGATGAGCTCCCGTGCGTGGTGCAGGTGTCCCGGGCTCAGCCCGTCGGTCGCGGCCATGTCGGCGATGGCCACCACCAGATCGCCGTCGGCGTCCAGCACCGCCGTGTAGGTGCCGGTGGGATGGGTGCTGCGGTGCACATGGTCCACCCGCACCCCGGTGGCCCGGGTCTCGCTCAGCAGCCGCTCCCCCGCCGCGTCCTGGCCGACGGCGGCGATGAGATGGGTGGGGGTGCCCAGCCGTGCCAGGTTCTCGGCGATGTTGCGGGCCACCCCGCCGGGGCTGGTGTGGGACCGGCCGGGGTTGCTGGTGTGGTACGCGACCGGGGCGAGGCTGCGCACCTTGACGTCCACGTTGGCGCCGCCGATGACCACCACCGCGTTCTCCTGGCGCAGGATGTAGCCGCGGCCCAGGACGGCGCCCTTCTTGCCCAGGTTCGACAGATGGACGTTGACCGCCGCCCGGGTGGTCCCGAGGGCGTCGGCGATGGCCTGGGGTCCGGCCAGCGGATCCCGTCGCAGCAACGCGAGGATTTCGCGCTCCCGGCGCGTCAGCATCATGGTTCAGCAGAGTAAAGGAAGTTTAGTCGAATAAATAGAGCCCGGTCGGTGGCGGTCGACGGGCCAGAAGATCAGGCCGGAACGGCGGATGACATCCTGGGGGATCTCGGCTGGCCGGACACCCTCGGCAACAGCCCGCGGCGACCTGTCCGGTGATGAGGAAGAAGGCCGATGAGACTCTGCTTTCTGGTGGAGGAGCGCTATCGCCACGACGGGATGCCCCGCGAGGTGATCCACCGGCTCGCCGCCTGGGGGCATCAGGTCGATGTGATCCGCCCGGGCACCTCCCTGACGCGGATCTCGGACGCGGTACGGGTGGGCAGTCATGACGCCTGGGTGCTCAAAACCGTCTCCGGCGGCCCCGGCCTGACACTGCTGGAGGCCGCGGCGGCGGTCGGGCTCACCACCGTCAACGACGCACGCTCGATCCGCGGTGTGCGGGACAAGGCGCTGGCGGCGGCCATCGGACACAGCCACGGGCTGCCGGTGCCACCGACCTGGACGGCGGCCCGGGCGGAAACCCTGGCCGAGATACCGGAGTCGGCGTACCCGCTGGTGGTCAAGCCCGCGGACGGCAGTTCGGGACGGGCGGTGCGGCTGGTGTCCTCACCGCGGCGGCTGGCCGCGCTCAGCCCCGAACTGGCCGCGGAGGGCGTGCTCATCGCCCAGCCCTATGTGCCGAACCCGGGCCTCGACCTCAAGGTGTACTGCGTCGGCGGCGAGCTGTACGCGACCGAGTGCCCCTCACCGCTCGGCCCCCACCGGGGCGCAGGCGGGCGGCGGGTGGCGCTGTCCGCGGAGGTGGCCGCCCTCGCCGCCGAGGTCGGGGCGGTCTACGGCCTCGATCTGTACGGGGTCGATGTGCTGCTGGGGCCGGATGGACCGGTCGTCGTCGACGTGAACGACTTCCCCAGCTTCCGGGAGGTGCCGGACGCGGTGGCGCGGGTGGCGCGTGCGGTACTGGACTTGGCGCGCGGCGACGGCGCGCGGGCCCCGGTCCAGGGTGCGATGGCCGTCGAGGCCGTGGCGCCGGTGGGGGCTTCGGCGCCCGTGCCCGCGACAGCGGTGAGCGGCGGCTGATGCGTATCGGCCTGATCACCTCCGACCCCGGCCATCAGCTTCTCGCGGACACCACGGCCCTGCTGACACCCCGCCACGACGTGGTGGCCCTGGACCCCGCCACCTGCGACCCCGCGACGCCGGACGCGCTCTCCCGCGGGTCGCTCGCCGATGTGTATCTGCTCAAGGCCAGAACGCCCAGGGCCCTGGCGCTCGCACGGCTTCTGGAGCGACGCGGTGCCCCGGTGGTGAACTCGGCCGCGGCCACCGGACTCTGCCAGGACCGGACGGCGATGGCCGAACGGGCCCGCCGGGCCGGGCTGCCGTTCGCCGCCACCCGTACGGCGGCGGCGCTCGGCGGGCTGACGGCGGAAGGGCTCGACGGCCCGGCCGTGGTCAAGAGCCGCCACAGCCGGCGGCACGATCTGGTGGCCCGGGCCGATGACACCGCGGCGCTGCGCGCCCTGGCCGCCGACTGGCCCGAAGAGCCCGTGGTGGTCCAGGACTTCATCCCGAACGACGGCTGGGACCACAAGCTCTGGGTGATCGCGGGCACGGTGTTCGCCGCGCTGCGCCGCTCGGAGCTGGCCCCCGGCGGCCGTGGACCCAGCCTGCCGCTGCCGCTCGGCGATCTGCCGCGGGGCTGGCCGGAGCTGGTGCGCGAGGTCGGCTCGGTCTTCGCGCTGGAGGTGTACGGCGTGGATGTCATCGACGCGGGCGGGGGCATCCCGCTGATCGTGGACATCAACGCGTTCCCGGGCGTACGCGGGCAGGTGGGCGCCCCGCGTGCGCTGGCGGAGCTGGCGCTGCGCACCGCCGCGCGAGGCGCACCCGACCGGCGCGGCGGCAACAGCGCGCGCGGAGGGCGCGGCGCTGCGGACACGCTCCCCGGCTTCCCGAAACCGCTGGTGGGCGAGGGGCGGGCCGCCCCGTAGGGGCCTGGACGTCTGAAATAGGGGTTGTCAGCGCTCCGTTGGCCCCGGCAGGCTGACATCCTCCTCCGCGCGAGGTCCAGGTATGCGTACGTCGGTCCGTTACGGCGGCCGGTCGATCCAGCGGTACGAAAGGACGTCAGGTGACCGCACAGCCCACCGGCACCAGTCTGTGGATCAGGCAGTTCCATCCCGCACCGGACGCGGCGACGCGACTGGTGTGCCTGCCCCACGCCGGCGGTTCGGCCTCCTACTTCTTCCCCGTCTCCAAGGCCCTCTCCCCGAAGGTCGACGTCCTCGCCGTCCAGTACCCGGGCCGCCAGGACCGCCGGAACGAGAAGTGTTTCGACTCCATCCGCGACCTGGCCGACGCCCTGGTCCCGGAGCTGCTGCCATGGACGGACAAGCCCCTCGCGCTGTTCGGCCACAGCATGGGGGCGACGCTCGGCTTCGAGGTCGCGCTGCGTCTGGAGCAGAAGGGCGTGGTGCCGGTGACGCTGTTCGCCTCGGGGCGCCGCGCACCGTCCGCCCACCGCGACGAGACGGTGCACCAGCGGGACGACGAGGGCCTGATCGCCGAGGTGAAGTCGCTCAGCGGCACCGACTCCCAGCTCCTCGGCGACGACGAGATCCTGCGGATGGTGCTGCCCGCGATCCGCAGCGACTACAAGGCCGCCGAGACCTACCGCTATCTGCCGGGCCCGCGGCTGGCCGCCCCGATCCAGGCCCATGTGGGCACCAGCGACCCGAAGGCGACGGTCGAGGAAGCCCGTGCCTGGAGCGAGCACACCACGGGTGATTTCGCCCTGCACACCTACCCCGGCGGCCACTTCTATCTGAACAGCCAGGCGTCGGGCGTCATCGCGTCGATCTCCGAGGTGCTGTCCTCGCCGCCTTCCTGACACCTCTTCCCGACGCCTCACGGCTCACGCGCCCCGTCGCCCGGACACCGGGTCCCGGCGGGGCGCTGTGGTGTGCGCACCGCCCGGGACCACTTCGGTGTCCCGGTCGGTTTCGGTGTGCACGACCTCGGCCCGGATGCCGACGCCGAGCGGACCTCGGAGGTGTGGCGGTCCTGGCTCGCGGGTCTCTTCGCCTGGGGCGGCCGGGTCGCTCAGCCGTGCGGGCGTCTGGCCAGGACGGTCCGGGTGTAGTCCTCGACGGTGGCTTCCAGGCCCACGTCATGGCGGGCCCGCTCGGACAGCAGCCAGCGGTGTTCCAGCAGTTCGTAGTAGATCTGCGCGGTGTCGGTCGCGCCGCGCAGTTCCCGGGGAACGGCGCGTACGGTCGGCCGGAAGACATCACGGACCCAGCGGTGGGCCAGCACCTCCGGCCGTGCGCCCAGCGGATCGCCGGGCGCGTAGTCGTCCTGGCTGGCCATCCAGGTCTCCAGGTCGTTCAGCAGGCTGCGGGCCTGGTTCTCCTCCGCGTCCAGACCGGTCAGCCGCAGCAGCTGGCGCTGGTGGTGGCCCGCGTCGACGACCTTGGGCACAAAGGTGACCGTGTCTCCGTCGGGCGAGCGCTCGATCTGCATCTCGGCCACGTCGAAGCCCAGGTCGTTCAGGCGCCGCACCCGCCGGTCGATGTAGTGGCGCTTGGCCAGCGGATAGACCGACTGCCGGGTCAGCTCGTGCCACAGCTCGCCGTACCGCTCGGCGATGGCCTGGCCGAAGAGCACGGGGTCGACCGAGGGGTGCAGTGAACCGCTGGCCTCCAGGTCCATCAGCTCCCCCGCGATGTTCACCCGGGCCACCTCGACGTCGTACTCCCGCTGTCCGGTGGTCAGCCGTGGCTGGAGCTGCCCGGTCTCGGCGTCCACCAGATACGCGGCGTACGCGCCCGCGTCCCGTCGGAAGAGGGTGTTGGACAGCGAGCAGTCGCCCCAGGCGAAGCCCGCGAGGTGCAGCCGGACCAGCAGCACGGCGAGCGCGTCGAGCAGGCGTTTCATGGTGCTCGGCCGCACCGTCGTCTCGAACATCGAGCGGTACGGCAGCGACCCCACCAGATGCCGGGTGACCAGCACCGGTTCCAGTGGCTCACCGCCTTCGCCGGTGCGCCCGGTGACCACCGCGAGCGCGTCCACCGCGGGGATGGTGAGCCGGTCCAGGTCCCGCAGCAGCCCGTACTCGCGGACCGCCGCCCACTCGCCGACCTCCTTGACCGCCACCACTTCTCCGCCCGCGCGGGCGAACCGGACGACATGGCGGGAGATACCGCGGGGCAGCGAGACCAGATGCTCGTCCGGCCACTGCTCCAGCGGGATGTTCCACGGCAGATCGAGGAGGGATGCCGGGTGCTCGGGCGAGGTGGCGGTGATCTGCAGCTCCATGACACACCAGTGTGCGGTACGGAGGTGTGATCGGGGACAGCCCCGTCAGGAGGCACCGGCCGCCGGTGCCCGCGTCCTGTCGAGGACCACCCTGACGCAGCGCTCGACCCGGAGCCCGCCCGCGCGCCGGGCGCGTTGGGTCAGCCGCCGTAGGTCCGCTCCGCGGAGGGCATGTCCTCAACCCTAGACAGAATTGGACAGAGTCTGTCCACATATCTACGCTGCGGAAGGGTTAGCCGGACGTGATCTGTCCATGCACGGCCTGTCCATCCAGAGGTCGAACTCCAGCCGGCCGTCGGCTCTCCCCGCCCGTCCGGACCCCCGCTGTCCTCCCCCGAAGTCCACCCCCGAAGGAGCGCGGCCTTGCCCCATCTCGTCGGCACCACCGCAGTGATCACCGGCGGCAGCGAGGGCCTCGGCTACGCCATCGCCGACGCGTTCGCCACGGAGGGCGCCGACCTCGTGCTGATCGCCCGCGATCAGGACAAGCTGGAGCGGGCCCGGCAGACCCTGTCCTGCCACGGGACCACCGTCCGTACGCTCAGCCTCGATCTGGCCGACCACGGTGCCGCGAGCACCGCCGCACGGCGTGTGCTCGCGCTGACCGACCGGGTGGACACCCTCGTCAACAACGCGGCGACGGCGCACTTCAGCCCGCTCGCCCAGACCTCCGCCGACACCTTCGACACCATGCTCCACCTCAATGTACGGGTGCCGTTCCTGCTCGCCCAGGCGCTGCTCCCGGCGCTCACCACCGGGCGCGGCAGCATCGTCAACATCACCAGTTACTGGGCGGATTCGGGGGGCACCGACCGCCCGTCCGCGGCCTACTCCGCCACCCGCGGCGCGATCAACGCGATGACCCGGGCGCTCGCCGGCGAGCTGGGTCCGTCGGGAGTGCGGGTCAACGGCATCGCCCCGGGCGCGGTGCGCACCCTGGCGTACGAGCGCGAGCACATCGTCCCGATGAGCGACGAGCAGCGCACGGAGCACGACCGCCGCACCGGTGACGCCTATCCCCTCGGCCGGTTCGGGGCGCCGAGGGAGGTGGCCGCCGCGGCGGCCTTCCTCGCCTCCCCGCAGGCCGCATGGACCACCGGCACCATCATGAACGTGGACGGCGGGCCGGCGGTCCGCTGAGCGCTCCGCAGGAAGTGCCGCGGGGTGCGGTCGTTCGTCCGCGGCTGCGTCATGGCCGGTCGCGCGTTCCCCGGGAGTCTGGCTTAGCCAGTCACGCATTCCACGCGCTGGAACGTTCATGACCAGAAGGACAATAATCCCTAAGCGCTCTCAGCTTCTTCCAGCGCGGCACGTGCCTCACGTGTCCATAGCGCGTTTCTGTGCTCCGGCGGCAGGCTGTCCAGGCCGTGCCTGATGCATTCGGCCGCCTGTTGCGGTCTTCCAAGGTGATGGTGCACGTGACCAATAGGAAGTGACAACCACTCAGGCGACAACCAATAGGCTGTTCCGGGCGGAGTCTCGTCAACCGCCTTCTCACGAAGCGCCTCAATCTCGCTGAGCATCCGTTCGGCTTCGCTACGCCTGCCGAGTAGCGCCAGCGCCGAAGCGGCCTGCGCCCCGTTGACAACTCGCTGCCGTTTTGCCGACTCGCTGACGTAGGCCGCTACGAAATTACGGTGTACTGCATGGTGTTGTCCGCGCTGGCGTGCGATGTTCCCTTTCAGGTTATACGCCTGTGCAACAAGTGAGCCGTCGGCAATGTCGTCTGCCAGCGCGATTGCCTCGTTCAGGAGCACGTCAGCGCGTGCGTACTGGCCAAGTTCGATGTTCAGCCATCCCGCAAATTGCGCTGACTCCGACACGACAGCACACAATGCGTCCCGGTGACTTCCGCGCGCGTCACGGAGCATGGGCAACAAGGCTTCTCGCTGGGCTTCCGCTGCCCCAATTAGCGGCCCCGGTCCGACTATGTCGTCAGCGTGCCGCTGAGCGGCTAGAGCGCCTGCCAGGGCACTTACGGCGGCACCATCAATGCGGGAAGGGTGCGCGGCAACGTGGGACAGACGTTCATCCTGTTGCAAGTTGCCAGCCAGTGTGCCGCCTGTGCCTGTGAGTTCGTCCAACGCGCGGGCAAGGGCAGGCGAAGGCTTCTGTTTGCGGTTGAGGACGCGACTCAGGAACGCAGGATCATAGTGAGTTTCCCGCGCCGCAGCCTTCATCGAATACCCGGCATTGCGAAGCGCACGGCGGGCAAGGTCCGCGAAGTCGCCGGAGGGGTTGACTGCCATGCCTCTAAGTGTAGTCAACCCCGGTCAACTCCCGTGTGAGCAAGACGAACCGGAAACATCGGTCCACACGCGAAGTACCCCGGCGGTGCGCGAACACCCCGGGGCGTGGCCAGAGGAGCGCCAACAGTGGACAAGATTACGGCTGAGGAGATCACGCCGGGAAGTCCCGACGAACACCTGTCCGTGGACATCGCAACGATCCGGTCGGTTGCTGAGTCGGCCCGGGACCTGTTGCGCCTCGGCGCCCCGCTGCCCCGGTACGCAGACCTTGTCACTCTGGCCGAAGGCTTGCGCGGCATGCTCCGGGTCCTGGTGCAGGACCTTGCGGACCGGTGCCCGGACGAACACAGCGAGAGCGTTGCCCCTGCCGTCCTGGAAGGGCTGCACCACGTGCGCCTGCCGCTGGGCAGCGGACTCCAGAGCGCCGCGGACGCCACGCGGAATCTCGCTGACGTGACGCGCAACTTGTGCGACCACCACGAGAAGGTGATCAGCGCATGAGTGCACACAGACGGCTCAGTCCAGTCCGGCGCCACCTGACCGATATAGCTTCCGCCGTGCTTGGCATCGCCGCCCTTGCTGGTCTGTGGCTGTGCGCCGTGTTGGTGGTGACCAACCGGTGAGCATGAGCGGCGGGCACAAGATGACATGGCTGGCCGTGCTGGACAGCGAAGACTGCCCGCTTGACGGCTGCACAGGGACGCGAGAACGGACCACCACCTACGAAGGAGGGGGAGCCGTACAGGTAGTGGAAACCGTGCTGGACGTGCGGCTACGAGGACTCGCCCGAGGAGTAGACCCCGCCGCCGGGCGCTTGTGAGGACACCCGCCCGGTAGCGGATGGCGCCGGATGTCGCTGATCCGGTGCAGCCCCGTCCGTCCCTTTGTGGGTACGAACCCTCCCCCGTCCGGGGACGGGCGGGGCACCCAACTACAAGAGAAGGAGAGAGCACATGACCGACAGTCCCGGCTTCACCTTCACCCGGGCGGCAGCTTGCCGCGACAAGCGCGTCAACAACTGTCCCGAAATCGCGCTCAACGTTCCCGGCACGGTGGCCATCCGTGACAGCGAGCGTCCCGGCGTAGTCGTGACCATGACCGCTGACCAGTGGCGCACCCTGGCTACTGCCGTCAAGGCCGGTGAGTTCGACCTGAGCGCGTAGCCTGACGCCCATGGACGCATGCCCACACTGCGGCACAGAGCCCCTGCCGGACCCCGATAGCGGAGTCCCCTGGTGCGCCCAGTGCGCGGTGTTCCTGGTGCTTCCGCAACCCCGGTGTCCCGGACTCTGGCAACACCGGGAGGCAGCAACCAGAGCGCCGCACGGGCCGCGTACTCACTGAACAGCATAGCGCCCCACCTACCAGCATGAACGCCGGTAGGTGGGGTTATTTGCGCATCTAGGCCGTTCGAGCGAACGGTGCACGCTAATATGGCTGGACAAGCCGCACACTCGCCCGCGACCCTTCGGGGCGTAGCCCTGAGCCCGTCAGGACACGTCGAGCGCGGCGCCGACGATGCTGTCGGCGTCCAGACCGTGGGAGCGGTACACCGACTCCAGATCGCCGGACTGCCCGAACCGGGTCACTCCGAGGTGGGTGGCGCGCACCTGGTTGATGCCGCTGAGGAACGCCAGCGTGTGCGGATGGCCGTCGAGGACGGTGACCAGGGGCGCCGACCGGTGCGCGGGGAACGCCGCGTCCAGGATCCAGCTGTCGCCCTCGCCCCGGCCGGAACGTGCCTGCACGGCGTCGAAGAGCAGCCCGGGGCTGGTCACACAGACGACGTCCGCGGGGACGCCCTGGGCCTCCAGCCGCTCGGCCGCCAGCAGCGCCTCGGGCACCACCGCACCCATCGCGGCGATCGTGACCGCGGGCCGCCCGGCGGAGCGCACCAGCGGATACGCCCCGGCGACGGCCTGACGGCGGCGGCGCTCACGGGCCGCCGGGTCGCCGGGCACGGCGGCGAGGCCCTGGTCCACCGGGCGGGTGGAGAGCCGCAGATAGGCGGAGGTGCCGTCGGGCCGCCCGAGCCGGGCCAGCGAGGCCAGCAGCGTCCACTCCACGTCGATCGCGAAGGCGGGCTCGTAGGTGATGCAGCCGGGCTGTTCCAGCCCGACCGAGGGGGTGGTGACCGACTGGTGCGCCCCGCCCTCGGGGGCCAGGGTGACCCCGGAGGGCGTACCGACCAGGATCGACTGCCCACCCGAGTAGATCCCGAACGACCAGGGCTCCAGGGCCCGTTCGACGAAGGGGTCGTAGAGCACCCCGATGGGCAGCAGCGGCTGGCCCCAGCGGCTCCAGGTGGCGCCCAGCTCGGCGAGCAGCCCCACCAGGTTGCCTTCGGCGATGCCGAGTTCGAGGTGCTGGCCGGTGGGCCGCTCGCGCCAGTGCAGGATGGTCTCGGGGTCGTCCTCGAACCAGTCGCGGCGGTCGTCGGCCGCCGACCACACCCCGACCTTGTTGACCCAGCCGCCGAGGTTGGTGGAGGAACTGACGTCGGGGCAGAGCGTCACCACGCGGCGCGCGGCCTCCGGGGCCGCCCGGGTCAGGTCGAGCAGGGCGCGGCCGAGCGCGGCCTGGGTGGTGGCCTTCCCCGAAGGGGTACGGCCGATGTCCACGGGCAGTTCCGGGACGGGGGTGAGGGTGACCGGTTCACGCCGCAGCCGGGCGGCCACCCGGTTACACAGCTGCCCCGCCGCCGAGTCCGGGGCGAACCGCTGCCACGGGTCGTGGAGCGACATGCCCACCCGCCGCCCCAGCTCGGCCATCTGCTCGGCCGACAGCAGAGAGGAGTGGTTCTGCGGATGGCCCTCGGTGGCCAGGCCGTTCCCCTTCACCGTGTACGCGAAGATCACGGTGGGCCGGGTGTCGTCGATGGCACCCAGCGCCTCGTCGAGCGCGCGCAGATCGTGTCCGCCGAGGTTGCGGATGGCGGAGTGCAGGGTGGCGTCGTCCAGCGGCGCCATCAGCCGGCGCAGGACCGCGGCGTCCGGGCCCTCGCCTGGCAGCCGGGTGCGCAGCTGCTCCGGGGTGCAGCGCAGCAGCCGCTGGTACTCGGGGTTGGTCATCTCCTCGATCCGCCGCCGCAGGGCGTCCCCGCCGGGCCGGGCGAACAGCTCCCGCAGCAGCCGGCCGTACTTGACGGTGAGCACCTGCCAGCCCGCGGCCTCGAACATGCCCTGCAACCGGATGGCGCCGATGTTGGGCACCACCCGGTCCAGCGACTGCCGGTTCACATCGACGATCCAGCAGATCTCGCCCAGCTCGCCGACCATCGGGTCGAGGATCGCCTCCCAGCAGGCGCCCTCGTCCAGCTCCGCGTCCCCGACCAGCGAGTACTGCCGTCCGGTCCCCGCGCCGCCCGCCACGGAGTCGGTGTAACGGCGGGCCAGCGCACCCCAGATCGGCGCGGTGGCGCCGATGCCCACCGAACCGGTGGAGTAGTCGACCGGATCGGGGTCCTTCGACCGCGACGGATAGCTCTGCAGTCCGCCGAACTCCCGCAGCGTGGTCAGATACCGCTCGTCCAGCTCCCCGAGCAGGTAGTTGATCGCATGCAGCACCGGAGAGGCATGCGGCTTCACCGACACCCGGTCGCCCGCGCGCAGCCGGTCGAACCACAGCGCCGTCATGATCGTCGTCATCGAGGCGGACGACGCCTGGTGCCCGCCCACCTTCAGCCCGGTGGGGTTGGGCCGCACCCGGTTGGCGTGATCGATGATCGCGGTGGCCAGCCAGAGCACCCGCCGCTCCACCTCGTGCAGCAGCGCGTCCTGCGCCGCGAGCGTGTCGGAGACCTCGGCCCCGGGGGTTCTCGCGCTGGTCTTCGTGGTCATGAGGGTCGGTCTCCTCGGCGTTCGGGACCGTCGTGGTGGGACGGCGTGTTCGGCAGGCGCGCTCTGGTGAGAATGCGCCTCGGTCGCGCGCGTCCTGGTGGGACGCGTCGTGGCCGGCGGATTCGGAGATCACCAGCGAGACGTAGTCTCCGTTCCCCCCGCGCGCTCCGCAAGGGGCGCCGGGTCCGGCCCCCGGCAGACGGCGCCGCTGTCGCGCTCGTGGCCCTCGTGGTCGCGGCCCTGCCCTGGCGGCGTGGCCTGGGCTCGCGGACGGTGGCCACCGGTGCCCCCAACGCCGCCGGCACCCGGGATGCCACCGGAGCTGCGGCCGGCCCCGCATCGCCGGAGGCGTCCCCGCGCGAGCGCTGCCCCCGCTGAGCACCACGGCCCGAACACGGTGTCCGATTTCCGCCAGCGCCGCTCCCCCGGCATGGCGCACAGTGGGAGGGTGATGAGCGAGGACGGCAGGTACGAGGCGGTGCGTGGCCGGGACGCGCGGTTCGACGGTGAGTTCTTCTTCGCCGTGGCCACGACCGGTATCTACTGCCGTCCGAGCTGTCCGGCGACCACACCCCGGCGGAAGAACGTGCGGTTCTTCCCCACGGCCGCGGCCGCCCAGGGCGAGGGTTTCCGGGCGTGCCGCCGCTGCCGTCCCGACGCCGTGCCCGGCTCGGCCGCGTGGAACACCCGCGCCGATGTGGTCGGCCGTGCCATGCGGATGATCGGGGACGGGGTGGTGGACCGCGAGGGCGTGGCGGGGCTGGCACGACGGCTGGGCTACAGCCCGCGCCAGGTGCAGCGGCAGCTCAACGCCGAACTGGGCGCCGGACCCATCGCACTCGCCCGCGCCCAGCGCGCCCACACCGCCCGTATCCTCCTCCAGACCACCGGGATGCAGGCCACGGAGATCGCGTTCGCCGCCGGATTCTCCAGCGTGCGGCAGTTCAACGACACCCTGCGCGAGATCTACGCCGCCACCCCGAGCGAACTGCGCGCCGCCCGGCCACGAACGGAGCGGACAGCCCGGTCGGCACGGGCGGGGCGGGACGGCGTGCGGCCCGGGGTCGCGCTGCGGCTGGCCCACCGCGGGCCGTATGCCGCCACCGAGGTGTTCGACTATCTGGCCCGGCGCGCCCTTACGGGTGTGGAGGAGGTCATCGGCGCCCCCGGCGCCCGCACCTACCGGCGCACCCTGCGGCTGCCGCACGGCCACGGCATCGCCGAGGTCGACGAGCGGCACGGCGACGGCGGTTGGCTGGAGTGCCGGTTGCGGCTGACGGAGCTGCGTGATCTGACGACGGCCATCCAGCGGGTCCGCCGCCTGTTCGACCTGGACGCCGATCCGTACGCGGTCGCCGAGCGGCTGGGCACCGACCCTGCGCTCGCGCCCCTGGTGGCCGCGCGGCCGGGGCTGCGTTCCCCGGGCGCCGTCGCCCCGGAGGAACTGGCCGTGCGCGCCGTCCTGGGCCAGCAGGTGTCGGTCGCCGCGGGACGCGGTCTGGGAAACGCGCTGGTCGCGGCGTACGGCGAGCCACTCGCCGAAGCCGGCGGCGCGCTCACCCGTCTCTTCCCGCGCGCCGAGGACCTGGCCGACGCGCCGTTCACGGAGATCGGTATGCCCGGGAGCAGGCGCGCGACCCTGCGCACGCTCGCCACCGCGCTGGTCGACGGCTCCGTACGTCTGGACGCCGGAGCCGACCGGGAGCGGAGCGAGCGGGAGCTGCTGGCGCTGCGCGGTATCGGCCCGTGGACGGCGGGTTATATCCGGATGCGGGCGCTGGGCGACCCCGATGTGCTGCTGGCGGGCGATGTCGCCGTACGGGCGGGGGCGCGCCGCGCCGGAGTGCGGCTGGAGGACGCGGCGAGCTGGCGGCCGTGGCGTTCGTACGCCATGCACCACTGCTGGAACGCCCCGTCCGATGCCCCGATCGATGCCCCGTCCGGCGTCGCGGTCAGCACCCCGGCCACTCGCCGCTGACCACCTCCCGGCACCATGACCACGATGTCCGAATCCCGCCAGCATCCGGTGTCCGATTTCCGCAGACTGGACAGCGATCAGGACACTTCACAGGAAAGGGCTCACAACCATGACGCTCTACACCATGTTCGACAGCCCGCTGGGCGAACTGCTGCTGGCGGGCGAGGAGTCCGCGACCGCCCTTGGCGGTGTCGCGCTCACCTCGCTCTCGGTGCCCGAGCAGAAGGGCGGGGCGACGGTCGGGGAGGACTGGCGGCGCGACGACGCGGCGTTCACCACGATCGTGGACCAGCTGCGGTCGTACTTCACCGGGCGGCGCACCCGGTTCGACATCGAGTTCACCTCCGGTGGCACCCCGTTCCAGCAGCGGGTCTGGCAGGCGCTGGAGGAGATTCCGTACGGCACGACCCTCAGTTACGGGGCGCTCGCCCAGCGGGCCGGGGCGTCGCGCACCGCGGTGCGCGCGGTCGGTACCGCCATCGGCCGCAATCCGCTGCTGGTCGTGCGCCCGTGCCACCGGGTCATCGGGGCCGACGGTTCGCTGAGCGGATATGCGGGCGGCCTGGAGCGCAAGCGCAGTCTGCTGCGGCTCGAGGGCGTCAGGGAGCCCGAGGGCATCGGGGAGCCCGAGGGCATCGGGGAGAAGGCATGATCACCAAGAGCACGGCCACCCGGGTCCGCCGCGCCCTGGACTCGGCCGACTGGCAGGCCCTGACCGGGGAGCTGGACACCCACGGCTGTGCGCTCACCCCGAGGCTGCTCACGCCTTCGGAGTGCCGCTCCCTGGCGGAGCTGTACGACCAGGAGACACGGTTCCGTTCCACGGTCGACATGGCCCGGCACCGCTTCGGCTCCGGCCAGTACCGGTACTTCAGCCATGAACTGCCCACCCCGGTGGCGGAGTTGCGTGCCGCCTTCTATCCGTATCTGCTGGCGGTGGCGCGCGACTGGGCGGCCCGTCTGGGGCGGCCCGCGCCCTGGCCGGACACCCTCGACGCATGGCTCACGATGTGCCATGCGGCGGGGCAGAGCCGGTCCGCCCAGATCCTGCTGCGGTACGGAGCGGGCGACTGGAACGCCCTGCACCGCGATGTGTTCGGCGACATGGTCTTCCCGTTGCAGGTCGTCATCGGGCTCGACGAGCACGGCAGGGACTACACCGGCGGGGAGTTCCTGCTGGTGGAGCAGCGGCCCCGAGCCCAGTCGCGCGGCACGGTCAACGTGCTGGAACAGGGCCACGGTCTGATCTTCACCACCCGCGACCGGCCGGTGCGCTCGGCGCGCGGCTGGTCCGCCGGGGCGATGCGGCACGGAGTGAGCACCGTGCGCTCCGGCCGCCGCCACGCCCTTGGCCTGGTGTTCCATGACGCCTCCTGAGCGCGGTCGCCGCGCTGGCCACCGCCTCGGCCACTCCGCGTACATACACGCTGCTGGGCACCGACGGGCGTCCGTACCGCGCCACGGCACCGGGCATGCTCGGCGGGCATCGGCGGGGCAGGCTGTACGGACGGCTGGACTGCTCGTCGGCGCTGCGGGCCCTCGCCCGCGGCGGCTACCGGCGGCACCGGGTGTTCTTCGCGGACGAGGCCACCGCCGTCGCGGCCGGATACCGGCCGTGTGCGGTGTGCCTCCCCGCGCGGTACGCCCACTGGAAAGCGAACCGGGAGACCACGGAACCGTGATGAACACCCCACGACACCCCGACGGGCGGCCCGTCTCGCCCCTGCTCGGCGACGGCGAGGAGACGGCGTACGGCGCGCCACCGTGTCCCGTCCCGCACACCGCCGCCGAACTCGCCGCCGTCATCGGCCTGGTGACCGGTCTGGCGTCCCGCACCGGGACGGTGGCCGTCGGCCACAGCCGTGACACCGCCTCACGGGCCGCCGCCACGGCCTTCGGCACCGCCTGGCAGGAGCTGGGCGGGGAGGTCGTCGCGGTGGTGGACTGGCCCGAGACCGCGGCGTCATGGCTGCGTCCGGCCCGTCGGCTGACCGCACCGGCGCCGGACACCTGGGTGGTGGCCGCCGCACCGCTGGGCTGGATCCGGATGAGCCGCCGGCTGCGGCACAGCACCGACTGGGATCCGGCCCGCACCGTCGCGTTCGCCTCGCTGCGCGATCCCCGCGTCCCGGCATCGGCCGGTCCGGAGACGCTGCACGGGCTGCGCGGGGCCACCGCCGAGGGCGGGACCTGGGACATCCGCCGCCGCTGGGTCACCTCCCACCCGGCGCCGGAGGGCGGTGGCACCCCGTGGACGCGCTGATCCCCCGGCCCCGGACGTCCGTGGCTCCCGGCGCCGTGCATATGCCCGGCTGGCTCGGCCTCGACGAACAGCGCCGCCTGGTCACGGCCTGCCGTGCCTGGGCCACCGGTCCGGTACCGATGCGCCGCACCGGGCTGCCGAACGGCGGGGTGATGTCGGTGCGCACGGTGTGCGTGGGCTGGCACTGGAAGCCGTACGCCTACACCCGGACCGCGGACGATGTGAACGGCGCGCGGGTGGCCGCGTTCCCGGACTGGATGGTGGAGCTGGGCCGCCGCGCACTGGCCGAGGCGTACGAGGACGAACGGGCCGGGGACGGCTACACCCCCGACACGGCGCTCATCAACTTCTACGACGCGCAGGCGAAACTCGGCATGCACCAGGACAAGGACGAGCGCTCCAGCGCCCCGGTGGTGTCCCTCACCGTCGGCGACACCTGTGTGTTCCGCTTCGGCAACACCGAGACCCGCACCAAGCCCTACACCGACCTCGAACTCGCCTCCGGCGATCTGTTCGTCTTCGGCGGCCCCTCGCGCTACGCCTACCACGGGGTGCCCCGGATCCTGCCCGGTACCGGCGATCCGGCGACCGGGCTGACGGCGGGGCGGCTGAACATCACCATGCGCGTCACCGGGCTGACGGACTCGGACTGACACGGCCGCTCTGACGGACCCGGGCCCGGCGGGACCGGGCCGATGAACACGGCCACCGCCTGTCCCCGGCCGGCTCTACGAGGACGCCAGTTCGCGCGCCCGGCGCAGCCCGGCGGTGACATCCGCGAGGGTGGCGCACTCCTCCAGCACACCGCCCGCGGGCAGCGTCAGGTCCGTCGGAGGGCGGCGGGTGGCGACGGCGTCGGCGAGGTCCGAAAGAGCGGTCCGCAGCCGCTCGGCCAGTTCCGCGTCGGGGGCCGGGGCGCCCTGGTCGAGCCGGACACCGCAGGCCGTCGCGGTGTCCACGATCTCCTCCAGCGCGGAGACCACCGGGGCCCACACCGCCAGGTCACGTCCGAAGGGCGGGTGTTCGGCACTGGCCACCGCCACCGCGCGGCGGGCGTCGGCCAGGGTGCGGTACGCCTCGCGGCGCAGCCGGAGCCGTACCGCGTAGGGGGTACCGGCGGTGAGCACCCGGTCGAGGTGGTCGCGGGTGGCGCGTACGGCGAGTGAGAGCCGGACGGACACCTGGGCCCGCGGGCCGCCGAGCCCCGGCAGCGCCCCGGCGGCCAGCACCACCACGCAGGCCAGCAGGGTGTCCATCAGCCGGGTGTACTCGGGGTCGGTGTCCCCGCCGAGGTAGACCAGGGAGAGCAGCAGCGGGGTGAGCACGGCGGTCTGGAGCGCGAAGTGGCGTACGGAGACGGGGATCAGCGCCGAGCAGAGCGCGGCCACGGCCACCGGCCAGACCCCGGGAACCCCCGCGACCGGGCCGAGGAGGGCGGCGAGCGCGCCGAAGACGGCCACGCCCACCGCGGTGCCGAGGGCGCGTGAGACGGCCCGCGAGAACAGCGGGCCCATATCCGGTTTGACGAGGAAGGCGGCCGTGGCGGGCAGCCAGTACCAGTGGTCGCCGGGGAGTGTGCGGGCGAGTGCGGTGCTGCCCCCGACGCACAGCGCCACCCGGGCCGCGTACTCGCGCCCTGCCGCGCCGGACGCACGGCGCAGCCGCTGCGGGAGTCCGGGCCCCACGGGGCCGACGGCGGGCGCCGGTTCGCCGTCGAAGACCCGGGCGGCGAGCAGTACCGCGCGGTGCACGGCCACCTTGCCCGCGGTGTCCGGGACGGGCGCGGGCAGCGGGCCGGGGGGCTGCCCGGTGCGTATCGAGCGGGCGAGCAGGGCGGGGGTGCGGGCCAGGTCGTCGGACAGGGGCTCGTTCTCCCACAGCAGGGTGAGCGCCGCCTCGCTGAGCGCTCCGGCCACCGCGAGGCGGTCGCGCAGCCGCCGTTCGCGGGTGTCGGGGCGGTACAGCGGCAGCCGGTGGGCGTAGAGCGCCTCGTAGGCGGTGTCGTACGCGGTGGTCAGCCGGCGCCGGGCCGGGCGGCCGCCTTCGGTGCCGACCGCGGCCATCAGGTCGGCGAGGGCGTCGTAGACGGCGGCCACCGCACCGCCCGCGTCGGCGCGGGTGGCCGGGCGGTGCCGGACCAGCCCGACCAGCCGGGGCAGCAGCGCCGCCATGGCGATCACCCAGACGGCGCCGGTGAGGACCAGCACGGCGCGTCCGGCCGGGGTTTCGGGCAGCGGCATTCCGGCGCCGACGACGCACAGCACCATCAGCTGCACCCCCGCCGCCGAGCAGACGGGGCCGATGGCGCTGAGCGCGCCCGAGACCAGTCCGACGGCGGCGAGCGCGCCCGCGATCCCCGCGCCGAGGCCGAGGGTGCCCAGCCAGGCCCCGATGAGCATGCCGACGGCTCCGGCGAGGGCGGGCAGTCCGATGCGGACGACCCGGGTGTTGTGGGTCGCGGGGCGGTCGTTGATATGAGCGAACATCGCACCGAGCCCGGCGGTGACCCCGGCGGAGGTGTGTCCCGAGGCGACTCCGGCGGCCACCACCGGGCCGACCCCGAGCGCTCCGCGGGTCACGGCGCCCCAGGGCACGGGGCCGCCGATCCCCCGCACCCCGCGCAGGGGGTGGATCAGCCAGTCGGGCGGGATGGGGCGGACGCGCAAGGATCCTCCGTGGTGCGGGCGCTGTGTCGGAATCCGGGTCGGGTGGATATCAGGCCAGGTCTCCTCGACCGTAAGGGAGTCATGCGGAACTTCCGTAACCCGCGTATTTCCGCCATGTGAGATCGGGGTGATCCGGGGGTGTCCGGCGGCGGTCGTGCGCCGGAGCGGGAAGATGTGTGCGGCAGCCGGTCAGCTGCGTGATGAACGGCGCACGGTCGGCATGATTCAGGTGATGACAGAACCCGATCACATAGCACTTCGAAGTGCACATGCCAGGCTCATATGTGTCCGAAGCGTGGCCATCTTTAGACGGAGCGTGTTGTGTTCCCCGGCCGGACCCAACTAGCCTCCGTAGCCGCCGCGTTACCGAACGCACATTTAGTACCCGCCTCGGTACACGCGTTGAGCAACTGCTCCAGGCCCTGCACCGGCAACGGAGGAGAGATGACCGACACCCTCACGGACACCTCGGGCGACACCGGCCCGGAACCGGCGTACCCGATCGACAGAAGCCCGCGCTGCCCCTTCTCCCCGCCCGCCGGGCTGCGGGAGTTACAGTCCACGGCGCCACTGCGGAAGGTACAACTGTGGGACGGCAGCGGTGCCTGGCTGGTCACCCGCTACGAGGAACTGCGCGCCCTGGCCCAGGACCCCCGCATCAGCAGTGACATCCTGCGCCCCGGCTATCCGCACGTGGGCGTCGGCAGCCTGGAGCGCGCCCGCCGCCAGACCCTCTTCATCAGCATGGACGACCCCGCCCACGCCCGGCTGCGCAGACTGGTCACCGCCCCGTTCGCGGTCAAGCGGATCCAGGCGATGCGTCCCGAGATCCAGCGGCTGGTGGACGAGCTGATCGACACCATGCTGGCCGGGCCCTGCCCCGCCAATCTGGTGCGGGAGTTCGCGCTGCCGCTGCCGTCCCTGGTCATCTGCCGGCTGCTCGGTGTCCCCTACGCCGACCACGCCTTCTTCCAGCGCAACAGCGCGGCCCTGCTCAACCGGAACTCCGCGGACCAGGCCACCGAGGCCCAGCGAGTCCTGATGGACTACCTGGACCAACTGGTCGGCGAGAAGCTGGCCCGCCCCGCCGACGACCTGCTCTCCGCCCTGGCCACCGGGCAGGTGGCGGCCGGTCTGCTCGAGCGGCGGGAGCTGACGGCCATCGCCATACTGCTGCTGGTCGCGGGGCACGAGACCACCGCCAACATGATCTCGCTGGGCACCCTCGCCCTGCTCCGCCACCCCGATCAGCTCGACGCGCTGCGGGCCACCGACGATCCGGCGCGGGTGGCCGCCGCGGTCGAGGAACTGCTGCGCCACCTCACCATCGTCCAGTCCGGACTGCGCAGGGTGGCGCTGGAGGACATCGAGATCGGTGACCGGGTGATCCGCGCGGGCGAGGCGGTCATCCTCGCCATCGACGCGGCCAACCATGACGCTGCGGTGTTCTCCGAGCCCGACCGCCTCGACCTCGGCCGCGACGCCCGCCACCACGTGGCCTTCGGCTACGGCGTCCACCAGTGTCTGGGCCAGCAGCTGGCCCGGGTGGAGCTCCAGGTCGTCTACAGCACGCTCTACCGGCGCGTCCCCACCCTGCGCCTCGCCGCCGACCCGACCGAACTCCCCTACAAGCACGACTCCATCGTCTACGGGGTCCATGAACTACCCGTCGCCTGGTGACGGCCGCTCCGGCAACCCCCACCCCCCATCGAGGAGAAGAAAGCCCTATGCGGGTGACTTTGCATCAGGACAAATGCGTGGCCTCCGGCCAATGCGTGCTCGCCGCGCAGGACGTGTTCGACCAGCGTGACGAGGACGGTGTCGCGGTCCTGCTCGACGACAACCCGCCCGCCGAAGCGCACGACGACGTCCGGCACGCCGCCGCCGTCTGCCCCGCCCTCGCGATCACCCTGGCAGAGTCGTGAACACCACCCGCAACGTGGTCATCGTGGGAGCCTCCGTGGCCGGGCTCACCACGGCCGTGACCCTCCGCACCCTCGGCTACGACGGCCGCCTCACCCTCATCGGGGACGAGCCGCACACCCCGTACGACCGGCCCCCGCTGTCCAAGCAGATCCTGGCGGGCACCTGGGAGCCGGACCGGATCACACTGCGCACCGACGAGGAACTGTCCGCGCTCGACGCCGAGCTGCTGTTCGGCAGGTCAGCCACCGGGCTGGACATCGCCGCCGGACGGGTACTGCTGGACGGCGGCGACAGCGTGTCCTACGGCTCGCTCGTCATCGCCACCGGTGTCAACCCGTGCCGGCTGCCCGGCACCGACCTGGCGGGCGTGCATCTGCTGCGCACCCTCGACGATGCCCTCGCACTGCGTGCCGCGCTGCTGCGCGGCCCCAAGGTGGCCGTGGTCGGCGCCGGATTCCTCGGCGCCGAGGCGGCCGCGGCCGCCCGCGGGATGGGCCTGGACGTCACCCTGATCGACCCCCGGCCGGTGCCCATGCGGCGCCAGTTCGGCGACCGGGTCGGCGCGCTCGTCGGACAGCTCCACCAGGACCACGGGGTGTCCGTGCGCTGCGGCACCGGTGTGAACCAGTTCCTCGAGATCGACGGCCGGGTGACCGGCCTGGAACTGACCGACGGCATCAAGCTGGACGCCGACCTCGTCGTGGTCGCGGTCGGCGCCGCCCCGGCCACCGGCTGGCTCCGCGGGTCCGGGCTGCTGCTGACCAACGGTGTGGAGTGCGACGCCACCTGCCGGGCCGCCCCGGGCGTCTACGCGGCCGGGGACGTGGCCTCCTGGCACAACAGCCACTTCGACGCCCCGATGCGGCTGGAGCACCGGCTGAACGCGACCGAGCAGGCGCAGGCCGTCGCCCGCAATCTGCTCGGCGAGGAGCTGCCGTTCGCCCCGGTGCCGTACTTCTGGACCGACCAGTACGACGCCCGTATCCAGGCGTACGGCGTCTTCCCGGCCGACGCGGACCTCGCCGTGCTCCACGGCGAGCTGGAGAACCGCCGCTTCGTCGCCGCCTACGGCCACCGGGGCCGGGTGGTCGGGGTGCTCGGCTGGAACTGCCCACGCGAGCTGCGCAAACTGCGCCAGCTCGTGGTCGACCGGGCGCCCTGGTCGTCGATCGGGGCACAGGAGTGTCTGACCGCCGCCTGGTGATGCCCTGACCCCACGCGGGCCTGGCCCCACGCGGGCCCCAGCCGACACCTCGCGGCCAGCCGCCGGTGACCGCGACGTCAAGTTTCGGCCATGCGCCCTGGCGAGGCTGGCCGGATGCTGGTCCGTCGTGTTCTCGTCCAAGGGGTCACCGTCGCTCCCCGCCACTGCCGGCTGCTCGGGCTCGCGGGCTCGGTGGCGCTGGCGCTGGGGGGAGCGACGGCCGGAGCGCTGCCGGTGGCGGATGTCCTCACCCCCGACTCCGGCAGAGCCGCCCTCGGCCTGGTCAGCACGTACTTCGGTCTGGTGCTGCTGATCGCGGCCTGGTGGTGGCTGGGGCGCGCGGTGCGTGGTCCGCGGCCGCCCGGGATCCGGAGCATGCTGCTCACGCTCGCCGTCTGGGCGGCTCCGCTGGTGCCCGCTCCCCCGCTGTTCAGCCGGGACGTGTACAGCTATCTCGCCCAGGGCGCGATGGTGCACGCGCGGATCGACGTCTACTCCCACGGCCCGGTCCGGCTGGGCGGACCGCTCGCGGCCGAGGTGGCACCGGTGTGGCAGCACACCCCGACCCCGTACGGACCGGTGTCCCTGGCGTTCGAGAGCGCGGTCGCGCACGCCTCGGGCGCCGAGCCGTCCCTCGGGGTGCTGGGGCTGCGGCTGGTCGCGCTGCTCGGGGTGGCGCTGATGGTGCTGGCGCTGCCGGTGCTCGCACGGCGCTGCGGCACCGATCCGGCCGGTGCGCTGTGGCTCGGGGCGCTCAATCCGCTGTTGCTGCTGCACCTGGTGGGCGGGGCGCACAACGACGCCGTGATGCTCGGGCTGCTGGGCGCCGGACTGGTGGCCGCGACGGGGCGGTGGCCCGCGTGCGGCGCGGTGCTGGTCACGCTCGCCGCCCTGGTCAAGGCGCCCGCCGCGCTGGGGCTGCTGGCGGTGGCCTCGCTGTGGGTGCGCAGAGTGGAGGGCCGCGGACGGCGGATGGGAGCCGTGCTGGCCACGGCCGCGCTGGCGCTGGCCTCCACGGGCGCGGCCACGGCCGTCACCGGTACCGGATACGGCTGGATCAGCGCGCTGGCCACCCCGGCCTCGCCCGGCAACTGGGCACTGACCAGCACCCTCGGACGCGCCACCGGCGCCCTGCTGGACACGGTCGGCAGCGGTCTGGCGCCGCTGGCCACCCCGGCGTGGCAGGCACTGGGGCTGCTGGCCACCGCCGTGGCCGTGGTGGTCGTCTGGCTGCGCCCGTCCCGGCGGCGGCCGCTGTACGCACTGGGGTTGAGCCTGACGGCGGTGGCGGTGCTCGGCCCGGCGCTGCGGCCCTGGTACGTGCTCTGGGGGCTGTTCCTCATCGCGGCGGCGGCGCCGGGCGGACCGGTGCGCCGGGCGGTAGCGGCGGGCAGCGCGGTGCTGGCCCTGGCCGTACTGCCGAGCGGATTCGCCCCGGACGCACGGCAGTTGACGTTCGCGGTGTGCGGCGGGGCGCTGGCGCTCCTCGCCCTGTGGGGTGCCCGGCACGCCCCGGGATTCGCCACCGGGCCCGCCCTGTCCGCCGCGTCCGGCGGCCACCGCCCGGAGCGTCCGGTATGAGCGGGCCCGCTACCCCGCGCGGACGGCTGCTGCTGGCGTCCGGCCTGACGGGGGCCGTGGCGCTGTTCCTGGTCACGGTCCCGCTGCACCGGCACTGGTTCGATCTCCAGGTGTACTACGGAGCGGTCGGCCACTGGCTGCGGGACGGCCACATCTACGAGTTCACCACCTCCGGGGCGGACGGCGCGGACTACGGCTTCACCTATCCGCCGTTCGCCGCCCTGTGCATGCTGCCGATGACACTGGTGAGCTGGCCGGGCGCGGTCACCATCAGCACGGTGCTCAACGTGGCCGCCTCGGCCGCCGTGCTGCGTTGGCTGATCGGGCCGCTGGTGCGCAGACAGGGCTGGATCCCGTGGTTCGCGTTCACCGTGGCGGCCTGTCTGTTCGCGCTGCTGGAGCCGGTGCGGGACACCTTCAGCTTCGGTCAGGTCAATCTGCTGCTGCTGGTCCTGGTGCTCTTCGACGCCTGGCTGCTGTCGGCGGGACACGGCCGCGGCCGGTTCGCCGGATACGGCACCGGCCTGGCCGCGGCCATCAAACTCACCCCGGCGATCTTCATCGTCTATCTGGCGGTGACCCGGCGGTGGCGCGCCGCCGCCACCGCCGCGGTCACCGCGGTGGCCGCCACGCTGCTGGCCGCGTGGGTGGCGCCGGGCGCCTCGCGGGTGTACTGGACCGAGGCGCTGTGGGACACCGACCGCATCGGTGTGCTCGCCTACGTCTCCAACCAGTCCTTGGAGGGGGTGCTGGCCCGGCTGGTCGAACCGCTCCAGCCGAGCGGGGCGGTGTGGGGGCTCGGTGTGCTCGCCGTACTGGCCGTCTGGGCGCACCGGGTGCGCGGTGCGGCCGCCGCCGGGGACGATACGGCCGGGTTCGCGCTGACCGGTGTGGCCGCGTGTCTGATCAGCCCGATCACCTGGGTGCACCATCTGGTGTGGCTGATACCGGCGTTGACGGTGCTGGCCGAGTCCGCGCTGCGGCCCGGTGCGCCCCCGGACCGCCGCCGGATCCTGCTGCGGACGGCCGCGGTGGTCTACGCGCTGCTGTGCAGCAGTCTGGTGTGGCTGTGGCGGTTCGACTCCACGGGGGTGGGCGGCTTCCTCGGCAGCAACGCCTATGTGTGGATCTGTCTGGGGCTGCTGATCGCCCTTCCGCTGCGCGACACGCTGCCGGATACGGGCCCGGCACCGGCCGGGGGTACTGCGGGGCGGATGACGGGGCAGACGGAGCGATGAGCACGGAACCGGGCCCGGCCCGTATCCCAGCAACAGAGACGTCCGGACCGAAGCCGAAAGCGAGGTCGCGGCCCATGTCGCAGACGATGTCGCGGGCCCTGCCCCAGCCACTGCCGAGCCCGGTGCCGCAGCAGGCACGCCGTCCGGTGTACCGCAGGGTTCCGGTGCGCCGGATCCTGTGTCTGCTGCCGCTGGCCGCCGTCGCCGTGTGGGTGCTCCAGCACCGGTCGCTGATCGGCTCCGGCGCCCGTCAGACGCTGGCCGCGAACCCCTGGTGGCTGCTGGTGGCGGTGGCGACGACCGGGTTCGGCTGGGTGGCGGTGTCGTTCGCCCGGCAGGGCACGGTACGGGAACGGCTACCGGCCCGGCGGCTGTTCGCCACCCAGTTCGCGGCGGGCGCGGCCAACCACCTGCTGCCGTCGGGGATCGGCGCGAGCGCGGTCAACATCCGCTTCATGACCGGCTGCGGTCTGCCGCCCGCCCGCTCCTCGGCCGCGCTCGCGCTGTACTTCCTCGCGGAGGGGGTGACCCGGATCGGTCTGCTGGCCGTGCTGTTCCTGGCCTTCCCCGAGGCGCTGCGGCTGGGCCCGATGCTGCCCGACCGGTCCGGCGCCATGGTGGTGGCGGCGGTGGCCGCCGGGGTGGTCGCCCTGCTGGTGGGGGCGCTGCTGATCCGCCCGGTGCGCCGGCTGGCATGTACGTTCCTGTGCACCGCGCTGTCCGACGCGCGGTCGCTGCACAGGCGGCCGTCCCGGGCACTGGCGCTGTGGGGCGGTTCGCTGGCCTTTCCGCTGCTCCAGGGGGCGGGGCTGGTGGCGGTGGCGCTCGCGCTGGAGCTGGAGGTGCGCCCGCCGCATGTGATGCTCGCGTACCTGGCCGCCACGGCGGTGGCCGCCCTGGTCCCCTCCCCCGGTGGTATCGGATCGGTGGACGTCGCGCTGGTCATCGCGCTGGTCGCGGCGGGCGCACCGGCCGAGGCCGCCACGTCCACCGTGCTGGCCTACCGCTTCATCACGGTGTGGCTGCCGTTGGTGCCGGGGGCGCTGGTGCTGGGTGCCCTGGTGCGCGCGAAGATCGTCTGACGTCCACGGGCTCATCTGCCGGGGTGGTGCAGCAGCAGTTGTACGGCGGGGCCGAGGACACGGCGGTCGCGCAGGGTGAGCTCGACACCGCCGAATCCGGCTCCGGTCGCCTCGGTCACCAGCCGCTCGGGCGGAAACCCGAGGACATGGCGGTGCACGGTGAGCACCATCCGTCCGCCGGGGCGCAGCACCCGCAGCAGTTCGCGGAATCCTGCCGGGCGGTCCCAGAGCATGACGTTGTTGACGGACAGCACGGCGTCCACCGCGGCGTCCGGGCATCCGGTGCGCTCCGCGGTGCCGTCGTCGACCCGGAGCGTGCCCGCAGCGATCTGGGCCGCGCACCGCCGGATCGCCGCCCGGCGCATGGTGGCCGAGGGGTCGACGGCGATGACCCGGCCGCCCGGTTCCACGGCGGCCACCGCCGGTGCCAGTCCGACGCCCGGACCGGGCCCGACGACCAGCACGCGTTCGCCGGGGCGCAGGGCCGCCCGGTCCACGGCCCAGCGCTCCTGCGAGGCGTTGAAGCGTGCCATCAGCCCGCCGCCGACGGTGCCCGCGGGGCCGCGGGGACGGCCGAAGGCCGCGTCCAGAAGACGCGGGGTCCTTCCCGGGTGTTTCTCGGGGGGCATGTGCGCCTCCTCGCTCATCGGTGCCGGAGGGTCAGGACGTCGTACGGCGCGTCGTGCGAGACCTCGACGCGGGTGCCGAGGCGGACGCAGACCCGGTCGAGGGTGCCACCGAGCCACTCCGTGTCGCGGTGCGTGGCGTGGCGCAGCCGCATCCGGCGCGACTGGAGGGGCACCATGCGCAGCTCCACCAGACGTCCGGTGTGGGCGGCCACCCGCACGAGGTGGAGCAGCCGCAGATCGTCCCGGTACCGCTCGTAACCGGTGATGCCCTCGTAGTCGTCGATGAGGTCGCCGCAGCCGTAGAGGATCAGCTTGCCGCGGTGGACCTCGGCCGGGCGGGGGTGGTGGGAGGAGTGGCCGTGGACGAGGTCGACCCCGCCGTCGATCAGGGCGTGGGCGAAGCGGATCTGGTCCGAGGGGATGTCGTAGCCCCAGTTGCCACCCCAGTGGACCGAGGCGACCGCGATATCGCCGGGCCGCTTGATCTGCCGCACCCGGCCCGCGATCGCGGCGGCTCCGGCGTCCGTCAGCTCGGGCACGAGGTCGACCCCGGGGCGGTCGTCGGTGGCGGCCCAGCGGCGCGGGATACCGCTGGAGGGCGTACCGAAGGCGAAGACCAGGATCCGCCGGCCCGCCCTGGCCGGGACGACGGCGGGGCGCCGGGCAGCGGTGAGGTCCCGCCCGGCTCCGGCCACCTGGAGTCCGGCCCCGGCGAGGCAGTCGAGGGTGTCCTCGAGGCCGTCCGGGCCGCTGTCCAGGACGTGGTTGTTGGCCAGCACGCAGACATCGGGCCGGGCCGCGGACAGACAGGGGAGGTTGGCGGGGTTCATACGGTAGTGGAGGCTTTTGCCGGGCGCGGCTTCGCCACCGGCCGTGACGCTGGTCTCGAGATTCACCACCCGGGCGTCGGGCGCGGCCTCGTCCAGCACCGCCAGCGCGTCGCCCCACGGCCAGCTGAAGTCGACCGGGCGCGGGATCGGGCCGTTCTTCTCCTCGGCCAGCTCGACATAGGCGCGGGAGTCACGGATGTACGGCTCCCGCAGCTCCGGGTCGCCGGGGTGCGGCAGGATCTGGTCCACGCCCCGGGCGAGCATCACATCGCCGCAGAGGAAGAGCGTCACCGTGTCGCCGTCCATGGTTTCAACGTACTGCCTCGGCCATCGCGATGCCCGTCGCCCGCGGACGGTCCGGACGGGCGGCGACAGCGTACGCGGTGACCACGGTTCGCGGCGAAATGACCAAGGTTTACTGAGCCTTTCCCGCCGTTTCTCTTCCGGGCCGTTGTGCCGGGCGGCCTGAGCGGAAGAGACTGCCCCGGTTGCTTGTCACACCTCGTACGTCACAGGAGACCGGACCGATATGACCTCCATCGACCGTCGCAGATTCATGCAACTGGCCGGTACCAGCACGGCCCTGTCCCTGCTGTCCACCAGCATCGCCCGTGCCGCCGCGATTCCGGCGAACCGTCGCACCGGCAGTCTGAAGGACATCGAGCACATCGTGGTGCTGATGCAGGAGAATCGTTCCTTCGATCATTACTTCGGAACACTGCGCGGAGTGCGCGGATTCGGCGATCCGCATCCGGTGCGGCTGCCCAGTGGCAAGCCGGTCTGGCACCAGTCCGACGGCAGCAAGGAAATCCTGCCGTTCCGGCCCGAGGTGAACGACCTGGGGCTCCAGTTCCTCCAGGACCTCCCGCACGGCTGGGGCGACGGCCACGCCGCCTTCAACAAGGGGGCCTACGACAAGTGGGTGCCCGTGAAGTCCGCCACCACCATGGCGTACCTCACCCGTGAGGACATCCCGTTCCACTACGCACTGGCCGACGCGTTCACCATCTGCGACGCGTACCACTGCTCGTTCATCGGCTCCACCGACCCCAACCGTTACTACATGTACACCGGTTACACCGGCAACGACGGCAAGGGCGGCGGCCCGGTCCTCGACAACGCCGAACTCGGCTACAGCTGGACCACCTACCCCGAGCGCCTGGAGAAGGCCGGGGTCTCCTGGAAGCTCTACCAGGACATCGGCGACGGGCTGGACGCCGACGGCGGCTGGGGCTGGATCGACGACGCCTACCGGGGCAACTACGGCGACAACTCGCTGCTGTTCTTCAACCAGTACCGCAACGCCAAGCCCGGCGACCCGCTCTACGACAAGGCCCGTACCGGCACCGACGCCAAGCACGGCGACGGCCTCTTCGACATCCTGCGGGCGGACGTGCGGGACGGGAAGCTGCCCCAGATCTCCTGGATCGCGGCGCCCGAAGCCTTCACCGAGCACCCCAACTGGCCCGCCAACTACGGAGCCTGGTACATCGCGCAGGTGCTGGACGCGCTGACCTCCAACCCCGAGGTGTGGAGCAAGACCGCGCTGCTCATCACCTACGACGAGAACGCGGGTTTATGGGGCGTTCCCGCAGGTAGAAGCCGTTTCAGGGTCGGGCATCCCGGCGAGATCCCGGCCGAGGTGGCCTGAAACGGTGCTGCACAGGGACCGATTGTGGGACTGTTGGGGCATGCGCCTGACCTGGACAATCGCCCTCCGCTCTGGCCCGGCTGTTGGCTCCGCCGAGGCCGCCACGCTCGACGAATGCACAACACAACTTGAATTGGCACTCAAGGAAGCCTTGCCCGACTGGACACCCGAGCACACAGAGGCGCTGGCCCGTGTCCGCTCTGCCCTGGCCGGGGGTCGCCGCTCCGTTACCGCCACGGCTTTCATGGTCACCCTGGAGGACTGATGACCACTGCCGCAACCCGCTATCACATCCAGCGCACAGCCCCGAACGGGCCGTTCGTCATCTATGACAACGCACTGGACGGCTTCTGCACGCTCAAAGACCAGCACGACAACCTCTTGCCTCTGGAGTGGGACGACGAGCGCGGCGCTCTGTCCTGGCTCAATCGCTGCGCCCGGCTCTGGTCACTGGGTGCTGTTCCCGCGCCGCGCAACTGGTCCACATGGCGCGCACCACGGCAGTCACCATGGCAAGGGCTCCCTTATGTGGACTGCGCTGTCTGCGGCTGCGGCACATTCGAGTTCCGCCCGAAGCTCGTCAACAATGTCTGGCGCAATGCCTGTCCACGCTGCCAGTAACCCCGCGCCGAGAAACGGCCCCTCCCCGTGCCGATCTCCGACCCGCCCAACGCGGGGCCCCGACCCGCCCCCTTATCTCGGCAAATCGGAGCGTAGACCCCTCCCTGGGCGTTCTCCGGGGTCGCGTAAGCGTTCCCGTCCGACAGACGTGAACGCTTACGCGGTAAAAGCCCGATTCGCCCGAAGCTCGAATGCCGTCCCCAGTTGAATTGCACATCCGAATTCCTCTCCTCGAAGTAGCCTTAACGCGACGAGAGGAGGAACAATGCCCGCGAACAACCGCAAGCCGCCCGCCAAGATGCTGGAAGAGGCGCGCAAGTGCTACGAACTCCAGGTGGCGGGATTCAGCACATATCAGATCGCAGAGAAGATGGGGTTCTCACAGAAGACCGTGCGGAACCGAATCGACCTGCACATCACCAAGCGCGTTCACCCCAAGGTCGACGAGATGCGCACCCGCCAGATCACCCGGCTGGAGGCTTACATTCGGAGCCTCTGGGAGAAGGCAATGTCCGGTGACGAGAAGGCCATCAACGCTGCCATCCGCACCGAGGAGCGCATTGCCCGGCTGTTCGGCACCGACTCCGCCACGGCGTTCGTGGTGAAGGTCGATACTCCGAACGACGATATCGAAGTGCAGCGGATGATCGATCAGTACTACGCCAAGAAGCCCAAGGACTGACCCGCACACATTCCGAGGTAGGCTTCACCTATTCGCCCGGTGTGTGCCGGGTACCGACAAGGCATTACAGCCCGAGGATTCCCCGGAGATGGAGGTCAAAGGGAAATCCAGACGGCTGAGTCGGAGCCCCGATAGACGACACAGGACAACGCTGACTAGCGACCCTGGAGAGTCTGGCAGAACAACCGAATATCGAGTGTTCCACGCTGCTTAGCCGACGAACACAGTAGCAAGTGCCGAATGTCGCTGACGAGCGACGGTGGCGGAACGGCCCGTGTGGGCGACTTGGACAACAGCAACGATGACTTTTGTCCCTTTGTCACACCCAACACGGAAGGCTGACCAACAATGGCAGTGAACAAGATCAAGCGCGGCAAGGCGATCCAGGCGCTCATTTCGGCCGGGATGGACAGCGCCACGGCCAACAATCTGTGGCGCGCCCTCGACCTCGACAAGCCGCTCAAGGCGCAGATCGTCGAATTCGCCAAGGAAGACCCCGAGCTGTTCGGGATGAATGCCGACGGCACCCCTCTGGACAACGAGGACGAGGACGACGAGGACACCCGCCCCATGACCGCCAAAGAGGCTGTCGCCGCGCGGGCCAGGGGTACGGCCCATCTCAAGGGCATGACCTACCGCCGCAAGGCCACGCCGCGCCCCTCCACGGCGAGCAAGTCCGCCCAGGAGGCCGCCGCGCATCTGGTCAGCAACTCCAAGACCAGCCCGCCGCCCACGCGCAAGTACATCGAGCCCGTCCGCGACATCAACGGCGGACACAAGCCGCTCACTCGCGAGCCCAACGCCTCTGCCAGGGCTCTCGCCGCGCGCCTCAAGGGCAACTGAACTCTCAACACCTCATCCCCGCCACACAGTTAGGACAAGCCCATGGCTGCTGTATCCCTGGAGACGACCGAGCTGGAAACGCTCGTGGAGTCCGCCCTCAACAACCCCAACGTCGGCATGCAGCTGCTCAACGCGCTGCGCGTCAAGAACGGCAAGGCCGCGTACCCCGACAACTTCGGTCGCGGCGACGTCACCAGTCCGCACGACGCGGCGTGGCGTACGGCGCTCACCGGTGTCCAGGCCGACCTGAACGCCTAACCCCCAGACCGGGGCGCGGCGACAACAGGGATCGGAACCCCTCCGGCCGCCGCGCCCCACCCTCTTGGACTCTCGTTGCCGGGCTTTGTACCACCCGGCGCAAGGTTGGGTTACGTGCCGAAGCGAATACACCCCTCCTGCGAGATGTCCAGCAGAGCGCCCCGGTTCCCTTGTTCCCGGGGCGCTCTGTGTTTCGAGGTAGCGTTGAAGGCGCTCGGGTGTTCAGCGCAGTCCACATGAGCAACACTTCAGCCCCGACTCTCCACCTGCGGAGCCGGGGCTGTCGTGCGTTGCGGGCCGAAGCCGTAGGCTCCGACGTAAGGGCCGTTCTCCGGACGGCCGGACGCGGTTACCGGACCGACCCCTACGAGCCCGCAGAGGCCCCAAAGATCGGCGTCACGGACGCTTCCCGAGCGAGAGCCGCGCCCGCTCCGTCGAGGAACGCCCCAACGGCCGACATCTTGTCGGTGTAGTCCGTGCGGAACAGGTGAATGTATGTCTTCTGTGTTGTGCTGATGTCGGCGTGTCCCATCCAGTTGCACACGTCGTAGATGGTGATTCCCGGTGCAGCCGCCATGATCGAGGCGTACGTGTGGCGAAGGTCGTGCCAGCGCAGTGCACTGGAGATGCCGGCGGAACCGAGTCCAGCACGCACAATCTTGCGGAAGTGCGATTTCACGAGATTGTTGATGTCGAACGGGGTGTTCCAGTCAACAACTGAGGACTGAAAGCGCTTCCGGCTGCCCGGCCACAGCGCCGCGTCTACATCGGAGCGGTTGGGGTGCTCGGCCAGATACGCCCGGAGCTCCTGGGCGAGCCGGGGGAGCAGCGGCACCTCCCGAACGGACCGCTTGGACTTCGGAGAGCTGTAGACCCATTCGCCGCCCTTGGCTCGGCGCATTGTGCGGCGCACCTCAATCGTGTTCCGGAACAGGTTGACATCCCGAATGCGCAGAGCGGCCAATTCACCAGAGCGCAGCCCGGTATACGCGGCCATGCGCACGATGAGCCCGTAGTGTTCGCGCCGTTTGGACATCTCAGCGGCCAGAGCCTCAACCTGTGCAGGCGTCAGAAACTGGCGGTCGTCCCCTACTGTGTCGTGATTCTGGGGCAGGGCCACGTTTGTGCAGGGGTTATTGGCCAACCAGTCGTGCCGAATGGCGTATTTGCACAGCTTGTTGAGGACCACATACGCATTCCGCACAGAGCCATAACCGAGCTTTCGCGTAAGGCTGGCAATCCACTTCTCAACGTCCGTGGCGGTGAGGGACGTTATCCGGCGACGCCCGAACTCCTCCGCAATGTGGTTGCGGTAGAGAGACCGCTGTCCCTCAATCGTGCGCGGCTTCAGGTGGCCCTCTCCAGCCGTCATGCACGCCTCGAACACTTCCCGGACGGTCCGCCGCTCCACAAGCTGAGCCGTGCTGCGCCCGGCGGCCAACATGTCCTCAATGCGGACCTTCTCGCGCAGTGCAGCGCCCTCGGTCTTACAGGTGAGCTGTCGCTTCTGTCCGTGATCCCGCCAGTGCACCTCATAGGCGTGCCCCTGCGCACGAGCGACTTTCTTGATGCTCGCCATTGCTGAACTCCTTAACGTGGGACAGGCCCGAGGTAAGCGAATTTCGCTTACCTCGGGCACAGGGAATTGGTCAGAACATCCAGCCGACGAGCAGGCCCGCGATGGCCTTCATGCCGTCCCATCCGAGAACCCACCCCAGGGCCACGGCCCAGATGCAGGTGAGGGGCGCGCCGATGGTGAAGAACTCGCGCTCAGCGTTGGCCCTGGACCAGCGCACGAACCGGCGCCAGCGAGAGGGCTTCGGACGGCTCCACGCCTCTCCGATCTCGGGCTCAGCCGACAGGCCAAGGGACATCCGGTCGGCGGCGAGGGTGGCGTCCAGATACGCGGCTGTCGGAGCGCCCGACTCGGGGTCCAGGGCGTCAACGGTGGTGTAGGAGTCGCCCTCCGGACGAGCCCAGAACGAGTAGCCGCACTCGGGGTACGACTCGTCGAACTCCACCCACGGACCGGCTACGCGGCCTGTAGGGGTGGCGGGGTAACGGGGGTCCTGAGAGTTGGCGGTCACCAGATAGGCCAGCCGCTCGGGGGTGATGGCGGTACGCTTGTGCTTCACAGTTGATCCCTTCGGGGTTCGCGACGGGCCGGGTCTGGACACCCGGCCCGTCGGCTTTTGTGTTGTCAGGCGGTCTTCTTGGCGGCCGTCGTCCGGCGCGTACGGGCCGCGCGGGGCTTCGTCGGAGCCGGGGCCTCGGACGCCTTCGCGGGCTCGGCAGGCTCGGACGTAGCGGCCTTGCTGGGGGTGGCCTTGCGGGTGCGAGCGGCCGGTGCGGGGGTCTCAGCCGGCATGTCCTCTGCGGTCTCGTCGGACAGCTCGGCCTGGAGCTTCTTCAGCTGCGCCTCAAGGCGAGCCCGCTTCTCCGCCGCGCGCTGCTTCTTGGCCGCCTCGGCGGCTGCGCGCTTGTCGGCCAGAGCGGTCTGGTTCTCCTCGGAGCGCTGGAACTCCATCCGGAAGATGCAGGCCAGCTGCACCGACTTCAGGTCGACCTTCTGGCCCGTCTTCTCCTCGATCCAGTCGGCGAAGTCCCGGTGAAGCTGGGTCTCCTCAGCAGCGGCACGCTCGGCGTAGGTCTTGGCGTTGGGCTTGCTGGACATGGGGTCCTCCTGGGGAATTTGCGGTTGGTGAGAGGGGTCGGAGCCCGCCCCCCGGGCAGGGGCGGGCGAGACGAGCTAGCAGGGAAGGACGGAACCGGCCGGAGCCACCGCACCGCCGCCACAGTCCAGGCAGACGTGCGACAGGCAGTAGGAGCCGGGGCGGAGCGCGGCACAGGCCGAGCAACCCGCCACCCGAGCCGCGAAGGCGGCCACGGCCACCCACAGAGCGGCGACCGGGACAAGCGCAGAGACCGGAGCGGCGGGGGCGTTCGTTGTCGTGTTCATGACAGGAACTTTACTCCAAAACTGGACATTTCAAAACTCTGCACACGAACTGCACATGTCGCCGCAGGTGACGGTGTGGATCAGAGAACTTTGAACGACCTACGCCTTCGCCTAAGCACTCCGCGTGCACAGAGCAGGCACAGGGCCTTCCGGGCCACCTCCACGGTGACGCCGGACTCTTGAGCGATCCGGTTCGGGTGCAGGATCTTGCGATGCTTCAGGTCTCCATCGCGCAGACGCTGCACGTACGCCTCAGCCACGTCACGAGCCTCGGCCTGCTCCAGCCGTTCTCGCCCGTTAAGCCCCACAACCCACAGCGGCGCTCGCGCCGGTTCACTCATGCCGCCTCGTCCAGCTCGGTCCACACCCACACGGAGGCCCTCCAGCGCAGCGCGGCATCCCGGCGACGCGTGTTCTCCTCGTGCGTCACCAGCTCCAAGTGATCGGTGTTGACGCACCTCTTGGACCGACAGCCGCGCAGATAGACGTGGTCCAGTTCGAGCCCCTCGGGGATGGGTCCGTGGCGCAGCGTCCAGGCAACACGGTGCGCCAGGACAGACCGGCGGTTGAGCTTGAACTGCCCATAGCCACCCGCGAACGTAGAGGCGTTCCACAGCGTGCACCCGTCGATGTTCGGCGGGTCCACCTTCTCCAGGAACCGGGCCAAGTCAGCATCGCTCAGGGCGAGTTGGATAGTCGCCAGCGACATGTCAGCCCTCCCCTTCGGTCTCGGGCTTGTGCGGCTCCAGTCCTGCCGCCTTCCATGCGGGCACGGTCGGACCCGGCGGAGCCTTCCGGCGCTGCCGCTCGCGGGGCTCGGTGACCCTCGTAGTACGAGCGTCATCCCCAACACCCTTGCGCCGCCTGCGAGTTGGCTTCTTGGGCTCGTCCGGGCCGACCTCACGGCGAACCATGGCGCGGCGCTGTCGCTTAATGGGTCCCATTGCACACCTCGCATCGCTTGTTCTTGGACGCCGCAAGGCCCATAGCGGCGGACTCGCTGATGACATAGCTGCGAATGGGATTCCGCCCGCCGGGGAACGCCACATCCACAGTCCTGATCCCGGATGCGTCAGCATTTGTGATGGCATGGTGACGCTTGATCCCGACGGCCCTGCACACATCCCCCAGCAACAGCCAGGATTCGCCGTCGATCTCCAGCGTCCGGAATCCACCTTCGAAGGCTGCCGGGCGGATCTCGTGCACCTCGTCAGCCACGGTCGCCGCCTGTCTGCACCCGGTACGGAGCGCGGAGGATCTCGGCCTGCCGGGTGGACTGCCCCTCGGGGCGAAGCGTCCGCATGTACGGGGTGCCGTCCACCTCGGCCTGAGCGATGGCCTCTGCGCTGGCCACGATGAAGTAGGCCACGAAATCCGTTTCCAACATGTCGTCCTGCTGGAGTCGCTCGTACGCCTCGGAGATGCCCGCCACCGGGTATTGCACGACCGTTACGCGATTGGTCGTGGCCGTGCGCACCAACTGCAAGATGAGCGCTCGCTGTTCGGAGATGCAGCGGGTCACACCGCTCAGCACCTCGCGCGCACCGAGCGCCTTCACGAGCGCATCTCGCGCCCACGGCTGGAACTTCCGGAAGTTCATTGTGTGCATCCTCTCGTACATGTGTTCGATTGCTGGGACAGACGGAGCCCGTAGAAGCCCGCCTAAGGGCTCCGTCTGTCGGGGTTGGGCCGGTGGGCCCGGACCGGGCCGTTCGGCGCTTACGTGGGAGCTGAGAGCGGTCTACGGGGTCAGTTCGCTGCGGGTCGGAGCGAATCGGCGACCCGGGCGATGTCCTCGGCGGGGTGCATGCCCTCGAAGTACCTGTAATGCGGGTCGCACGGTAGACCGGCGTTGTCCGAATCGATCTCAACCCCGGCGAGAGCGAAAATGTGCCCTCCGCCATGTATCACGACGGGCACAATCTGCTGCTGTCCATCCCGCTCCTCGAATGTCGCGATGGCCACGACAGGTGCAGTCCTGAAGAATTCATCCTCCCAGTACAGCGCCTTGTACGCGCCGGGCTGAAGGGGTGTCATGCTGATAATTCGAGCCTTGGGCATTACTTGCTCTCCTCGGTGGTGGCGTAGCGGTAGACGCGGACGGTGCGGCGGGTTGCGGGGTCGAGAATCTGAGTGCCCTTGTCGATATTGGGCAGATTGGCCAGACGGCATTCCAGCTCGATCACGTCGGGGAAGACGACGAACATGGTGACCGGTATATCCCGGAGCCACTCCAGCGCGAACAGGAAGTCGTCGAAGCTGGAGAAGTCCCGGACTGTCAGAAAGCCCGACAGGGCTTCGACCCCTTGTGTTGCAGCGGCGATCTTGTTGCTGTCCAGGGACATCCGCACGGCCTCAGAGACGGCTATGTCCATCTCGCGGCTGCCGAACACTGCTCGGGTGCGCTTCGGCTTATTGGGCTTCTGGCGCCCCATTAGTTGGACTCCTTGTTGTCGCCAGGGGTGATGAGTCGATATCCGAGAATTACGTACTGCTGAACGCCGTTGACGCGCTTGCGCTGACCCTTGGGTTTCTGATTTCCACAGGCAGCAGCGATAGCGCGCGTGCATTCGGCCTGGCTCTTGAATCCGTCGCGCACGTCGTTTGCGTGTGCCCATGTCTGATATGCGGGCCACAGCTCGTTTGTGGTGAAGAATTCGTCAGCCTCGCCCTTGAGAATGCAGGATTCGAAGAATCCGCCCTGTCCAGACGCATCCCGAAGGAATTTGTTGGTTCGCTCCTGGATGGATTCGGCTTGCTCGGTGAGCTTGTGGGCGCAGTACTCGTCCCAGCCCTTGACGAGCCAAGCCAGCGTGCCCCGCTTGGCCGTCTCGCTCGTCTTCAACCGCGTGCGGATGGTGGGGTCTTCATCGGCCTTGGAGATCGACACATCACACGGGATAGCGCAGATGCGGCGCGCGGTGGCCTCGTCAATTCCAGTGATCTTGGGGGCGCTGTTGGTCGACATCCAAGGGGTGTACATCGGCTCTCGACGGATCGTGTCGTCTGCCCCGGCGAACAGGTCGCGCATCTTCAGCGGCTCAGCGCCGGTCAGGTTCTTGATGCGGTCTCCGTGCAGCGTCCATCCCTCGCCTGCCTCGGAAGAGGAGATAACACGGCGCGGCATGAGCGAGAGCAGGTCCGGCCGTGGCTTGTCGGAGACGTTGCCGTGAAACAGCGACTGCTGATAGGTGTCCGCGTAGTCCCCGAGGGCAGATGCCACGGCTTCCGCGAGCGTCGTCTTACCGCCCGTGGTGACGCCCATCATCACGAAGAACCAACGCTCAGGATTTCCGCCCAACAGGCTGTAGCCCATCGCCCGGTGGAGGTAATCCCGAACCTCGTCTTCCGGCCAGAATGTCGTGAGCACCTTATCCAGGTCGGCGCAGAACGCGGCCGGAATGTAGTCCACACCCGTGCTAAGCGTTGTCCAGTCGTCCGGGCGCAGCTCTGTGCGGAAGGTGTGGCCTGTCTCCTTCAGCTCAACAACACCGTTCTTGCACACCAGGATGTTCGGGTTGGTGTCGAAGCGCTCGGAGAATCGGTCGATGATCACCATTTCCGTGCTCTGCGACATTACCTCCATGATGTTCTTCTGACCGGGGTTGCTCAGACACATGTAGCCGGACTTGATGAGCTGAGCGCCGCGCGCCTTCTGCTTCTCGGTGGCCCCCTCTTCGGACACCAGAGCCATGCCGGCCTTCAGCTGCTCCTCGCCCATCTGCTGAATGATCCTGCGCACAATGCTGCGGTCTCGCCTCCAGCCCTCGCGTTGGACGAACGCGTAGTACTCCTTGTGATCGCGGACGTAGACCACCTGTCCCGCGAGACGCTCGATAGCCACGGCCGCGTTGTGCGTGTGGGAATCCGTCTTGGGCAGCCTGGAGCTATTCAGTACGGCTTTCTTCTGGCGATCCAACAGCCTGTCAACATCCTTTTGCGGAATGTCGAGAGCCTTGCACACCTCGTCGAATCCACATCCGGCAAAGCAGTACAGCTTGACGGCCTTGTCGTCACCCTCGTCGCAGGAGAATGACGGATTGTCGTCCGTGTGCGCGGGGCAAGGCGTCGGCTGACCGGGCTTGATGTCCTTGGGCTCGTCGTTGTAGAGAGTGAGCGCTCGCAGAAGGCGGTGGAGATAAGGGTTAGCCGTGCGCTCCTCGATGTCCTCGGGTGTGAGCTGCCACCAGTCCTCGGGGTTGTAGCCCAGAGCCAGAGCGTCTGTCGCGTCCTTGCCCTCCGGAACGCCGCGCACCTCATAAGGGATGTTGTGCTTCTTCAGGGCTGCAATCTTCTTGGCGAGCAGCTTGTATCCAGCCTCGTCCTCGTCCGGCACAACCACGACCAGCGTGATTCCGGGGCCGAAGTACGCGACCGAGGATTCCTTGAAGTTGGGCACCCCGCCGTGTGTCGTAGTGGCGAGATAACCGGCCTCTCGCAGGCTTTCGGCGTCTTTGGGCCCTTCTACCCAGTACACGGTGCCCGTGGCCGTAGCGAGCGCGTCGGCGCGGTACAGGAGGTCGGCGTACTTCTTGGGCAGACCGGCCTTCCAGGTGCCACCCGCATACGTCTGGACGAAGAAGCCCTTGCCCTCTGTCTTGACTTCGCGGAATACAGGCTTGGCTTCCGGCGTCTTGTACACAAAGGTCGCCTCGTGCTTGGGGCGACCTGGCTTTTTCGCGACAGGGCGATCTTCGACCTTTCGCGGTATACTGGAACTCGGCAACGAGTTTCCTTTCTCTGCGGCCCCGATTGTGGCGATCGGGGCTGTTGTCATTTCAGGACTGCGGCAGTCGCCGGGGGCGTCTCGACGTCTAGTCCGAACTCCGTACGCGCGTACTCGTAAAGCAGTTCGCGGACCAGGGCGCGGGTACTGATGCCCTGCTCCGATGCGCGCGCCTTGAATGCCCTGGCGACTTCCTCGTGAACCGATGCACCCAGGCCGGGCATGTGCTGAATGCCGTTACTGGGGCGCCCGTGAGAAGCCATAGCGGAGCCTTTCTGTGCGTCGTTGATTGCCTAGGTCAACCTTACCTTGAATTCTTAAACGGCGACGGGGCACACGAATTGCGATGTGGTGAGTCGTATATGCAGACATGAATGTCGAGGCTGAAATCTGCACATCGTATGTGCAGAGAGGCGGAAATAGTGCGGCTCTACAGGGAAAACGAGTCCCTTCGAGTCCCTTCGAGTCCCCTGAGGGACTCGGCTATTCGAGCAGGTCAGAGGCTGTTTTCTGGGCGGGCGAGTCCCCGAGGCCCTATCCGACAAAAGCTCCCCTATACGTACGGGGATTTAGGTCGGTGAGAGGCGTTAATTAATCACCCCTTACGCGTAGCTTTTCAAAAGAGGGGACTCGGGGACTCGGAAGGGGTCGTAAACATGGGCTGACCAGGGGTTTTGGGGCGAGTCCCCTCCGAGTCCCCAGGGGCCTCGGGAGCGGCTATTCAGCCGTCTACATGCGGAAACAGCGAGTCCCCAGGGGCCTCGGGAGCGGAATGCGACCTGGTGAAGAGGGCCGAGTTGACATGTCTGCGCAGGTGAGGGTGTGAGTGGTGTGTGCACACTCGTACTTGAATGTTGGTACTCGGACATGCAAAAGCTCCTTTGGATAGCAGCGGCGCCCCGAACCAGGAGGTCCCGGACAAATCGGATGCTGCTCTCTTCAGGAGCTGGACTGCACATTATCACAGACCCGTCCGCACAGCCGTTCGACCCGGCGGAATCCCGGCGCTCCGTGTCCCCGCAGGTAGGGGGCGATTTCAAGCCGCCCGGACGGCCGGAAATCGCCTTTCTGCAGTTCAGACAGGGTGCGATAAGCCCTGGCCCCGAGGGTGCCGCGAGCCCGGCGGGGCTCAGGCTTACGTACGACGAGAACGACGGCTTCTTCGACCACGTGATACCGGCGTACGCGCCCGCCGAGGACCGCGGCGCCTCGACCGTGGACACCACCGGTGAGCTCTACCCGGGCTCCGCGTCCCAGCCCGCGGGCCCCTACGGCCTCGGCCAGCGGGTCCCGATGCTGGTGGTGTCGCCGTGGAGCACCGGTGGCTATGTGTGCTCCCAGACGCTGGACCACACCTCGATCATCCGGCTGATGGAGGAGCGCTTCGGTGTCGAGGAGCCGAACATCTCGCGGTGGCGCCGCGCGGTGTGCGGTGACCTGACGGGGGCATTCGACTTCGCGCGCAGCGACACCAAGGTCCCGTCCCTCCCGGACACCGACGGCTATCTGCCGCCGGACCACGACCGGCACCCGGACTACGTGCCCACGCCCCCGGCCAACCCCTCGCTGCCCCACCAGGAGTCCGGGCTGCGGCGCGCCCGGCCGCTGCCGTACGACCTGTCCGCCGACGCCACCGTGGCGAACGGCAGCCTGCGGCTGGACTTCGCCAACCGCGGCAAGGCAGGCGCGCACTTCCACGTCACCTCCGCGAGCCACCCGGACGGACCGTGGGGCTACACCGTCGAGGCGGGCAAGCACCTGTCCGGCACCTGGGGGACCGCCGAGGGCAAGGACACCTACGACGTCGAGGTGCACGGGCCGGGCGGCTTCGTCCGCCACCTCACCGGCCGGATCACCGGCCGCGGGCCCGAGGTGTCGGCCCGTCACGTCCGGGCCACCGGCGAGGTGGAGCTGACCCTGACCAACCAGGGCGACACGGCGGTACGGCTCACCGTCACCGATGGCTACCACCACCAGAAGAGGGCCGAGTACCGGCTCCGGCCGGGCGGGCGGGCCGTGCACACCGTGGACACCAAGCGCAGCCACCAGTGGTACGACGTGTCGGTGGCCTCCGACGGGGACAGCGGCTATCTGCGGCGACTGGCCGGCCATGTCGAGACCGGGCGGGCGGGCACGAGCGACCCCGCGCTCTCCGCGGGCTGACGCTCCGCGCCCGGCTCACCTCCGCGTGCGTCCGCCCGGCGGCTTCCGCCGGGCGGACGTGTGTGCGTCCACCGGTCGTTCATTCAAGACTGAAATACACCGCGTCTCCGCCGTGCCCGGGTAGGGCCCGTGCCCGGAACGTGATACGGAGGAAACAAAGCAGGCGACGGAGTCACGGGGGCGCTGTGCTACGCATTCATTTCACCGGTCAGGACCTGGGACTCACCCGCGTGGCCGCGGGGCCGGTGGCCATGTGGGAAACCGTGCTGAGCCCGCACACCCTCCGCCCTCAGAACCAGGGGCTGGTCCCCGGACAGTGGCGGCGGTCGGTCGGCCCCAAGCTGCCGCGCTCGACCGGCCTGTTGACCGCCCTGGTGCCAACGAGGGGCTATTTTCCGGACTTTCTCACTCCGGCGACCCCGCTGTACGACGCGGACGAGGGTCTTGACGAGGTGCTGAGCACCCCGCGGGCCCGGCTGCGGCGCGATATCGGGCTGCTCGCCGGAGGGCGGCGGCTGCCGCCCTGGACACGCTCGCTGGCCGACGGCGACCCCGATGCGCTGACACTGCTCGGCCGTGCCGTCCAGGCGTACCACGAGGCCGCCATCGCCCCGTACTGGGAACGCATCCGGGCCCAGGTCGACCACGAGCGGTCCGGGCGGTCAGCGGGCGGCCCCCGCGGTCCGCGCCCCGCTCACCGGCGGCACGGTACATTTGACCTCGAACGATGGAAACGCCGGTTCGCCGTCGCGTCACCGTTCGAAGCCGATGTGAGGAGCCCGCCCGTGCCCGGCCACCGTTCCATTACCGACACCGAGAAGCTGGTCGCGGCCAAGCTCGGTGGCATTCCGATCCGCCGTGAGCAGATGGCCATGGTGTCCAACATCTACCGGGCCGCGTCGGCGGTGCGGCAGCATCTGGAGAACTCGGTGCTGCGCGGCTGCGATCTGACCTGGACGGCCTTCGTGGTGCTCTGGGTGGTGTGGATCTGGGGCGAGTCGGAGACCCGGAACGTGGCGGAGGAGGCGGGCATCTCCAAGGGCACGCTCACCGGCGTCGCCCGCACCCTGGAGTCCCGCGGTCTGATCCGGCGCTCCGGCCACCCCAGCGACGGCAGGCTGGTGCTGCTCGGCCTCACCGAGGAGGGCGAGGCGCTGATGCGGCGCGTCTTCCCGGACTTCAACGAGGAGGAGGCGTTCGTCGTCGGGCAGCTGTCCGACGAGGAGTGCCTGCGCACCGCGGAGGCACTGCGCCAGGTCGTGCTCCAGGTCGAGACGCACGGCGAGGAGCGCCGGCTCGCCCTCCTGGACGGCGCCGAACCGGCCCCGCGCCGCAGCGGGCGCCGTCCGAAGTCCTAGTGCCGCGTCAGCCAAGGTTCGCCTCGCTCGCCGCCCTGGCACGCTCCCCCGGCTACCGCTGGGAGGTGCCCCCTCTCGCCGCGTTGGCCGAAAGCCCGAGTAGGCCCACTACGAGTGCTTCCCCGCCGCCTTGCGATCGCACGTGCCAGGACGCCTCGCCACCGGGCACACCTTGACTGACGCGGCACGAGGCGGGGGCTCAGCTGCGTTCGCGGGCGGCGCGCACCAGTGCGTCGAACAGCCCCTGCTGGGCGGGGTCCCGGTGGGCGGTGTCCTCGGGATGCCACTGGACGGCGGTGAACCAGCCGCGCGCGGTGGGCCGTTCGCATGCCTCCACGGTGCCGTCGGCCGCGGTGGCGGTGACCTCGAGCCCGGCGCCGAGGCGGTCGGTGCGCTGGTGGTGGTAGCAGGAGACGTCCACCTTCTCGGCGCCGGTGGCCCGCGCCACGAGCGACCCGGGGCGCAGGGCCACCGGGTGCACCAGATGGCGGTGGTCGCGGTCCTGGCCGCCCATGTCCTGTTCGAGGGTGCCGCCGAGCACGGTGTTGACCACCTGGAGACCCCGGCAGACCGCGAGCAGCGGCACTCCGGACTCCAGTGCCCGGCGGGCCAGTTCGAGGTCGAAGCCGTCCTGTTCGCCGTCCACGTCGTAGACGCTGGTGTGGGCCGGACCGCCGCCGTAGCGGCGGGGGTCCAGATCGCCGCCGCCGGGCAGCAGCACCCCGTCGAACCGCTCGAGGCGGGCGGCCACTTCGGCGGGGTCGGCGGTGCCGCCGGGCGCGTGGGGGTGGATGGTTGCGGGTTCGCCGCCGGCCCTCCAGACCGCCTCGGCCAGGGCACGGGCGGTCACCTCGGCGGCGAAGCGCAGGGCCGAGGTGGTGGCGGAGAAACGGGCCGGAACGGCGATCAGCGGACGCGGGCCGGTCACAGCCGGATCCAGGTGGTCTTGAGTTCGGTGTACTTCTCCAGCGCGTGCGCGGACTTGTCGCGGCCGTTGCCGGACTGTTTCATCCCGCCGAAGGGCACGGTCAGATCGCCTTCCTCGTAGCAGTTGACCCAGACGGTCCCGGCCCGCAGGGCGCGGGAGACCCGGTGGGCGGTGGTGAGGTCGGAGGTCCACAGCCCGGCGGCGAGCCCGTAGTCGGTGGCGTTGGCGAGGCGCACCGCCTCGTCGAGGTCGTCGAAGGTGAGGACGGACAGCACCGGGCCGAAGATCTCCTCGCGGGCCAGCCGGGCGCCGGGATCCACCCGGTCGAAGACCGTGGGTTCCAGATAGCTGCCGCCGGTGCCGGTGAGGGTGGCGCTGCCGCCGGTGAGCAGCCGGGCGCCCTCCGCCGCTCCGGTGCCGATGTGGTCCAGGACCCGCCGCAGATGGGCCGCTCCGGCCAGGGCACCCATCTCGGTGGCGGGATCGAGCGGATCGCCGACGCGCAGGGCCCGGGCGCGTGCCACCACGGCCTCGGTGACCCGCTCGGCGACGGCGGAGTGCACCAGCAGCCGGGAGGGCGCGGTGCACATCTCCCCCTGGTTGAAAAAGATGCCCCAGGCGGCGGTGGCGGCGGCGAGGTCCAGATCGGGGGCGTCGGGGAGGATGATGTGCGGGGACTTGCCGCCCAGCTCCAGCCAGACGCGTTTGAGGTTGGAGTCGGCGGCGTAGCGCAGGAAGTGGCGGCCGACCGGTGCGGAGCCGGTGAAGGCCACCACGTCCACGTCGGGGTGGAGTCCGATGGCGCGCCCGGCGGTGGGGCCGTCGCCGGTGACCACGTTCAGCACCCCGGGCGGCAGGCCCGCCTCGGTGGCCAGTTCGCTCAAGCGCAGCGCGGACAGCGGTGAGCACTCCGACGGTTTGAGGACGACCGTGCAGCCCGCGGCCAGGGCGGGTGCCACCTTCCATGCGGCGAGGGTCAGCGGGAAGTTCCAGGGCACGACGGCGCCGACCACCCCCGTCGGCTCCCGGGTGACCAGGGCCAGCGCGTCGGGCGCGGTGTGCGGGGAGGCGTCGGCCAGCTTGTCGGCGAGTTCCCCGTACCAGCGGAAGGTGCTGATGGCGGCGCGCAGTTCGATGTCATGGGCATCGGTGACGGGTTTGCCCATCTCCAGGCTGATGATGAGGGCGAGGGCCTCCCGCCGCTCCTCCAGCAGCCCGGCGATCCGTACCAGCACCCGTCCGCGCTCGGCCGGGGAGAGACGTGGCCAGGGTCCGGTGTCGAACGCCCGGCGGGCGGCGGCCACCGCGAGGTCCACCTCCTCCGGCCCGGCGTCGGCCACCTTCGTCAGCACCGCGCCGTCGCGGGGCGAGACCACCGCGAACGCGGCTCCCGCCCCGGGCTCTGACACACCGTCGATGTGGTGGTGGACGGGCAGTGCGGCGGGCAGCGCCGCGGCGCGGCGCTGCCACTCCTCATGGGTGAGGTCCGGCATGGTGTCCTCTCGTTGGGTGGCGTCTCGTCGAGTGGCGTCCGGGGCCGTTCACCGGGTGCGGCTCAGGCGGTGGGACGGCGGGTGAGGCGGGCCGCCGCGGCGCCCAGCACCAGCACCGCCGGGACGGTGAGCGCGAGCCAGCCGGCAGTGGTCCTGTCGCCGCCGATGAGGGTGGTGAAGTTGGCGAGGATCAGCCAGATGGCACCGGCGATGCCGAGCGCGCCCAGGGCGGGTGCGATCAGGGTGTTCCAGGGCCGGGGGTCCAGCCGTTCCCGGCGGAAGAAGACGATCACGGAGACGGAGGTCAGGAAGTAGAGCAGCATGATGCCCAGCACCCCCACCCCGCTGAACCAGGAGAACAGGGACAGCACCGGGTCCTTGCCGGTCAGCGCGAACGGCACCACCAAAGCCACCGCGACCAGGGTCTGTACGGCACCGGCCGCCCAGGGCGCGTGGCGGCGGTTGAGCGCGCTGAGCCGCGCGGGCAGCAGTCCTTCGCGGCCGAGCGAGAACAGATAGCGGTTGGCGGAGTTGTGGAAGGCGAGGATGCCCGCGAAGAGGGAGGTGGCGAGCAGGATCGGCAGCACATCGCCGGCCCAGGTGCCGAACCGGTCGGCGACGGGCGCGAAGACGAACACCGTGGAGTCGCCCCCTGCCAGCGCCTTCCCGGCGGCGCCGGTGGCCTTCGAGGGTCCGTAGGAGGAGACCAGCATCCATGAGGTGAAGGCGAAGAAACCGGTGACGACGGCGACCGACAGATAGGTGGCGCGCGGGACGGTGGTGCGCGGCTCACGGGCCTCCTCGCCGTAGATGGCGGTGGCCTCGAAGCCGAACATCGACGCCACGGCGAACATCAGCGCCACCCCCGGCGCGCCCTGGAGGACCGCGTCCGGTGAGAAGGACCGGGTGAAGGCGAGTCCCTCGGGGCCGCCGCCCTGGACGAAGGTGACCACACCGAAGGCGAGCAGGATGCTGAACTCCGCCAGGACGAACACGGCGAGCACCTTGGCGCCCACCTCGATCCCGACCGCGCCGAGCGCCTGGACGACGGCCATGGTGACCAGCGCCCACACCCACCACGGCTGGTCCACCCCGGTGTGGTGGGCCATCAGGGCGCTCATGGTGGCGCCGTAGAGCCCGTACATGGCGGCCTGCACGGTGCAGTACGCGAGCAGCGCGACCGCCGCGCTGCCGCTGCCCGCGGTCCGACCGAGGCCCTTGCCGATGTAGGTGTAGAAGGCGCCCGCGTCCACGACATGGCGCCCCATGGCGACGAAGCCGACCGAGAACAGCAGGATCACGGCGCCCGCCACGGTGTACGCGGCCGGGGCGCCCGGTCCGCTGCCGAGCGCGATGGCGATGGGGACGGCTCCGGCGATACCGGTGAGCGGGGCCTGGGCGGAGAGGACGAAGAAGAGGATGCCCAGGACGCCGAGGGCGTTGGGCTTGAGCTGGGCGGTACGGGGGGTGTCCTGCACGGTCTGGCTTCTGGCGACCGTTTGACTGTCCACGCGGATCACCTGTCCGGGGAGAGGAGCGAGCTTTCGTTTTGAGCCAAACGAGTTGCCTCATGGTGTGCCGAACGGACACGTTTGGCAAGGGGCGGGACCACCGGATCTCCCCCGGCGGACGTCCGTCAGTCGTCGTCGGCGGTACCGGCGTCCGTGTCGGGGCCGGTGCGCGCGCCGGGGTCGATGTCCGCGTCCGGGCCGGTGTCCGCCGTCAGGGCTCGCAGCAGGGAACGCAGCTCCTCCAGCGCGGCATCGGTGTGCTCCGCGCCGCCCAGCACCAGCTGGTGCAGCACCAGGCCGTCCAGCGCCGCGAAGACCAGCCGGGCCAGCGCCCGGTTCGCACCCGCGGGCAGCATCCGGGACAGCTCGCGCTGGGCCGCGTCGAAGTACTCCTCGTACAGCGCGCGGAGCCGGGGCAGCAGCTCCGGCCTGCGCCGCGATTCGAGCAGCAGCTCGTACTGGAACGCCTGGGCGTCCGGGTCGCCCGTCACCATCGCCGACAGACCGGTGGCGAAGTCGGTGGCCCGGCCGGTCCCGGGTTCGACCGCGCTGACGCTGAGACTGGTGCGTACGGAGTGGGCCAGCGCCTGTTCGATCAGCGCGTCACGCGAACCGAAGTGGTGCACGACCAGACCGTGGGTCACCCCGGCCTCCTCCGCCACCGCGCGATAGGTGAGGTGGCGCAGACCGCGGCGGGCCACCACCCGCACGGCGGCGGCCAGCAGCGCTTCGCGGCCCGCCCCGTAGGACACCCGTCTGCGGGGCCTGCCGCCACCGGCCGCGGACCCGGACTTCCCGCCGTTCCCGGCCGCCTCGCCGCTTCCGGCCGTCCCGGCGGATTCGGTCATGCCCGCGACCCTACTCGCCACCCGGCCGGAAGCGGCCGGGCGGCGCCCCGGTACGGCTCAGCCACGCCGCGGCGGCCGGATACCGCGGTACTCCCAGTCGCCGCCGAGGGCGGTGGACAGTACCTCCTCCGACTCCGTGGGCTGGGCGCCGACGTCGGTGCGGATCGGGGTGGGCCCGGCCACGATGTGGTTGCTGAGCCTGCCCAGGCCCTCCACCTCGACCTCGACCACATCGCCGGGCCGCACCGGGCGGGAGCCCGCCGGGGTGCCGGAGAGCAGCACATCGCCGGGGTGGAGGGTGATGGTGCGGGCGATGTCGGCCACGAGGTAGTGCATGTCCCACTCCATCTCGTCGGTCGAACCGTCCTGCACGACACGCCCGTTGACATAGGTGCGCAGATACTTGCCGCGGAAGTCCCAGTCGGTGACCAGCCCCGGGCCGAGCGGGCACAGCGTGTCCGCACCCTTGACGCGCAGCATGGATCCGGCGTCGGTGTCCCGGAAGTCGTGCAGACCGTAGTCGTTGGCCACGGTGTATCCGGCGATGTACTCACCCGCCTCGTCCGGGGAGACATTGCGGCAGGTCCCGCCGATGACGATGGCCACCTCGCCCTCGTAGTTGAGCCACTTGCAGCCCTCGGGACGGACCACCGCGCCCCGGTGGGCGTTGAGCGCCGAGGTGGGCTTGTGGAAGTAGGTGGGGGCCGGGGCCAGCGACACCTGGAACTCCTCCACCCGGCTGCGGTGGTTGAGATGGACGGCGATCACCTTGGTGGGCACCACGGGCGGCAGATGGTGTGCCTCCTCGGCCTTGACCCGCCGGCCGTCCCCGGCGACCAGTTCCTCGCCGTCGCGGACGGCCTGGACGGCGGCGCCGTCGAGGAGGACACGGCGGTACTCAGGCATGGGCGGACTCCTGTGTCACGGTGCGGGGCGCGGTCCAGCCGGCGGCGGGACGGTCGAACCAGAGATGGGCCTGGCCGGTGCCGATGGAGTTCTCGTAGGCGCCGTACTGGCGGGCGGTGGCGGTGCACTCCGCCCCGCCGAGGGCTCCGGCCATCATGAAGTAGTGGGAGAAGCGGGCCTCGGGCCTGTGGGCCCAGAACTCCGGCATGGTGCGCAGCACCTCGTCGTGGCGGCCCTCCTTGAACCACGCGATGCGCCGTTCGTCGGCGGCGCGGGCCTCGGGGGTGAAGATGTGCGCGGGGTCGCTGGACTCGTGGTCGCGCAGTTCGCGCAGCGGCCAGAAGGTGTGCGAGAGAGCGCCGGAGGCGATCAGCAGCACCCGGCGGCCGGGGGTGGCGGCGATACCGTCGGCCAGGGCCCGGCCGAGCCGCAGATGGTCCTCCATGTCGCCGGTCTGGCAGACGCCGATGGACACCCAGCGCTTGTCCGGCAGGCCCGCGCCCAGGAACGTCCACAGATTGATGGTGGCGTAGTAGACCGGCAGATACGGATCGTCGATGGCGGTGATCCAGGTGCCGTGCTTCTCGGCGAACCGGGCCACGTTGTGGGCGAGTTCGGGGTCGCCGGGGAAGTCGTAGGGCATCCGGCACATCCCGCGCGGCAGTTCCTCGGAGGTGAACAGGCCCGCGCGGCGCGGCTGGGCGGTGACCACGAACTCCACGGTGGTGGCCCAGTGGGAGTCGAGGACCACCACGGTGTCGTAGTCATCACGCTCGAACACCTCGCTGCGGAGCTGTTCGAGCCCGGTGACGAGGGTGATCTCCCGGCCCTCGTTCAGCCGCAGCCGGTCCTCCTTCGGGAGCACGATGGTCGGCACATGGGCGAGCAGCCCCGCCCCGGCGATCTCACCCATGGCTCTGCCATCCCTTCGGGGCGGTGACGGTGTTCTTGAGGTCGCAGTAGAAGTCGAAGCTCCAGGTGCCGCCCTCGCGGCCGATACCGGAGCTGCGGGAGCCGCCGAAGGGTGCCTGGAGGTCGCGGACGAAGAAGCAGTTGACCCAGACGGTGCCCGCGACGAGCCGGTCGGCCACCCGCTCGGCCCGTGCGCGATCGCCGGTGGCGAGGGTGGCGGCGAGGCCGAAGCGGGTGTCGTTGGCGAGGGTGACAGCCTCCTCCTCGGTGTCGAAGGTCTGGAGGGTCAGCACCGGCCCGAACACCTCCTCCTGGACGATCTCGGAGTCCTGGGCGACATCGGTGAGCAGCGTCGGCCGGTAGTAGAGGCCGTCGAGTCCGGTGCGGGGTCCGCCGCCGACCACCGCGCGGGCCCCCGCGTCCAGGGCGCGGCGCACAAAGCCGTCGATCTTCTCCAGCTGGCGGGCGTGGATGGTGGGGCCGATGTCGGTGGCCTCGTCGCGTGGGTCGCCCTGGACCAGGGTGGCGGCCTTCGCGGTGAAGCGCCGGGTGAACTCCTCGGCCACGGAGGACTCGACAAGCAGCCGGGTGGCGGCCAGACACACCTGCCCGGCGTTGTCGTACTGCTCCACCGCCAGGTCCACGGCCAGGTCGAGATCGGCGTCGGCGAACACCAGCAGCGGCGACTTCCCGCCGAGTTCCAGGCTGAGCGGGGTGAGATGGGCGGCGGCGGCCCGGGCGATCCGCCCGGCGGTCGGCACCGAGCCGGTGAAGCTGATCCGGCGGACCCCGGGGTGGGACACCAGGGCGTCGCCCGCCTCGGCGCCGTAGCCCTGGAGGACGTTGAGCACCCCGGGCGGCAGACCGGCCTCGGCGGCGATGTCGGCGAGCAGGGACGCGGTCAGCGGGGACCACTCGGCGGGTTTGAGGACGACGGTGTTCCCGGCGGCGAGGGCCGGGGCCACCTTCCAGGTGGCCAGCATCAGCGGCGCGTTCCACGGGGTGATGAGGGCGCAGGGCCCGGCCGGGTCCCAGGTGATGTGATTGGTGTGGCCGCGGGTGGTGAAGTCCTCGTGCTCGCTGTCCAGTTTGAGCAGCCAGTCGGCGAAGAAGCGGAAGTTGTGGGCGACGCGGGGCATCACACCGCGGCGGTGGGAGCGCAGCAGTGCGCCGTTGTCGGCGGTTTCGACGGCCGCGAGGTCCTCGAGCCGCTTCTCGACACCGTCGGCGATGGCGTGCAGCAGCCGGGCCCGCTCGGTGTGCGGGGTCGCGGCCCAGCCGGGGAAGGCGTCACGGGCGGCGGCCACGGCTGCCTCCGCCTCGGCGGCGCCGCCGCGGGCGATTTCGGCGAGGGGGGTGCCGTCGATCGGTGAGACATCGGTGAAGGTGTCCGGGGAGGCGACACGCCGGCCGCCGATCCAGTGCCGGGTGTCGACGGGGATTCCGGCGACGGTGGTCCGGTGGGTCATCCTGCGCTCCATGTGACGAGGGGTCGGGTCGCCCGGCTCGAGCCGACGGCGGTCGAGGGGCTGGGGGCCGTGGGGTGGGGGGCGGCCCCGGTGAGGGTGTCCAGTGCCGCGTCCGTCAGGGTTCGCCCGGTGGCGAGGCGTCCTGGCGCGTGCGATCGCAAGGCGGCAGAAGCCCTCGTAGGGGGCCTGCTCGGGCTTTGGGCCAACGCAGCGAGCGTGTGCCGGGGCGGCGAGCGGGGCGAACCTTGGCTGACACGGCCCTAGGAGGAGCCGGAGGTGTTGGACTCCAGCAGGTGGCCACCGTCCCAGACGACGCCGACCTGCCGGTAGTACGCGGCGATCGGTTCGCGGATCTCCAGCCGCGCCAGTTCCTCGGTGGGCGCCTCGAACAGCTCCAGCTCGGCGTCGCCCGTCCATGCCTGCCCGGCCTCGAACTCGGCGGCGCCGGAGGCGATCAGCTCGTCCAGGGCCAGGCCCTTGCCCTTCTCGATGGAGGGGAGCCAGCGGTGGTGGGCCATGGGGTGGCCATTGACGAAGCCACCGGTCTCCGAGGGTTCGCGCAGGGTCAGCACCGTCTGGGCCAGCCGGCGGTCCGCGGCGGCCAGGGTGGCGCCGAAGCGTGCGCCCGGGGCGATCCGGGGGGCCGGACCGTAGGGGTGGGGGCGGGTGAGATGGACCGAGCCCAGTTTCTTGGGGTAGCCCTGGTGCAGTCCGCGGGCGATGGCGAAGTCCTTGTCGACCCAGATGTAGACGCAGCGCGAGTACGTCTGCCCGCGGTAGGCGCAGCGGACCACCGCGAACACCTCCTTGTACTGGGCGCGCACCGGGTCCAGCAGCTCTTCCTTGCCGGCGGAGCACGACTGCCAGTCGGCCCAGATCAGCGCGACCGCGCCGGGGTCCTCCTCGGCGAGTTCCAGTGGTTCGGGCAGCAGTTCCCGTACCCGCGCGGGGTCGGTGCGGTACTCGACGGTGAGCAGATCGCCGGAGTAGTGCCAGGGGGGCGAGGGGATGAGGGACGACGCTCCGGTCGCCGTCTTGGGGTGGAAGTAGCCGCGCGGGCCGGACATGGTGTGGCTCCTCAGACAGTCGCGGGGGTGGGGGCGGTGAGGGCGGGCTGCTGGAGCAGCCGGGCGCGGTAGCGGGCGGCTGCGGCGACGGCGGTCCGGCCCCCGAGGGCGACCACACCGGTCAGCCGCCCGTCCGCGGTGTGGTAGCCGGCCACCACATCGCCCGCCAGGTCGCCGTCGAGGATCCGGATGTCGGCGGTGCCGAACCCGGGGGCGCCGAAGGACTGGAGCCGGAAGTCGTGCTGGTCGCTCCAGAAGGTGGGCAGCGGTGCGAACGGGGTGGGGTCCGGCTCGGCCCCGGTGAGGGCAGCGACCAGGGTCCTTGCGGCGCGTTTGGCGGTGTCACCGGGGATGGACCAGTGCTCGACCCGGCGCGCCACCGTGTCGTAGCGGGCGTTGGGGAAACGGGCCACATCGCCCACCGCGACCACCTCGGGTACGGCGTCGCCGTGTGCCACCGCCCGCAGCAGTGCGTCGGTCAGCACCCCGTCGGACAGGTCGAGTCCGTTGCCCTCCAGCCATGTGGTGGCGGGGAGCGAGCCGACCGCCTCCACCACCACATCGGCGGGCAGCACCGAGCCGTCCTCGAGCACCACACCGCTGATCCGCTCCCCGCCCTGGAAGCGGGTGACACCCCGGCCGAGCGCGAAGCGCACCCCGCGCAGCTCGTGGCGGCGGCGCAGTTCGCGGGCGAGTGGCGCGCCGAGCGGGCGGAGCATCGGGAGCGGTTCGGGGGCGACCACGGTCACCTCCGCGACACCGAGTCCGGTCGCGGTGGCGGCCACCTCGCAGCCGATGAATCCGGCGCCGATCACGACCACCCGCGCCCCGCGGCGGGTCAGCGCGGCCCGCAGACCGTGGGCGTCGGCGAGGGTGCGTACGGTGTGGCGGCCGCTGCCGGGGCCGGAGGGGCCCGCGCAGCGCAGCCGCCGGGGGCGCGTTCCGGTGGCGACCACCAACCCGTCGTAGCCGAGCCGCTCACCGCCGTCGAGTTCGACGATCCGCTCCATGAGCCGGGCGGCGGTCACGGTGGTGTTCAGCCGCCAGGTCACATCGGCGGTGCTCGCCCGCGGGGTGAAGGCGAGGGAGGAGAAAGGGGTCTCCCCGGCCAGTGCCTCCTTGGAGAGCGGGGGCCGGTTGTAGGGCATATGGGGCTCGTCGCCCAGTACCGTGATCTCGCCGGTCCAGCCCGCGGCGCGCAACTGTTCGGCGGCGCGCAAGCCCCCCATGGAGGCTCCGGCGACGACGATGCGGCCGGTCACGGGGTGGTGTCCGCGACCCGGATGGCCTGCAACGGGCAGACGTCCGCCGCGTCCTCGACATCGGCGCGCAGCGCCTCGTCCGGCTCGCTCACGAACACCAGATGTCCCGCGTCGTCGAGCTGGAAGACGTCGGGGGCGGCGAAGACGCACTGGCCGTGGTCCTGGCATTTGTTCATGTCGACGACGACCTTCATGGCCGGTTCCTCCTGGAGGTGAGGGCGTCCGGGGGGTGCGGGGAGAAAGGGGCCCGGCACGGTGGCCGGGCCCCGGCCACAAGGGGTGCGAGAAGCATCCCTTGACTCGTTTGGCTTCAAACAAGATATGCAGCCATCGGACCCTGGTCAATGCCTGTCCAGATGGATAAATATGTGGCCCGACCCCCTTGCGGGGCGAGACCTCCCTCCATAACGTTTGGCATCAAATGAAAGCCCTGAGGCATCCGAACCGCCCGAGGAGGCATCGGTGACTGCCCACGACCCAGCGCACGTCCGCCACCACATGGACCGGCTCGCCGCCGAGGGCATCGATGTGGTCCGGGTGTCCTTCCCCGATCTCATCGGGATCGACCGGTCCCGCGATGTCCTGCTGGAACACCTTCCCGCCGCCTGTGCACACGGTCTGGCCTTCTGCCGCGCCGTCTACCACACCAGCCCGCAGGGGGATGTGGTCCCGGTCTCCGGCGGCCTCGACGCGGGGCTGCCCGATGTGGTCGTCACCCCCGATCCGGAGACCCTGGTCACCCTGCCCTGGGAGCCCGGGGTCGCGTGGTGCCTCGGCGACACCATCGATCCGGCCACCGGCGCACCGGCCCCCGAGTCACCGCGCGATCTGCTGCGCTCCGTCCTCGCCCGCTGCGCGGACGCCGGACTGCACCCGGTCATCGGCCCCGAGCTGGAGTACTTCCTGCTCGAACCGGACCCGGCCGCCCCCTCGGGCTGGCGCCGCCACTCGGAGGTCCCCGGTGCCGTGTACACCGCGGGGCTGCGCGCCGACCCGGACAACCATCTGTTGCGCACCCTGCGGATGCTGCGCGACCTGGGCATCGGCGTGGTCACCGGCAACCATGAGTTCGACGGCGGGCAGTACGAGATCAATCTGACCCACTCCGCCGGTCTGGACGCCGCCGACCGCGCCTTCCGCTTCAAGTCCGCGGTCAAGGAACTCGCCCGAAAAGAGGGCAAGTTGGCCACCTTCATGGCCAAGCCCCGCAATGACGCGGGCGGCTCCGGCTTCCATCTCCATCTGTCCTGCGACACCCCCGAGGGCCACAACGCCTTCGCGGACCCCGTCGCCCCCTTCGGGCTCTCCGACTCCGCGCGCCACGCCGTCGCGGGCATTCTCGCCCACGCCCCGGCACTGGCCGCGCTGCTCAACCCGACCGTCAACTCCTACAAGCGGTTCGGCCCCGACACCCTCGCCCCCTGGCTGATCGACTGGGGCCTGGACAACCGCAGCGCCATGGTGCGCATACCGCCCGAGCGCGGCGCGGGCACCCGTCTCGAACTGCGCCTCGGCGACGCGGGCGCCAATCCCTACCTCGCCATCGCTGCCGTGTGCGGCGCCGCGCTGCTCGGTGTCCAGGAGGGTACGGAGCCGCCCGCCCCGCTCGAGGGCTACGGCTACGACCCCGAGAAGTCCCGGCTCCTTCCGCGGTCCCTGGCGGCCGCCCTGGACGCGCTGGAAGCCGACGAGGCCCTGGCCGGTGTCCTCGGCAAGGACTTCACCTCGTCCTTCCTCTCCTACAAACGCGATGAGGTCCAGCGCTTCGAACGCCACGTCACCGACTGGGAGTTCACCGAGTACGCCTACCACCTGTGACGGCCGATGACCCCCGCCTGACGCCCCCGCCTTCGAAGGAGCCAACGTGACCTCCCCCGCCACCGCCCGCACCGGGGTGCCCGAACCCCTCCCCCTCGACGAGGTGGACCTGACCGACCTCGACAGGTTCCGCGACGGGACCACTCCCTGGCGGATGTTCCACACCCTGCGCCATCAGGACCCCGTCCACTGGCAGCCCGAGGCCGCGCCCCACCACGGGTTCTGGGCCGTGACCCGGCACGAGGACATCGTCCGGGTCGACCGCGACCCCGAGACGTTCACCTCGACCAAGTTCGTCAACCTGGAGGAAGTGGACGAGGACCAGATCGCCCGCCGCGCCTCCATCCTCGAACTGGACGGACTGCGCCACCAGGCGCTGCGCCGGCTGCTCCAGCGCCAGTTCGGCGCCGGGGTCATCAACACCTACACCGACTTCCTGCGCGGACTGACCGCGAAGACCCTCGACACCGCCCTCGCCCAGGGCCGCTTCGACTTCGTCCAGGAGGTGTCCGCGGATTTCCCCATCAATGTACTCGCCCGCCTCCTCGACGTCCCCGAGGACGACACCCAGCAGCTGATCGACTGGGGCAACCGCATCATCGGCAACACCGACCCCGACTACGCCGATGTGCTGCTCGACAGCGCGGAGAGCGAGAACTACCGCGATCTGCCGTTCCGCTCCCCCGCCTCCCTCGAAGTGTTCGCCTACGGTCGGGAACTGGCGCGTCAGCGGCGCGGCGGTGACGGCACCGACCTGGTGTCCCGGCTGGTCAACGAGACCCCACGGGACGGGGTGCCGCTCTCCGGGCAGGACTTCGACAACTACTTCCTGCTGCTGGTCGTCGCGGGCAACGAGACCACCCGGCACGCCATCTCGCACTCCATGCTCGCGCTGATCCAGAACCCGGGCCAGCTCGATCTGCTGCGCCGGGACCCCTCCCTGATCCCGGGCGCCGTGGAGGAGTTCCTGCGCTGGGCGTCGCCGGTCTACCACTTCCGCCGCACCGCGACCCGCGATGTCGAACTGGGCGGCAGGCACATCAAGGAGGGCGACAAGGTCGTCATGTGGTACGCCTCGGGCAACCGCGACGAGGCCGTCTTCCCCGACCCGTACGCCTTCGACGTCACCCGGCGCTCCAACGACCACGTCACCTTCGGCAAGGGCAGCCCCCATCTGTGCCTGGGCAATCTGCTGGCCCGCACCGAAATGCGGATCATGTTCGAGGAGCTGATCCCGCGGATCGCCGACATCCGGCTGACCGGCGAAGTACCCCGGGTGCGCTCCAACTTCGTCAACGGCATCAAACATCTGCCGGTCGAGGTGGTCACCATCTGACGGTCCCTCAGCACCCCGCCATCACGTAGAGATCACCTCAGGATGCCGCGTACTGGCCCTGCTGGGCGTTCCGGAGGAGCGGATGGTGGCGGACTTCACGCTCACCGAGCGGGCCACCGAGCGCCTGTGCGCACGTGCGGGCGGCGTTCGGCTCTCGGCCGAGAAGCTCCGCTGCGGGCGAACGCGTGGCGCACGGCGGAACCGTGGCGGGAAGAGTGTCACGTATGGACTTCACCGCGCATTTCCACCGAGAGATCACGGCGTTCGAGGCCGTCGCCCGCCAGGCCGCCGATGGCGGCGACGCACCACTGGTCCCCTCCTGCCCCGACTGGTCGATGTCCGATCTGGTGTTCCACCTGGGCGCCGTGCACCGCTATGTCGCCCACACCGTACGGGAACGGCTCGCGGAGCCGCCGGACACCACGGACATCAGCCTGTTCCAGCCGCCGGAGGACCGCGAGGGCTGGCCCGCGCCCGAGGGCGGACCGCATCTCGGGCCGGTTCCGGGGAGCCTCGTCGACTGGTTCGCCGACGGGGCCGCCGCGCTGGACGCCCTGTTCCGGAGCGTCGATCCGGACGAGCGGGTGTGGACCTGGTCCACGGAGCGGTCCGCCGGATTCTGGCTGCGGATTCAGAGCATCGAGGCGGCCCTGCACCGCTGGGACGCCGAGCTCGCCGCCTCCGTACCGCCCCGGCCGATGGCGGCCGAACTCGCGGCCTACGCGGTCCCCCACACCTTCGAGGTGATGGCACCGGCCCGGCGTGTCTGGAAGCAGGCCCCGCCCGGCGCGGGCGAACACTTCCGGTTCCGCCGCACCGACGGTCCCGAGGTGTGGTCGGTCCGCTTCGAGGGCGACGCCGTCCGGCTCACCGAGCACACCGCGCCCGGCGCCCCGGACGAGCCGTGCGATGTCGAGCTGACCGGTACGGCCTCGGATCTGATGCTCTTCCTCTGGCAGCGCGTCCCCGCGGACCGGCTCGCGTCGGTGACCGGCGACCGTGCGGTGCTCGACCGGTATTTCACCCTCGTGCCACCGGTCTGAGCCCGTGGCTCCGCCGCCCCCGGGTGCAACGATGGTACGCAAGCCGAGTGGCGGACCGACCGAAAGGCCGAGTGGCGGACCGGCCGGGCGGCGGACCGGCCGACGACGGACGAGCGACGAGGGAGCCGCGTATGAGGAGCGCAGATCTGCTGGCCGACGCCTTCGACCGGGTGTCCGAGGCCGTGCACATGGCCGTGGACGGTCTCAGCGAGGACGAACTGGCCGTACGGCTCGACGCCGGGGCCAATTCCATCGCCTGGCTGGTCTGGCATCTGACCCGTATTCAGGACGACCATGTCGGCGACGCCGCGGGCACCGAGCAGCTCTGGACGACGGACGGCTGGTACGACCGGTTCGGGCTGCCGTTCCCCCCGGCGGCCACCGGCTACGGCCACCGCGGCAAGGACGTGGCGGCGGTCCGGGCGGACGCCGAGCTGCTCACCGGGTACTACGACGCCGTGCACGAGAACACGCTCGCGTACGTCCGGGGGCTCCGGGACACCGACCTCGACCGGATCGTGGACGAGGCGTGGACCCCGGCGGTGACCCTCGGCGTCCGGCTGGTCAGCGTCATCGCCGACGATCTCCAACACGCGGGACAGGCGGCCTTCGTCCGCGGGGCGCTGCGGCGGCGTTAGGACGCGCCATCCGCCACCGCCGTCTCGCCGGTCCCCTCCGGGGGGACGGCGTACTGCGCGATCCCGTGGCCGAAGGACCAGTCGATCGACTCGTTCTCGGTGATCGTGATGAACACATTGCGCGGCTCGGTCCCGGCGTACTCCTCGGCCAGTTCGGCGATCCGCCGGTACAGCGCCCGCTTCCGCTCGGACGGGCGCCCGGCGCGCATCGTGATCGCGACGAACACGATGCCGTCGTCGCGGTGCACCCCGAGGTAGTCGTCGTAGCGCAGGGCGCCGCTGGCGCCGTCGTGACCGGTGAGGATCTGGAACCGGTCGTCGGGCGGAAAGCCGATCGTCTCCACGAGGGCGTCGTGCACGGCGCGGCCGAGCGCGTCCAGCCGCTCGCTGTCGGCCCTCAACGCGTCGATACGGACCAGGGGCATGGCGGGGTTCTCCTTCGTCGGTCGCCGATCTCGTCGGTCGCCGATCTCGTCGGTTGCCGATCGCGGCCATCGCGGTCGACTGTACATACTAGTAGGTACAAAGCGCGACCAGTCAGATCGATTGACATGCAGGTAATCGCCTGCATAACGTGAAGCGTGAGCTCGGACATGGACAAGGTCTTCAAGGCACTGGCCGATCAGACCCGGCGCTATCTGCTGGACCGGCTGCATGAGCACAACGGGCAGACACTGGGCGAGCTGTGCCACCGCCTGGAGATGACCCGTCAGTCCGCCACACAGCACCTGGCCGTGCTCGAGGCCGCCCATCTCGTCACTACGGTCCGGCGGGGCCGCGAAAAACTCCACTACCTCAATCCCGTCCCCCTCCAGGAGGTCCAGGAGCGGTGGATCGCCACGTTCGAGCGCCCGCGGCTGAGCGCGCTGAGCGCGGTGAAACGACAAGCGGAGGAAGCCATGGCCGACAAGCCGACGTTCGTGTACGTCATCTACATCGAGTCCACACCGGAGAGGGTGTGGCAGGCGCTGACCGATGCCGATCTGACGGCCGAGTACTGGGGCCACAGCAATGTGTCCGACTGGCGGCCCGGTTCCGCCTGGGAGCACCGGCGTACGGACGGCTCGGACATCGCCGATGTGGTCGGCACGGTCGAGGAGAGCGTGCCGCCGACACGACTGGTGACCACCTGGGCCGCGCCCGGCGAGGAACCCGCCGGAGGGCCCTCGCGGGTCACCTTCGACATCCAGCCGCACAACGAGATCGTCCGGCTGACCGTGACCCACGAGAACCTGGCCGACGAGGCCGAGCGGGAGGCGGCGGCCGGAGGCTGGGCCGCGGTGCTGTCCAACCTGAAGTCGCTGCTGGAGACCGGGAGTCCACTGCCGCAGCAGCCCTGGCTGATGACCCGCTGACCGGCCGTCCCGCCACCCTGTGCCTCGGTGGCCACCGGAGCCGTCAGGGCGAGGCTCCCGGGGTGGTGGCGGGATTGGCCGCCGTGCCTTCGGTACTCAGCAGCACGAGGGTGGCGGTCGGTGCGACCCCGAGCGCGCCACGTCGGTCGTCGGCGCCCTCCCCGGTGAGGGCGGCGCGCACACCGGCCAGCGAGGCGGCGCCGCAGGGCCCCGAGGAGACACCGAGGGCGGCGAGGTCACGGGAGGCGCGGGCGCTGTCGGCATCGGTGACGGCGACGGCCGCGTCCAGCCCGTCGCGCAGTGCGGGCCAGGCGAGACCGGAGGGCGTACCGCAGTTCAGGCCGGCCATCGCCGTCTCACCGGTGTCCACGGCGACCGGCTCCCCGCGGACCAGACTCGCCAGCACACAGGCCGCGGCCACCGGCTCCACGGCCAGCAGGGCAGGAGCGGGGCCGGCGGGGCGGCTCCGGTAGTGGGTGACGGCGGCCTGGGCGAGCGAGCCCACCCCCACCGGAACGGCGAGCAGATCCGGCAACTGAGCCCTCATGGCCCGTAGTTGCTGATCGATCTCATGGAACAGGGTCGCGTAGCCCTCAACGATCCAGCCCGGGATCTCCTCGTACCCGGGCCAGGAGGTGTCCTGGACCAGTACGGCCGACGGCTCGTCCGCGGCCTCGGCCGCGCGCCGCACCGCCACGTCGTACGGCCCGTCCACCCGGGTCACCCGCGCGCCCTCGGCCTCGATGGCGGCCACCGCGTCCGGGTGCACACCGCGGGGAACGAACACATGGGCGGGCCGTCCGTTCAGCCGCGCCATCCGGGCCACGGCCCGGCCGTGGTTGCCGTCGGTTGCGGTCACCAGCCGTACGGGAGCGCCGGGCGCCCGCCCCGCCAGGATCCGGTGGATCGCCCAGGACGCGCCGAGCGCCTTGAACGCGGGCAGCCCGAGGCGGGACGACTCGTCCTTGACGAACACCCGGCCGACACCCAACTCGGCTGCGAGCGAGGGGAGTTCGGTCAGCGGAGTGGACGCGTAGTCGGACCGCGCCGTATGGAAGCGGCGTACGTCGTCCGGGGCGGGCGGACACCTCCAGGTCCGGGCCGCGGGCCGGGCGAACCAGGTGGCGGGAGGCTGAGCGGGGGAGGAAGGCATCGTTTGCACCCGACCACCGTGCCGCCCGCCCCCGGGTCCGGTCCAGCGTATGGCCCGCCGCCGCAGAGGGCCGACGGCGTTCTTCTCCCCGGGTCAGCCCTCAGCGTCTGCCGCCGTGTCGGCCGGACGGGCGGCGCGCCGGACCGGATCCGGTCTCCGCCACCCTGACCCCGAGCACATCGGCGAACATCGGGGCGAGCTCCAGCAACTGCGCGCCGGTGATGACGGCGCCGCGCAGGGCGTCATGGCCGTCGGTGAGCTCCAGCCGGGTGGCCTCCCGCAGATCGGTGTCGGCCATCCGCGCCCCGGCGAACCGGACGCCCTCCAGCGCCGAGCCCGGGAACTCCACCCGGGTCAGCGCGGCCCCGCTGAAGTCGACGTCCCGCAGCAGGCAGTCGGCGAAGGCGACCTCCCGCAGGGTGGCGGTGCGCAGGTTGACCGACTCGAACTTACAGCGGTGGAAGGTGACCCGGTGCAGCTTGGCGCCGAACGCCTCCGGACCGGCGAGCACACAGCCGATGAGCTCGGCGTCCAGCCAGTCGGTCTCCGCCAGGTCGGTGCCGACCCAGCGCACCCCGTCCAGCCAGACGTCATTGAACCGGGCGCCGCGGAAGCGCCCCGCGGTGAAGGTCACGGAGGAGAAGGCGCACTCGAGGAAGCGGGCGTCGTCGCCCTCGGCCCCGTCGAAGTCGGCGCCGTCCAGATGGACGGTGTCGTAGTCGCCCCCTTCGGCCAGGGGCCCGTCGAACCCGCGGAGATGGCGTGCGAACGGCAGATCGGCGAGCCGACGAGGGGGTGGCACGGGATCTCACTCCTCCGGAGGGCGGGACGCGGGCTTCGCCCGCTTGCGGCTTCCATCATGGGGCAGCGGCGCCGGGGGGCGCGGATCACCACGGTGCACCGCCCACTCCCGGTCCAGCAGGGACATCAGCACGGCGTCGATCCACGCGCCCTCGTGCAGCAGCGCTTCGCGTTCCACTCCCTCGGTGACAAAGCCGACCTTCTCGTACGCCCGGCGGGCCCGGGGGTTGAAGGCGAAGACCCCCAGCGAGATGCGGTGCAGCCCGAGCCGTTCGAAGCCATGACCGACGATCAGGCGGATGGCCTCCGTGCCCAGGCCCCGGTCCCGCCCCCGTGGGCCGAGCAGCGTACGGAAGGCGCAACTGCGGTTGGGCTCGTCCCATTCGTGGAGCACGACCTCACCCACCAGCGCGCCGTTCGCCCGGTCGACGACCGCCAGGTCCAGCCGGTCCGGTTGCGCGCCCCGGCTTCCGTACCACTCCCGCAGCCGCCGCTCCCCGAAGGCGGGAGCGCCCGACCCACCGGTGAAACCGCGGACCTCCTCGTCCTCGAGGATGACGGCCATGGCCGGTGCGTCGTCCACGGTGAAGGGCGCAGCAGCGCCTTCTCGCCGACGAGGACGGGTTTGGTGGCGAAGTCGGCCGCCGGGCCGGGGGGCAATGAGGTCATCCGTGGATTCTGCGGGGAGGGGCGGGTCGTCCGCCACGGCATTTCGCCGCCCCCGTGGCGGCGCCCGGGACACCCGTCCACCCGCGCCCGCGCGCGAAATCCCGCCGCCGGTTTCGAGATTGGCCGACGGATGTGCCCTGACGGGGCCTGAATAGGACGACCTGGAGGTGTCCGCCCGGAACCGAGCGATCCTCCAGCGCGGCGGGAGTCCGGGACGGCACCCTCGGCGGAGGGGTTTCTCCAGGTGGCGGCGGTGTGAGCGGCGGGTGGGACACGTCCCCGATGGCATGGGGCATTGTCAATCCGTCATTTCGGGGAATATCCGTGTATTGCGGGGCACGGCTAGTTTTCTGCTCGCCCTGACACAAGGTCAGTTGTTACGAAGAAGGCGGGTTGGCAGAGATGATGCGTAGCCGAAGGGACATGCTGAGGGCGGCGACAGCCGTGGCGGGGGCCGCCGCGGTCGGTGGCATGGGGGCCGGAGCGGCCGCCGCCGTGTCCAAGGCACCTGAGGGGACCAGAGGTGTGCTGAGTTCGGTGGGGACGCGGCTGAACACCTTCCACGACGCCTCGGGCCGGGTGACCGTATCGGTGTTCTCGCACCGGGGGAATCCGCCGCAGCAGCACTGGATCGACGAGACCGTGCTCGTCGGCGACGGGGACATGGTGGCCATCGGCGGCGGTGCCACGGCGGTGGAGTACCCCCAGGGCGCGCTGCTGACCGCGTCGTACCCCAATGACGACCTGTCGGGGTGGACCGTCAGCGCGAAGGACCATGTCGACGCGCAGGCGTACGAGCTGGTCTCGTACGTCATCGGTCTGAAGATCGCCGGGATGAGCCGGGACGAACTGCTGCGGTCGGTGTACATCGCGCGTGCGGACAGCGGTGTGGCCCCGCATCCGGAGGCCGAGGCCGGGCTGCCGTCGTCGAACGACTACGTCCTGGTCGGCGGCGGCTTCCGGGTGGACTGGCACGGTGCGGGCAATCTGGCCACCGCGTCCTTCCCCGCCACCGAGACCTCCTGGAAGGTGCGGTCGAAGGACCACCTGGTCTCCGACCCGGCCAACATCCGCGCCTATGCGATCGCCCTGCGGCGGCAGCTGCGAGTCGGGACGGTGTACAACACCTTCACCCGGGCCGACGCCGGACGGTCCCCGCACCCGGCCGCGGTGGCGTCACTGACCCCCGGTTTCGCGCTGACCGGCGGCGGTGCCGAGGTGCACTGGAACGGCTCGGGCAATCTGCTGTGGAAGCTGGAACCGGCCACCGCTCAGACGCCCAGCTTCACCGCCGCCTCCAAGGACCACCACGTGCCCGATCCGGCCACTCTCACCGCCTACGCGGTGGGCATCCGCCTCGGCTGACCGCGGCGTCCGGCCACAAACTCCCGGAGCCCGGCCCCGCGCCGGCGGTGTCTCACCGCCGGCGCGGGCCGGGGTCGACCTGGATCAGCGCATGGGTGCCGGTGGTGCGCCACCCATCCGGGTGCGCGGTGTCGAGCGCGGCCACCGTGCGTTCCTCAAGGCCCACGATCACATCCGACTTCAGGGTGCGCAGCGCGGCCACCGGCCCGGGGAAGTAGGCAGTGCACTCTGCGAAGGGAGTGGTCGGAGGCCACAGCCGGTCGCCCACCAGTCGGCGGTAGTTGAGATCGCCCTTCATGACGGTCACGGTGGCCGAGGCGAATTCACGCCGCAGGCTGTCGGGCATCTCGGTGTAGGGCAGCGGTGCGCGGAAGAAGTCGTGGGCCCGGATCGTGAGTCGGCCGCTGCCCATCGCCGACCACAGCCGTCCGCCGATGTCGGCGACGGCTCCTTCGGACCGGGTCAGACGGCGCAGACAGTCGATGACATCGGCGGTGGTGGCGTCGGAGACGTAGTACGGATACGGCTTCACCGCCAGCACGGCCCGGTCGGCGCGGCCGTGGCACAGCAGATGGTCGAGGAGGACGAGGTCGGGCAGCAGCTCCCGCCCGGCGTTGTCCGCCACCAGATACACGGTGGCCGGGGAGCCGCTGGGCAGCAGTGACCACAGGGTGTCGATGTCGTCCGCGACGAGGGGCGCGTCGGCCTCGTCCGCCGTGCCCCCGGCGGCGGAGAGCCGGAAGCCGAGGTCCGCGCGGTTGCCCCACAGCGAGCCGTGCACCAGCGCGCTCGCCTGCCGCTCGGCGGGGGCCCGCAGCACCGTGCCGAGCGCGGCCAGTTCCTCGGTGGCCTCGGGGGTGTGCAGTTCGGCGTGTTTGAAGGGGCGGAACGGATCGATGCCCTGCCAGGGGCCGGGGCCGAAGTAACCGACCGCTTCGAGGAGTTGACGGTAGAAGTAGCTCTCGGCCCACAGGAAGGGCACATCGAACCAGGACCGGCCGAAGTGCTTGCGCCCCCACTCCTGCCACCGGTCGTGGTCGTGGGCGGTGGTGGGGAGCGGTGCGATGACGCCCTCGGTGCACTCATGGCGCAGGGCGTCGAGCGCGCGGTGCTGTTCGGGGCCGTACGGGAAGGCGTCGCGCACCTTTGCGATGAGCGCCGGATGCCGCTCGGCCAGCACGCTCCGGGCGAACGATCCGGGCCTGTCGCTCAGAATCACGGGCGCGTCGGATGCGTCGGGCATGGCAGCCAGGATTCCACACCGAGTCCCGGGCCGGGGAGCTACCAGTGCGCGGGGCGGGTGAGCGCGCTCGGCACCCGGGTGGCGGTGTCGCCCCGGGCCGCGTTGAGCTGGGCCTGGGTGAGGAACAGGGCGCCGGTGAGATCGGCTCCGCTCAGATCGGCGTCCCGGAGGTCGGCCCCGATCAGATCGGCCGCGCTCAGATCGGCTCGGGTGAGGTCGGCCGCGATCAGCAGGGCCCCGCGCAGGTTGGCGCCCCGCAGATCGGCACCGCGGAGCCGGGCCCCGATGAGATCGGCTCCCCGGCGGTTCTTCTTCTTTCCGGGGACCGTGGACCGTACCCGCTCACTGGTGCGCAGCAGCAGCCCGTTGACCTTCTCCCGGTGGGCCGCGAGGTCCAGGGCCCGCAACTCGTCGGCGCTGCCGCGGGTGAGGCGTGCCGTCTCGTCCAGCGCGTCGCGCAGTTCGTGGTGGAGCGACCGGACGGCGGGGAACGCCAAGGACTCGGTCAGGTACCACAGCAACTCGTGGAGCACACGCATCACCGGGAACACCGCGAACATGTCGGCGGCGGTGTGCGGGTGGCGGCGCCAGTCCCGTCCGGCGAACGTGTGGCGGGAGACCTTCTGCCCGGCGCCGAAGCAGTCGAAGACCGTGCAGCCGGAGAAGCCCTTCCCCCGCAGCTGGGCGTGGACACCGCAGCGGAAGTCCTCGCGCAGATTGCGGCAGGGCCGTCCCGCGTCCTTGTCGAACGCGAAGTCCGCCGAGGCGGCGAAGGGCAGCGCGACACAGCAGAGCGCGAAGCAGCTGCCGCAGTCGGACCGCAGGTCGAGGCGGTCCACCTCGCCGGAGGGGGCGTCGGACTGGTGTGACACCGTGTGTGATCTCCCGTTTCCGCGACGCGCCGCGGCTTGGGCCGGCGCTGGGCACAGGGCCTTATTGTCTCAGCCGGGAATGATCAGGTCGATTCCATAAGCGGCGACCGCCAGGCAGGCGGCGAAGCACACCGCCGCGGTGGCGGCGGCCACGGTGCCGGGGCGGCGGTGAAGGACACCGCGGCGGGTGGCCCCGGGACGAGTGACGCCGGAGCGGGTGGCGCTCGCGCGCTCGCCGTACGTCTCGGTGCGGCTCCACGCAGCGATGCCGAGCGAGAACAGGACGACGACCGCCACGGTGATCCCCAGACTGACGCCGAGAACGCCGCCGAGACTGCCCCATTCGATGTCCATCCCGTCCGGCTCCTCTCGTGTCCCCCGCGGTTTCCACTCCCCCGGTGGTCAGGCTCCCCGACCGTGTCAGGCGGCCCAGCGCGCCGTGCTCTCGGCGGCGTCGGGGGCGGGTAGCTGATTGACGTTGTCCGGGTTGACCGGCCGACGGCGCGAGAGCGCGTAGAACCCGGCCGCCGCCGCCACCGCCACGCCCGCCACCAGGGCCACACCCGCGTCGCCCCGGTCGGCGACCCACGCGGCGGTGCCCCCCACGGCCGCCGCCGCGGGCAGGGTGAGCAGCCAGGACATGGCGATCCGACCGGCCACGCCCCACCGCACATGGGCCAGTCGGCGGCCGAGCCCGGTGCCCAGGATGCTGCCCGTGCACACCTGGGTGGTCGACAGCGCGAAGCCCAGGTGCGAGGAGGAGAGGATGACCGCGGTCGCGCTGGTCTCGGCCGCGAAACCCTGGGTCGGCTGGATGTCGGTCAGCCCCTTCCCCATGGTCCGGATGATCCGCCAGCCACCGGCATAGGTGCCCAGCGAGATCGCGAGACCGGCGCTGAGCACGACCCACCACGGTGGTCCGGCGCCATGGCTGAGCACACCGCCGGAGATGAGGGTGAGGGTGATGACCCCCATCGTCTTCTGCGCGTCATTGGTGCCGTGGGCGAGGGCCACCAGGGAGGCCGAGCCCACCTGTCCCGCGCGGAAACCCTTGCGCACCGTACGGCCGGACACCCGCCGGGTGATCACATAGGCGAGATACGTCGCCAGCAGAGCGACCAGACAGGCCACGACCGGGGAGGCGAGCGCCGGAATCACGATCTTCTCGGTGATGGCGTCGAACCGCACGGCGGAACCGCCCGACCCCACCCACACCGCGCCGATCAGCCCGCCGAAGAGGGCGTGCGAGGAGCTGGAGGGGAGTCCGGCGAGCCAGGTGATGAGATTCCACAGGATCGCCCCGATGAGCCCCGCGAAGATCATCACCGGGGAGACCTCGGTGTCGTCGACGATGCCGTTGGAGATGGTCCGGGCCACCTCGGTGGACAGGAACGCCCCCGCCAGGTTGAGCACTCCGGCCACGGCCACGGCGACACGCGGGGACAGCGCCCCCGTGGCGATCGAGGTGGCCATCGAGTTGGCCGTGTCGTGGAAGCCGTTGGTGAAGTCGAACGCCAGCGCGGTGAGAATCACGGCGCCCAGAAGGAAGGTGACGGATTCCACCTCGGACCTCCCACCACCCACGCGCCGGACCGTCCTCGCCAAGACCGCTGTCTGATTCCACGCTAAGCGCGGAGCCGGACAGCCGCCAACGCGGTGCGGAGCGCCGTCCCCGGAGCCTAGCGACGCGTCGGGGTCAGCGACGGGCGGGTGTTGAGCTCCCGCACTGCGCCGCCCGAGGTGTGCCGATAGGTGTCGGTGACCCGGGCGAGGTCGCGCGGGGTCCGCCCGCCGTCCTCGTTCATGGCCCGGTTCGCCCGTACCACCGCCGCGGTCGCCTCACGGCGCGCGGCCTCGTAGCGGGCCAGCCCCTCCGGTACCGCGCTCGCCGTGGCGAGATGGTACGCCAGCACCCGGGCGTCCACGACGGCCTGGGAGGCGCCGTTGGCACCCACCGGATACATGGGATGGGCGGCGTCGCCGAGCAGTGTCACCCGCCCGCGGCCCCAGGACGGCAGCGGCTCCCGGTCGACCATCGGGTACTCCAGGATCTCCTCGCTCCCGGTCAGCAGGCCCGGCACATCCAGCCGGCCGAGCCGCCAGTCCGCGAAGTACGGCAGCACATCGGCCACCCGGCCCGCGCGGTTCCAGGCCGCGTCCCCGGCCAGCGGCGCGGGTTCGGACACCCGCACCTGGCAGACCCAGTTGATCCGGCCGCGGCCGATCGGGTACGCGATCAGCTCCGCGTCGCCGTCGCGCACGATCACCATGGAGCGGCCGGTCAGGAAGGGCGCGGCCACCGTCGTGCCGCGCCACATCCGGATGCCCGACCACAGCAGCGGCCCGCCGTCCGGATGCAGTCGGGCGCGCACCGCCGAGTGCAGCCCGTCGGCCCCGATGAGCGCCTCGGCGGCGACCTCCTCGACCGTCCCCTTCGCACGGTCGAGGAGCCGGGCCCGGACGGGACCCGGCCCCGGGCCGGGGCCCCGCGCGGGGACGGATCCGAACTCCTCCTGCGCGAAGTCCTCCACGCGGGCCCCGGTGCGGACCGCATCCCCGCCCAGCCGCTCGCGGACCGCCTCGAGGAGCAGCAGTTGCAGTTCCCCGCGGTGCACCGAATACTGCGGCCAGCGATAGCCCTGGGCCACTCCGCGCGGCTCGGCGAAGATCCGGCGTCCGTACCGATCGCAGTACACGTTCTCGGCGGTGGCCACACCGATGGCGGCCAGTTCACCGCCGAGGCCGAGTTCGGTCAGCTCGCGCACGGCATGCGGCAGCAGGTTGATCCCGACACCCAGGGGCCGGATCTCCCGGGCGCTCTCGACGACGGTGGCGTCGATGCCCACCGCGTGCAGGCTCAGTGCGGCGGTCAGCCCGCCGATCCCGGCCCCGGCGATGAGGACGGTCATCACTCGCCCCGGTTCGGGGAGCGGACCTCGGGACGGTCCATGATCCGCAGCCAGCTGCCGTCCGGCTGCCGCCGGGCCACCTGCACCCGGCCGCCGGTGTTGTCGGCGGGGCGGGTCGAGGTGAGGGCGAGGTCCCCGTAGCGGACGGTCGGCAGCGCCTCCTCCAGCTGGAAGGGTTCGGTGGTGTGCGCGAGCAGCCGCTCGCACGCCGCGCGGATGGCGTCCCGGCCGACGGTCGCGGACCCCGGCGGGTACGCGAGCACCGCGTCCGGCGCGTACAGCTCGGCCAGCCCCTCGGCGTCACCGGCGTTGGCCCGTTCCACGAACAGCCGCGCCAGGTCCTCGGGAGTGGTGGCGCGTTCACGGGTCTCGGTCATGCTCGGCTCCTTTCGTCTGCCTCCACCCTGTCGCCGCCGGAACCAGAAGTCCAAGAGATGATAGATCTGGTTGCTAGAATCAACGGTTATGGAACTGCGACAGCTCGCCTACTTCGTGGCGGTGGCCGAGGAGCGGAACTTCACCCGGGCCGCGGAGCGGGTGCATGTGGCCCAGCCCGGGGTCAGCGCCCAGATCCGGCGGTTGGAGCGGGAACTCGGACAGGAGTTGCTGGACCGCTCCGGCCGCTCGGTGCGGCTGACCGAGGCGGGCACGGCGGTCCTCCCCTACGCACGGGCCGCGCTCGCGGCCGTGGAGGGTGCCCGGCTCGCCGTCGACGAGCTGACGGGGCTGCTGCGGGGACATGTGGCGGTGGGCACCGTGACCTCGCACAGCGTCGATCTGCCGGGACTGCTGGCGGAGTTCCACAACGCCCATCCGGCGGTGGAGATCACCCTCGCCGAGGCCACGTCCGACGAACTCCTCGACGGACTGCGCAACGGACGGCTCGACGCGGCGATCATCAGCGTGGGCAACACAACCCCGGCCGGTGTGGAGATGGAGGTGATCACGGATCAGCCGATCGTCGCCGCGGTCAGCCACGACCACGAACTGGCCGTCCACACGGCCGTCTCCCTGGACACCCTGCGCGGCCGCGCGCTGATCAGCCTGCCCTACGGCACCGGGCTGCGCACCCGGCTGAACGAGGCGTGCGCCGCGGCCGGTTTCACCCCGCACATCGCCTTCGAGGCCAGCGATCCCGAAGTGCTGGCCCAGCTCGCCGAGCGCGGACTCGGCGCGGCCATCCTGCCCCGCGCGTTCGCCGAGGCGCGGTCTGACCGGCTGCGGACGGTCGCCATCGACCCGCCCGCGCTGCGCGGGCGACTGGCCTTCGCCTGGCGGGCGGGGGGCCCGAGCGGTCCGGCCGGACGTGCCCTGATCGCCCGCGCCCGCGAGACGGTGGCCGGGGCCGTGAGCTCGAGCGCCCCGGCCGTCCCGCCCCGGTCTCCCTGATGCGACCTCAGACCTTGGGCGCCGCCGAGGGGTTGCGGATCAGACCGGTCAGCGGGGCATCGGTGCGCCACCCCAGCGACTCGTACAGCGCCCGTCCCTCGGGGGTCGCCCCGAGCACCGCGGACCGCGCGCCCACCGCCAGCGCCTCGTTGGCCAACGTCCGCATCACGAGGCTGCCCAGACCCTTGCGGCGCTGGTCGGTGGCGGTCTCGATCTGGTCGACCACGGCGGTGTCGGCGCCCGGCGGCAGCGCGAGCTGGCCGCGGGCGGCGAAGGTGCCGTCGGCGGTGACCACCAGCACCCGGGTGAGCCCGCCCCGCGTCCAGGTGCGCACGCGGTAGCCGTCGGGCGCCGGCGCGGACACCGGGGCCAGCGCCGTCGACATCAGGAACCCGGGGTCGTCGAAGCCCCAGCCGGGCGCCATCCAGGGGCCGACGACCTCGCGGGGCAGCAGTGTCTTGAGCCAGGTGCCGGGCGCCGTGATGGTGCTGGTGAGCTCGCGCACCTGCGCCTCGTCGGCCTCGGGCAGGACATGGCGGGTCACCTGACGGGGCTGGGTGCCCACATCGAAGACGAACCCGTACGCGGTCCGCTCCGGCGGTGACGCCAGCCGCGAGATGACCCAGCCCTCGACCCAGGCCCGCACCAACTCCTGGTCCACCGGCCCGGCGTCCACGCGCTCGGCAGCCATCTGATACATCGCCACACCATCCCCCGGATGTAATAGGTAATCATGCAGTGCGCATATTACACGGCATTGACAGCACGGCACCGGGAATTCCAGAATCACTCCCATGACCAGGCGCCGGTACACCACCACGGGACATCCGCGCACTCCGGACCGCACCGGGTGTGAGCGCTCCGGCCGATAGCCGGACCCCGCCGCGCGGACCACTGCGCTCCGCGCATTCCGCCCGCCCGCACCGCCCGCATCCACACCGGTCAGGAGTCCGTCATGACCATCACCGCCGCCACGTCCACCGCCACCGCACCGCCGCCGGCCCTGCGCGAGGCACGGATCCCACCGGACGGTCTGTACGAGGGACCGCGCACCCTCACCCGGCTGCCCGATGGCTGGACCGAGCGCCCGTACCAGCGGTTCGGCGTCGTACCGCTGGCCGCCACCCTCGGGGCCGAGATCCAGGGCGTCGATCTGTCACGGCCCCTGGAGCCCGCGCTGCGCGAGGAGTTGAACCGGGCACTGCTGGAGTGGAAGGTGCTCTTCTTCCGCGCACAGCACCTCACCCCGGCTCAGCAGCGCGCGTTCGCCCGCCACTGGGGGCCGCTGGAGACCAACCCGCTCCTCGCCGCCGGTTCCAGTGATGAGGTGGCCCGCTTCGACAAGAGCGACGGTGCCGCCGTCACCTTCGAGAACGTATGGCACACCGATGTCACCTTCCGCGAGCGGCCCGCGCTCGGCGCCGTGCTCCAGCTGCGCGAGGTCCCGCCGTTCGGCGGGGACACGATGTGGGCGGACATGGCCGCCGCGTACGACAACCTGCCCTCGGAGGTACGGGAGGCGATCGAGGGTGCCACGGCCGTCCACGACTTCATCCCCGGTTTCGCCCGCTTCTACGGGCCCGAGCGGCTCGCCCCGTTCCAGGAGATGTTCCCGCCGGTGGAGCACCCGGTGGTGCGCATCCACCCGGAGACCGGGCGCCGGACGCTCTTCGTCAACACCTCCTTCACCACCCGGATCACCGGTCTGGAGCGGGAGGAGAGCGACCGGCTGCTGAGCCTGCTCTGCCGGCAGGCGCACGTCCCCGAGTACCAGGTGCGTTTCCGCTGGCAGCCGGGCGATGTGGCGTTCTGGGACAACCGCGCCACCCAGCACTACGCGGTGGGCGACTACGCCCCGCACCGCAGGATTGCCGAGCGCGTGGCCATCGAGGGCGACCGCCCGTTCTGACGGGCCCGGTGTCCGGCCCGCCCTTTGTCGCGACCGGCCGGGTGGGCGGTCGCGACAAAGGGCGGGCCGGATGCGACCCGGCCGGTGCGGGGCCACACTGGCAGGGGGAGGTGGATCTCTGCGATGCGGGGTGTGTGCGTATGGGTGGGCTGCGGCGATGACCAAGCGCCCCGGGCGCCAGGGCGGGGAGAGCGTCCCGAAGGTGTGGGATCTGCCCACGCGGATCGACGCCACCGGCCGCCGCCGCGAGTCGGACGCGCTGGGGACGATCGATGTGCCCGCCGACCGGTACTGGGGGGCCCAGACCCAGCGGGCGCTGATCCACTTCTCGATCGGCGAGGACCGGATGCCCCGGGCCGTCCACCACGCCTACGGCTCCATCAAGAAGGCCGCGGCGCTGGTCAACGGCCGTGAGGAGCGACTGGCGGGCTGGCAGGCCGATCTGATCGCCCATGTCGCCGACGAGGTCGTCTCGGGCGCGCTGGACGACCACTTCCCGCTCCCCGTGTGGCAGAGCGGGTCGGGCACCCAGGTCAACATGAACGTCAACGAGGTCATCGCCAACCGTGCGATCCAGCTGGTCGGCGGGGTGCTGGGGTCGAAGGACCCGGTGCACCCCAACGACCACGTCAACATGGGACAGTCGTCCAACGACACCTTCCCCACCGCCATGCACATCGCCACCGTGCGCTCCCTGCACGACGATGTGCTGCCCCGGGTGAGCCTGCTTCAGGAGGCCGTCGCCGCCAAGTCCCGCGCCTGGTACGACGTCGTCAAGACCGGCCGCACCCATCTCCAGGACGCGGTCCCGCTCTCCGTGGGACAGGAGTGGTCCGGCTACGCGGCCCAGCTGTCCGACGCGATCGAGGGGCTGCGCGCCACCCTGCCCGGCCTGTACCAGCTGGCCATCGGCGGCACCGCGGTCGGCACCGGTCTCAACGCGCCCGAGGGCTTCGGCGCCGCGATGGCCCAGGAGATCGCACAGGCGACCGGGCATCCGTTCCGGGTGGCGGCCAACTCCTTCGCGGCGCAGGGCAGTCTGGACGCCATGGTGGCCGCGTCCGCGGGGCTCCGGGCCCTCGCCGTCCCGCTGATGAAGATCGCCAATGACATCCGTTGGATGGCGTCCGGCCCCCGCTGCGGTATCGGGGAACTGATCCTGCCGGCCAACGAACCCGGGAGTTCCATCATGCCCGGCAAGGTGAACCCCACCCAGTGCGAGGCGATGATGATGGTGTGCGCCCAGGTGCTGGCGGAGGACAGCAGTGTGGCGCTGGCGGGCAGTCAGGGCAATTTCGAGCTCAACACGATGCGGCCGCTCGTCATCAACAACGTGCTGCACTCCGCCCGGATCCTCGCCGACGCGTGCGAGAAGCTGCGGGTCCACTGTGTCGAGGGCGCGGAGCTGAACCGTGAACGCATCGACGACCAGCTGGCGCGTTCGCTGATGCTGGTCACCGCTCTCTGCCCGGAGCTCGGCTACGACAAGGCGAGCCAGATCGCGCACATGGCGGCCGACGAGGGAACCACCCTGCGCGAGGCCGCCATCGCCAGCGGCCACATCGGCGCCGAGGACTTCGACCGCATCGTCGACCCCCGGAGGATGGCCCGGCTCACCGAATGAACCCGGGCGGTCCGTGGTCGGCCAGCGGCCCCACCTCCAGGCCGTTCGCCCGGCATTCGGCCACCAGGGCGGGCAGTGCGGCCAGCGTGGCGCGCCAGCAACCCATCGCTGACGCCCGGTCGGAATCGTGCAGCAGCACGGTGGCGCCGCCGCGCAGATCGCGCCGTACGGTGGCGAGCACCGAGCGGGGGGTGGCGTCCGCCGACCAGTCGCGCCCCCAGGCCGACCACAGAACGGGCCGGAGCCCGGCCCGGAGCGCCGCGAGCCAGCGGCCACCCGTCAGAATGCCGTACGGCGGCCGGTACCACAGCGGCACCGAGCCGGTGGCCATCCGCACGGCCCGGGCGGCCTGGGCGACCTCACGGGCGTCCCGGGTCACCGTGGGCAGCCAGGGGCGGCTGTGGGTCCAGCCGTGGACGGCGAGTTCATGGCCGCGGCGGGCGATGTCGAGCGTGGTCCGCGGATAGCGCACCACACTGTCGCCCAGGACGAAGAACGTGGCCCGCACCGCCAGCACGTCGAGGACGTCCAGGAAACGCGGGGTGGACCGGGGATCGGGGCCGTCGTCGAAGGTGAGCGCCACATGGTCGTGGCGGCCGGAGCCCGCGAGCGCCGGGAACAGGGCGCGCCGCGGACCCGCCAGCCAGGTACCGGCCGGGACCGCGTGGGCGGCGGCCACCAGCAGCGCCGTGTTCCGCGCCATCGCTTGGGACCGGTGGCGGGCGCTCATCGGTCCCGCCCCCGGTCCCCGGGTCCGTCCCGTCGGCCGGGGACGTCCGCCGTGGGGGCGGCGGCGGGCCGGGCCACTTGGGGTGCGTCGGCGTCCCAGCCGCCCGCCATGGCGGGCGAGCGGGTCAGGCCGACGATCCCGGCGGCCATCAGGGCGACACCGACCGCCTCCGGCAGGACGCGCAGCCCCAGTTCGACGCGTTCACCGAACAGCACCCAGCCCAGCACGATGCTCACCAGCGCGTCACCGAGGGTGAGCGCGGGCTGCGACGCCGCCAGGGTGCCCGCGCGCAGGGTGCTCTGCAACAGCAGGAAGCTCAGCAGCCCGACCACGCACACGGAGTAGAGCGGCCAGCTGGTGAACAGCGCGGCCACGCCGTCGGAGAACCTGCCGGTGAACTCCTTGATCAGGGCCGCGGTGCAGGCGAAACACGCGGCGGTGGCACAGCCGAGGACGGCGGCGCGCGCCGCTCCGTGCACAGCGCGGGCGACCGCCGCCAGGGCCGCCACGGCGAGCACCACGGCCACACCCACCGGGAGCCAGCGGCCGTTCTGCGCCGTGCCCTGTCCCCGCGAGGGGTCGGCGGCGAGGAGGAACAGCGCGAGACCGGCGGCGAGCATCACAAACGCCAGCCAGGTGCGGCCGTCCGGACGCTGCCGGAACACCAGACTGCCGACGACCAGGGTGAACAGCAGCTCGCTGACGAGCAGGGGCTGGACGACGGAGAGCCGTCCCACGGCCAGCGCCCCGACCTGGGCCACCGCCGACACCACCATCGCCGCTCCCCCGGCCAGCCAGAACGGGCGGCACAGCAGCCGGCCCAGCCGCCGTGCGGCGTGGCCGAGGCCCTGTCCGCCCGGCTCTTCCCGTTCCTGGTCCATCGCGGCCCGTCGCTGGAGCACCGACGCCGCTCCGTTGCCCAGTGCGGACAGCAGGGCGAGCAGGACGGTCAGGGCGTCCACCGGGTGTCACCCGAAGCGGGAGGCCAGCCGGTGGTAGAGCCCCGGCGCCACCTCGTGGACCAGTGCGGGCAGCCGCAGCCAGGCGGGTACGTAGACCTCGTCGCGGCCCCGTGCGACGGCGTCCCAGACCGCGTCGGCGACACGTTCGGGCGGCAGCGGCCGGGGGTGTGCGCGGGTGTACGGGGTGCCGCGGCGGGCGAAGAACGGGGTGTCCACCACACCGGGGACCACATGGGTGACCCGTACTCCGCCCCGCCGCAGCTCGTAGCGCAGGGAGTCGGCGAAGACACCGAGGGCCGCCTTGGCGGCGGAGTACACCGCCTCGCCGCGGACACCCAGGCTGCCCGCGATCGATCCGATCAGCACGATGTGTCCGCGCCGCCGTTCGAGCATATGGGGCAGTGCGGTGCGGACGAGCCGTACGGCGGCCAGCAGATCGACTCCGACCACCCGCTCGATGGCGGCCGGTGGCATGGTGGCGAACGACCCGGCCCAGCCCACGCCCGCCCCCGCCACCAGCAGATCGATCCGGCCGGCGGCGCCGAGGGCGTCGCGCACCAGCTCCCGGCTGCCCTCCGGGGCGGCCAGATCGGCGGGGAGGGCGATGGCCGAGGTCCTCCCGGCCACCCGGGCCAGCCGTTCCCGGTCGCGCCCGCTGACCAGCAGCCGCCAGTCGTCCTCGGCGGCGAACCGGTCGGCGATGGCGGCGCCGATACCCGACGAGGCGCCGGTCACCAGCGCGATCCTGGTCCCGGCACCGGTGGGCCGCCCCGTGTCCCGGACCGTGCCGTGGTGGAGGTGTGCGTCCGGGAGGGGGCGGATCATGGCATCTCCCTGTCTCACTGCGGACCGGCGGTGGTCGGGTCACCGGCCGTGGGGTGCGCCGTTTGACGGCACGCGGAGCGGATACCTCCAGTGAGCCATGTCCTGGCGCGCCTCGCACCATCGGAGGTGTTTCATGCGTCCCCTGCCCGATCGTTCCGGCACCCCCGCCACCGGCCGTCTGCTGGTGGTGAGCGCCGGTATGGGCGCGGGGCACGACGCGGTGGCGGGCGAGCTGGTGCGCAGACTGGAAGCGATGGGGCACCGGGCGGACCGGGTCGATGTGCTGGATCTGCTGCCCGCCGGGGTGGGTGTGGGGCTGCGGTCCTTCTACCGGACGACGATCCGCCGTGCCCCGGTGCTGTACGCGGGCATCTACCGGGCGTTCTTCCGCCCCGGCCCCGGTCCGCGGCCCGGTACCGCGCCCCTGGCCGCACTCGCCGAGGGCCGTCTGCTGGACACCGTGGAGCGGCTGCGGCCGGACGCGGTCGTCCCGGTGTTCCATCTCGCCGCGCAGCTCACCGGGAGGCTTCGGGAGCGCGGTGCGCTGTCCGTACCGAGCGTGGTTGTCGTCACCGATTTCTCGGTGCACCGGCAGTGGCTGCATCCGGGCAACGACCGCTACCTGTGTGTCTCCGCCGAGGCCGCGGAGACCGTGCGCCGGGCGCTGGGACGTCCGGCCACGGCCACCGGTCCGGTGGTGGCCGCGCGGTTCTTCGCCCCGGCGGCGGGCGCCGACGACTGGCGGCGGCGGTTCACCGCCGCGGCGCCCGGAAGGCCACCGGTGCTGCTGTCGGTCGGGGCGTGGGGGGCCGGGTCACGGGTGGCGGAGACGGCACGGCTGCTGTCCGGCGGCGGATATCTGCCGGTGGTGCTCTGCGGCCGGGACGAGCGGCTGCGCCGTGGGCTGGCGCGGTGGCCGGAGGTGCCGGCCCTCGGCTGGGAGCCGGACATGCCGGGTCTGCTGGCGGCCTCACGGGCCCTGGTGGACAACGCCGCCGGGCAGACCGCACTGGAGGCGCTGGCGACGGGTGTCCCCGTGGTGGGCTACCGCCCGATCCCGGGGCACGGCCGGGAAGGTGTCCGCAGAATGGCCGCCCTGGGCCTGTCCGACCACGCGGCGGACTCATGGGAGCTGCTGCGGCTGCTGGATGTGCTCACCGTGCCGTCCGGGACACGTGAGCGCCGGATCGCGGCGGGCCGTGAGCTGTTCGCGGACGACGCCGCCGCCCGGCTCGCCGAGACGGTGCGGGGCACGGCGGCGCCGCGCTGAACGGAGCGCCCGGGCGCGGATGGGTTACCGACGCGGTGGCCCCGCCGGTGTGGTGGCGACGGTGCCACCCCGCGGCCGGGGTGCCCGGCGGCTGATGGCACCGGCGGGCGCGGCGGGACCGGGCGGGAGAGGATGGACCGTGTCTTCGGCGGGTTCCGGACCGCCGAAGCTTGCGGATCCACCCTCTCCCGGGGCCGCTCCGCGCCGGCCGTCGACCCCGCGGACCGCGTCAGCCCGGCCTCATGTGCCGTGCGACCGGCCGTCGCCAACACCGCTGCCCGTGGGTGGCGGTGGAGTGGCGGGGTCGCGGCGGTGAGGAGGGCCGGCCGGTACGCAGGTGCCGACCGGGCGCGACACCAGGCCGTCAGCTCGTGGCCGCGGCCTCGTACAGGCCACGGCCGGAGCGCTGGGCCCGGTCCGTCGAGCGCAGCCGCTCGAGGGTGTTGCGCACCGAGTTGACGTTGGTACGCGTCTCCTCGCGCCCCAGCGCGTCGTTGACCTCGGAAGCGCGCATCGGGCGACCGGCCTTGCGCAGGGCGGCGAGCACGTTGTCCGCGAGGCCGGTGGCGCGCTCGGAACCGGTACCCGTCTCCTTGGCCTTGTCGGTGGCCTTCACCACGGACTTGGCGGCCTTGGCGGCGGTCCTGGGCGCCTTGGTGGCCTTCACCGCGGTCTTGGTGGACTTCGGTGCCTTGGCCGCGGCCTTCTTGGTGGCCTTCTTGGCGACGGCGGTCTTCTTGGACGCGGTCTTGGTGGCCCGTCCGGTGGCCGGCTTCGCCTTGCCCCTGCTGCGCTGACGGCCGATGGCCGCCTTGCGCGTGGCGGCGGACGTGCGGGCGGCGGCACCGCCCTCCTCGGCCACCTCGGTGGCCACGTCCGCGGCGGGGGCGGCCCCGTCATCGGCGGCCGGCTCGGAAACCGACGCCGCCACGGCCACGGCGGTCGCCGCCTCCGTGGGCGACACCGCTCCGGTGGAGAGCAGCTGAAGGCTGCTCAGAGCGGTGCTGACCGCCTCCAGCCGCTTGGTGACGGCCTCCAAATCGTCCTTGAGGGCCTGCTGTTGCTTCTGGAGCTCAGGGAGTTCCGCCTCCAGTGCCTCGATGGTGGATCCGACACTGCTGTCCGCGCTCAACGCGTGCGCCATCATTCGTCCCCTTTCTGGGCCTCTGCGCCCATCGCAGCTGCGATTATGCCTGCTATCAGGAGTGTGCGGTGCCCGGTGTGCAACGACGCAAAACAACTGGAGCCGTCCGGATCCCTCGTGAGAGGCCAACTTCCGGTGAAGAAACGGGCCGGGGACATCGTGTGCGGACCTGGGATGTCATCCGGAAGAGTGGCGCCGTAAACGTGATGACGAGACGTCAGAACACCTGATGGTGGCGTTGGTTGCGGTGGTGTGTGCGGCAGTCCGCGGATCGCCGGACCCGGCCCCACCGGCGGATCAATCGATGTGCGCATCCACACTTCCTGTGTATATTAGCTTTGTTCCTAGGAGCCCTAGGTTTTATGAGCAACACGGAGGTGGCACATGGTTCGTGCCGGTCTGACGACCGATCGCGTGGTGCGGGCGGCAGCGGATCTGGCGGACATCGTCGGACTGGACAACGTCACGATGTCCGCGCTCGCGCGGAGTTTCGGCGTCAAGGACGCGAGTCTCTACTCGCACATCAAGAACGTGTCCGAGCTCCGGGCACGGATCGCCCTGCTGGCCGCGGACGAGATCGCGGACCACTTCGGGGCGGCGGTGGCGGGCCGGTCGGGCAAGGACGCGCTGGTGGCGTTCGCCGACGCCTACCGCACCTACGCACTGGAGCGCCCCGGCCGGTACGCCGCCACCCAGATCCAGATCGACCCCGCCCTGGCCGCCGAATCGGCGGGCGCACGGCGCAAGATCGAGCTGACCTACTCGATGCTGCGTGGCTACGGGCTGTCGGAGCCCGATCTGACCGACGCGGTTCGGCTGCTGCGCAGCACCTTCCACGGCTTCGTCAGTCTCGAGGCCGGTGGCGGCTTCGGACACCCCCGTGACCTCGGGGCGTCATGGGAGCGGACCGTCGCGGCCCTGCACATCGCACTGGAGCACTGGCCCTCTACTGGGTCCCGAACGAGCGGAAAGCGACGCACCTCATGAACACGCACCTCAGCGCCGAACCCACGACCGGCACCCTGCGGGTGCCCGGCGCCACCCTTCACTACGAGGTGCGCGGCAGCGGCCCGGTGCTGCTGCTGATACCGGGCGGATCCGCCGACGCCGCCCTCTTCGACGCGGTGGCGCCCGTCTTCACCGACCGCTGGACGGTGGTCTCCTACGACCCGCGCGGGATGTCCCGCAGCCCGCTCGACGGCCCGCTGGAGGATCAGCGCCCCGAGCGGCACAGCGAGGACGCGTACCTCCTGCTCGAGCAGGTGGCACCGGACGGCGAACCGGCCTGTGTGTTCGGCACCAGCTCCGGCGCCATCGCCGCGCTGGATCTGCTGGCCCGCCATCCGGAGCGGCTGCGGCGGGTGGTGGCCCACGAGCCTCCGGTGGTGGAGCTGCTGCCCGACGCCGAGCACCACCGGGCCTTCTTCGCCGAGGTGCACTCGGCGTACCGCCGTGAGGGGGTCGCGGCGGCGATGGCCACGATGAGCGCCGGAACCGGCGGCGGGGACCAGGAGAGCGAGCGGCGGCCGCCCGAGGACCGGCCGCAGAGCCCGCCGATGGACGAGCTGCCGCCGCATCTGGCCCCGGTGCTCGGCCGGATGCAGGCCAATACCCCCTACTTCCTGGAGCACATCCTGCGCCAGTTCACCGCCCACGTCCCGGATGTGGCCGCGCTGGAGAGTGTGGCGGACCGGCTGGTTCTGGCCGCGGGCCGGGACTCCCGAGGTCAGCTCCTCCGGCGTCCGGCCGCGCTGCTCGCCGAGCGATTCGGCGGTGAGGTGGTGGAGTTCCCCGGTGGACATGTGGGCCTCGCCGAGCATCCGGCGGAGTTCGCCGAGGTGCTGTCCGCGACCCTGGGGTGAGCCCCGGCCCGCCACGGCCGCATCCGCCCGGTGGTAGAAACAACCTACCCGTACCGGCGGAAGGACAACGATGAAGCGGCGTTGCGCGGTGCTCGACGACTACCAGGACGTGGCGCTGTCGATGGCCGACTGGTCGCAGGTGCGCGACACGGTGGACGTGGTCGTGCACCGGCAGCACATCGCCGATCAGGACGCGCTGGTCGAGTCGGTCGGGGACTGCGAGATCGTGGTCGTCATGCGGGAGCGCACCCCGTTCCCGGCAGAGGTGTTCGCCCGGCTGCCACGTCTGGAACTGCTCGTCACCACGGGGATGCGCAACGCCTCCGTGGATCTGGCGGCGGCCGCGCGGCACGGGGTCACCGTCTGCGGTACGGCGAGCGGTTCGGAGCCGGCCGTCGAGCTGACCTGGGCGCTGATCCTCGGCCTCGTCCGCCATCTGGTGCCCGAGAGCACCGCGCTGCGGGACGGCGGGCCATGGCAGAGCACGGTCGGCACCGACCTGTACAGCAGCCGTCTCGGACTGCTGGGGCTGGGCAGGATCGGCACCAACGTGGCACGGATCGGCCAGGCGTTCGGCATGGAGGTGGCCGCCTGGAGCCGGAATCTGACGGCGGAGCGGGCGGAGGCCGAAGGTGTCCGGCTTGCCTCGTCCATGGAGGACTTGCTGGAGACCAGCGATGTCGTCTCGGTGCACCTGGTGCTCAGCGAACGCAGCCGGGGTTTGCTGGGCGCGGCGGAGCTGCGGCGGATGCGGCCCGGCGCGTTCCTCGTCAACACCGCGCGCGCGGCGATCGTGGATCAGCGGGCGCTCGCGGACGCCCTGCGCGGCGGATGGATCGCGGGCGCGGGGGTCGATGTGTTCGAGCAGGAGCCGCTGGCGTCGGACCACATCTACCGTTCGCTGCCGAATCTGCTGGCCACACCGCATCTGGGCTATGTGACGCGGAACAACTACGAACGGTTCTTCACTCAGGCGGTCGAGGACATCCGTGCCTTCCTCGCGGATGAGCCGGTCCGGGTACTCGCCCCACGGTAGGCGGTGGCACGGCAGCGGTGCCACCGCCGACGCGACTAGGACGGTGTCCAGCCCGCGGCGGCGTGCTGATGCGCGGCCAGGGCGTGTGCCGCGTCGCGGGTGGCCGGGTACAGCTCGCGGTAGAGGCGGTAGAGGTCGTCGTACGTCCCCGCGGTCGCCGGGTCGGGTTCCACCGTGTGCGCGACCGGATTCCACGCGGCGATGTCCGCCGCCGTCGCACGGCCCGTCCCGGCCGCCGCGAGGAACGCGTCACCATAGGCCGCGCCCGTGGTGTACCGGGGGACGTCCTGGGCCCGTCCGGTCACATCGGAGACGATACGGGTCCACAGCGCCCGGGCGCCGCCGCCCACGGCGGTCACCCGGCGGATGTCCCCGCCCGCCGCCTCCATGGCGGACAGGTTGTGCCGTACCCCGAAGGCGGTGGCCTCCAGCGCCGCGCGGTAGAGGTGCCCCCGGCCGTGGCGCAGTGTCAGCCCCAGGACGAGCCCACGTGCGTCGGGGTCGAAGAGCGGGGTGCGCTCGCCCGCGAAGTACGGGAGCATCAGCAGCCCTTCCGCGCCGGGGGCGATGGCCGCGGCCTCGGCCACCAGAGTGTCGTAGTCCGTGCCGGTGAGGTCGCGCAGCCATCCGGTGACGGCGCCGGAGGTGGCCATGCCCGCCGCCAGGCAGTAGGTGCCGGGGAAGGCGCCCCGGGTGGACCACAGACGGGGGTCGGGGGCGGCCTCGGCGACCACGTTCACCAGGAACATCGTGGTGCCGTACATCAGCATCAGATCACCGGGCGCGGTGGCCCCGACGGCCGTGGCCTCGGCCCAGGCGTCGATGGTGCCCGCGATCACGGGGGTGCCCGCGGGGATGCCGCTGGTGTGCTGGGCCTCCTGGGTCACCTCGCCGGCCACCTCCGACGGCCAGACCAGGGGCGGCCATTGCACACCCGGTGCGATCTCCTCGCACCACTCCTCGATCCAGGTGCCCTGCCGCAGGTCGTAGAGCGGCGTGCACTGGCTGGCGGAGTGGTGGTCGAGGACGTACGCGCCGGTGAGCCGGTGCACCAGATACGAACTGGCCATGAACCAGCGGCGGGTGCGGGCCCAGACCCCGGGCTCCCGCTCCCGCACCCAGGCCAGTTTGGGGCCGATGGCCTGGCTGGTCAGTGGTGAGCCGCAGCGCTCGAGCACCCGCCACTCGCCGTAGCGGGCCCGCTGGGCGGCGATCTGCTCGCCCGCCCGGGTGTCCACCCCGTACAGGATCGCCGGGCGCAGCGGGGTGGCGTCGGCATCGGTGGGCAGCAGACAGGGGCCGATACCGCTGACGCCCACCGCGCCGATCCGCTCCCCCGCCGGGGCGGCGGCGAGCAATTCGGCGCTGAGATGGGTCAGATCCCGCCACCACACCGTCCGGGCGTCATGTTCGGCCCAGCCGGGGTGAGGGGTGTCGGTGGGGTGTTCCCGGGATGCCTGGGCGAGCAGGGTGCCGTCGGTTCTGACCAGGACGCCCTTGGAGCCGGAGGTGCCGATGTCGATGCCGATCAGCAGGGTCATGTCGTTCCTCGGGATCTCTCGTCGCGCCGGATCGTCCTAGTGTCCACCAGGGTGCCCCCCGGCTCGGCCCCGGCCGTCAGCCCTCCGTCAGCGGGTGTCCGGGCGCCCCACCGGCCTCCTCGGACGACACACCTGGAGCGTGTTGCAGGAGCGGGCGCGGCTCAGCAGCCGGTCGCGGACGAGGGCGACGGCGGGCCGGCCGAGTCCGTCGGGGCGGGTGGCGGGGTAGACGGTGTTGAGCGGCGGCACCTCGGGGCTGTGCAGCGTCTCCACGGACCCCGCCGCCAGGGCGGGTTCGGCCGGACAGCGGGGCAGTACAAGGATCCCCGCGCCCGCGACCACAACGGCCAGGACCGCCCGGAGGCCGGGTACGACAACCGTGGTGGGGTTGGGCGGACGGCGGCCGAACTCACTGCGCCAGTAGCGCCGGATGATCGGCAGATCCTCCGCGTAGGCGGCCGGCGGCAGATGCGCGAGCCGCTCCGACCGGGTCCTCACCGAGCCGTCCGGGGTCGATGGTACGGGCCAGTGCGGGCGATCCGACGAGCACGAACTCCTCGTCCGTCAGCGGGGTGGCGGTGATCCCCCACCCGGTGGGCCGGACGGCCGAAACCACCAGATCCGCCCGGGCGTTGGCCAGAGCCGACAGCAGGTCCTGGGCCGGCCCCAGGGTGATCCGCAGCCGAAGACCCCGGGAGGTGAGCGGGGCGGGCGCGGGCAGCACCCGTGCGGCGATGAGCTCACTGGGACCGGCCAGATGCACGGTGCCGCGGTACGCGGCGGACCGCCCGTCCGCGCCGAGCGCACCGCGCAGTTCATCGAGCGGGCCACCGATTCCGTTTCACCTCCGGCCCTTCCGGAGAGGCTCGAGGGCACGGACAGCCCCATCGGCCCGCAGAACAGACCGGTGTCCGGCGTCGGCCGGGCACCGCGGACGGAGGGAACGTGGCTCACAGCACATCGGGGAAGACCACACCGGATGGCGATGCGTCAGCCCGTCGGCCCGGGGACGGTGCGGGCCGTCCCGGGGTGCCGTCGCCCACCCGGCGCGGACTGCTCACGGCGACGGCGGCGGCCGGTCTCGGCCTGGTCGCCGGATGCGGCGAGCAAGGCAGGACAGTCGGCTCGGACGCACCCGCGAAGGGTTCGGCGCCCGCCCGGCCGTCCACGTCCCCGGGGCCTTCCAGAGGTGCCAAGCGCCCGCCGTCGGGGTCCGGCCGCAACGCCCCGACCCGTCCGGCCGAGCGCCGCCCCCAGCTCCCCCGCGGTGGCCGGGAGCTGTCGCGGTACCGGCTGGTGGGCTACTGCGGACTGCCCGGCGCGGCGGCGCTCGGCCGCCTGGGCACCGGCGATCTCGACGACCGGGTCGCCGAGATCGAGAAGAGGGCACGGTCCTACGCCGCGGGGCGGGAACCGCAGCCCGTGCTCGAACTCCTCGCCACCGTCGCCAACAGCAGCGCGGGCCCGGACGGCACCTACCGCTCGCGGACGCCCGCCACCACGATCCGCCGCTTCCACCAGGCCGCCCGGCGCCATCACGCCTTGTTGCTGCTGAACATCCAGCCGGGCCGGGCCTCCGCCCTGGACGAGGTCAAGGCCCTGCGCAGCTGGCTCGTCCACCCCGATGTGGGCATAGCGCTGGATCCGGAGTGGGACATGGGCCCCGGCGAGGTACCGGGAGACGCTTACGGCCACACCACCGGCAAGGAGCTGACCGAGGTGGCGCGCTATCTGTCGAAGCTGGTGTCGGAGCACGATCTGCCGCAGAAACCGCTGGTCTACCACCAGGTGGCCGTCTCCGTCGTACGCGACCAGTCCGCGCTGCGCCCGCAGCCCGGCGTGGTGGTGATCAAGAGCGCGGACGGGATCGGGTCGCCCGGGATGAAGCGGAGCACCTGGCACAAGCTCGTCAAGGACCAGCCGGAGGGCCTGCGCACCGGTTTCAAGCTCTTCTACGACGAGGACACCGAGGGCAGTCGGCTGATGACCCCCAAGGAGGTGCTGGCCCTGCGGCCGCGGCCGGACTACATCATGTACGAGTGACCCGTATGTACAAGTGACCCGTGGCCCCACGGGGACCGCCCCCGTGTCCCGGAGTGTTCCGGGGCACGGGGGCGGCGGGGTGCGCAGTGGCGTACGGGGTCGGTGGCGGGGCATCAGGTGCGCGGCGCCGCCTGCACGGTGATCGGCTCCTGGACCGGGGTCTCGGGGGAACCAGGACGGGTGAACCGCATGGCGATGCCGGCGCCCGCGTAGAGCACGGCCACCACCAGCAGCAGGGCCTGATAGCCCGTGACGAGGGCCAGGTACTCCAGGGCGCCGCCGGTGAGGGCGCCCAGCAGATTGGCCCCGAAGGCCGCCGTGGGATCGGAGGCCGCGGCCAGCCGGTCGGAGAAGATGAGGTTGGCGCAGAAGATGGGCGCGAAGGCCAGGGCGATCGCGGCGGCGAGACGTCCCGCGAACGGCAACCCGAGCACCCAGTCGGTCGGGATCAGCCAGGCGATGGCCAGGGTGGTGAAGAGCAGCAGTTGCAGGGCGAGCTGGTTGATCCGGCGCATCCGGCGCCGCACTTCCACCGCGCAGAGGACGGCGACCAGCACACCCGCGAACACCATGGCGTTGACCAGCCAGGTGGTGCCGAAGTAGAGCGCGAAGCCGATCACGTTCTTGGTCTCGAGGAGCATGAAGGCGGCCCCGAGCAGGAACATGTCGGCGTAGCCGGCGGTGCGCCGGATACGGACACCGGTCATCCGTACCGACAGCAGGGTCACCAGCAGGATCGCGCCCAGCACACCGATGTAGAGGCTGGGGATGGTGCGGTGCAGCAGATAGGGGAACGGGTGGTCGTCAGTGGCGGCGGTGGGCACCTTGCCGGCGGGCTGCCACGTCGAGCCGGTGCAGGACTGGTCGTGCGCGGTGACGCCCGCCACCATGATCGCGGCCCGCTTGTTGCCGTAGTGGGTGATACAGGGCCCGTGGCCGAAGACGGAGGTGAGGGTGGATCCGAACCGGTCGATGAGCCAGTTCTGCCGGTAGTAGTTGTACATGGCGAACGCACCGCCGGGAGCGAGGTGGCGGTGTGCCGCCTCGAATGCCTGACGGGTGAACAGATAGCTTTCGAGGCGCAGATTGCTGGCGCCCGACACCAGTGTCAGGGAGTCCGGGAGGGCTAGCACGATCAGGTCGTAGCGGGTCTTCGTCTGCTCCAGGAAGGCCCGGCCGTCGTTGATGTGGACGTGCACCCGGGGATTGTCGTACGGGCGGGCGGGATGCAGCGAGGCACCGATCTCCTGCAACCGGGGGTCGATTTCCACGGCGTCCACGCGCTTGGCTCCGTGGGCGAGGGCGAGAGCCACGTCATTGCCGTTGCCCGCCCCGATGACCAGGACGTTGCGGTGGGAGTTGCGCGGTGTCTCGCGGTAGGGCTGGTCGTACGGTGAACCCGGCTTGGTCAGCTCCTTCAACGGCGCGATGCTCTGGTGCGGCACCCCGTTGGCGGCGATGTTGTAGTCCCGGGCGGACGAGGTCGAGCGTTTGGTCTCGATCTTGTAGTACGGGGACCAGGAGATACCGCTCGCCACCGTCTCCAGGGCGAGGACCGCCACCATCACTCCGAGCGGGATCGTGTACCGGATGGTGTTGCGGCGGCCGCCCAGTACGAGCAGTGCCACCGCGGCGATCACTCCCCACACCACCGATGGCGCGCGCAGCCAGGACAGCAGCGCGAAGGACACCGACCCGGTGAGGGAACCCAGGAGGTCGAAGCGGTACGCCTCCAGTGACGGCAGACGGCGGAACAGGTCCGCGGTCATCTTTCCGATCGCCATCATGATGAGCGCGGTCAGTCCGAACAGGACGGGCAGCGTCACCCACTGGGGCAGTCCGGTGGTTTTCACGGCCGTGAAGTAGATGACCTCACCGCTGCTCTGCCGCACCTGGACGGGGAACTCCCGTACCAGGACGACCAGGACGGCCAGGGGAATGGGCGCCCAGCGGGTGAGCCACTGCCCGCGGCCGGCGGGGATGAGGAATCCCAGGCCGATCCCGAGGAACGAGCCCAAGAGGATGAAGTTCGAGAAATAGCTCAGATGGACGATATTGGCGCCGGTCCACCGGATCAGCGCCAGCTCGACGAAGAGCATGGTGGCGCTGGCCAGCAGCAGCCTCGCGCGCACGTTTTGCGGTCCAGGGCTGTGCTCCATGTCGGCACACGCTGTCATCCGAGGCGGGGCAGGTCGAGCACCCGCACGGCCCGTGCCGTGGGCCGTACGGCGGGCCCGCGGAACACCGGGCTACGCCACCGTGGCGTACCTCCACCGCCTCACTGACGCCTCGCCATACGGCTGTCGGCGAAGGGGTGCACCGAAGGTTTACGCAGGTCAGCGCTGCGGCTTACGGATGGTGGCATCCGGTGTGCACCATCTGGCACGCATACCGCCGCGGGGTGCGGCCGACCGTGGTTCCACCCGCCGCCGTACGGCGTTCGGGTGATCCCCGGGACGGTATCCGTCACCTGATGAGCGCAACGGCCAGAGAAAATTAACACCGCGGCCGTTACTGGTCACTCGACAGATGATGAGACCGTATCGACGCACCACGCGCGATCCCTCCCCAAGACCTGCGGATCCAGTTCTGGTTCGCCTTCACCGGTGGACTGCCCACCCTGGGCTCGCTGTTCGCCAAAGCCACCATCCCGGTGGTCGGCGAGTACACCACGCTCTGGCTGTCGCTCGTGCTGGTCCTCGCCGGAGGGCTGACGGCGCTGCTCCGTGTCCGCGAACCACACGGCGATCTGCGGGTCGCCGAGGGCCGCCCGGTCGCCACCCTCCTCAAGAGCGTCACCATCATCTGGCAGCAGCCGAAGATCGGGATCGGGGGTGTGGTGCGGGCCATCAACACCGCTCCCGAGTTCGGCTTCCTCGTCTTCCTCCCGCTGTTCTTCACCGACACCGTCGGGCTGTCGATGGGTTCCTGGCTCACCGTCCTCAGCGCGATGTTCATGAGCAACATCGTCTGGAACCTGCTGTTCGGGGTGATCGGCGACCGGCTCGGCCGACGGCGGACCGTCGCGTACCGCGGTGGTCCCGGCTGCGCGGTCAGCACCCTGCTGCTGTACTACGTCCCGCTGGCCGCGGGCGCCGAGGTGTGGGTGGCCGTGACCGTCGGAGTGGTCTACGGCGCCACGCTCGCCGGATACGTTCCGCTGTCCACGCTGATGCCGTCGCTGTCCCCGGAGCACAAGGGCGCCGCGATGTCCGTGCTCAACCTCGGGGCGGGGCTGAGTACCTTCATCGGCCCGGCCATCGTGGGGCTGGCGATCGGGCCGCTCGGGGTCGCCGGGGTCATGTGGATCTTCGCGGGGCTCTCTGTGGTCAGCACGGTGCAAGCCCTCTTCCTGCGGCTGCCCGACGACGATCCGGCGGCCCCCGGCGGGACCGGGGCGGAGGCCACCGCCTCGGCACCCTCCTCGCTGGTCAGTGCGACTGAGCCGTCGGCCGCACCAGGATCTCGTTGATCGCGGCATGCGGCGGCTGGGTGACCATGAAGGTGATCGACCGCGCGATGTCCTCGGCCTGGAGCCACAGCTCCCGGGGCATACCACGGGCCACCGCCCCGGTGGTGGGGTCGGCCGTCATCTCCGTGGCGGTCATGCCCGGTTCGACCACCCCCACCCGCACACCCCGTGCGGTCACCTCCTGCCGCAGGGCCTCGCTGAAGGCGACCACGGCGTGTTTGGTGGCCGAGTAGACGGCGTTGTGGGGCCGCGCGACCCGGCCGGCCACCGAGCTCACGCTCACCAGGTCGGCCACTCCGCGCGGGCCCTCCTCCGCCGCCCGCAGCAGATGCGGCAGGGCCTTCTGCGAGGTGTGCAGCACCGCCTTGACGTTGAGGTCGAGCATCCGCTCCCAGGTGTCCGGATCGCCCTCCTCGATATCACCGGTGGCCACGAACCCCACGCTGTTCACCAGCACATCCAGTCGGCCGAAGCGCTCCGCGGCGTCCTCGACGGCCTGGCGGGCCTGTGCCGGGTCCCGCAGATCGGCGGTGAGGGCGACACAGGAACGGCCCCGCTCCCGGATGCCGGACGCGAGTTCCTCGAGCCGGTCGGTGCGGCGGGCGACCAGCGCCAGCTCGGCGCCCTGCCGGGCCAGCGAACGGGCGGTGGCCGCCCCTATCCCGCTGGAGGCGCCGGTCACCAGCACGGCGCACCCCGCCAGCGGGGCGTCGGCGCCTCCGGCGCCCCGGTCGTTCCCGGTCCTCTTCTCCGTCACCCTGGCTCCCTGCTCACGCGGACGATCATCTGCCGTACGCATGCTCGCATCTCCGCGCGTCCGCATCCGCGGCTTGGATCCGGTACCCCCGATCCCGGCCGCGGATCGCCCCCCCCCCGTTGCTCCCTTCGGACCAGGACCGGCGGGCGCGTCGGAGCAGTACGGAAAGCACACGACCGGCGTATGACAGTACGCCGTTGGGGTCGCGCTGCTGTCCAGCCTGAGCACCCTGCCGCCGTGTCGCGGCGACCATCGTTGGCTGAGGCACCGCATCGCCGGGTCCGGCGCACGACCACCGAGTCCACCCCGTCCCCCCACTCGCCCAGGGAGCCGCGTTCATGCCCCAGTACTTCCGTGACTCGCCCGAGTCCCTCGTTCCCGACGCGCTCGCGGGCTTCGCCGCCGCCCACGCCGAACTCGTCGAATTCCACCCCGACCACGGCTACCTCCGCGCCCGCCACACCGCGCCCACCCGCCGTGTCGGTCTGGTGTCCGGGGGCGGTTCCGGCCATGAGCCGCTGCACTCCGGTTTCCTCGGCGCGGGGATGCTGGACGCCTCCTGCCCCGGCCGGATCTTCGCCTCACCGCACAACCGGCAGATCTTCGAGGCCAGCCGCGCCGTGGCCGGGCCCGGCGGTGTTCTGCACATCGTCAAGAACTACACCGGCGACCGCATCAACTTCGGCATCGCCGCCGAACGCCTGCACCACGAGGGGATCCCCTGCGCCCGCGTCCTGATCGACGACGACCTCGCCACCGACTCCGACGACATCGCGGTCGGCCGCCGCGGCACCGGAGCCACCCTGCTCGTCGAGAAGATCCTCGGCGCCGCCGCCGACGAGGGGCGCGGGCTGGACGAGCTGGCGGCCCTCGGCACCGAGCTGACCCGCCGGGCCCGCAGTCTGGCCGTGGCGGCGGCCGCGCACACCACGCCCGCCTCCGGCGCCCCGGCCTTCGGTCTGCCCGAGGGCGTCCTGGAATTCGGGGTGGGCATCCACGGCGAACGCGCCGAGGGCACCACTCCGCACGCACCACTCGGCAAGCTGGTGGAGACCATGACCGACCAGCTGCTCGCCGCGCTTCCCGACGGCTCGCGCTCCCGGGTGCTCGCGCTCGTCAACGGGCTCGGGTCGGTGACCTCCCTGGAGCTGTACGGGATCCGCCACGCCCTCGCCAAGGCCCTCGACACCCGGGACGTCGCCCTGGACCGCTCGCTGACCGGCACCTTCGTCAGCGCCCTCGACATGCGCGGCTTCTCCCTGACCCTGCTCACCTCCGACGCGGAGACCCTGCGGCTGTGGGACGCCCCCGCCCGCACCCCGGCCTGGCCGCTGTGACCCGTCGCCACCTCGTGTGAGCGTGTGTCCGCACGGTGATGCCACGTCAGGACACCGTGCTCCGTCCTCCCCACGACCGCCCCGAGGAGTCCCCGTATGTCCGACAGCCCCGGCCCGAACGCCCTCACCCGTGACAGCGTCGCGGCGTGGCTGGCCCGCTTCGCCGCCACCGTACGCTCCGTCGAACCCGAGCTGACCGCACTCGACCAGCAGGCGGGCGACGGTGACTTCGGCGCCAACCTGGCCACCGGTATGGACGGCGTCCGCCGCGCCCTGGACGCCCTGACGGCCACTCCGCGGTCCGCCGACGACGGTCCGGCGGCACCGCTCGCCGCCGCCGCACGGGTCTTCCTCGACGATGTCGGCGGCACCAGCGGCCCGCTGTTCGGGCTGCTGTTCCAGGAGCTCGCCGACGCGCTGTACGACGCCTCCCCCGCGCTGCCCGGCACCGCGGCCCTGGCTACCGGGACCGCCGCCGGAGTGGCCGCGATCCAGCGCGTCGGGGAGGCCGACGTCGGCGACAAGACGATGGTGGACGCCCTCGTCCCGGCCGCGAAGGCACTGGCCGAGTGCCCGCCGACCGCCGACCCGGCGGCCGCCCTGCGCCTGGCCGCGGTCGCCGCCCACCGGGGCGCCCGCTCCACCAGCGGTCTGCGCGCCCGGCGCGGCCGCGCCAGTTACACCGGCGACCACTCCCGTGGCGTCCCCGACCCCGGTGCCCTGGCCGTCGCCCTGCTGTTCGCCTCCGCGAACGAGGAGGTCACCGTGCTGGATCGGCTCCCGAACCACTGATTCCGCATGGACCGGGCCGAACCGGGCAGGCGCAGGGGACCCTTTGCCGTCTCCACCGAAGGTGTTCGGGAAACACATGCAACAGGACACGACCGCCCGAGTGACCCCACCACCGGCCGCCACCCGGCCCAAGGGCGGTGACGCGTCCGGAACCAGAACCCGCGACCCGTATTTCGACAACGCGAAGTACCTGACGATCGTGTTAGTGGCCTGTGGCCACGCATGGGAACCGCTCACCTACGGCAGCCGCGCCGCCACCGCGGTCTATCTCACGGTGTACGCCTTCCACATGCCCGCCTTCGCGCTGATATCGGGCTATTTCTCGCGGAGTTTCGACCTCGCGCCCGGGCGGGTGCGACGGCTCATCAGCAGTGTGGTGGTGCCGTACCTCGTCTTCGAGGTGGCGTACACCCTCTTCTCCCGGTGGGTGCTGGACAACCCGGGGGAACCGTTCAGCCTGCTGGACCCCTGGTACGTGATGTGGTTCCTGGCCGCGCTGTTCATCTGGCGGCTCACCACCCCCCTGTGGCTGGCGCTGCGTCATCCGGTGCCGATCTCAGTGGCGGTGGCCACGCTCGCCTCGATCTCACCGGACTCCGGTGGCGATCTGGCGCTGCAACGGGTGCTGGCCTTCCTGCCGTTCTTCGTGGTCGGACTCACCCTGCGGCCCGGCCACTTCGCGCGTTTGCGCACCCGCACGGCCCGGCTGGTCTCGCTGCCGTTCGCCGCCTTCGCGCTGTGTGCGGCGTACGCGGTGGCGCCGTGGTTCGACCCGGAGTGGTTCTACCACCGCACGAGCACCACCGGGCTGGACGTCCCGCGCTGGGCCGGTCTGCTCACCACCCCCGCGCTGTTCCTGCTGGCGCTCGCCCTGACGGCCTGTTTCCTGGCCTGGGTGCCGGGGCGGGCGCTGTGGTTCACCGCGCTCGGGACGGGCACGCTCTACGCTTATCTGCTGCACGGTTTTGTCATCAAGGCGTCCCGCTTCTGGGACTGGTACGACCATCCGTGGCCGCACACCCCGCTGGGTGAGCTGACGGTCACCGCGGCCGCCGTGGCCATGATCACCGTGCTGTGCACCGCCCCGGTGCGCCGGGTCTTCCGTCCGCTGGTCGAACCGCGGGTGGACTGGGCGTTCCGGCCCCACCGGACATGAGACGGGTCGCCTGGTGTCAACTGCGTTGCAGCTTCAGCGTGTTGTCGGGCCGGGTGGCGGGCTGTCCGTCGGGCCCGGTCAGCTGCCGCTCGTACACCTCGCTGACCAGCACCTCCCACCGTCCGACCGGGAGGTCGAGCGCGGTCAGGACCTCGTCGGGGGTGGGGAAGTGGACGCCCGGATCGGGGTCCCGCTCCCAGGAGGGGTGACCCGCGTGTCCGCCGATGAGGAGCACTCCGCCCGGTGCCACCGCCTCGGCGGCGGAGCGCAGGATGCGCTCACGGGGAAGTTCCAGGAAGGAGTGGAAGAACTGGGCGGACACCAGGTCGAAGGCTCCGGCGGGGAAGGACACCGCCAGGTCGTGCCACTGCCAGTCGATCCGTTCGCCGACGCCCGCGGACGCGGCGTCGGCTGCGGCTCGGTCGAGGGCCACCTGTGAGATGTCCACGGCAGTGACGTGCCAGCCCTGCCGGGCGAGCCAGACGGCGTCGCCGCCCTCGCCGCATCCGAGGTCCAGGGCGCTGCCGGGGGTCAGCCCGGTGGTCTCACGGGCCAGCACGGGGTTGGGCTCACCGCTCGAGAGGCGGTCGGCGCCGCCGTAGAGGGTGTCCCAGAACTCCTGGGGCGGGGGTGTTGCGGGTGTCGGGTGCATCGGGGCCATCGAGGGTGCTCCTTCGGTGGGGCGGGGCGGGGCGGGGCGGGGTGGGATGTTTCCGGGAGAGGGGTTTCACAGGCCGTGGCGTCGGTCGCGGAGCACAGCGGCGCACACCTCGCGTTCGATCGCCGCGGAGAAGGCCGCGGAGAAAACCGCAGTAGAAGGGGACTGCCGCGCGGCCACCGCGCGGCGGGTCTCCTCGGCCACCAGATCCGCGTTGATGGCCGCGGCCGCGCGTCCTCCCGAGGCGACAGCCCCGGCCACCTTCTCGAGCGGGTCGGCGACATTGCCCGCCACCCACACCCCGGGGACGGCGGTGGCGCCCGTCATGTCGGCCTCGATGCGGCGGGCGATCTCCTGGCCCGCCATCTCCTGACCGGTCGGCTCCAGCCCCAAGGAGGCCAGGAAGTCCGCACGGGCGGCGAAGCGCGGGGCGGTGACCAGAGCGCGGCAGGGGATCACCGGGCCGTCGGCGAGGCGCACACCGGAGAGCCTGCCACCGGCCGTCTCCAGTGCGGCCACCGTGCCGTCCACCACGGCGATGCCGCGTGCCGCGAGCTGTTCGTACTCTTCCTCCCCCGGCTCGGGCCCGGTGTGCAGGAAGAGGGTGAGGTTCTCGCTCCACTGACGCCAGAGCAGTGCCTGACGCACCGCCTGGGGCCCGGTGGCCAGCACGCCGATCGCCTGGTCGCGGACCTCCCAGCCGTGGCAGTACGGGCAGTGCAGCACATCCGTGCCCCACAGCTCGGCCACCCCGGGCACCGGGGGCAGTTCGTCGACGAGGCCGCTGGTCACCAGCAGCCGTTCGGCGTGGACCGCGGTGCCGTCGGCGAGGGTGACGCGGAAGCCACCGGTGTCACGGCATTCCGCCGCCACCACGGTGCCGTCCACGATCTCGCCGCCGTAGCCGCGGACCTCGGCACGTCCGGTGGCCAGCAGGGTGGCCGGCGGAGTGCCCTCGTGTCCCAGGAGGGAGTGCACCCCTTCCGCCGGGGCGTTGCGGGGCTGCCCGGCGTCGATGACCAGCACCGAGCGCCGTGACCTGCCCAGGGTGAGCGCCCCGCTCAGCCCGGCGGCGCCGCCGCCGACCACCACGACGTCATACGCCCTCTCGTGGGCCGCGCGGTCCGGGCCCGCCGGGTGTTCCGTGTATCGGGTCATGCGCAGTACCTCCGTTCATGGAAGGAGCGTGCGCGCGACCGCCACCACTTGACAAACATCTTTGCCGAGGCGGCAAATGAACGGTATGGCTGACGACGACCTCACCAATGTGCTGACCGCCGTGGGGCCCCGGCTGCGCGCGCTGCGGCGGACACGTGACTTCACCCTCGCGCGGCTCAGCGAGACGACCGGGATCTCGCTGAGCACCCTCTCGCGGCTGGAGTCGGGGCAGCGCAAACCGACCCTGGAGCTGCTGCTGCCGCTGGCCAAGGCGTACGGCGTGCCGCTCGACGAGCTGGTCGGCGCGCCCGCCACGGGCGATCCGCGGGTCCATCCGCGGCCCTTCACCCGCAACGGCCAGACGTTTGTGCCGCTCACCCGCTATCTGGGCGGGCTGAACGCCTACAAGCTGATCCTCCCGGCCCGGCCGCCCGCCGACCGCGGGCGGCCCGAGCAGCGGGTGCACGAGGGCTACGAATGGCTGTACGTGCTCTCCGGGCGGCTGTGGCTGGCGCTGGGTGAGCACGACCTGGTGCTCACCTCGGGCGAGGCCGCCGAGTTCGACACCCGGACCCCGCACGGCTTCGGCAACGCGGGAGACCAGCCGGTGGAGTTCCTCTCCCTGTTCGGGGCGCAGGGCGAGCGGATGCACGTGCGGGCCCGCCCCGCCGCCGCCTGACGTACGCCGCCACCGGCGCCGTAGGGCTCCGGGGAGGGCTCAGCCCGACGGTTCGTCGGGGACGGGCTGTTCGGGGTGGACACTTCCGGTCCGCGGCTCCCCCCGCCGTCCGGTCCCGGACTCGTCCAGGTCGGGGACGTCCTCGGCGTGGCCCGGCGCCGGGTCCGCGCCGTCCACGTCCAGCGGATCGGGCCCTTCCTGTGCCTGCTGGTCGGGCAGGTCCCGCGGAATGCCGCGGCTGTCTTCTCCGGGTTCTTCGCGCCGACGGTCATCGTTCACGGTGCCGCTCCTCTCCTCGGCGGTTCAGGGCACACTCCGGCCCGTACCCAGCACATCCGCGCCGATGCACGGCCGGGGCCCCGCACATGGCCGTGTACCCCGTCCGGTGCGGCATCCGGTGGCGGCACCGGGCCCGGGGCCGCTCTGCTGTGGTGTTCAGTGGCGGCGTTCAGGCGTGGCGGGCGAAGGCGGCGGTGATGGTGTCGCGGTCCGCGCCGGAGGCCAGTAGCAGCCGGAGCAGCACCCGCGCCTTGTAACGATCGAGCAGTCCGCCGTCGATCAGTCCGCGCCGCCGCGGATCGGTCTCGGAACCGACCGCGCCGTAGGTGTTGCGCAGGACCGAGCCGCTGCCGGACCGCGAGGTCAGCACCACCGGGACGCGCTCGGCCAGGGCGCCCAGCACCGGTGCGAGGGTGCCCGGGTGCTCCTCGGTGGATCGTTGGGGAGGTGACAGTCGGTCCGCGGGGTCAGGGGTGGTCGGCGGATACACGGACCCGCTCGGCGGATACGGCGGCGACGACCGGGGCGGGGCCGTGGTGGGCGTCACGGCTCTCCAGCGCGCTGGAGAGCACCGCAAGCGCCAGGGCGGAGGCGGCGAGTGCCGCGCCGACCCAGTTCGGGGCGGTGTAACCGAGCCCGGCCGAGATCACCAGGCCGCCCAGCCAGGCCGAGAGCGCGTTGCCCAGGTTGAAGGCGCCGATGTTGACGGCGGAAGCGAGGGTGGGAGCGCCCGCCGCGTGGTCCAGGACCCGCTTCTGGAGCGGGGGCACGGTGGCAAAGCCGAGCGCGCCGACCAGGGCGATGGTGATCGCGGCCGCGACCTTGTGATGGGCGGTGACCGTGAACAGCCCCAGGACCAGCGCCAGGGAGCCCAGCGACACGTACAGCATCGGCATCAGGGCGCGGTCGGCGTACTTCCCGCCGACCAGGTTGCCGCCGACCATGCCGAGGCCGAAGAGGACCAGCAGCCAGGTGACGGAGGAGCCGGCGAATCCGGCGACCTCGGTCATCATGGGCGCGATGTAGGTGATCGCGGCGAAGACACCGCCGAAGCCCAGGACGGTCATCGCCATGGCGAGCAGCACCTGCGCATTGCGGAAGGCGGCCAGCTCGTGGCGGAGGTGCACACCCTCCGGCTTGGGGATCTCGGGGACCAGCCTGGCGATGCCCGCGAGGCCGATCACACCGAGGGCGGCGACGAGGCAGAAGGTGGTCCGCCAGCCCAGCGACTGGCCGATGGAGGTGCCGAGCGGTACGCCGACAACATTGGCGACGGTCAGACCGGTGAACATCATCGAGATGGCTCCGGCCTTCTTCTCGGGGGCGACCAGATCGGCCGCGACGACCGATCCGATGCCGAAGAACGCGCCGTGGGCGAAGGAGGCGACGATCCGCCCGGCGGCCATCACACCGAAGACCGGGGCGGCGGCCGAGAGCACATTGCCCATGATGAACAGGCCCATCAGCAGCATCAGCATGCGCTTGCGGGAGATCTTGGTACCGAGCGCGGTCATCAGGGGCGCACCGGCCATGACACCCAGTGCGTAGCCGGTCACCAGGAAGCCGGCGGTGGGGATGGAGACACCGAAGTCACCGGCGACCTCGGGCAGCAAGCCCATGATCACGAACTCGGTGGTTCCGATCCCGAAGGCCCCGATGGCCAGGGCCAGCAGTGCGATGGGCATGTGGGTTCACTCCAAGCGATTGCCTCTGCGTCTTACGTGCGCCGACAGTACTTGCGTAAGCAATTAATTGCAAGCGCGCTATATTGCTATCGTCATGTATCGCGCCGCCGTGGGCCCGCGGGACGCGTCCGGCCCACGAGGCCGCGCTCTGCGCGGCGCTCGCCCGAGCCCGTCGCGATCCGCTGCCGGCACCGCTGGTCACGGCGCCGCCGGGGCCGCCGTCGGAAGCCCGGCCAAAATCACTCTGAACGCAACTCACGCACCGCGCGTATCAACTGCCGGGTCGAGCCTCGTTCATTGCGGACGAGCAACTCGGTACCCCCCGACAGGAGGTCATGAGTTGAGCCATAAACGCGTACCGAAGCGCAAGGTCGTCTTGGCCGGGGCCGGCGCGGCCGCTGTCGTCGGCGCGGCGATACTGCTGCCCAACGCCAACGCCTCGCAGGACGACAAGACCGACCTCCAGCCCAAGAAGGTCAACGCGGCCGCCGCGGCGGACATCGCCTCGCAGTTGGCGTCCCAGCTGGGCGAGGCATTCGCCGGGGCCTACTACGACAAGGACAAGCAGCAGGTCATCGTCAATGTCGTCGGGGACGGCAACGACGTGGACGTGGACGTCAAGAAGGCCGGCGCGGTGGCCAGAAACGTCAAGAACAGCACCGCCGACCTCAAGTCCGCCGCGAAGACGCTGAAGACCAAGGCGACCATCCCGGGAACCGCGTGGTCCGTCGATCCCAAGACCAACGAGATCCGGGTCCTCGCGGACCGCACGGTCACCGGCGAGAAGTGGGACACCCTTCAGTCCACCGTCAAGTCGCTGGGTGCGGACACGGCCACCGTCAAGAGGTCCAAGGGCGAGTTCAAAACATTCGCCGCGGGCGGTGACGCCATCTTCGGCGGCGGCGCGCGCTGTTCGCTCGGGTTCAACGTCACCACGGACAGCGGTGCGCCCGGTTTCATCACCGCCGGTCACTGCGGTGTTGCCGCCAAGGAGTGGTCGGACTCCCAGAACGGTGCCCCGATCGGCACCGTGAAGGAGGCCACCTTCCCCGGTGACGGCGACTTCGCGCTCGTCACCTACGACGATGCCAAGACCGAGGCCCCCAGCACGGTCAACACCGGCGACGGCGAGACGGTGAACATCGCCAAGGCGGCCGACGCCACGGTGGGCCAGCAGGTCAGCCGGATGGGCAGCACCACCGGGCTCAACGACGGCTCGGTCACCGGTCTGGACGCCACCGTCAACTACCCGGAGGGCACGGTCAGCGGGCTCATCCAGACCGATGTGTGCGCCGAGCCCGGCGACAGCGGCGGTCCGCTGTTCAGCCAGGACGGCAGCGCCATCGGCCTGACCTCGGGCGGCAGCGGTGACTGCACCTCCGGTGGCGAGACCTTCTTCCAGCCGGTGACGACCGCGCTGTCCGCGGTCGGCGCCAAGATCGGTGACGACGGTGGCGCGGCCGGAGGCGACGGCGGCGGAGCGGCCGACAACGGCGGTGGGGCCGCCGGTGACGATGGCGGAGCCGCGGACGACCAGGGCGGCGCGGCCGGTGACGCCGGTGCGGCCGACCAGGGCGGCGCGGCCGAGGAGCAGGGTGGGGCGGCCGACAACGGCTGACCTCCCTGTCCCGGGTGTCCCGCGCCGTCACCGCGGGACACCCGGGCGACCATCGGCCCCGCCGGTCGTTCCGCAGAGGAACTCCGGTCGGGCCGCGGTCAGTTGTGGAGCCCCGCCCGCACCCGCTCCAGGGTGATCGGCAGATCGCGGACCCGCACGCCAGTGGCGTGGTGCACGGCGTTGGCCACCGCCGCCGCCGTGCCGACGATGCCCAGTTCACCGACCCCCTTGGTGCCCAGCGGGTTGAGTTCGCCGTCCTCCTCCTCGAGGCAGTACGCCTCGACGTCCCGCACATCGGCGTGCGCCGCCACGTGGTAGCCCGCCAGGTCGTGATTGGCGAAGTCGCCGTAGCGCGGGTCCATGTCGAGCATCTCGTGCAGGGCCATGGACAGTCCCATGCACATGCCGCCGCGCAACTGCGAGCGTGCGGTACGGGGGTTGATGATGCGTCCGGCCGCGAACACCCCGAGCAGCCGGTCGACCCGCACCTGGCCGGTGACGGCGTCGACCCGTACCGCGGCGAACTGGGCGCCGAAGGAGCTGCGGGCGAGCTTCTTCTGCGCCTGGACGTCCTCGGTGGTGTCCGCGCTCAGCTCCAGGCCATCGGGCGGAACGGCGCCGGAGGTGTCGTCGAGCCGCTTGGCGAGCGCCCGGCACACCTTGCTCACCGCCCAGCTCCAGGAGCTGGTGCCCATGGAGCCGCCCGCCCAGGGGGCGGCGCCGTAGACACTGCGTCCGATCTCCAGGGTGACCCGGTCCAGGGCCACGCCGAGTTCATCGGCGGCCACTTGGGTCAGCATGGTGCGCGCACCGGTGCCGATGTCCGCCGCGGCGATCCGCACCACAAAGCTGCCGTCGGGTTCGGCGCGGGCGGTCGCGGTGGCGGGCATGGTGTAGACGGGGTAGTTGCCCGCCGCCACTCCGGTGCCGAGCAGCCAGCGTCCGTCCCGGCGGCGGCCGGGCGCCGGGTCGCGCCCCTCCCAGCCGAAGCGGGCCGCGCCCTCGCGCAGACAGGCCACCAGGTTGCGGCTGCTGAACGGGCGTCCGGACTCGGGGTCCACGGCGGGTTCATTGACCACCCTGAGCTCCACCGGGTCGATGCCCAGCGCATACGCCAGTTCGTCCATCGCGCTCTCCAGCGCGAACATCCCCGGTGCCTCGCCGGGGGCGCGCACCCAGGACGGGGTGGGCACATCCAGCTGGGCCAGCCGGTGGATGGTGCGGCGATGGGGCGCGGCGTACATGATGCGGGTGGCGGCGACGGTCTGCTCGCAGTACTCGGTGAGCCGGGAGCTCTGCTGGAGCGCGTTGTGCGAGACGGCGGTGAGCCGGCCGTCCCGCTCGGCGGCGAGTCTGACGCGCTGCACGGTGGGCGTCCGGTACGACACCATGCTGAACATCTGCTGCCGGGTCACCGCCAGTTTCACCGGGCGGCCCACGGCGCGGGCGGCCAGCGCGGCGAGCACCGTGGGCGGACGGGGCACCGCCTTGGAGCCGAAGCCGCCGCCGACGTGGTCGGCCACGATCCGTACGCTGCCCGGGGGCAGGCCGAACAGCTCGGCGAGCGCGTTGGCCGTCATATAGGGGCCCTGGTCGCCGTTGTAGAGGGTGAGCGCGTCGCCGTCCCAGACAGCGATGGTGGCGTGCGGCTCCATCGGGGCGGCGTGTTCGGGGGGTGTGGTGTACGTGGCGTCGACGGTCACCGGAGCGGTGGCGAAGGCGGTGTCCACATCGCCGCTCTCCAGCCGCCCGGGGTAGCCCGCGTTGACCGTCTCCGGGACGAAGGCGTGCGGATCGTCGTCGCGCAGTTCGACGTCGTGGCCCTCCTCCTCGTATTCGACGCGCACCGCCGCCGCGGCCTGACACGCCGTCTCGTAGGTGTCCGCGACGACGGCCGCCACGATCTGGCCGCGGTAGGCGACGTCGGTGGACTGGAGCACCGAGAGCTCGGGGTCGTCGCCGGGGTGCAGCCGCTGCACATTGCCGCTGTCGAGCACGGCCACCACACCGGGCAGGGCCAGCGCGGCGCCGCCGTCGACGGTGCGCACCCGGCCGCGGGCCACGGTGGACTGCACCGCCCAGGCGTAGAGGGCGTCCCGTACCGGGTATTCGTACGCGTAGAGCGCGGCCCCGGTGACCTTGTCGCGTCCTTCGACCCGGGTCACCTCGGCGCCCACGGTCCGTTCGAGCGTGGTCATCGCCCTTCCCCTCCGACGAGCTCCAGCACGGTGGCGGTGACGAGGTCCACCGCGAGGTCGATCTTGAACGCGTTGTGCGGCAGCGGACGGGCCGACGCGAACTCGGCCCGGGCCGCCGAGCGCAGCGCTTCCTCGGTCGGACGGCCTCCGATGAGCTGCTCCTCGGCCCGGCGGGCCCGCCAGGGCAGCGGCGCCACTCCGCCGAGCGCCAGCCGGATCTCGCTGAGCGCACCGTCGGAACCGGTGGCGGCCACGGCGGCCACCGACACCAGGGCGAAGGCGTAGGACCAGCGGTCGCGGACCTTGCGGTAGCACATGGCGGCGCCCGCAGGTGGCGGTGGCAGCTCCACACCGGTGATCAGTTCCCCGGCCTCGAGCACCGTCTCCCGGTCCGGGGTGTCTCCGGGCAGCAGATAGAAGTCGGTCAGCGGCACCGCACGGGCGTCTCCGCCGGTGCGCCGGAGGTGGACGACGGCGTCGAGCGCGGCCATCGGCACCGCCATGTCGGACGGGTGGCCGGCCACACAGGCGTCGGAGGTGCCGAGGACGGCGAGGTCGCGGTGACTGCCCTCGATGGCCGAACATCCGCTCCCCGGATCGCGTTTGTTGCACGCCTTGGTGACGTCCTGGAAGTACACACAGCGGGTGCGCTGGAGCAGATTGCCGCCGGTGGTGGCTCGGGTGCGCAGCTGTCCGGAGGCCCCGGCGAGCACCGCCTCGGACACCGCCGGGAAGCGCATCCGGATACCGCGGTCGCCGGAGAGCACACTGTTGGACACCAGCGAGCCGATCAGCACGCTGCCGTCGGCGCGGTGCTCGATGCGGTCGTAGGGCAGAGCGGTGATGTCGACGAGCATGGCGGGTTCGGCCACGCCCAGCTTCATCAGGTCCACCAGGTTGGTGCCACCGGCCAGATACATGGCGTCGGTGGTGTCCGAGACGAGCGCGGCGGCGGCGTCGGGCGCGGTGGCGCGTTCGTAGGCGAAGGGTTTCACCGGGCACCGCCCGGTGCCGTGGCGCGGGCCGACCTGCCGCCGTTGCCTCCGGAGACCTCGCGGATCGCGGCCACGATGCCCGGGTAGGCGCCGCAGCGGCACAGGTTGCCGCTCATCCGCTCCCGGATCTCATCGGCGTCCAGGGGCTGTGCCGCGGGGACACCGGCGGCCACGTCCTCGGTGACATGGCTGGGCCAGCCGCGCGCGGCCTCGGTGAGGGCGCCGACCGCCGAGCAGATCTGGCCGGGTGTGCAGTAGCCGCACTGGAAGCCGTCGTGGTCGAGGAACGCCTGCTGGAGCGGGTGGAGTTCACCCGTCGCGGCCAGGGCGGCGATCCCCTCGATGGTGGTGATGTCATGACCGGCCGCGGCCACCGCCAGTACCAGGCAGCTGTTGACGCGCTCGCCGTCGACGAGGACCGTGCAGGCTCCGCACTGCCCGTGGTCGCAGCCCTTCTTGACGCCCGTCAGCGCCAGGTGTTCGCGCAGGGCGTCCAGCAGCGTCACCCGGTTGTCGAGCGTGAGGGCCCGGTCAGCACCGTTGACACGCAGCGTGAGATCGGTGTGATACGTGTGAGCTGTCACACCCTTCAGCGTGGCACCGGGGTGGGGGCCCCGCATCTCCGGCGGGCCGCCCGACGATCATGTGTCGGGTGGCGGGGGCAGCCGCAGATGGGCCAGGTCGGCGGGGACCGGGGTACGCGGACGGTAGAACGGCGGAGCCGGGTCGGCCGCGGGCGAGTCGGCCAGCCGGAAGCGCCCGCGCAGCCGGCGGTAGAACGCCATGGGCTCCAGCCGCACCAGCCGCAGCCGGTCCGGCGCCCGATAGGCCGCCACCCAGTCCCCGGGTTCCAGGACACCGCGGAGCTGGCCGTCGATGCTCACCGCCACCCGTCCCGAATGCGGCAGCACCCGTACGGCGACAGCCTCGTCGACGGCGGCCACGACGGTGCGGTCGAACGCGATGTGCGGGGCCACCGGGGTGAACACCAGCGCGTCCATGGACGGGGAGACCACGGGCCCGCCGGCGGCGAAGCTGTAGGCGGTGGAGCCGGTGGGAGTGGCCACGATGATCGCGTCGGCCGCGTAGGAGGCCAGCAGCTGACCGGCCACGTACACCCCGAGGCTGGCCTGCCGGTCGCGGGCCAGCTTCTCGAAGACCACGTCGTTGACGGCGGCGACGTCGAGCGCCACGCCCCAGCCGACCTCCTCCGGACTGCCGGGGCGGACCTTCGGCGGGGGCAGGACGGGGCCACGGCCGTAGCGCAGCAGCGCCTCCATGCCGGCGGGCAACTCCAGGGGCCGCGAGGCGCGCAGGGTGAGCAGCATGCGCTCCTCGACCGTGGCGCTGCCCGCGTGCACCGTGTCCAGCGCATGTTCCACCTGGTCGGGGGTGATCTCGGTGAGGAAGCCCACCCGGCCGACATTCACCCCCAGCGCGGATCCCCCGTTCTTGGCGGCGATCCGGGCGCCGCGCAGAAACGTGCCGTCGCCGCCGAAGGTGACGATCAGATCGGGGTGCCCGGCGGCCTCGGCCTCCTCCTGGGCGCTGCGCCGTGGATGGTCCCCGCGCCAGACGTCGATCTCGGTGCAGGGGAGGTCATGGGCGGCGGCCCACGCACTGGCGGCACGGGCCGCCGCGACGGCGGCGGGTCGGGCCCGGTGGATCACCAGGCCGAGCCGGGTGACGGCCATGACTTCCACCGTAGAGCGGGCCGCCACGGGGCGCGCCCCGGCCGGATGCGCGGGTCCCGGTGTGCCGCTGCGCGTGTCCCGGTGTGCGTGCGGGCGCCGCGCGCCGGGGGTCTCCCGGAGGTGAACAGACGTTCTGATCTAAGGTGTTGAGCGTAGGTGACCTGCGGAGATACCACCACGTCCGTATCGAGCCCATACGAAGCCAGGGATGGTGCAGTTGATGGAGAGCCAAGGACGTACCGCGCTGGTCGAGGACCTGATGGGGCGCTTCCCCCAGGTGCCCCGGGAGGCCGTCGTCAAAGAGGACCTGTTGCGCGGTGGCATGGCGTTCGACGACTCGGCGCTCAGTGGCAACGAGGACGGCGATGTCAAGCCGAAGTCGTATTTCGTCTTCTCCTTCGACCACCGCACGCTGCCGGAGCTGGGTGCGGCGGCCCTGAACCGGCCGCCCGAGGAGATCGTGCTCACCGGCGGGTCCTACGAGCTGCGCCGCACCGTGGTGTCCGTACGGGTCAATCCGGCGTCGCCGTATGTGGTGCGGGCCGGGGAGGACGGCGCGCTGGGCCTGTATCTGGACGGCCGGCGGATCGCGGACGTGGGGCTGCCGCCGATGCCGGACTACTACCGGCACACCCTGGCGAACGGCAAGTCGGTGATGGAGGTGGCACCGACCATCCAGTGGGGCTACCTCGTCTATCTGACGGTGTTCCGGGTGTGCCAGTACTTCGGCGCCAAGGAGGAGTGCCAGTACTGCGACATCAACCACAACTGGCGTCAGCACAAGGCGGCCGGGCGGCCGTACACCGGGGTGAAGCCGGTCGAGGAGGTGCTGGAGGCGCTGGAGATCATCGACCGGCATGACACCGGCCGCACCTCCCAGGCGTACACGCTCACCGGCGGCGCCATCACCTCGCGGGTGGGCGGCCGGGACGAGGCCGACTTCTACGGCCAGTACGCGAAGGCCATCGAGGAGCGCTTCCCCGGCCGGTGGATCGGCAAAGTGGTGGCGCAGGCGCTGCCCAAGGCCGATGTGCGGCGGTTCCACGACTACGGCGTACGGATCTACCACCCCAACTTCGAGGTGTGGGACCGGCGGCTGTTCGAGCTGTACTGTCCGGGCAAGGAACGCTATGTCGGCCGCGACGAGTGGCATCGCCGCATCCTGGACTCGACCGAGGTGTTCGGCGCCCGCAATGTGATCCCCAACTTCGTGGCGGGCGTGGAGATGGCCGAGCCCTTCGGCTTCACCTCGGTGGGCGAGGCCATCGACTCGACCGCCGAGGGGCTGCGGTTCTTCATGGCGCACGGGGTGGTGCCCCGGTTCACCACCTGGTGCCCGGAGCCGACCACACCGCTGGGCAAGGCCAATCCGCGGGGCGCGCCGCTGGAGTACCACATCCGGCTGCTGGAGACCTACCGGGCGACGCTGGAGGACTTCGGGCTGACCTCGCCTCCCGGCTACGGTCCGCCGGGACCGGGCCGGGCGGTGTTCTCGGTCAGCTCGTTCATGGACAGTCTGCCCGCGGCGGATCCCGCGCCGGACGCGGAGCCGGTGGCCGCGCCGCCGGCGCCCTGAATCCCGCCGCCGCGGAAGGGCGCCGGTGTCCGCTTGCGCCACCGCGTCATGCCGACCCCGGTCAGCACCACCGCCATGCCCGCGACGACCCGTACGCTCAAGCCCTCGCCGAGGACGGCGGCGCCGAGCAGGACCGAGACCACCGGCAGCAGATAGCCCACGGTGGCGGCGGTGGTCGCGCCCTCGTCCGCGATGAGCCGGACGCTGAGGTGGAAGGTGATCCCGGTGGAGAGGACACCGAGGGCGACGACGGCGGTCAGTCCCGCCGCGTCGGTGTGCACCGGGGTCAGCCCGCCCGCGGGCAGGGCCAGGGCGCTGAGCCCGGTGGCGGCGACGAGCTGGGCGGCGGAGAGGGCGAGGGCGGGGGTGCCCTTGCCGACGAGGGCACGGCCCATGTAGGCGAAGGCGATGGCATAGCTGGCCGCCGCGCCGAGGATGGCCAGCGATCCCCAGCCGGTGAGCCCGGACCGCTGCCACGGGGCGAAGATCAGCAGGACACCGGTGAAACCGAGCAGCAGCCCGCCCAGCCGCGTCCGGGACGGACCACGCTCGGTGCCGGTGGCGAGGCCGATCAGCAGCGTCCACAGCGGGGTGGTGGCGTTCAGCACGCCCGCCACCCCGGAGTCCACGCTCTGCTCGCCGAGGCTGAACAGGGCGAACGGCAGGGCGTTGCAGAAGAGGGCGGCCACCGTGAGACGGCCCCAGAGCGCGCGGGAGCGCGGCAGCCGATGGCCCTTTTTGCGGCACAGCACCAGCAGGACGGCCGCCCCCAGCGCACAGCGGACCAGGGTGACCTGGGTGGGGGCCAGCGCATCAAGAGCGATCTTGATCCAGAGGAAGGTGGATCCCCAGAGCAGGGCGAGTACGCCCATGCGTACCAGCGTTCCGCGTCCGCCGCCGATCATCCGAGCGCCTCCCCCGTATCCGGTGGTCAGGTCCGTACACCCTCCGGTTCGCTCCGTGCGCCCGGTTCCGTACGTCCGTTCCGTACGCTCCCGCAGTGAACTCAACAGAACAAGCGAAAAGAACTGCATCGACCATTAAGCTCTCCTACATGCTTGATGTGCGACGCATGCAGGTGCTGCGCGCCGTGGTCACCAGCGGTTCGGTGACCGCCGCGGCGGCGAACCTCGGCTATACCCCGTCCGCCGTGAGCCAGCAGGTGTCGGCGCTGGAGAAGCAGGCCGGGACGGCGCTGCTGGAGCGGGTCGGCCGGGGCGTGCGGCCCACGGCCGCCGGGCGGCTGCTCACCGAGCACGCGGCCGTCATCGGACGCCATGTGGCCGAGGCGGAGACCGCGTTGGCCGATCTGCGCGCCGGGCGCACCGGACGGCTGGCGATCCGCTACTTCGCCACCGCGGGCGCCGCGCTGATGCCACCCGCGCTGGCCCGGCTGCGCCGGGAACACCCCGGCGTACAGGTCGATCTCCGGCTGACCGACCCCCGGGATCCGCTCGCCGGGATGCGGGACGGCACGGCGGATCTGGCCATCGTGGTCCGGCCGCGGGAGCGGGTGCGCGAAGGGGTGCGGCTGGTGCCGCTGCTGGACGACCCCTACCGCGCGGTGCTGCCCCAGGGTCATCCACTCGCCGCCCGACGGGTGCTCGACCTCGCCGACCTCGGCGGTGAGCCGTGGGTCAACGCCGAGTCACCGGACGGCGCCTGTCTGGCCTTTGTGCTGGAGGCGTGTGCCGCGGCCGGTTTCAGCCCGGACTTCGCGGTGGAGAGCGAGGACTACGCCACGGCCCAGGGCTTCATCGCCGCCGGTCTCGGGGTCGGACTGATCCCGCGGCTGGGGATGGGATCACGCCATCCCGGTGTTGTGGTACGCGATGTACGCCGCCCGGAGCCCGTCCGGGCCGTGTACGCCGCGGTCCGGGAGACCTCGCTCGCCCAGCCCGCGCTGCGCGGACTGCTCGACGCGCTCCAGGACACGGCGGCCGGATGACGACCGATCACAGGTGCACACCTGGATCGAGGGCTATGTCCCGGCCGGCCGTCTTCACCGGCCCGTCCGGTGCCCCCGAGGCACTGCGCCCGGCGGCCGCGGGACTCGCGCCGTGTGTCTGGGAGGCGGCCGTCCTCGCCCATGAGCGCACCGCCCATGTGAACCGGGTGCTGGCCGGGGAGGGCACGCTCGCCGCCCTGGGTGAGCCTGCTGGTGGCGGCGCTTCCGGACGGCCCGCCGGATACGCCACCTGTGCGCCGGAGTTCGCCACCTGGCGTCGGCGGCGCTATCCGCACATGGACTGTCTGTATCCGCGTGCCGGCCACCGTGGCCACGGGCTCGGCCGGAGCCTGTTCGACGGGGTGGCGGCCGAGGCCCGTGCGCTGGGTCTTGACGAGATCCAGTGGAACACCCCGCTGTGGAACGAGGGCGCCATGCGCTTCTCCGAGCGGCTCGGCGCGGTCCGGCGGGACAAGGCGAGCTATGCGCCGCACCTTCCCGGCTGCCCCCGCCCGCCCCGGTACGTCCCAGCCCCGTCCGGAGGTGTCTCAGTCCAGTCCGGACACCTTGAGGATCTCGCGGGCGGTGTCACCGTCGATGCGTTCGCCCAGCCGGTGCAGTACGGCGGTGCCCTGCCGAAGGGTGCCACGCTGCCGGGAGCGGCGGGCGCCCGCGTCCAGCCGGTGCCACAGCAGGGGATTGGCCACCAGGACATCGGGGTCGAGCTCCACCGCGTGGCCGTGCACATCGCGCAGCACCAGCCGGGTGGAGATGGATCCGTACTGCACCACCGTGACCAGGGCGTCGGTGCGCACCCGGCGCTCGCGCAGCAGTCCGCGGACGGCGAGCCAGCCGTCGCCCGCGGTGACCCGGGCCGGGCGGAGCACCGTGAACAGCACGGTGCCGATCAGCGCCCACAGATCGGCACGGCCGGCGGTGAGCCCGCCCGCGCCCCAGTCGAGCAGGGTGGTCAGCGCCACGAACGCCAGTGCGAAGTACGCGGCGCACCGGGCGTCCCCGCGCCACCGGCGGTCACTGTCGGAGTGCGCCGGCACCGGGTGTCCGGCGCGCTGCCCGCCGGGCACCGGGGGCGGCCGGTCCGTTCCCCGTCCCATCTCTCCACGCTAGGCCGAACGGGAGTGGGGTGCCCGTTGTGCTGACGTGTTCCGTACGCCGGGCGGCCCGGCCTTGACGGACCCCTGACGCTCAGCCGACGTGGACATGGGGGCGTCGGGCGCGGTCGGGCTCGGCCTCCCGCAGCACCTCGCGGGTGACGGGCGCGACCTCGCCCTGCCCGAAGAGGAAGAAGCGCAGGAAGTGGGCGAGCGGATGGCCCTCGGTCCACTCGAAGTAGATGTGCGGGCGCTGTCCGGTCTCGTCCCGCACCCGCAGCAGCAGGGCGGCGAGCGCGTTGGGGATGGTGGCGCTCTGGAGGGTGAGCACCCGGTAGCGGCCGGCCACGACCCCTCCGCACACCCGCAGCTCGCTCTCGAACTCCGACGGGTCGGCGACGGTGACCTCGACGAAGATGATGTCCTCCTCCGGCGGGATGTCGTTGTCGGCCCGGATCTGGTGCTGTTTCTCGCGGTACTCGACCAGGTCCCGGCTCCCGGGTTTGTTGGCGATGAAGCGGATCCTGCGGTGGGCGGTGTCACGGATGAACCGCTCGGCCATGGTGTCGAAGGTCACGCTGGTCACCCGCAGCTCGAAGGCGCGGGCGACACGGGAGAGCAGGGACACGGCCATGATGCCCCCGATGAAACAGGCGCCGATCTTGACGCCGTCGGGACGCTCGATGACGTTGACCGCCGTGGTGTACAGGAAGATCAGCGAGATGACCCCGAACCCGAGGCTCCAGCCGCGCTGCCGGGCCCGCCGGGCGGCGATGGTGACGGCGATGGCGGCGGAGGTGATGAGCACCAGGACACCGGTGGCGTAGGCGCCGCCCTGGGCGTCCACGCTCGCCCTGAAGATCCAGGTCACCAGGAACGCGACGAGGATGAAGACCAGCACCATCGGGCGGACCGCGCGCGCCCAGTGGGGTGCCATGCCGTAGCGCGGCAGATAGCGGGGCATGAGGTTGAGCAGCCCGGCCATGGCCGAGGCCCCGGCGAACCAGAGGATGGCGATGGTGGAGGCGTCATAGACACTGCCGAACGCCGATCCCAGGTACTCGTGGGCGAGATAGGCCAGCGCGCGGCCGTTCGCCTGGCCGCCCTCCTCGAACGCCTTCTGCGGGATCAGCAGGGTGGTGATGAAGCTGGAGGTGATCAGGAAGACGCTCATGATCACCGCGGCGGTGGTCAGCAGCTTCCGGGCGCCCTGGATCCGCCCGACGGGACGTTCCTCGGTGTCCCCGGGGTTGCCCTCGATATGCGGCATGACGGCCACGCCGGTCTCGAACCCGGACAGGCCGAGCGCCAGCTTGGGGAAGATCACCAGGGCCACCCCGGCCATCACCAGCGGGTTGCCGCGTTCCGCGGTCAGGGCGTGCGACCAGTCGGGGATGACATGGGGGGCGCTGAAGACATGCCACAGCCCCACCGCCACCACCACGGCGTTGAGCAGCAAATAGACCCCGACCAGGACCACCGCGATCCCGATGGCCTCGGTGAACCCCTTGAGGAACACCGCGCCCAACATGCCGATCAGAATCAGTGTGACGGCCACCTCATGGCCGCGCAGGGTGCTCGTGAGATGGGGGTTCTCCACGAGGTGGGCGGTGGCGTCGGCGGCCGAGAGGGTGATGGTGATGAGGAAGTCGGTGGCGGCGAAACCCAGCAGGGTGAGGACGAACAGCTTGCCCTTCCAGAAGGTGAGCAGCCGCTCCAGCATGGCGATGGACCCCTGGCCGTGCGGGCTCTCCGCGGCCACCCTCCGGTACACCGGCAGCGCGCCCGCCAGGGTGACGACCACCAGCACCACGGTGGCGAACGGGGAGAGCAGCCCGGCCGCCAGCGCGGCGATACCCGGCTGGTAACCCAGGGTGGAGAAGTAGTCCAGACCGGTCAGGCACATCACCCGCCACCAGCGCTGTCCGCGGTGTGCGGATTCCTGCTGGGCATGGGGTCCGGGCTGGCGCTTCGCCATGTCCGTCAGCCCCTCCAGCAGCCATGCACGGAAGCGCTGCCGCAGTCCTCCGTCAGGGACGGCGCCGTCGTGGATGGGGCTGGCCACGGTGAGCTCCTGTCGTCCATCGATGGTTTTCGGCCAACGGAGAGACGCTGCGGCCCAGCGTATGCGCCCCGGCCGGCCTCCACCCGGCCGGCGCCGCCGTTCCGGCAGGGTCGGATGACATCGCTTGCTCATCGGATGACATCGCTTTCTCAGCGGACTCTCATCTTCGGTACCTACGGTCCGGCCCATGGACACCACCACCAGGACCGACCAATCGACCGACCCCGTGAAGACCGGGGAAGCACCCGAGGACGCCGGACAGAAGACGGCGGAGGGTGTCCCCGAGGCGGTCGAGGACCGCACGGAAACCCCCGCCACGGACGACCACGACCCGGCCGGCGACCACGACCCGGCCGGGGCCGGCCGGGACGGCCGCACCGCTCGGCCGGCGGCCACCCCCGGTGTGTTCCCGGGCGCCGCCGCGGTCGCCGCCGCCGGCCTGGGCCTCGCCTCGGTCAGCGGCACCTGGCTCGGCACGATGATGCAGGAGCGCAAGCAGCTGACCGGGCAGATCGCGGCCCAGTCCGGCTCGGCCGGAGACCAGGTCGCCGCGGTGTACGGAACCCCGTGGCACACCGCCGCCTTCGTCAACGGGTTCTTCGCGCTGGCCGCCGTGGTGATCGCCGCGGTGGTGCTGGTGCGCCGCCGCCCGGCGGCCCCCAAGACCCCCTCGGCCCCGGTCACAGCCCCCTGGATCACGGCCGTGGCCTGGGGCGCCGTGGCGCTCGGCGTGCTCGGGCTGCTCATCGCCGTGGCAATGGGTCTTGATCTGTTCACCTCGCTCCCCGCGGTTCCCTCCTCCCCCGGCGGCGCCCGCTGACCGATCCCTTACCGGACAACACCCACCCGTGGGCCGGATCGCTCCTGAAGGGGCGGCCGGCCCACGGGTGGGTGACGATTGACGTCCCGGAGCCTGGACAGAAGCGGAAGGACACCAGGCGTCCGGTCGGCGACGGCGTGGAGGCCACCGGAACGACAGACGGAGATGCCTCCGATGAGCGATGCCGCACCGCAGCCCTCCGACGGATCCGGGGAGGAGACCGGCCAGGACGCGAAGACCGCTGTCACCGTCCTCGTCGCGCTCGCCGCCAACCTCGTCATCGCCCTGGCCAAGGCGGTGGGCGGGGTTTTCGCGGGCTCCCCCGCGCTGCTGTCCGAGGCCGCCCACTCCGTGGCCGACAGCCTCAACGAAGTCTTCCTGCTCGCCTCCCTCAAGCGCAGCAAGAAGGCCCCCGACGACCAGCACCCTTTCGGCTACGGCAAGGAGCGCTACTTCTGGTCGCTGCTCGCCGCCGTCGGCATCTTCGTCATGGGCGGCTGCTTCTCCGTCTTCCAGGGATTCGAGGCGCTGCACTCGGGGAGTGCGGAGGACCACAGCGGCTATCTGGTCGGGCTCGCCGTGCTGGGTATGGCCCTGCTCGCCGAAAGCTCCTCGCTGGTCCGGGCACTGGTCCAGGTCCGTGACCACGCCCGGGAGGCGGGCCGCGGCATGCTCGCCGAACTGCGCCGCGGTGACGACCCGACTCTGCGGACCGTGCTGGCCGAGGATTCCACCGCCTGTCTCGGTGTCCTGTTCGCCATCGCCGGGATGTGGCTCCACATGGTCACCGGAAGCCCGGTCTACGAGGCCGCGGCTTCGTTCCTGATCGGGGCGCTGCTGGGCTATGTGGCCTACCGGCTGGCGATGGAGTCGCGCGGGCGTCTCATCGGAGAGGCGATCGACCCGGTCCAGCGCCGGGAGCTGCGGCTGTTCCTCGACGAACAGCCCGAGATCGACACCACCACCTCGCTGCTGACGATGCGTCTGGGCAATGACTCCACCCTGGTCGCGGCGCGCATCGACCTGGTCGCCGGGCTGGACAGCGAGGAGGTCGAGCAGGTGCTCGTGCGCGTCAAGGCCGCGATGGCGCGCTCCTGGCCGCACGCCGACCAGATCTTTCTGGACGTCACCGATGCCTCGGCCAGGGACCGGGCACGGGCGCACCGGGACCGCCAGGCGCTGGCGAAGGCGGTGGCCGCCGAGAACGAGGGCGGTGACGGCTGAGACCGGTGGGCGGGGAATGACCCCGCCGAGTGGGGGTACTCGCCTTCCCAGCAGCCCGGATCAGCCAACTTGTGTTCGGAGGCAGTACTCATGGGCTTGGGCGGTTGCATACTCATGATCGCGGTGGGGGCATCCTCACCTTCGCTACGGACTGGGACGCCAATGGCCTCAACGTCCACTTGGTGGGTCTGATCCTGATGGCCGTCGGTGTCATCGGGATGGCCGCGTACGTCAGTGTCTACAAGCGGCGCCGCGTGATCACACCGACGGCCGCGACACCGGTGGTCGAGGACCCCGACCACCACCACCATCACACGTATTGAGTCCGTGCCATCCCTTCCGCTGAGATGGCCCTCGTTACGGCGGGGGCCATCTCCGCTGTCCGCTCCGGGAGACGACATGACCGAACCGCTGCCCCGTCCGCGTGTGCTGGCTCCCGCGGCGCGGGGGCCGGAGCATGTGACGCTCGACGCCGAGGGCCGGATCCTGACCGGGACCGCGGACGGGGCGGTCCGGCGGCTCGCCCTGTCCCCCGCTCGGGACCGCGCCCGGTCGGAGGTGCTCGCGCACACCGGTGGCAGACCGCTGGGACTGGCCCCCTCGTCCGACGGCGGGGTGCTGGTGTGCGACGCCCGGCGCGGTCTGCTGGCGCTCTCCCCGGACGGGGGATTGCGGGTGCTGGCCGACGCGGTGGACGGCGAACCGCTGCGTTTTTGCAGCAATGTGACCAACGCGGCGGACGGCACCGTCTACTTCACCGTCTCCAGCCGCCGTTACGCCCTGGAGGACTGGCTCGGTGACATCATCGAGCACCGGGGCACCGGGCGGCTGCTGCGGCTGACACCGGGTGGCCGTCCCGAAGTGCTGCTGGACGGGCTCCAGTTCGCCAACGGCGTCGCGCTGGCCGACGACGAGTCGTTCGTGGCCGTGGTGGAGACCGGTGCCTACCGGATCAGCCGGCTGTGGCTGACCGGCCCCCGGGCCGGGCGGCGAAACACCCTCCTCGGTGGCCTGCCGGGCTTCCCGGACAATCTCAACCGAGGTCCCGGCGGGGTGTTCTGGGTCGCCCTGGCCGGACCGCGGGAGCCCGCCGTGGACCTGCTGCACCGGGCCTCGCCCGCCGTCAGAAGGGTGGCGTGGAGCGCGCTGCGGCGCTTCGCTCCCGGTCCGCGGCCCACGGTGGGCGTCCTCGCGGTGGGTACCGACGGCCGGGTGGTCCGCCATCTGGTGCGCCGCCGGTCCCCGTACCGGATGACCACGAGCGTCTGTGTCACCGGCCGCCATCTGGTGCTGGGCAGCCTGGTGGAACGGGGGGTGGCGGTGTGCGACCTGGACGCCCCGCGGGTCCCCGGCGCCGAGCCGGACGATCAGGGCACGATCGCGTCCACGTAGCCCCCGTCCACCCGCACCGCGGCCCCGGTGGTCGCCGACGCCTGCGCGGAGCTGAGGCAGACGACCATATGGGCGGTCTCCTCGGGTTCCCGGCCCGGCGCCGTGGCGGAGCGCACGGGCACGGCGCCGGGGCAGCGGGAGGAGGGGGCGACGGGAGGGGAAGGGACGACGGTGCGCTCACGGCGGATCGTTCGCGGGATGCCTCGAGCGCGCCGCCGCCCCGGTCTGCGGGATCCGCGGAATCACCAGCCGGTGGAGTAGTGGTCGGGATAACGGCGGCGCCGGCCGGGCCGGATGGTCAGGGTGGACAGCAGCCCCACCAGACCGGCGCCGATGATCAGCGCACCGGGGCCGAGGTCCCGGAAGCGGTTCACCACACCGTCGACGAACAGGGAGCGGTCCTCGGTCCCGGTGTTGCCGGGGGCGGCCGGGCTGCCGACGGGGGCGCCGTTCGCCGTAGCGCCGCCGGACTTGGTGCCCGGGATGGTCACGCCGAGAGCGGTGAGCGCCTTGGTGACGGGCTGGAAAAACGTCACTCCACCCTGGTCGCAGTCGCCGCTGCCGCCGGAGGTGACCCCGAGTGCCACGCCCCGGGCGAGCAGCGGCCCCCCGCTGTCGCCGGGTTCGGCGCACACGGTGGTGCGGATGAGGCCGCTGACGGTGCCCTCGGGGTAGTTGACGGTGGCGTTCAGCCCGGTCACCTTGCCGGAGCGGAGTCCGGAGGTGCTGCCGCTGCGGAACACCTCCTGGCCCACGACGGGATCGGCGACCCCGGTGATGCGCACCGTCCGGCCGCCGCCGACGTCGACCACACCGCTCTGGTCCAGGGCGCGGTTGTCGTAGCGGACCAGGGAGAAGTCATTGCCGGGGAAGCTGCTCTGGACGGTGGTGCCGATGCTGGTCCTCCCCGTGCTGTCGGTGAACCAGTTGGTGCCGTTGGGGCCGCAGTGTCCGGCCGTCAGGATGTAGCCGTTCTGTCCGTCGGTGACGTTGAACCCGGCCGAACAGCGGCTGCCGCTGGCGAAGATCGGCGCGGCGCCGCTGGTTCTGAGGGTGAAGGCGCCCGTGGTGCGCTCCATGCGCACCTCTCCGCCCGCCCGCGCGGCGACGCCCTTCATCCGTGACCAGCGGTCGGTGGAGACGGTGCTGTCGCCGAGCACCACCACCTTGTTGGAGGTGGGGTCCACCATCCACGCGGTCCCGGCCACCCGGGGCGCGGCGCGCAGCGTCCGTGCCGCGGAGTCCAGCTGCTTCATGCTGTACCGCACCTGCTTGGGCTTCGCCCCGGCCCGGGTGACCTCGGCGGCGGCCTTCGCGTCGGTCACCGCGACGACCGTGCGCCCGTCGGGGCCGAGCCAGCTCCCGGCCGTACGGGAGGCGCCGAGCGTGGTCTCCAGCCGGCCGCCGAGTCCCGCGTTCCGGTCCCCCAGGACCCTCGGCGCATCGCCTCCCGCCGCCCCCTGGACCGATCCGCTCGACACGGACTGCGAGACCATCAGACCGCCGGCCACCAATGCCCCGACGGCCGCGAACCGTACGCCACGGCGCACGCGTCGCCGCGTGTGCTTCACCACCCTGCCTCCTTCACGTCGATCCGGCCCCGGGCCCCGGACGGCGAGGACCCTCCCCCTATACGGGCCGGACCGGCGTGGCGCTCACCGCGAGCGCGGGATGCTCACTTCGTGAGCGTGATCGGCCGGCGGAAGCAGACCCGGTGCTGCCCCGGACCGTCGTAGTCGCCCTGCACGGGCAGGCCGTCGACCTCGCGGTCGCCCGGCTCCAGGGCGAAGCCCATGGCGCGGTGGAAGGCGATGGAGCCGGTGTTCCGCGGGGAGGTGATGGCACGGACCTCGCCGCGGCCCGCCGCGGCGGCGCGCCGGAAGAACTCGGTGTACAGACCGCGGGCCACGCCCCGGCCGCGCAACGCCGGGTCCACGCCCACGAAGTGGATGTACGCCTCGTCCTCATTGTCGGCGGAGTAGAAGCCGACCAGGAAGGCGGCGACGGTACCGTCCGCGTTCTCCCGGACCAGGCTGGTGCCGGAGAAGAACTGAAGGAACAGCTTGGGCAGCAACAGGGACAGTTCACGGGCCTGTTCGGGGCTGCGCGAGTCGCCCCACCACGTCTGGATGCGCTCCACGATGGCGCGGTGGTCGGAGACATGGGCCCGGCGTACCTGGGACATGCGGTTCAGCTCCCTCTACTGACATCCGTCTTCTGACATCGCTCTTCCGACATCGCTTTTCCGACATCGGTGGCGACGGCTTGCCGGGAACATTGTGCTGGAGCGAACTCCTTCGCCGGCGGCCCCGTTTCCCCCGGCCGCGCCGAGCGCCTAGGCTGGGTGGTGCAGCTGGTTCGCCCTGTCCGCCAGGCAGGCGCGTCGTAAGAGGGAACCCGGTGGGAATCCGGGACTGCCCCGCAGCGGTGAGCGGGAACGACCGCCGTCATACGCACTGGGCCCGGCCGGGTCTGGGAAGCGACGGCCAGTAGGTGGCTCGGAATCGGCCGAGGCGCGCCCGTGAGTCCGAAGACCTGCCACTGCCCGTGCGCGGACGGCCGCGCGCGGATGTCTCGGTGACCTCGAGGGCGGGTCGGCGGCGCGTGCGGGCACCTTCGGTGTCACGCCGTCCTCGCCTTCCCCTCGCACCCTCGGCCCGGTCCCGGGACCCATGACGAGTGCTCGCGAAGGAGAGTTCCGTGACAACCGAGTCCGCGGCCACGGCCGCCACGGCGACCGTGTACGGCTATCCCCGCCAGGGGGCGAACCGGGAACTGAAGAAGGCGGTCGAGGGGTACTGGAAGGGGCGGGTCACCGCCGGGGAGCTCCGCCGGACCGCCGCCGAGCTGCGCCGCGCCAACTGGCGGCAGCTCGCCGACGACGGGGTGCACGAGGTGCCCACCGGTGACTTCTCGCTGTACGACCATGTGCTGGACACCAGCGTGATGGTGGGCGCCGTGCCGGACCGGCACCGCGCCGCCGTCGATGCCGACCCGCTGGACGGCTACTTCGCCATGGCACGCGGCACCAGTGAGGTGGCGCCCCTGGAGATGACCAAGTGGTTCGACACCAACTACCACTATCTGGTGCCGGAGCTGGGGCCGGACACCGTCTTCCGCGCCGACTCCGCCCGGCAGGCGGCCGAGTTGCGGGAGGCCCTCGCGCTCGGCCACACCGCGCGCCCGGTGCTGGTCGGCCCGGTCAGCTATCTGCTGCTGGCCAAGCCCGCGCCAGGGGTAGACCCCTCGTTCGCACCGCTCACCCTGCTGGACCGGCTGATCCCGGTGTACGCGGAGGTGCTGGCCGACCTGCGGGCGGCCGGTGCCACCTGGGTCCAGCTGGACGAACCCGCGCTGGTCCAGGACCGCACCCCGGCCGAGCTCAATGCCGCCGCCCGCGCCTACCGTGAGCTGGGCGCCCTGACCGACCGGCCCCGGCTGCTGGTCGCCTCGTACTTCGGCCGGCTCGGCGAGGCCCTGCCGGTGCTCGCCAAGGCACCGGTCGAGGGGTTGGCGCTGGACTTCACCGGACCGGCCGCCGCCCAGGTCGACGATCTCGCCGCGGTGGGCGGGCTGCCCGGCAAGCGGCTGGTCGCCGGGGTGGTGGACGGCCGCAATGTGTGGATCAACGATCTGGCCGCCTCGCTGTCCACCCTGGGTACGCTGCTGGGCCTCGCCGACCGGGTGGATGTGTCCGCGTCCTGCTCGCTGCTGCACGTTCCGCTGGACGCCAGGGCCGAGCGCGAGGTGGATCCGCAGATCGCGCGCTGGCTTGCGTTCGCCCGTCAGAAGACCGCCGAGATCGCCACTCTGGCCCGGGGGCTGGCCGAGGGTACGCACACCATCGCCGCACAGCTCGCCGCCAACCGCGCCGATCTGACCTCCCGGGCCGGGTCCGCGCTGACCCGCGACCCCGCCGTACGGTCCCGCACCGCCGCCGTCACCGCGGCCGACGCGCGCCGCTCGCTGCCGTACGCCGAACGGGCCGCCGCCCAGCGCGCCCGGCTGCGGCTGCCCCTGCTGCCGACCACGACCATCGGCTCCTTCCCGCAGACGGACGAACTGCGCACCGCCCGCGCCGGGCTGCGGGCCGGGCGGCTGGACACCGCCGGGTACGAGGAGCGGGTCGGGGCCGAGATCCGGGAGGTGGTCGCCTTCCAGGAGAAGGCGGGGATCGACGTCCTGGTGCACGGCGAGCCCGAGCGCAACGACATGGTGCAGTACTTCGCCGAAAGGCTCTCGGGCTATCTGGCCACCCGGTCGGGCTGGGTCCAGTCGTACGGCACCCGCTATGTCCGCCCGCCGATCCTGGCCGGGGACATCTCCCGCCCCGACCCGATGACGGTCCGCTGGACCGCGTACGCCCAGTCGCTCACCGACCGCCCGGTCAAGGGGATGCTCACCGGCCCGGTCACCATGCTGGCCTGGTCCTTCGTCCGCGACGACCAGCCGCGCGCGGAGACCGTCCGGCAGGTGGCGCTCGCCCTGCGCGACGAGGTGGCCGATCTGGAGGCGGCCGGGACCCCGGTCATCCAGGTCGACGAGCCCGCGCTGCGCGAGACCCTGCCGCTGCGTGCCGCCGACCGCCCCGGCTATCTGGCCTGGGCGACGGAGGCGTTCCGGCTCACCACCTCCGGTGTGCGCCCGGACACCCAGATCCACACCCATATGTGCTACGCCGAGTTCGGCGACATCCTCCAGGCCATCGACGACCTCGACGCCGATGTGATCAGCCTGGAGGCGGCGCGCTCGCATATGCAGGTGGCCGGGGAGCTGGCCGGGGCCGGGTATCCGCGCGAGGTCGGCCCCGGGGTCTACGACATCCACTCCCCGCGGGTGCCGGGGGCCGACGAGGCGGCCGCCCTGCTGCGCAGGGGGCTCGAGGCCATTCCGGCCGAGCGGCTGTGGGTCAACCCGGACTGCGGGCTGAAGACGCGCGGCTGGCCGGAGGTCAGGGCCTCGCTGGAGAACCTGGTGGCCGCCGCCCGGGAGGTGCGGGCCGCGCTGCCCGGCGGCACCGGCTGAGGTCTCCGCTCACTCCGCCGCCGTCAGCGGCCGCCCGCAGCGCAGGTTCCAGCGCCCCGAGCGGCCGCTGAGCTCGGTGGCGGTCAGCGGGGCGGCGTCGAGCCGCCAGAAGGTCCGGGCGGGGACGCCGAGGGCGTGCACCAGCGCCGCCCGGACCACCGCGGGGTCCGCGACGGCGAGTACCCTCTCCTCGCTCCCGGCCCGGCCCTCCAGCCAGGCACCGACCCGTTCCAGCAGTTCCAGCAGTGATTCGCCGCCGTGCGGGGCCGCCGCCGGATCGGCCAGCCAGGCGGCCACCTCCTCCGGTGCCCGGCGGCCGACCTCGTCCAGCGAGCGGCCCCGCCAGCGGCCCACGTCCAGATCGCGCAGCCCCTCCGTCACCTCGGCGTCCAGGCCCAGCGCCCGTGCGGTGCCGCGGCAGCGTTCGGAGGGGGCGGTGAGGCCGGTGTCATGGTGCGGCAGGGCACCCGCGGCGGCCTCCGCACGGCGGGCGGCGGCCGGGTCGGGAGGGGCGTCGTCAAACCTCACCTGCCGCAATGCGGCGTTGACCGCGGGCGTCACCAGCGTGATACGCACCACCTTGTCCCCCTCGTCTGCACCATTCGCCCACGTAGGGGCGCACATTCTGCTATCCACGCCGTAGCGGTGAACAGCTGTCGCGCGCTACCGTCTCATGACAACGACGGCGCGACGGAAGTCCGGTGAGAGCCCGGCACGGTCGCGCCACTGTGTGTCCGTCGGAGGACCCCGCACCCGGGGGCCGCCGCCGGACGAGTCAGACCCGGCGCCGTCGTTTCGAGTGCCCACGACCGGGACGCGTGTTCCCCAGGAGGTTCGACCATGGCTCAGTCCACCATTCCCGCACCCAGCGCACAGCCGGTGCCGGAGATCACTCCCATCTCGCTCAAGGCCATCGCCCCCTGGGCCGTCTTCTTCGGCGTCCTCATGCTGATCCTGCTGTACTTCGTCGGCGCGGAGCAGGGTGCGACCGCGCTGGTCTCCGGCGAGGATGTGCACGAGTGGGTGCACGACGGGCGCCACCTGCTCGGTTTCCCCTGCCACTGACCCGGCCCCACCCTCCTCACGTCCCAGCTCAGGGGAATCGGAACCGTCATGAACTCCATATCCGTCCGGGCGTTGCTCGTCCGGGGCATGCTCGCGGGCCTCGCCGCCGGAGTGCTGGCCCTCGTCGTGGCCTATCTGCTGGGCGAACCGCGTATCGACTCGGCGATCTCGTTCGAGGAATCGCACAGCCATGAGCACGGCGGCGTCGAACTCGTCAGCCGTACCATGCAGTCGACCGCCGGGCTCGCCACCGGTGTACTGATCTACGGTGTCGCCTTCGGCGGCATCGCGGCCCTGGCCGTCTGTGTGGCCCTCGGCCGCATCGGCCGGTTCGGGCCGCGCGCCACCGCCGCGCTGGTCTCGCTCGGCGCGCTGGTGGCGGTGTACCTGGTGCCGTTCTTCAAGTACCCGGCGAATCCGCCGTCCGTCGGCGACCCGTCCACCCTCGATCAGCGCACCACGCTGTACTTCCTGATGGTGGTGCTGGGCGTACTGCTGTCGGTGGCCGCGGTCATCCTCGGCAAGCGGCTGGCACCGCGGCTGGGCAACTGGAACGCCGCCGTGGCCGCTTCGGTGGCCTTCGTGGCGGCGGTCGGGCTGGCCTACGCGTTCCTCCCGTCGTTCAACGAGGTGCCCGAGCACTTCCCGGCAACCCTGCTGTGGCAGTTCCGGCTGGCGGCCCTCACCATCCAGTGCACCCTGTGGATCTCCTTCGGGCTGATCTTCGGCCAGCTCGCCGAGCGTCAGCTCACCCCGCGTCCGACGGCCGGTACGGCTGCCCGGACGGCGGAGGCGACCGGCGCGAACAGCACCGCCACCGCCGCCCGCTGACCTCGCGGCCGACTCCCGGGCCGCCGTCGCATCCGGATCCCACCGGAAGCGGCGGCGGCCCGTCGCCTTTCCGGCACCCGGTGACGGGCCCGCCGGGGCGCTCCGTCGCCCGGCGGTGACCCGGGTGGCGGACCAGCGCCACCCGCGGAGCGCAACCACGGGTGCAGATCACACAAAAACCCTACACGGTTGACATATCCGATGTTGCCTAGCTGGCTGGGGTGCTGTGGTATGCGCGTGACCGGACTGGGGCATGCTGGACTGTTCATCGAGACCGCCGCGGGATCGGTGCTCTGCGACCCGTGGGTCAACCCCGCCTTCTTCGGCTCCTGGTTCCCGTTCCCGGACAACACCGACCTGGACTGGACCCATTACGGGCGGTCGGCCGACTATCTGTACGTCTCCCATCTGCACCGGGACCATTTCGACGCGGAGAATCTGCGCCAGACCGTCCGCAAGGACATCACGGTGCTGCTTCCGGCCTTCGCCACCGATGAACTGGAGCGTGAACTGCGGGGGCTCGGATTCACCCGGTTCCTGCGCACCCGGAGCGGCGTTCCGGTGGAGTGCGACGGTCTGCGCATCATGATCACCGCGCTGACCGGCCCCGGCGACGGGCCGATCGGCGACTCCGCGCTCTCACTCGACGACGGGCGGACCGTCCTGCTCAACCAGAACGACGCGCATCCGCTGGACATCGCGGCGATCCGGGAGTTCGGCGAGGTGGACGCGTACTTCGTGCAGTTCTCCGGGGCGATCTGGTACCCGATGGTGTACCAGCTCCCGCTGTCCGCGAAGAAGGAGTTCGCCGCACGCAAGCGGAAGGGGCAGTTCGATCGGGCGCTGCGCTACATCGACGCGGTGCGGGCGGAGCATGTGTTCCCCAACGCGGGTCCGCCCTGCTTCCTCGACGAGGCGCTGTTCGAGCACAACGGCACCGGCCGGGACGGGGAGAGCATCTTCGTCGACCAGGTGGAGTTCCTGCGTGAACTGGCCAAGGCACGGCCAAATGTGCAGGCCCATCTGCTGCTGCCGGGTACGGTCGCGGAGCCGGAGGACACCGCGTGCAAGCTCACCCACCGCTACACCGACAAGGAGATCGACCACATCTTCCGCAACAAGCGCGACTATCTGCGGGACTTCGCCGGCAGACAGCGGGACACGCTGGCCGCGGAACGCGCCGCTCGCTTCCCCGAGTTGCCGCGCGACCGGCTGCTGGCGGAGCTGAAGGAGTGGTGGGAGCCGCTGTTGACACGCGCGGAGCACATCTGCACGGGGGTGGGCGGCCCAGCGCGGCTGGACGTGGGCGAGGTGCCGATCGTGATCGACTTCCCGGCGCGGGAGGTCCGGCTGTGGGACGGTGAGCGCTGCCGCTACACCCTGTCCACCACCGGCGATCTGGTGGCCACCAACATCGCGCGGCGCGAGGTGGACTGGTCCAACAGCCTGCTGCTGTCGATGCGGTTCACCGCGAGCAGGATCGGGCCCTACAACGAGTTCCTGTACGTGTTCTTCAAGTGCCTGTCCATGGAGCGCATCGAGTACGTGGAGAACTACTACGACGCGAGCCAGGACGACGGTCAGGACATCGAGATGGGCGGCTGGCGGATCCAGCGCCGTTGTCCCCATCTGAGCGCCGATCTCGGCCGGTTCGGGCAGATCGACGGCGAGGTGCTCACCTGCGCTTTGCACGGCTGGCGTTATGACCTGTCCACCGGCCGCTGTCTGACGGCCGACGGCCATGACATCAGGGCCACACCTGTCCGCTGATCCCGGCATTCCGCAGACGCGAGTCCTTCCGCCCCGCTGTCCTGGGGCGAGATCGACGCGGACTCCGGACGGGCACCGGCGCTGCTGGCCGCCCGGATCGACGACACCCCGCTCGACGGCCACGGCCCTCAGCTGGTGCTGCCCCAGGACCGGTGCGGTGCCCGGCACATCAGCGGGATCACCGCCATCCGGGTCGACGGCGGTTGTCCGGCGACCGACGTCAGGTGCGGGGCCGGGGCCGGGGCCGCGTGGTCAGGGCCAGGACCGGAATGACCGTCAGCGAGAGGATGCCACCGCCCGCCGCCAGACAGCCGTAGCCACTGCCCGCCACGACCAGGCCCGAGGCCAGCCCGCCGGTGGTACCGGCGATGGCCACGCCGACGTCGACCAGCCCCTGGGTGGCCGCCCTGCTGTCCAGCGGTACGGCGTCGGTGATGATGGCCGTGGCACTGACCAGCCCCAGATTCCAGCCGAGGCCCAGCAGGACCAGCGCGGTGGCCAGGGCGGGCAGACTGTGCGGTGAGGCGAGAGCGGCGAGCAGACCGGCGGAGAGCAGCACGGCGGAGCCCACCGCCGCGACGCGCAGCCGTCCGACCCGGTCCACGAGCAGACCGCTCAGCGGGGACGGCAGGAACATCGCCCCCACATGGAGGGCGATGACCAGCCCGGCCGCCTGGGTGCTGTGGCCATGGCCCGTCATATGCACCGGGGTCATCGTCATGATGGCGATCATCACCAACTGACCGACGACCATCACGGTGGCACCGGTGAGGACTCCGGGCGCGGAGCGGCCACCGGCGTCCTCACCCATGACGGGACCGGCGGCGGGGAGCGTTTCCGGACCGGCGGCCCCCTCGCCGGTCATGTCACCGGTTTCCGATGCCGCCCGGCGTTCGGCCAGTTCACGGGCCAGCCGGAGCGGATCGGGCCGCAGCCACCCCGCCAGCACACAGCCGCCCAGTGCGTACGCCACCGCGGCCAGCAGGAAGGGACCGACGAGCCGTGGCATGGCCCAGGAGTGGGCCAGGTCCCCGGTGACGCCCACGAGGTTGGGCCCGAGGACCGCGCCGAAGGTGGTGGCCAGCAGGACCCTGCTCACCGCCCGTCCGCGCCGTTCGGGCGGTGCCAGATCGGCACCGGCGTAGCGGGCGAGCAGATTGGTGGCGCTGCCCGCGCCGTAGAGCACCAGGGAGAGGAAGAGCAGCGGCACGCTGTCCACGGTGCCCGCCACCACCACACCGACGCTCCCCGTCGCCGCGGTGGCATAGCCGAGGGCCAGCCCGGGGCGCCGGCCCCAGCGCTGGGAGAGCCGTCCGATGGCCATGGCCCCCAGGGCGGCGCCCGAGGTGAACAGGGCGGCGGGCAGCCCCGCGAGGCCGGTGGTGCCGAGCATCTCCTCGGCGAGCAGCGCCCCGACGGTGATGCCCGCGGCCATCCCGGCACCGCTGAGGATCTGGGCCGTCACCAGGACGGCCAGCACCCGTCGCTGCTCGGGTATCGCGGCCGGCTCCACGGTGGCGCGGGTGGTCCGCCCGGCCGGTGTGACGCTCATGGTCATCCCCCCTTGTGCGTGGACCGGTGTCCGGCCGTCGGCAGGCTATCCGGCGGTGAGCGGTTCGAGCGCCGAGATCTCCGCCAGCGACATCTTCAGCCGGCCGTGGAGGAAGCGCACCACGGTCCAGTGCGGCAGAGCGCCCTCGTCGAAGGGCCCGAACTCCGCGCGGTAGAGAGGGATCCAGCGCAGCGCCTCCTCGATGGCCCGCTCCCGGCCCGGCTCCCGCTGGTAGTCCCCGTAGGCGATGCTGCGGTGGTGGATGAAGGAGCGGCCCGGCAGCCGCTCCTCGCACAGGGTGCGGTACTCCCGGGTCTGGAGGATCAGATAGTGCCAGATCTCGTCGATCTCCTGCTCGACCGGCAGGAAGAGTCCGCTGAGCCGGTCCCGGTGGCGGGAGACGAGATAGAGGTAGCGGAGGCATTCGAGGACCTGGCGCTCGGCGTGGTCCGGTCCGGCGTCGGTCCTGCCGGTGGCGTAGCGCACCACCTCGCGGTGCAGTCGCTCGCCGAGGAGGTCCGTCAGCTCCTTCGCGGACACCCGCGGCTGGATGCTCTGTGGGGTCATGGGCCGTCCGTGGTGTGGGGTCGTGTGGTCTGCGTCGGGGGTCAGTGCTCGGTGGCGAGCCAGGAGTACTTGCCGGACCTGCCGATGGGCAGCTGGGTCCGGTGCTCCAGCACGCAGTGGAGTCCGGTCAACTGGGCCGTACCGTGCTCCAGGACGGCGGTCTCCCCGCCCTCCAGGGGGCGGCCGTCGAAGGTGGTGTAGCGCAGCCGGCACTCCTTCTCACCGGTGAGCACCAGCTGGTGCAGAAAGACCCGGGGGGAGACGGAGTCGATGCGGTCGTCGAGGTCGGCCTGTGCCACCGGCCCGCGCACCGTGTCCAGCAGTTCCTTCTCACGGCCGCAGAAGGCGGCGACCTTCCCGGGGTCGGATGAGCCGTCGAGGGTGCGGACGCAATCGCCCGAGTTGTAGCGGATCAGCGGCATGTACGGGTTGCGCACGCTGGTGACAACGAGCCGGTGGATATCGCTGTCGGGTGCCACGGGCAGCAGTTCGACGCTCATCCGGTCCAGATAGGGGTGATAGCGGCCGTCGCGGTCGCTGTAGTAGAGGTAGCCCAGCTCGGTGCTGCCGAAGAGATCGATGACGGGGCAGTCGAAGTGCTCGCGCAGATACCGCCGTACGCCGCGCGGGGTGTACTCGTAGGCGTGGATGACGCTGGCGGGGCGGGGGAAGTCGTCCCACAGCCCCCACTGGTCCACCTTCCGTACCAGGTGGGCCAGATGGTAGCCGGAGCAGTCGAGGTGATAGCGGCCCTGGGGGTGGGCGGCGCAGACGCCGCGGATCTCGGCGAGCATCCGCTCGACCTCCGCACGCTCCCAGAGGGCGGGGTCCAGCCGGAGGTTGAGATAGAGCGTGCGGTCGTCCAGCCGCCGTTCCTCCAGCGAGGGGGTCTTCTCCGGTTCGGCCGCGCGCTTGGCGGCGTTGACCCGGGCGACGTGCTCGGTGGCGAGCACGGTGGTCAGCGAGACGCGTCGGCATCCGTCGTGCCAGGTGTGCGCGATGTCCGGGTGTTCGCTCCAGAGCCGGTAGTAGGAGTGGAGCAGGAAGTACGGGGGCCGGATGAGCCGCATCCGGGCGTGGTTGGTGCCGGTGGACAGCACATACTCCGCCGCACCGGTCTCCAGGGCCCGGGCGAGCTCCGGTGTCATCCAGTTGTGCGGGAAGTCGCGGGCCATCTCGGTCTTTTCCAGTACGGGGAAGTGTCCCCGTTCGATCGACTCACGGTAGAGCGGGATGTTCCGTACGTGGTCGACGATGTCGGGTGTCGGCTGGTCGTCCATGGTTACCTTGGGCGTCCTCGAAGAGACAGGAGCCCCGCACGGGCGGGGCGTGGACGTGCCGGGGCGGGCGGCCGGCCCGCGCGAGTCCGTCCGCCCCACCCCGGTTGCGCTCGGGGCGACGGGTCAGGAGATACAGCCCGTCTTGCCCGCCGCGCTGATGCATCCGTCCTTCGGGGTCGCGCTGATGCATCCGTCCTTGCCGCCGCCCTGGGCGGAGTTGGCGGCGACCCAGCTCTTCCAGACCTCGTCCTGAGCCATCTTCTTGATCAGCTGCTCCATCTGACACCTCCGGGGCATGGGGAACGAGCGGCGAAGTCGATGTTGCTGCCGCCGCGCTCAGACAGTAAAAGAATCGTCAATGACGTGTCAACGGACAGTCAAATCAAGCCAGTTGGCCAAAGCCAATCGGTGGGCTTGCCGCCGCGCTTGGCCGGGAACCATATGCCGGGGTTCGGCATGGAGCGGGACTGGGCGCGGTCGGTCTGGACATCGCCGTCGGCGACATGGATCCCGCCCTTGTCGACCTTCGGCGCCAGTTTGCTCGTCGAGGAGGACGGGCCGACGTTGTTGCACTGGAGCTTGTTCGGATAGTCCAGCGCGGGCCCCTTGCCGCCGGAGTCGTGGCTGCTCCCCGGTGGTGGGCACGGTCTTCGGCTTCTTCTTGTTGTGGACGAACCCGGCGCGGTGGTCGACGACGGAGGTCCAGGTGGCACCGGCGGACTGGTCGGACGCGGCGACCTGGTCCGACCCCTTCGGCGCGAAGGAGCCCAACAGCTCCCTGGCGTCCGCCTGCTGGGTGAACGGCGGCAGGGTGACAGGCACATCGGAATGTGCTTCCCGGAGGCGACGGGCACCCGGCCGAATCGGATCCCGGCCGGCCGGGTGTCGACGGCGGCCGGTGCCGCCCCGGACATGGCGGCGGTCATCTCAGGCCGCCCGGGCGGCGAGCAGCTCGGGCAGACCGGCGATCGAGGGCAGGACATGGGTCGCCCCCGCCCCGGTCAGCTGTTCCCGCCCGTGCGCCCCGGTGAGGACGCCCGCGACGACGGACGCGCCCGCGCGCCGCCCGGTGAGCATGTCGTACGAGGTGTCACCGCAGACCGCGACCGAGCGGACGTCGTCGGTGCCGGTGCGCAGCAGTGCGGTGAGCACCATGTCGGGGTAGGGGCGGCCGCGTCCGGCGTCGGCGGGACACAGGGTCAGATCGGCCAGCTCCCGCCAGCCGAGGGCGTCGAGGATGCGGTCCTGGGTGGCGCGGGAGAAGCCGGTGGTGAGCACGACCTTGACGCCGGCCTCGCGCAGGGTAGCGACGGCATCGGCGGCACCGGGCAGCGCGGCACAGCGCCCGCCGTCCACGAGGTCGTGGTACGCCTCCTCGAAGGCGGTGTTGGCGTGCTGGGCGCGCTCCTCGTCGCCGAAGAGACGGCGGAAGACGGAGATCTTGGACTCCCCCATCGTGGCACGGACGTAGTCGAGTTGGCGGGTGTGCTCCGGGGAGCCGGGGGTGACGCCGAGCCGTTCGGCGGCCGCGGCGAACGCCTGCTCCACGAGGCCGCCGTCGGCGACGGTGGTACCGGCCATGTCGAGCACGGCGAGGTCGATGGCGGAGGTGCTGCGGTTCTCGGTCATGTCTCCTACCAGCCCAGTTCGTCTGCGGTGGTCTCGGCGATGGCGGGGGCGCAGGTCATTCCGCGGCCGCCCGGCCCGGTGACCAGCCACACTCCGTCGCGCACCTGCTCCCGGTGGATCACCCGGGTGGTGTCGGCGCACTGTGCGTACACCCCGGCCCAGCGGCGGTGGATCCTCGGCAGGGGGCGGCCGAGGAGACCCTCGACGGTCGTGGTGAGGTGGTCGTACGGGTCCTCGACGACATCGAAGGGGAAGGGGTCCTCGTACTCGTGGGTGTCGCCGATGGTGAGCCCCCCGTCCTGGCGCTGCACCATCAGCAGCTGCATCCGGTGTTCGGCGGCGACGGCCGGCCGCGGCCGGGTGGCGGCCAGGGTGTCCAGGGCGGCGCCGCCGTAGGCCGGGTAGTAGCGGAAGCTGTCGGCGTCGGCGACGGAGGTGGTCAGCTCCTCGCCGAGCGGGGCGGTCTGCATCATCTGCAACCGGACCCGGCGCACCGGCAGCCGGGGGGCCAGCTCCCGGACCAGTCCGCCCAGCCAGGCTCCGGTGCACAGCACCACGGTGTCGCCGGGGTGCACATCGCCGTGGTCGTCGCGGACGGCGGGGCCGCCCGAGCCGTCGCGCACCTCACGGACCTCGCGGCCGCCGAGGTAGGTGTAGCGGCCGGAGGCGAGCAGCGCGGCCTTCAGCGCCCGCTGTGCGGTGCGCGGTTCGACCGCGGCGTCGCGCTCGCACCACAGCGCACCGCGGAGCGGGCCGCGCAGGGCCGGGTTGAGCAGGCGGGTCTCGTCGGGACCGAGCAGCTTGTAGCCGCGGGCGGCGGCGTCGGGGCGCTGGGCGGCAGCCTCGGCGACCGCGAGTTCGGCCTCGTCGCGGACGACGGTGAGGGAGCCGTTGGGCCGGAAGCCGAGTGCGGGGACCCGGTCGCCGATGGTCTCCCACAGGGCCCGGGCGCGCAGCGCGGTCTCCAGTTCCTCGCCACCGGCACGGCCGCTGACCCACACCAGGCCGAAGTTGCGCAGGGAGGCTCCCCGGGCCTCCTTCTCGCGCTCGATGTGCAGGACCTCGTGGCCGCGTTCCACGGCGTGCCAGGCGTGCATGGTTCCCACCACGCCGGCTCCGACGACTGTCACTCGCATGTCGGTGACGCTCCTTGTTCGGGTGGACCGGACTCATCCGGTTGGCAACGCCATGGTGAACGTCCACTCGAATTTGGACCAGACCCGTTATCATTTCGTCATAGAAAGAGGGACCCCGGAGCCCATCCGGCGCCCCTCGATATGGGCATGCGTCCCGTTTTTCTCAGTCGCTTGCTTCCTGGTCGCTCGTTCCGGCCCGCTGTTGGAGACGGGTGGTGAAGCTGAACCGGTCACCCCGGTACAGCGACCGGACCCGCTCCAGCGGACGCCCCTCGGTGTCCCGCGACACCCGGTGGATCAGCAGCATCGGCAGCGCGGGCGGTGTCCCGATCAGCAGTGCCTCGCGCGGTGTGGCCAGCACCGTCTCCAGCCGTTCGTCCGCGTCGCCGAAGGAAATGCCGAGCCGGTCGCGGAGATAGAGGTAGAAGGACGAGTCGGGGTCGAAGTCGGTGTCCAGCCGCGGCACCCGCCCCACCGCCACATAGGTGCTCTCCAGACCGACCCGCTCGTCGTCCGCGAGCAGCACACGTTCCAGGTGCCACACCGGTTCGCCGCGCTCGAGCCCGGCCTCGTCCGCCAGCCTTTCCGGGCACGGGAACCGGTCGAGGCCGATGAGGGTACGCCCCGGGCGCAGCCCCTGTCGCCGTACGCCCTCGGTGTAGCTGGCCAGCGCCAGCGGCTGCGCCAGCTTCGGCCCCGCGACCACGGTGCCCCGTCCGGCCCGCCGTACCCGGCCCTCCAGCAACAGCTCGCGCAGCGCCTGCCGTACGGTCTCGCGCGCGACCTCGTACCGCTCCGACAGATCGCGTTCGGTCGGCAGCAGCCCGCCCTCGCCGAGATCGTCCAGCAGCGCGGCGAGTTGTGTCTTCACCGCGTAGTACTTGGGCACGCGCCCGTGTTCGGGGATGCCGGCACGGACCGGGGCGCCGGGATCCTGGTCATTCGGGTAGTCCACGTCAGTGATCGTCGCAGACGGCGGCCCCGGCGCCGCGGACGGCGCCCGCCGCCCGGCCGTCAGCCCTCGCGGACCGCCCACTGGCCGGTCTCGTCGGCCGCGCCGCCGCTCGCGATGAACTGGAGCGAGGTCACCGCGGCCCCCTTGGGCACCTCGGCGACCACCCAGCCCACGGCCTTGTCACCCTTGGCCAGTTTCAGTTCGGTCGCCATCGAGGACCCGGCGGCGATGTCGGCGACGGTGGCGTCGTAGCGCCGCCCCTCGGCGTCGGCGACCCGGACGCAGTCCGGCGGACTGTCCCGGTAGGTGGCGGAGCCGGTGTTGACGAGACGGATCTGCGCGGCGACCCAGCGCTTGCCGAAGGTGGGAATGGTGTGCCGGTCTGCGCTCTTGGCGGGGTCGAGCCACTTCACCAGGGTGACGTCCAGTTCCTCGCCGTCCTCCGCGCCCTTGAGGCTGATGGTGTCGCCGACCGTCGACACCCCCTGGCCCAGGGGTCCGCCGGTGGTGGCCTCGTCCCGCGGGGCGTCCGCGGCGTTGGCGCCCTCCGGGCTCCCGACGGCCGACGGGGACGCCTCGGCCTGGGGCTTGGTGTCCACGGTGGTGCCGTCCTCGGTGCCGCATGCGGTCAGCGACAGTCCGAGGGCGGCGACGAGGAGCACCGTGGTGCGAATGGACATGGGTCCCCCCTTATGTGGTGGTTGAGGCTCGTGGGGGGAGAGGCACTGTATCGGGCGAGCGGGACGATGTGTAGGGATGAGACCGAAATGCCACCTGAGCACCACACCCCGCACCGGGTGCGCCACCACCGCGTCCGGTCAGAAGCTGAGCCGGCCGAGCAGCCCCTCGTCCTGGACACGGGTGAGGACCAGCCATGAACCGTCCTGGAATCGCAGCCGGTTGACGGTGGTCCGCCCGGGCAGCGGGGTCTCGACGGCCACCTCCTCCAGGGGTATCCGCTCCAGCACCCGCGACTTCCTGAGGGATCCGGTGGCCACCCGGCGCCGCGGTCCGGCGATGACCAGATGGGTGTCGGTGCGCAGCAGCAGCCTCCGGGGATAGCTGGACATCCCGTACCACCGCAGCAGGAGCTGTCCGGCGCGGCCGCTCCAGTCGCCGTCGAAGGTCTCGTCGAGCCGGTGCGCGGTCAGTTCGGCCGCGTCGTTCTCCTCCTTCTCCTGGTGCCGCGACTCCTTCTCCCTCTGCTGCTCCTTCTCGTGGCGTGCCGTCCCCCGCGCGGTGGCCGAGAAGGCCCGGTGAACGGCTTCCAGTGCGGCCCCGAGCAGGGCGAAGGCGAGGGGGACCGCCACGCCCAGCAGGATGACGGGTGCCACCAGCAGGTAGCCGAGCAGGACATGCGGACGGATGAACCCGGGCCGCAGACGCCCGCCGCCGGCGGCGGCGCGGACCTCGGCGGGCGGCGGGGGGATCCGTCCGATCTCACACCAGGTGCCCCAGGTGGCCGCACCGCCGAGCCGACGTTCCATCCGCTTCAGCTCGTACGGCCGCAAGTCCACGGGGTTCACCTCGGTGCGTCGGGGCATGGGGGCCGGACGAGCGTATCGGGGCGGCTGTCACCGCTGGTCAGCGGGGAGTTGGCGGCCACCGGGAGCACCGGACACCGCGCGGGGCGGTGCGGCGGACGTAAAGGTGGCGTCAAAAACACGGCGATCCGGTGTCAGAGGCGTGACAAGGGAATTGCGCGGGTGGCCGGGGCGGGGTGAGAGTGGAGGCGCGCGGCGGAGAGAGCCGCGGAACGGGTGCTCCGCCGTACGGGCGGGCCCGGCGCGATGACCAGCACCGTCGCCGCCGAGCACCACGGCCCGACGTGTTCACGGTGCCCGGCACCGTACCTGAGTGCGCGTCGGTCCCCCCGTGGGTGGTGGCACGTTCCGCCCTCCCCGCTCTCCCCGCCGCCGCACGGTCAGGGTGCGGGCAGGGCCTGCTCGGTCCAGATGCTCTTGCCGGTGGCGGTGTAACGGGTGCCCCACCGCTCACACAGAGCGGAGATCAGCTGGAGTCCGCGTCCCCCCTCGTCCGTCTCCAGGGCGCGGCGGATCCGCGGGGTGGTCAGACTGCCGTCGGAGACCTCGCAGACCAGGCTGGCGCTGCGCAGCAGCCGCAGCCGCACCGGCCCCTTGGCATGCCGCACCACATTGGCGACCAGCTCGCTGGCCAGCAGTTCGGTGGTCATGGCCAGTTCGTCGAGACCCCAGAGGGTGAGCTGTTCGCGGACGTGCTTACGGGCCTCCCCCGCCGCCCGCGGATCCTCCGGGAGCGGCCAGGAGGCCATCTGCCCGCGGGACAGTCCGTGCACCCGGACCACCAGCAGCGCGGCGTCGTCGGGGGTCTGCTGCTCGGCGGGGAGCAGACCGGCGGTGACGGCGTCGCAGACACGGTGCAGATCCAGGTTCCGGGAATCGCGCAGCAGCCGGGAGAGCCGGCCCAGGCCCTCGTCGATGTCGCGCTCCGCCGATTCCACCAGGCCGTCGGTGTAGAGGGCGAGCAGACTGCCCTCGGGCAGCGTCAGATCGACGGTGTCGAAGGGCGGGACGGCGGCTCCCAGCGGCGGGTCGGGGATCACCCCGGGGAAGTACGCGGTGCCGTCGGGGTGGACCACCGCGGGTGGCGGATGTCCGGCGCGGGCGAAGGTGCAGCTGCGGGTGGTCGAGTCGTAGAGGGCGTACAGACAGGTGGCGTAGGAGTCCGCGCCGAGGCCGCCCACGATCTCGTTGAGATGGCTCATGATCTCGTCGGGGGGCAGCTCGAGATGGGCGAGGGTGTGGACGGCGGTGCGCAGCCTCCCCATCGTGGCCGCCTCGGACAGCCCGTGGCCCATCACATCGCCGATGACGAAAGCGACCTGCTCCGCGGAGAGCGGGATGATGTCGTACCAGTCGCCGCCGACCTCCATGCCCTGCCCGGCGGGGAGATAGCGGGCGACGGCCGTGCAGGCGGGCGGCGAGGGGAGTTCGCGGGGCAGCAAGCCGCGCTGCAACTCCTGTGCCCGGGTGTGCTCGGCGTCGTACAGCCGGGCGCGCTCCAGGGCCTGGGCGACGAGGGCGGCGATCGCGGTCAGCAGGGTGCGTTCCTCGCCGGTGAGCCGGCGCGGCCGGTCGAAACTGATCACACAGGCGCCGAAGGGACGGCCGGAGGCGGTCAGCGGCAGGAACGCCCAGGACTGCTTGCCGACGGCGTGCGGACGGTCGGCCAGATTCGGGTAGCGGTCGGCGTACTCCTGCGCGGAGGAGACGAAGAGGGGTTCGCCGGTGCGCATCGCGTGGGCGATCGGGGTGGACGCCGAGACGCGATTGCCGTCCATCCCCGCGAGGAACTCCCGGGAGTAGCCGACGGCTCCGACGTTGTAGGCGCGGTTGTCCTCGATGGCCTGGACGATCAGACCGGTGGCGCCGAACGGCGGCAGCACCCGGCGCGCCACCGCGTCCACCACGTCCCGGGAGGTGGTCGCCTTGGCCAGGGCCGCGGTCAGTTCGGAGATACGGGCGGCGCGGCGGGCGGCGGCCCGTTCGGCGTCCTCGCGTTCGGCGTCGTGCCGCCGCCGCTCGGTGACATCGGAGAAGTAGCAGGTGGTGCCGCCCGGCACGGGGACCAGACGCAGGTGGTACCAGTGCCCGGTGTCCGGCAGCTGGATCTCGAACCCGGCCGGGGTGGCGGAGCCGGTCGCCTTCCGGCAGCGCTCCTCCAGTCCCGGCACCCGCCGCAGGCTGGGCAGTTCCCACAGCACCTGGCCGATCAGCTCCTCCTCGGAGGAGCCCAGGGTGCGCTCCGCCTCCAGGTTGACGAAGGCGATCCGCGCGGTGTCGTCGAGGGCGAGAAAGCCGTCGGTCATATGGCGCAGGGCGCGGCTGAGCGCGTCGGAGACCGAGCGGGCCTCGGTGCTGTCCCATCCGTGGCCGACCATCCGGACCGGTTCGCCCCGGTCGTCGACGATCACCCGGGCGCGGGCCTGGGTCCAGCCGTAGCCGCCGTCTGGGCGGCGTACCCGGTACTCGGCCGCGAAGACACCGCGGTCGCGGATCGCCTGCTGGGCGGCGGCGAGGGTCGAGGGGAGGTCATCGGGGTGGACGATCTTCATCCAGCTCTCGACGCTGGGGACGAAGTCGGCCGGATCGGTGCCGTAGACCTTCATGGCCGCCTCGTCCCAGGCCAGTTCACCGGTGCGGATGTTCCAGTCCCAGGTGCCGACCTCCACGGTCCGGCGGGCGGTGGTGAGGTGGCTGCCGATCGACGCCTCCTGCGGCGGGCGGGCGGGCGGGGGCGCCTGCCTCATCCGTCCCTCGGCCCAGGCGGCCACGGCCCGCAGAAAGGCCCACTGCTCATCGGCCGGCTCTCCGCGGTCCCCGCTCCAGACGGTGAGCGCACCGGCGGTGCGGTCACCGTCGAAGACCGGGACGGCGGCCATACCGGTACGGAGCCCGGTGTCGTCCGGCCCGGGCTCGGGCACCCAGACCTGATGACCCCGGCGGACGGCCTGGGCGGGCGCGGCCTCGCCCTCCTGGAGGACGATCTCCCAGGGGAGAGTGTGGGCCGGGGGCAGCCCGGCCGAGGACACCAGACGCAACGCGGACATGGGACCCCGCAGATGCACCATTCCGCCGAGGCCGCCGAGCTCGGCCACCGCGTGCTGAAGGGCCAGCCGGAAGACTTCGCTCTCCGTGGTGTCCCGGTCCACGGCAGCAAGCAGGGCAAGTCGCCCATTCATAGCAAAAACCCTACATCACACGGGGCGTTGCGTGATCTTCGGCGGCGGGTCCGGCGGCGCGGATGGATGACGGAGAAAACGGCCCCACCGCGCCCTCGAGGGATCCGTGAGGCCGCGTTCCGGGGGTCCGGAATTGCGGTGGAGTTCCCGCTCCGGTGGACCCCCTCACGATTCCGCGACACACCGCGCATTGCCTCGTACGACCGGCACACCCGCACAACCGCCCATGCACACAAGGGCACTGACCTGGCAGACTGCCGCTCCGGGCATTCCACCTTAAGCCTTCATTAACGCTTAAGGCTTCATTAAGGTCCAGCCCGGAATGCACCTTTCTGTGCAATCCTCAAGAATATTCGTGGGAGAAATTTCCGAACGCTCTGAAACGACTCCGGACCCCGCCCGTATGGAGATGCGGGCAGTCGGAAAAAGGAGTCGGAGATGACACGCAAGAGGACCCTCAGCCGCAAGAAGAAGCTCGGCCTGCTGGTCGGCTCGCTCGCCCTGGCGGGCACCGGCGCCGGAGTGATGGCGGCGACCAGTAACGCCAGCACCGACGGGGCGGCCCAGTCCTCCTCGGCCTGCGCCGGACTGGCCCAGGCGCTGGCCAACAACGAGAAGTTCATCGCGGACCAGAAGGCCAACCCGGACGCTCAGTCCCAGGCGCGGATCGAGAACCGCGAGGCCGTGGTCGAGGAGATCAAGCGCAAGCAGGAGGCGTCGGGCTGTGAGGTCGGCGAGAGCGCGGACCAGGCCGCGGGCAACGAAGGCGCGGCGGACGACCAGGCGGGCGGCGCCGACGACCAGGCCGCGGGCAACGAAGGCGCGGCGGACGACCAGGCGGGCGGCGCCGACGACCAGGCCGGCGGCGCGGACGACCAAGCGGGCGGCGCCGACGACCAGGCCGGCGGCGCGGACGACCAAGCGGGCGGCGCCGACGACGCCGGTGGCGCGGCCGCCGCGGGCGAGGTCGTCTGCAAGGGCTCGACCGTGACGCTGTCCGGTGAGGGCGGCGCTCCGGCCGCCTCCAGCAGCGAGTTCCCGGTCGGCACCAAGCTGAAGGTGACCAACCTGGACAACAACAAGTCCACCACCGTCTCCGTCACCTCGACCTCGGGCAGCTGCGCCCTGCTCAACAACGCCGCGTTCGAGCAGGTCCGCGAGGCCGGGAAGTTCCTGATCCGCAATGCCCGGATCGAGCGCGTGGGCTGATCCCGCCGCCCCCCGCCGCCGCCCGGTGCGGCGGCGGGCGCCGCAGGGGTGCACAGAGGTTTACCCGGAAGGTGAACAGCTGTGCACCCCTGGGCGCCGTACCGGCGCTCGCGTTGCGCTACGCGCCCGCACCACGCCGTACGCAGCGAGGAGAACCATGACCGACCCCGTCGGCGAAACGGGCCGGCAGGCCATCCAGCGCGCCGCCCGGCGGGCCTTCACCCAGCAGCCGTACGCCGAGGTGACCCTCCGCGGGATCGCGGCGGACGCCGGGATCAGCCCCTCCCCCGTCGTCAAGCACTTCGGCAGCAAGGAGCGGCTGTTCAACAGCGTCGCCGATTTCGGCGGCGCGGCAGACGAGCTGCTGGCCGCACCGCCGGCGGTCCTCGGCCGCCATATGGTGCTGAGCCTGGTGACCACCCGGCGCGCCGAGCTGATGGACCCCCTGCTGCGAGTGGTCTTCTCGCTCGGCAACACCGATGAACGCTCCCTGCTGCGCGAGCGCTTCCGGGAACAGGTCACCGCCCGGCTCACCGAGCGGCTGCCCGGTGAGGAGCGCGCGCTGCGCGCCGAGCTGATCGCGGGCCAGCTGATCGGTCTGGGCGCCACGCTCAGCCTCCACCGCTCGGGGGCCGGGGCCGCGGCCACCGCCGAGCACATCGCCGATCTGTACGCCCCGGCCCTGCAACAGCTGATCGTCGATGGGGCGAACGAGTGCCGCGTCAGCCAAGGTTCGCCCCGCTCGCCGCCCCGGCACGCACGCTCGCTGCGTTGGCCGAAAGCCCGAGCAGGCCCACTACGAGGGCTTCCCCGCCGGCTTGCGATCGCACGCGCCAGGACGCCTCGCTACCGGTCAAACCGTGGCTGACGCGGCACTAGCGTGACCGCATGACGCTGTTGAGCCATGAGCGCTACTGCGCGGAGATCGTCGCCCAGACCCGGCTGCTGACCTCCCATATCGAGGGCGCCGATCTGACCGCCCCCGTGCCCTCCTGCCCCGGCTGGAACGCCGGTCAGCTGCTGCGCCATCTCGGCGGGGGCCAGCGCTGGGCCGAGACGGTCGTGCGCACCCGGGCGACCGGGCCGGTCCCCGACGACCACTTCCGCGAGCTGTCGGCGTACACCCACGAGGACCCCGCCGTGCTCGGCCCCTGGCTCAGGGAAGGCGCCGCCGGGCTGGCGGACGCCCTGCGCGAGGCCGGGCCCGCGGCGGGGCTGTGGACCCCGGTCCCCGACGGCACCGCCCACTTCTACGCCCGCCGGTTCGCCTACGAGACGGCGCTCCACCGGGCCGACGCGGCCCTGGCGCTCGGTGCGGAGTTCACCCTCGACCAGGAGGTCGCGCTCGACGCCCTCGACGAGTGGATGGAGCTGGGCTCGCTGCCGATGCACCTTGACGTCCACCCCTGGATGCGGGAACTGCTCGGCCCCGGCCGCACCCTCCACCTCCACGCCACCGACACCGCCCCGGAGGCCGCGGCGGAGTGGGTCGTCGACCTCACCGGCGAAGCCGTCGTCTGGCGCCGGGCCCATGAGAAGGCCGCGGTGGCCGTGCGCGCCCCGCTCACCGATCTGCTGCTCCTGGTCTACAAGCGGCGCCCCGCCCGGGGCGAGGGCATCGAGGTCCTCGGCGACGGCACCCTGCTGGACTTCTGGCTGGAGCGGGTGAGCTTCGGCTGACCGGCCCGCACCGGTCCCGGCCGGCGGGTCAGGCCGCCGGGCCGCGCCCCAGCCGGGCCGCCACGGTGGCCAGCGCCTGCCACGCCACCTCCGGGTGGCGGGTCTCCTCCGGGTCGCCGACGAACGGGTCGAGCACCACGCTGCCGGCGCCCAGCAGACGCAACTCCTCGAGGTCCGCGGCGATCTGGTCGGCGGTGCCCCGCCCGGCCGGACGGTCCGGCCCGGTGACCGGTTCCTCGGTGAGGTGCAGCAGGATCCGGGGCGCGAACGAGGGCACCGGACGCTCCAGTTCGTCCGCGGCGGACTTCAACCGCCCCAGCCCGTCCCGCATTCCGTCGAGGGTCAGACGCAGCGGATGCCAGGCGTCACCGAGCCGTACCGCCCGGCGGATCCCGGCGCGGCTGTTGCCGCCCACCCAGACCGGGATGTCCCCGGCGCGGTAGTCGGCGTCGTTCCGCCAGGCGGTGCGGATGGTCTCCAGATGCCCGTCGGTCAGCCTGCCGCGCCGCTCGAACGGGACACCCAGCGCCTCGTACTCCTGCCGTGCCCATCCGACCCCGACCCCGAGCACCAGCCGCCCCCCGCTCAGCTGGTTGAGGTTGGCCGCCATACGCGCCACGACCAGCGGATGGCGGTACGGCACGATGAGCACGGTGGTGCCCAGGCGCACCCGGTCGGTGATCCCGGCCAGCCACGCGAGGGTGGTGAAGGGCTCGTAGAACGGTGCCGGGTACTGCTCGGCGACATCGGGGGTCACCACGACGTGGTCCGAGACCATCAGCAGGTCGTAGCCGAGCCCCTCCACCGTTCGCGCCCATCGCCGGAGCACCTCCGGATCGGTTCCGGGGCCGAAGTTCGGGACGTTCACACCAATCTCCATGGCTTCAGCGTAGGCAGTGATCATCCTTCGATGGAACAGAGTTTTCCCGGCATCATGGTGTTCTCGCCGTGGATCTGCCGGTACTGTGGCCGAATGACCGAGAGTCTCGACGCCACCGATTGGTCGATCCTGTCCGAGCTCCAGCGGGACGGCCGACTGCCGATCACCGAGCTGAGCCGCCGGGTGAGCCTGAGCGCCTCCGCGACCACCGACCGCGTCAAGCGGCTGGAGTCGCTGGGCGTCATCACGGGGTACCGGGCCGAAGTCGACCTGGAGAAGGCCGGTTTCCCGCTGCTGGCACTGGTGCGGCTGAAGTACTCCGGCAACCGGCACCAGCCGCTGCACCGGGTGCTGGAGGAGCGCCACGAGATCCTGGAGTGTCTGCGCACCACCGGCGACGACTGCTACACCGTGCGCGTGGCCGCGACGTCCATGCGCCATCTGGAAGAGGTCGTGGACGAGTTGGCCCAGTTCGGCTCCACCACCACCAGCGTGGTCTACAGCCAGGCCCTCCCCTACCGCGGCCCCGCGGAGCCGCCGAGGGAGTCCTAGGCCCCGCGCCCCTCATATTTCGATACGCACCGAAAGGAACGGGGCCCAGCCTCACCGCCATGACGATCAGCAACACCACGGACACCCGCTCCGACCAGCAATGGCCCGCCCTGGCCGCGGCGGCCGTCACCGTTCTTCTCTGGGCCTCGGCCTTCGTCTCCATCCGCAGCGCGGGCTCCGCGTACTCCCCGGGCGCCCTGGCGCTGGGGCGGCTGGCCACCGGCGCCCTCGCGCTGGGCACGATCAGTCTGATACGCCGTGTGGGCCTGCCGCCCCGCGCCGCCTGGCCGGGCATCATCAGCTCCGGAGTCCTGTGGTTCGGCGTCTACATGGTGGTGCTCAACTGGGGTGAGCAGCAGGTCGACGCGGGCACCGCGGCGATGGTCGTCAATATCGGCCCGATCCTCATCGCGCTGCTGAGCAGCAGGCTGCTGGGCGAGGGGCTGCCGCGGCCGCTGCTGGCCGGGATGGCGGTGTCCTTCTCGGGCGCGGTGGTCGTGGGGATCTCGATGTCCGACACGGGCGGCGCGTCCGTGCTCGGTGTGCTGCTGTGTGTGCTGGCCGCGGTGTCCTACGCCACCGGTGTGGTCTCCCAGAAGCCCGCGCTGGGGCACGCGGGGGCACTCCAGGTGACCACCTTCGGCTGCCTCATCGGCGCGGTGGCCTGTCTGCCGTTCACCGGGACCCTGGTATCCGAGGCCGCGGACGCGCCGCTGTCCGCCACGCTCAACATGGTCTACCTCGGGCTCTTCCCGACCGCGCTCGCCTTCACCACCTGGGCCTTCGCCCTGGCCCGCACCACCGCGGGGAAGATGGGCGCCACCACCTATGTGGTGCCCGCGCTGGTGGTGCTGATGTCGTGGCTGCTTCTGGACGAGGTGCCGGGGCCGCTCACGCTGGCGGGCGGTGCGCTGTGCCTGGCCGGAGTGGGGGTCGCCCGCCGCCGCTCGCGCCCTGCTCCGACGGCGGTGGTGGCGATGTCCCAGCCCGCCACCGCACCCCGCGACGAGCCGTCCCGGGCCGACTGACAGCCGGGGTGGACGTGATCCCGCGCCTCCTCGGTGTCTCCGGCCGTCAACTGACCGTGATGTCCGAGTGTGACCGGTATCGCAGGATGAGCCCGGCGCTCGTGGGTACCCGACGTCCATGGACAGAAATGAGCAGCCCCTGCTCACCCCCGATCTGCCGCCTCTGGTCGAGGTACCGGACCTGACGTTTCCCTCCCGGGGACTCCGGGCCGACGGTCCGACGACCGCGGTGGAGCGGGACGGCGACAAGGAGTCCAGCACCCCCTCCCCCACCCCTGGTGGCGCCACCGGGCACCCCCTCGCGGCTTAGGCCCTGTCCGGTGGATCTCATCGGGCCCGCGACGCCTGGCACCGCGCCCCCAGCTACCGCTGGAAGGTGTCCCCGGCCGCGTTGTCGGAGTCGCCCACGTACGCCCGGTACGAGGGCTCCTCCGCCTTGCGATACACGGCGCCAGACGCCGCGGGCTGATCCTCGAGGATCCACCGGACAGGACCTGCCCCCGCCCGACCCCAGCCCGCTCACGACGCCGGTCCCCTCCGCAGCCCGTACAGACAGGCTCCGAGGGCCAGTACCGCGACCCCCGGGAGCACCGAGGTCAGTGGCAGGGCGCAGGCCAGGACCGCACACCCGGCCAGGCCCAGCACCGGTACCGCGCGTACCGGACGCCCCTCGGCCGGGGTGAGGGTCCAGGCGGCGGCGTTGGCGACGGCGTAGTAGACCAGCACGCCGAACGACGAGAACCCGATCGCCCCGCGCAGGTCCACCGTGGCCGCCAGAACCGCCACCACGGCTCCGACGGCCACCACCGCGCGGTGCGGCACCGCGAACCGCGGATGGACCGCGGCCAGCGGTGGCGGCAGCCGCCGGTCGCGTGCCATCGCCAGGGTGGTCCGGGAGACCCCCAGGATCAGCGCCAGCAGTGAGCCGAGCGCACCCACCGCGGCGCCCACGCGGACCAACGGCACCAGCCCCGGCAGCCCGGCGGCGCGGACGGTGTCGGCCAGCGGAGCCGTGGCCGCGCCCAGCACATCTGCGCCCAGCACGCTCAGGCCCGCGACCGCGACCGCCGCGTAGACGGCCAGGGTGATGCCCAGCGCCAGCGGTACGGCACGCGGGATGGTGCGCGCCGGATCGCGCACCTCCTCGCCGAGGGTGGCGATCCGGGCGTATCCGGCGAAGGCGAAGAACAGCAGCCCCGCGGCGCGCAGCACCCCGCCGACGGTGGTGTCCCCGCCCGGGTCCAGCCGGGCGGCGTCGGCCGCGCCGGAGGTGAGCGAGCCGACCACCACGGCGGCCAGCACCATCAGCACCACGGCCACGACGGCCCGCGTCAGCCAGGCGGCCTTGCGGACACCGAGGTAGTCGACGGCGGTCAGCGCCACCACGGCCGCCACCGCCACCGCCCGCGCGTGCTCCTCCCAGACGTAGGCACCGACGGTCAGCGCCATCGCCGCGCAGGACGCGGTCTTGCCGACCACGAACGCCCATCCGGCCAGATGGCCCCAGAACTCCCCCAGCCGCTCCCGGCCGTACACGTAGGTTCCGCCCGACGCGGGATAGCGGGCGGCCAGCCGCGCGGAGGAGGTGGCGTTGCAGTACGCCACCACCGCGGCCACCGCCAGTCCGATCAGCAGGCCGGATCCGGCGGCGCGCGCCGCCGGGGCGAGGGCGGCGAAGATCCCGGCGCCGAGCATCGCGCCCAGGCCCACCACCACCGCGTCGAACACCCCGAGCCGGCGCCGCAGCCGCGACGGCGGACCGGGGGAGCCGGACACGTTCGACGCGGTCGGCGGCTGGCTCATGGCTACTCCCGGGCGGCGTGGCTCCTGCGGCTGAGTCGCAGCGTAAGACCCTCCGGCATCAGCGTCAGTCGCTCGGCGACCCGGAGCCGGTAGCCGGGGTCGGGGTGCAGATCGTAGCGGCGCACCAGCAGCCCCAGCACCAGGACGGCCTCGTGGAGGGCGAACTGGCGGCCGATACAGGCGCGGGCGCCGGTGCCGAACGGCTTGAACACCTGGGCGGGCCGGGCCCGCACGGCCTTCGGCGCGAAGCGGTCCGGGTCGAACGCCTCGGGGTCCGGCCCCCACGCCGCGGGGTCCCGGTGCAGCATCGCGGTCAGCACCAGCGCCCAGGCGCCGCGCCGCATGGGGTGGATCCCGCCGAGCAGGGTGTCGTGGAGCGCCTCGCGGGAGTAGGCGGGGGCGGTGGGCCACAGCCGGAGCGATTCGTCCAGGACCCGGCGCAGATAGCGGACCTTGGCCACCTGCTCGTACGCGGGCTCCTCGGCGTCGCCCCACACCTGGTCCACCTCCCGCTGGGCGCGGGCCAGGACATCGGGGTGGCGGGCGAGGTAGTGCAGGGCGAAGGACAGCGCGCCGGAGGTGGTCTCATGGCCCGCGACCAGGAAGGTGATGACCTGGCGGCGGATGTTCTCGGCGGACAGCCGCTCGCCCGTCTCCGGGTGGGCGACCTCCAGCATCCGGTCCAGCAGGTCGGTGTGTCCGGCCGCGCCGCCGTCGGCGCGGCGGGCGGCGACGATCGTGTCCACGGTCCGGTTGAGGAACGCCATGTCGGCCGCGTTGCGCCGCTCCGCACGCCGCATCAGGGGTGCCACCCCGGGCGGCAGGACATTGCGGCGCTGGGCGTGGGAGAGCGTGCCGACCATCGCGGAGACGAAGGGGTGCGGCCGGTCGCGCTCGAAGGAGCCGAAGTCGTGGCCGAAGCCGGTCCTGGCGATGGTCTCGAGCGTCAGCTTCGTCATGTCGCCGGGCACGTCCACCGCGGCGCCCGCCTTCTCCTGGCCGTCCCAGGTGTCCGTCAGCCGGGCGGCGACGTCCAGCATCGCCCGGTGGTAGCCCGCCATGGCGGCGCGGCTGAACCCGGGGGCCAGGATGTCGTGTGCCAGCTGCCAGTTGGGCTCGTGGTTGTAGGCGGTGAACAGCCCGTCGCCCACCACGGGGCGGAGGTTGGCGACCCCGAGGCCGACGTGTTTGGCGAACCGGGACTCGTCGGCCAGGTCGGCGGCCAGGTCCGCGCCCCAGACGAAGACGACCTCCCGGCCGAACGCCTTCCGGCGGAAGACCGGGCCGAGGCGGCGCGCCACCCGCATCGAGTCCTGGAGGGGCGTGCGCGGGCTCGCCCCGAGGACGTCGCCCAGCAGTGGCAGCCGGCGCGGCGGATGCGGGATGCGGTGGAGCTCGGGCCAGCCCAGCTCCGCACCGCGGAATCCGCTGGGCATCGTGGCACCGTCCGCCGCCCGCGCCGTCTGCGCCATGTGTGCCATCCCCCTCGTGTGCGGCGGCCCGTGGGGAGGATCCCCCGCTTGTTATACGTGGATTCAATAGCGCGTTCAGTGTGGTCCCGCTGTTGAACCGACGTCAAGTAGGGTGCTGCCATGGCCGTCGACCCATGCGGGCGCATCCGTCGCCGGATGAGCTCCGAGGAGCGCAGGGAGCAGTTGCTGTCCGTGGGGGCGCGGCTGTTCGCGCAGCACCCCTACGACGATGTGTGGGTCGAGCAGGTGGCGGAGATCGCGGGGGTCTCCCGGGGGCTGCTGTACCACTACTTCCCGACCAAGCGGGAGTTCTTCGCGGCGGTGGTCCGCCGGGAGAGCGAGCGGATGCTCACGCTGACGGAGGCCGTGCCCGGGCTGCCGTTCCAGGAGCAGATCGACGCAGGACTCGACACCTTCCTCGCCCATGTCGAGCAGCACGCCTCGGGTTTCCGCGCCTTCCACCGCGCGGAGGCGGCGGGGGATCCGACCGTGCGCGCCGTGCACAGGGAGTATCTGGCCGGGGTGGAGGAGCAGATCCTCCAGGCGCTCGCCGCGGACCCCTCGGTGGCGGATCCGCCCCGGGACCCCGGCGCGCTCCGGCTCGCCGTACGCGGCTGGCTGGCCTTCATGGTCGCCGTCTGTATGGAGTGGCTGGACGAGCCCGGCCCGTCCCGGGAGCAGGTGCGCGAGCTGTGCGCACGGGCGCTGATGGGGGCGCTGGCCCCCGCCCCGTGAGCCGCCCGGGTGGGCGCGCACGGCCGGTCGGTGCGCTCCGGGATGATCGGGCGGCCGGTCGGTGTTACGGCAGTGGCACCACCGGTGCGATGCACCGGACCCATGTCGTCGACGACCGGCGACCGACCGACGAGGAGGCCGTTCATGCCGCTGGAGGGCGAGTACCAGCCGAGCCCGGAGAAGTGGGTACGTGACCAGGTCGAGCTGATCGAGAGCTCCGGGGGCGCCAAGGGCATGACGATCCGGGGCATGCCCGTCGTGCTGCTGACGACGCGGGGCGCGAAGAGCGGCAAGATCCGCAAGACCCCGCTGATGCGGGTGGAGCACGACGGCCGCTATGCCATCGTCGCTTCCCTGGGCGGCGCGCCCAAGCACCCCCTCTGGTACCACAACGTGGTGGCCGACCCCCGGGTGGAACTGCGGGACGGCTCGCTGCGCCAGGACATGACGGCGCGCGAGGTCACGGGGGACGAGAAGGCGCTGTGGTGGGAACGCGCGGTCCAGGCGTACCCCGACTACGCCGACTACCAGCGGAAGACGGACCGGCAGATCCCCCTCTTCGTGCTGGAGCCCTCGGCCGCGCCGCACTGACACCCGCACGACCGCACCACGCACGACCGCACCCGCGCGACCCGACCGCCGGTGGCCCTCAGGGCCCCGGCGGTTTTTTTGGTCTCTCCTTTCACCATCTTCTGAATGCGAATCGTGATGACGGCACGCCAACTACCAGGCAGAACATGCAAGTTCTTGGCACACCTCTTGACGGGTGATGCACATCACTGAAGCATTCAACAACGAGAGAGCGCTCCCACGCTCCTCAATCGTTCACTTCCTGTACAAGGAGAGCCGCCATGTCCACACCCCCCACCGACGGTCCGGCCCATCGCAGACCCGCACTCCCCCGCCGCACGGTGCTCACCACGATGGCCGGTGCGGCGGCCGCCGCACCGGCCCTGCTCGCACTCCCCTCCTCCGCCGCCGCGGCCCCCGCATCCGCCCCGGGACGGCGCGGTCGCAGGCACGCGGCCCTGCCCGGCGGCGGCGACCTCGGCCCCAACGTGCTGGTCTTCGACCCCGCCACACCCGGTATCCAGACCACCCTGGACCGGGTGTTCAAGGAGCAGGAGTCCGCCCAGTTCGGCAACGGCCGCTACGCCCTGCTGTTCAAGCCCGGCACGTACCACGGGCTCAACGCCCAGCTCGGCTTCTACACCTCCATCGCGGGCCTCGGCCTCTCCCCCGACGACACCACCATCAACGGCGATGTCACCGTCGACGCGGGCTGGTTCGGCGGAAACGCCACCCAGAACTTCTGGCGCTCGGCGGAGAACCTCGCCCTGGTACCCGTGAACGGCACCAACCGCTGGGCGGTGGCGCAGGCGGCGCCGTTCCGGCGGATGCACGTCCGCGGCGGGCTCAACCTGGCACCCGACGGCTACGGCTGGGCCAGCGGCGGTTACATCGCCGACAGCCGGATCGACGGCACGGTGAGCCCCTACTCGCAGCAGCAGTGGTACACCCGCGACAGTTCGGTGGGCGGCTGGCGCAACGCCGTGTGGAACATGGTGTTCTCCGGTGTCGAGGGCGCGCCCGCGCAGACATTCCCCGACCCTCCGTACACCACCCTCCAGACCACCCCGGTCTCCCGCGAGAAGCCCTTCCTCTATCTCGACGGCGCCGAGTACCGGGTGTTCCTGCCGGAGAAGCGCGTGAACGCACGCGGCACCACCTGGGGCAGCGGCACCCCCCGCGGCACCTCGCTGCCCCTCACCCACTTCTACGTGGCCCGGCCCGGTGTCACCGCGGACACCCTCAACGCCGCGCTCGCCCAGGGGCTCCATCTGCTGCTCACCCCGGGGATCTACCACCTCGACCGGCCGGTGGAGGTGGGCCGGGCCAATACCGTCGTCCTCGGCCTCGGCTACGCCACGCTGGTGCCGGACAACGGGGTGACGGCGCTGAAGGTGGCCGATGTCGACGGGGTGCGGCTCGCCGGTTTCCTCATCGACGCGGGACCGGTCAACTCCCCCACCCTGCTGGAGGTCGGCCCGTCGGGCGCCTCCGCGGACCACTCCGCCAACCCCATCACCGTCCAGGACGTGTTCATCCGCATCGGCGGTGCGGGCCCGGGCCGCGCCACCACCAGCATGGTGATCAACAGCCGTCACACCATCGTCGACCACACCTGGGTGTGGCGCGCGGACCACGGCGCCGGGGCGGGCTGGGAGACCAACCGAGCCGACTACGGCGTCCGCGTCAACGGCAACGGCGTCCTGGCCACCGGGCTGTTCGTCGAGCACTTCAACAAGTACGACGTCCAGTGGTACGGACAGCGCGGCCGCACCATCTTCTTCCAGAACGAGAAGGCGTACGACGCCCCCAACCAGGCCGCGATCCAGAACGGGAACACCAAGGGGTACGCCGCCTACAAGGTGGCCGACTCGGTGACCTCGCACGAGGCCTGGGGCCTGGGCAGCTACTGCTACTACAACGTGGATCCCAGCATCCGCCAGGACCACGGCTTCGCCGCCCCGGAGCGGGCCGGGGTGACCTTCCACCATCTGCTGGTCATCTCGCTCGGCGGCAAGGGCCAGTACGAGCACGTCATCAACACCACCGGAGCCGCCACCTCCGGCTCCTCCACGGTGCCGTCGACTCTGGTGTCCTACCCCTGAGAACGGGCGTCCCGCTGAGAAGGGGCGCCCCTCCTGAGAACGGGCGTCAGAGCGAGACCTTCCGTCCCACTCCGCGCTCCCGTGCGGCGGCCAGCACCAGCGCGGCCGCGGCGGCGTCCTGCACGGCCACACCCACGGACTTGTAGAGGGTGATCTGTGCGTCGTTCCCGCGGCCGGCCGCCGTTCCCGCCACCAACTCGCCCAGTTCGGCCCGGACATGGCCGGGTGTGATCAGACCGCTGTCGATCGGATCGGCGAGGTCACGGTTGGGGGGAACGGCGGACAGCGCCGCCGAACGCGACTCCACGAACAGCAGCGCGTCGGTGACGGTGGCGTCGTCGAGCTCCCGCCCCCGCGGGTTGTAGCCGACCGAGGTGATGTGCGTGCCCGGTGCGATCCAGGGGCGGCGGACGACCGGTTCATCGGCGTAGGTGGCCGCGCAGACGACATCGGCGCCCTCCACCGCCTCCTGGTACGACGCCGTGGCACGCACCGCCGTCCCGGTCGTCGCCGGCTCCCGCGCGATCTCCTGTGCGAACGCCGACGACCTGGTGTGGTCCCGGCCCGCGACGCGTATCTCGCGGATCGGCCGCACCCGGACGGCGGCGAGCGCATGGGCCCGCGCCTGCGGCCCGGTGCCCAGGACGGCCAGCACGGAGGCGTCCTCGCGGGCCAGCAGCCGGGTGGAGAGCGCGGAGCAGGCGCCGGTACGGGCCGCGGTGATCCAGGTGGCGTCCATCAGCGCCGCCGGGGCTCCGGTGTCGGGGTCGAACACCAGCATCACGCCCTGCCGCACCGGGTCCGGGCCGCCCGCGTTGCCGGGGAACACCGACACCAGCTTGCTGATCAGCGCCCGGGTCGAGGGCACGTAGGCGGGCATGTCCACCAGCATCGTCGCCGGATGTCCGGGGAGGGCCGCCCCGGTGCGGGCGGGGACCACCGCGCGCCCGGCGCTGAGATCGGCCATGGCCGCGGCGAGCGCGTCGATCAGCGCATCGGTGTCCAGCAGGTCGGCGACGTCGTCCTGTCCGAGGATCAGCATGGGCGCAGCGTAACGACGCGCGCGCGGTGGTGGGGCACACCGTGAGGGCCGCCACAGTGATCAGTGCGCATGCGGTGGTGTCCGCCGGGTAGCGGAAGCCGAGCAGAGTCAGATCCTGATCAAGAAAGACATACCAACCATGACAACCGCGAACACATCCGGCCTCCTGCCTATTTACGACAGCATGGTGGCCGAGCACGGGGATGTGCCCACCCAGACCCGCGAGGCCGCGGAGGAGATCCAGCGGGAGGCAGCGGAGGTTCTGGACTGGAACCGGTTCCGCCCCGGCGATTGACGCCGAGCCTCGCTCCCGGGTGCGGGGCGGTGGTACCGCCACCCCCACCCGATCCCGGCATTACCGGCGCCCTTCTTGGATAAGATCGCAACGACGCACCCTACTTGATGTCGTCGACGCTTATTTCACGAGGGGAATCAGTGACTACAGGGATCGAAACCTTCGAGTTTCAGGTCGAGGCGCGCCAGCTGCTCCAGTTGATGATCCATTCGATTTACTCGAACAAGGACGTCTTTCTGCGTGAGCTCATCTCCAACGCCTCCGACGCGTTGGACAAGTTGCGGCTGGAATCGCTGCGCGACGGAAACCTGGAGGCGGACACCTCTGATCTCCACATCGCCATCGAGGTCGACAAGGAGCAGCGCACCCTGACCGTGCGCGACAACGGCATCGGCATGTCGCATGAGGAGGTGGTGCAGCTGATCGGCACCATCGCCAACTCCGGTACCGCGAAATTCCTCCAGGAATTGAAGGAGTCGAAGGACGCGGCGGCCTCGCAGGACCTCATCGGCCAGTTCGGTGTCGGCTTCTACTCCAGCTTCATGGTGGCCGACGGGGTCACCCTGCTGACCCGGCGGGCCGGAGAGAGCCAGGGCACCCGCTGGGAGTCCAGCGGCGAGGGCACGTACACCATCGCGCCGGCCGACGACGCCCCGCAGGGCACCGCGGTCACCCTGCGGCTGAAGCCGGAGGACACCGAGGACGCGCTCTACGACTACGCCTCCCCGTGGAAGATCCGGGAGATCGTCAAGCGGTACTCGGACTTCATCACCTGGCCGATCCGGATGGCGGTCGAGGCAGCGCCGAAGGCCGCGGTGGAGGACACGGACAACGGGGAGTCCGCTGACGACGCCGCCGGGGACGCCGCCCCGGAGGTCGAGACGGTCAACTCGATGAAGGCGCTGTGGGCGCGTTCGAAGGACGAGGTGACCGACGACGAGTACCACGAGTTCTACAAGCACATCAGCCACGACTGGAACAACCCGCTCGAGACCATCCGCATGCAGGCGGAGGGCACGTTCGAATACCAGTCGCTGCTGTTCATCCCGTCCCACGCACCGCAGGACCTGTATATGCGGGACCGCAAGCGGGGGGTTCAGCTCTATGTGAAGCGCGTCTTCATCATGGACGACTGCGAAGCGCTCATGCCGGAGTACCTGCGCTTCGTCAAGGGTGTGGTCGACGCGGCGGACCTGTCGCTGAACGTGTCGCGCGAGGCCCTTCAGCAGGACCGGCAGATTCAGCTGATGCGACGGCGCCTGGTCAAGAAGGTGCTGTCGACGGTGAAGGACCTGATGGCCGATGCCCCGGAGCGCTACACGACCTTCTGGAAGGAATTCGGCGGCGTCCTCAAGGAGGGTCTGCTCGGCGACTTCGAGAACCGCGAGACGATCCTCGATCTCTGCTCGTTCGCCACGACCCGGGACGCGGAGGAGCCGACCACGCTGCGGCAGTACGTGGAGCGGATGAAGGAGGGGCAGGAGCACATCTACTTCATGACGGGCGAGTCGCGCTCGATCGTGGAGAGCTCGCCCCATATGGAGGCGTTCCGGGACAAGGGGTTCGAGGTGCTCGTCCTCACCGACCCCATCGACGAGCTGTGGGTGGACGCCGTCCCCGAGTTCGACGGCAAGCCGCTGCGGTCCATCGCCAAGGGCCAGGTCGACCTGGACACCGACGGCGAGAAGGACGAGGAGGCGGAGGCCGAGCGGGAGCGACAGAAGCAGGACTTCGCCGATCTGCTCTCCTGGATGACCGCGACGCTGAGCGACAGCGTCAAGGAGGTGCGGCTCTCCTCACGGCTCACCACCTCTCCGGCGTGCATCGTGGGTGACACCCATGACGTCACCCCGGCGCTCCAGAACATCTACAAGGCGATGGGGCAGGAGCTGCCCGAGGTCAAGCGGATCCTTGAGCTGAACCCGACACATCCGCTGGTGAGCGGGTTGCGCACGGCCCATGGCGAGCGCAAGGACGACGCCGGGCTGGCCGAGACGGCGGAGCTGCTCCACGGGATGGCGCTGCTGGCCGAGGGCGGGGAGCTGACCGACCCCGCGCGCTTCATCAAGCTGGTGGCCGGGCGACTGGAGAAGACGCTGTAAGCTCACAGAACCGAACATCACGGATATAACGCGAGGGGCGGGCCGCCATGGACCGCCCCTCGCGGGCGTACGCGGACCGCCGCGGCCATCCCCACCCACACAGGATCGCGAGAAAATATCTCGCACAATGTGTTAACTTCTACTAGATCTTCTGCTAAGAATGGCGTCCGTCAGAGTTCGCGCCGGCCCACTCCCCGGGCCTGCCCACTCCAAGGGACGTACGACATGGGTTCTCCCCCACCCTCCTCCGCACCGCGGCCCTCGCCGCCGCTCAGCCGCCGCTCCGTGCTGCGTGGCGCCGCGGCGGGAGGGGCCATGGGGCTGCTGGCCGGCTGCGGCGGCCGGTCCGACGCCGCCTTCCACCCCGACGCCGGGCCCTGGCGTCGGTACGCCGGGACCACCGTGAACTTCATCTCCGAGAACACCGCGCCCACCGCCGCGATCGCCGCCGATCTCAGGCCGTTCACCGAGCTCACCGGCATCCGCGTCAACATCGTCACTCTCGAGCTGTCCGCGCTCGCGCAGAAGGTCGCCCTGGACCTCGCCTCGGGCAACGGTGAGTACGACGTGGTGTACGCGGATCCGTACCAGGTGCTGGCTCCCTACGCACCGGCCTTCGCCGACCTCAGGGAGTTCACGGAGGACCCCGGCCTGCCCCGGCTGCCCGGCGGTCTCGACGACTTCATCGGCACCCACCTGGACGCGGCGGGCCGCTTCGGCGGCGACGGCAAGGTCCTGGCGCTGCCCTATGACTGCCCGACCATGGTCTGGCAGTACCGCGCCGATCTCTTCAAGCGGTACCGCGACCGGATGGCGGACGACCTCGGCTTCGATCCGATGCCCTCCGACAACACCACGTGGGAGCAGTACTACGCCATCGCCCGGTGGTTCAACGACGAGACCGACGAGGTGCGCTACGGCACCGGCCACCAGGCCAAGCAGCACGACGCGCTGATGTGCGACTTCTCCAACCTCCTCTGGTCCTACGGCGGTGACTACTTCGACGGCGGACGCCGTGTCGGCCGTATCGGCACCCTCGACCCCGGACCGTGCCGGCTGGACTCGGACGCCGCGATCGCGGGCGCAGAGTTCTACCAGCGGCTGCTGAAGATCGCCGACCCCGGCTCGCGCACCTGGGACTGGGACGGCCTCGGCGCCGCCTTCCGCGCCGGACGCATCGCCATGTGCCCCAACTGGCACGAGTACGCGGCGTCCAACAAGGCCGCCATGCCCGGCAAGGTCGGCTACGCCCGGCTGCTGAAGGGCCCGGTCCGCTCGGCCGGGATGTACGGCGGCACCGGGATCGCCGTGTCCAAGGTGATCCCCGAACGGCGCCGCCGGGCGGCCTGGCTCTTCGTCAACTGGGCCACCACGCCGAAGACCCAACTGGCCAACCTGGCCAGCAAGGTCGGCGGCGGCACCCCCACCCGTACCTCGGTCTACGCGATGCCACGCGTCACCGCTGCCCAGCACCGGCCCTCGAAGATGGCCAACATGCTCTCCGCGGACGCGGTCAAGAAGACCTGGCGGTCCGACACCATCGGCCTGCGGCCGAAGATCCCCATGTGGGCTGAATGCGACACCGCCGTCTACACCCAGCTGTCCGGCATGCTCGCGGGCGACGCCTCGCCGGAGTCCGCCATGCGGGCCGCCACCAGCCGAATCGACCGTATCGTCGCCCGGGGTGGGTGAACTGACCATGGGTTCCCTGACGACCGGCCCGCACCGGGCCGAGCGCTCCTCCGGCCGCCGTATCCGGCTGCCCCTCCCCGGCTTCGCCGGGCGCATGATGGCCCCCGGGCTGCTGGTACTCGCCGGTGTCTCCCTGCTGCCGTTCGCGGCGGTGGTGGTCATGAGCTTCTCGCGGGTGCATCTGCTCGGCGGGCTGCGGCTGGAGGGCGCCGGAGCGGACAACTGGACACGGCTGTTCACCGACCCCGACATGGCGTGGGCCTGGGCCCGGACCGCCGGGTACTTCGTGCTCACGGTGGGCGGGGAGATGGTGCTCGGCACCGTCCTGGCCATCTGTCTGTGGCGGCTGCGGCACGGCCGCAACACCGCGCTGAGCCTGCTGCTGCTCCCGATGTTCGTGGCGCCCGTCATCGTCGGACTGCTGGGCCGCTTCCTCACCGACTCCACCTTCGGGCTCTACTCCTGGGTGCTGGGCCAACTCGGCTACCACGGCGATCTGATGGGCGACAAGACGACCGCGTTCGTCTCGGTGACCCTGATGGACGTCTGGGAGTGGACACCGCTGGTCACGCTGATCGCACTGGCCGGGCTGACCTCCGTGCCCTCCAGCGTCCTGGAGGCGGCGTCGCTCGACGGCGCCGGACTGCTGCGGACACTGCGCCACATCGTGCTGCCCGCCATCGCCCCCGTGCTGCTGGTGGCGCTGCTGATCCGGTCGATGGACGCGCTGCGGTACTTCGACATCATCTGGAACACCACGGGTGGCGGGCCCGCCGACGCCACCAAGACGGCGTCCGTCAAGCTCTACGAAACCGCCTTCCGCTTCTTCGACTTCGGCTACGCCGCCGTGACCGGACTGCTGATGCTCGCCGTCACCACCGTCGTGGCCCGCTACTTCGTTCGTCTCCTCGACCGGAAGGGACTGGCCCGATGACCGCCTCCACCACCGGTGCCGCGCCACTGGAGCGCGGCAGCCGCGGCTCACGCGTCGTGGTCCGTGTGCTTGTCGCGACCGCGCTGATATGGACGGTGGTCCCGCTCGGCTGGATGCTGCTGTCGTCCTTCAAGTCCACGGCCGAGGTCACCGCGGCCACCCCCGATGTGTGGTTCGGCCCCACCCTGGACAACTACCGCAACCTCTTCGGCGGCGGCAACAACCTGTGGCCGCATCTGCGCAACAGCGTGGTCGCCGCGGGCTGTTCGGCCCTGCTGGCCACCGCCCTCGGGGCGCTGGCCGGATACGGTCTGGCCCGGACCAAGTGGCGGGGCAAGCACCACCTGTCGTTCTGGATCATCTCCACCCGGATGGCGCCGATCGCCGCCGTGGTCCTGCCGATCTTCCTGATCTTCCGGGTGCTGGGGCTGATCGACACCCTGCCCGGTCTGGTGCTGGCCTACCTCAGCTTCAATCTGCCGTTCGCGATCTGGCTGCTGAACGCCTTCTTCGCGCAACTCCCCCCGGCGCTGGAGGAGTCGGCCCAGGTGGCCGGGTGCACCCCGTGGCAGGCGTTCCGCCATGTGATCCTGCCGCTGACCCGCCCAGGGCTGGTCACCACCTTCGTCCTGTGCCTGGTCTTCTCATGGAACGACTACGCCTTCGCCCTGGTCCTCAGTGGACCGCGTACCCAGACCCTGCCCATCGCCGCCAGTCAGCTGGTCACCCAGACCGGTATCGACTGGGGCCAGCTGACCGCCATCGGCACCGTCGTGGTGGTCCCGATGATGCTCGTCGGCCTTGCCGTACGCCGGTGGCTGGTCACCGGCCTGACCATGGGAGCCGTGACCGGAGAATGACCGCCGACGCCCTGCCCTCCGACATCCCCGACACCATGCGCGCCGCGGTGCTCCACGCCCCCGGACAACTGGAGATCCGGCGGCGCCCGGTGCCCCGCCCCCGCCCCGGCCAGGTCCTGGTCCGCATCGAAGCGGTCGGCATCTGCGGCTCGGATGTGCACTACTACGAACACGGCAGGATCGGCGACTTCGTCGTCCGCGCCCCCATGGTGCTGGGCCATGAACCCAGCGGCACCGTGGTCGCCCTCGGCCCCGGGGCGAGGCGCCACACACCGGGACAACTGGTGTCCCTGGAACCGGGCGTACCGTGCGGACGGTGCGCCCAGTGCCGCCACGGCCGCTACAACCTCTGCCCCGAGGTGTCCTTCTACGCCACTCCGCCGGTGGACGGCGCGCTGTGCGAATACGTCGCCGTCGACGAGGACTTCGCCCATCCGGTGCCCGACACCCTTACGCCCGACGCGGCCGCCCTGCTGGAGCCGCTGTCGGTCGGCGTGTGGGCGTGCCGCAAGGGGCGTGTCACCGCCGGTTCCCGGGTACTGGTCACCGGTGCCGGGCCGATCGGTCTGATCGCCGCCCAGACGGCGCGGGCGTTCGGCGCCGCCGAGGTCGTGGTCACCGATGTGGAACCCCATCGCCTCGCCGCCGCACGGGAATTGGGCGCCACCGGCGCCGTCGATGTGCGCACCACCCCGCTCGCCGACACCGGTTTCACCCCCGATGTGCTGGTGGAGTGTTCCGGGGTACCGGCGGTGGCCGACGAGGCCATCCGCACCGTCGGCCGGGCCGGGCGCGCGGTGCTGGTCGGCATGGGCGGGGACTCGGTCCCACTGCCTCTGGCGCATGTGCAGAACTTCGAGATCGAGGTCACCGGCACGTTCCGGTACGCCAACACCTGGCCGACCGCGATCGCGCTGGCGGCTTCCGGTGAAGTGCGACTCGACCCTCTGGCCACCCATCACTACGACCTGGAGGAGGCCGAGCGGGCGCTGACGGTGGGCGCCCAGGACCCGACGGCACTCAAGGCCGTGGTGCGGCCGCGGCCCAGCTGAGGACACCACCACCCCGCGGTCCGGGCCCGGCTGCTAGTCTCCGGCGGATGCGTCGCAAGGTGGCCCGGACAGCGGGTGTGATGGCACTGGTTCTGGCCATGGCCGCGGGGTGGCTGTTCCTGAGCGGCACCTACGGCCGCTGGCAGGACGACCGTGCCCTGGACGCGGCGTGCGGCGGGGCGGTGGACCCGGGTGAGGCGAAGTCGCTGCTGGGCGCGGACCGGTTGAAGACCGCGACCCGGTACGGCCGCCACGGCACGGACAACTCCTCCGGGGCCCCGGTGATCTGCTGGCTGGACGTCGGCGACGGCTACCGCAAGCGCGCCGTCGTGCGGATGGAGTGGCGCTCCCAGGCGTGGTCCCCGCACACCGAGGCCAAGCGGGACCAGAACAACTATCTGGCACTCGTCTCCACCCCGATCGGCCACGGCTGGTCGGGGATGATGAACCACTGGCTGGACGGCGACCGGGACGAGGGCACCGCCACCGTCGTCATGGACTGCCGCAACACCTCGGGGCCGCGCAAGGGCGACAGCCTCACCACCTCGGTCGTCAGCTGGACCGACCGCTCCTACGAAACGGCCGCCCACCGCATCCATCTCGCCCGGCTCACCACCGGTATCGCCGGGCGCGCGGCCCGCGCCTGGGGCTGTGACGCCCTGCCCGGCGGCGAGGTGACGGCGGTGGAGCCGATGGTCTCGCTGGATCCGGTGCGACCGGAGCGGACCGCGCCGCTGGCGGCGGCGAAGGGCACCTGTGCGGGGATACCCGCCACCTCCTCCCTCCCGCGGAGTCTGGGCACCTCGGTGGCCCGTGCCCCGATCGAGGACTGCTTCCTGCTGCCGGAGACGTCCGGGAAGAAGGCGGCGAAACCGGTCTACCGGCTGTCCGCGTTCTACGGCACCTTCGCCGACGACCAGCGCAGACTGACGTCGTCCAAGAAGGGCTACACCTCCGACGGGCCCCTGCTGACCAGCTTCGCCGACTGGGCCCAGGCCCGCTGCCCCGGCACCCCGGCCACGGCGGTCTACGCCATCAGCAAGATGCCCACCCGCACGGCGGGCCGGCCGCACACGTACACCCGCAAGGCGCTCAAGGCGTTCGCGGAGCGGTCGGCGAAGCGGCACGGCTGTACGGACGTCCGGGTCCACTGAGCGCTCCGCGGGAAGGGCTTCGTTCCGTCGACCGAGCCACGGGGAGCCTGGCAGAGGCTCAGAGAGCCTCTGCACGACGCCACAACCCCAGACAGGGAAGCTCGGGAAGGCTGACAGAGGGACAGGGCGGGGGTCTTGTGGACTCGGTGTGAATTCCACCCCGTTCTCGTCACCGCACGGCACGGAGCCCACATCCCCCGCCGTCGGGCCGGGGCGTCGAGGTCATCGCCGCGCGCGTCTCCCGCGCATCCTCGGACTCGTGCGTGTGCAACCACGTCACACTGCCCCCGCGCTTCCGCCCGAGGAAGGTCTGATCCCTCGGCCGTACGCCGCTCCGCGGATGACGCCGTTCACGCGCACGGCGTACCGTGGTCTCGCCCCTACCCGATCTGCGTGGGCTGCGCGGCCCCCGGCGCGCCACCATGTGCGCCCGCCGAAGGCGAGGCGCTGACCGGTGACCGAAGTGCGCTCGCCTGACTCTTGCGCCGCCGCTGACACTGGCTGCTGGACATGCTGGCGCGTTGGGCGGGCGGGTCTGGGATCCTTCTTCCCATGAGCACACCACCAGACGGATTGCCCGCCTACCGAGTCTTGACCGGCCCGGACGACGCCGGGTTCTGCCAACGTGTGAGCGAAGCGATTGGCCTTGGCTACGAACTGCACGAAGGCCCCGCCATCACCTTCAACGGTGAGAACGTCATCGTCGCCCAGGCGCTGGTCTGGCCGACACAGACGTAGTGGCCCAGAACTCAGCCGGCCCGGCCGCGGCTCCGAGCGGACGCCGGGCCGACGCATACCCGGAGGTGCCCCAGGTGCGGGGGCAACGGCGTCATCCCATAGGTCATCAGCAACCCCGGCCGCGCGTCGCACTGGTGGCGTGCGGCCGGGCGTGGACGCTCAGGCCCTGTTCCGCGGGGGCCGTCCGGGGTCACAGGTGTTCGGCCACCGCGGCGTCGATCAGCTGGCGCAGCCCGTCCGCGTAGATCCGGTGGTCGGTCATCGCCGGGAGGACGGCGGCCAGATGGCCGGTCAGCACCGGGAAGTCCTCGGGGTCCAGCGCGGCGAGCGCGGCGCGGGCGGTGGCCACCGCCCGCTTCGTGTCGCGGTGGTCCACGAAGGCGACGGCGCCGAGGGTGAACAGATACATCCGCCGGTAGGTCTCGATCGCGGCCTTCGGTGTCATCCCGGCGGCGAGGCTGTGGGCGAGCTGGGGTTCGACCAGCCGGCCAAGCATCCGCGGGCCGAACCAGGCGTGGCCCGCGCGCAGCGCCGCCAGCCCCGGATGTGCGGTCAGCACCTCGTAGAGCGCGTGGAACCGGATCTCGGTGGCGGTGGCCCAGCCGGTGTCCGCGGCCACCTCGGGCAGCTCGGCGGCGAGGCGGTCCGCGCAGGCTGCCAGTAGTCCGTCCAGATCGCCGCAGCGCCGGAAGACGGTGGCGTGGGAGACGCCGAGGCGCTGGGCCACGGCGCGGAAGCTCAGGGCCTCGGGCCCGTCCTCGTCGATGACCGCCAGGGCCGTGTCGGCGATGGCATCCAGCGTCGGCCGACCGGATTCCGGGGTCTTCCCTCGCGCGCTCCTCACGGGGACAGCGTAGCGAATGGTCGGTACACCGGAACGTACACTGGTCGATACAGTGTTTCAGACCAGGAGGTGTCCCCGTGACCGTGACCTATCAGGACGTACGGGCGGCGGCGCGGCGGGTGGCGGGGCAGGTCCGTCCCGTCGCCCTCGCCCCGGTGGACGAAGGGGCCCTCGGCACGGCCCGGGGGTGGCTGGCGCTGGAGTTCCTCCAGCACACCGGCTCCTTCAAGGCTCGTGGCGCGTTCACCTTCCTCCGCGGCCACGCCGAGGCGGGCAGCCTGCCGGAGGCGGGTGTGGTGATCGCCTCGGGCGGGAACGCCGGTCTGGCGTGCGCCTGGGCGGCCGCGCGCCACTCCGTGCCCGCCGCGGTGTTCGTGCCCGAGACCGCGCCCGAGGTCAAGGTGGCGAAGCTGCGCGGACTGGGCGCGGAGGTCCATCAGGTGGGCACCGCGTACGCGGACGCGCTGGACGCCTCGCGGAAGTACGCCGCCGAGACCGGAGCGCTCCCGTCGCACGCCTACGACCATCCGCTGATCGCCGCCGGAGCGGGCACCCTCATGGAGGAGATCCACCAGCTGCTGCCGGAGCTGGACACCGTGGTGGTGTCGGCCGGCGGCGGCGGTCTGTTCACCGGGGTCGCGGTGTCCGCGCTGGAGCACGGGGTGGGGGTGGTCGCGGTGGAGCCGGAGCGCTGCCGGGCGCTGAACGCGGCGCTGGAGGCCGGTGAGGTGGTCGACGTGCCCGTCGACTCGGTCGCGGCGGACTCCCTGGGGGCGCCCCGGGCGTCGGCGATGGCACTGGAGTGGGCGCGCAAGGACGGGGTGCGGTCCGTGCTGGTGCCCGATGCGGCGATCGTCACGGCGCGGCAGGCCCTGTGGGACGACCGCGGGCTCGCGGTGGAGCACGCCGCGGCCACCGCGCTCGCGGCCATCACCTCCGGTGCGTACACCCCCCGCGCCGGGGAGCGGATCGCCGTGGTGCTGTGCGGTGCCAACACCGACCCGGGCGATCTGGTGCGCGGTGCCACCCGCTGACGGCACCCGGCTCCGCGCCGGTGCCTTCCGGACCGGTGCGGAGCCGATCAGGGTGCGCCTTCCGGCTACTCGCCCGCGTGTGCCTTCTTCAGCGCTGCGATGTCCAGCTTCTTCATCGAGAGCATGGCCTCGGTGGCGCGCTTGGCCTTCTGCGGATCCTCATCGGTGACGAGGTCCATCAGGACGGACGGCACGACCTGCCACGACACCCCGAACTTGTCCCTGAGCCAGCCGCAGGCGACCTCCTCGCCGCCGCCCTCGGTGAGCTTGGTCCAGTAGTGGTCCACCTCCTCCTGGTCGGCGCAGTGGATCTGGAAGGACACGGCCTCGTTGAAGGTGAACTCAGGGCCACCGTTGAGCGCGACGAACTTCTGGCCGTTGGCCTCGAAGTCGACGGTCAGCACCGAACCGGCGGGACCGGGCCCGGCCTCGGTGTACCGGCTGACGCGTCCGATGCGGGAGTTCTTGAAGATCGAGACGTAGAACTGGGCCGCCTCTTCGGCCCGGCCGTCGAACCACAGGCACGTGGTGAATCCGTCAGTGGCCATCGGAGCCTCCTGCTCGTGGGAGTGTTTACCTGTACCGACCGCCACCTCCGGACAAACTCATCGGTCCTCCGGCATCTGATGTCCCGTGATGTAGTCATGCAGCCGTCCGGAGCCCTCGAGCATGGCCGTGGCGCGCCGGGTCAGCTCCTCCTGGCGCTGGGCGATGGCGGCGCGCAGCGCCTCGCTGCCGCCGGTCCGGCGCAGTCCGTCGAGGACGGGACGGATCTGGGGCAGGGGGTAGCGGCCCTGCCGGAGCAGGCTGACCATCCGCGCGTCCCGTACGTCGACCGAGTTGTAGCGGCGGTACCCGGTGATCGGCTCACGCTGCGGGGTCAGCAGTCCGAAGGACTCCCACACCCGCAGGGCCGAGGTACGGACGCCGAGCCGGGCGGCGACCTCCCCGATGCGCAGACCCGAGCGGGGTACCGAGGTGGCGTCCGGGGACTGCTCGGCGATCGTCTCCAGCGCCTCGCCCGCGGCTTGGAGGGAGAGCCGCTGTTCGTGCAGGGCGGCGTGGGCGGCGTTGACGAGGGTGAGGGCCAGCGGCAGGTCGTCGTCGTGGACGGCGCGCATCACCGCGCGGGCGGTGTCCGCCCCGTACCCCTTCAGCAGCGCCCGGTGGGTGAGCAGCGCCCGGCGGTGCCGGGTGTCGAGCCTGCGGTAGCCGGAAGGGGTGCGCTCGGCCGGGGGCAGGATGCGCGCGTCGACGTAGTTGCGGATCTGCTGGGTGGAGACACCCACCAGGCGCGCCAGATCGATCGGGCGCAGTGCGGTGTGCTGGGTGCTCATGGGCACGGCCCTCCCGGCGGGGCTTGCTGTCGGGGGTTTCACGGGGAGTTGAAGGTTATCCCCCCGGTTCCCCCGTGTGCCGTGCGCGGATTGCGGCATAAGTCTTCACTGGTACTTCAATGAAACACTTGAAGCCATGGATATCAGCTACGACAACTCCGCCCTTTCCCCCTGCCCTCCGCCGATATCGGACCCGGTGCTCCCCGCCCCGGACCGCACCGCCGCGGACAGCCATGATCTGATCCAGGTGCGTGGTGCCCGCGAGAACAACCTCACCGGTGTCTCCCTCGACATCCCCAAGCGGCGGCTCACCGTGTTCACCGGGGTTTCCGGCTCCGGTAAGTCCTCGCTGGTGTTCGACACCATCGCCGCGGAGTCGCGGCGGCTGATCAACGAGACCTATACGGCGTTCGTCCAGTACTTCATGCCGTCCCAGGCCCGTCCCGATGTGGACGCGCTGCGCAATCTGAGCGCCGCGATCATCGTGGACCAGGAGCGGATGGGCGCCAACTCCCGTTCCACCGTGGGCACCGCCACCGACGCCCACACCCTGCTGCGGATCCTGTACAGCCGTCTCGGCTCCCCCGCGGTCGGCCCGCCGATGGCGTTCAGCTTCAACACGGCCGAGGGGATGTGCCCCTCGTGCGAGGGTCTGGGCCGGGTGTCCGAGATCGACATCGGTCAACTGGTGGACCGGGAGCTGTCGTTGAACGAAGGGGCGATCACCGTCCCCGGGTTCGCGGTGGACAGCTGGCACTGGCAGGTGATGGCACAGTCGGGCCTCTACGACCCCGACCGCAAGCTGAAGGAGTACACCCCGGAGCAGTGGCGGGACTTCCTCCACAAGCCCGCCACCAAGATCAAGGCAGGTTCGCAGCAGTTCACCTACGAGGGCCTGGTCACCAAGGTGCGCCGGCTCTATCTGGCCAAGGACCGGGAGTCGATGCAGCCCCAGGTGCGGGCGTTCGCCGACCGGGCGGTCGCGCTCACCGGCTGCCCTGACTGCCACGGCACCCGGCTGAACGAGGCGGCCCGGTCCTGTCTGATCGACGGCCGCTCGATCGCGGAGTGCTCGGCGCTCCAGATCAGCGATCTGGCCGCGTTCGTCCGGTCCCTCGAGGACACCTCCGTCGGACCGGTCCTGGAGACACTGCGGGAGACACTGGACTCCCTGGTGGAGATCGGCCTGGGCTATCTGAGCCTGGACCGGGAGTCCGGGACGCTCTCCGGCGGTGAGGCCCAGCGGGTGCGGATGGTCCGCCATCTCGGTTCCGCGCTCACCGATGTCACCTATGTGTTCGACGAGCCTACGGTGGGTCTGCATCCGCATGACATCGAGCGGATGAACGGGCTGCTGCTGCGGCTGCGCGACAAGGGCAACACGGTGCTCGTGGTGGAGCACAAACCGGAGACCATCCGGATCGCCGACCATGTGGTCGATCTCGGTCCCGGGGCGGGCGCGGCCGGTGGGCATATCACCTACGCGGGCGACCTGGCCGGGCTGCGGGCCTCCGACACCCTGACCGGCCGCTGTCTGGACCGCCGGGTCCCGCTGCGGGAGAAGGCGCGGCAGCCGGTCGGGCACCTCCCGATCCGGGGCGCGCGGACGCACAATCTGCGCGATGTGAGCGTGGACATCCCGCTGGGGGTGCTCACCGTGGTCACCGGTGTCGCCGGATCCGGCAAGAGCTCGCTGATCCACGGCTCGCTCACGGGGCGGGAGGGAGTGGTCGTGGCGGACCAGTCGGCGATCCGCGGCTCCCGCCGCAGCAACCCGGCCACGTACACCGGGCTGCTGGATCCGGTCCGGGCGGCGTTCGCCAAGGCCAACCGGGTACGGCCGGGTCTGTTCAGCGCCAACTCCGAGGGCGGGTGCCCCGCGTGCAAGGGCATCGGCCTGATCTACACGGATCTCGCCATGATGGCCGAGGTGGCGTCGGTGTGCGAGGAGTGCGGGGGCAAGCGGTTCCGGCCGGAGGTGCTCACGTACCGGCTACGGGGGAAGAACATCGGCGAGGTCCTGGCGATGTCGGTGGCCGAGGCCCGTGAGTTCTTCACCACCGGCCACGCGCGGGTGATCCTGGACCGGCTGCTCGCGGTGGGGCTCGGCTATCTCGTCCTCGGCCAGCCGTTGTCCACCCTGTCCGGCGGCGAACGCCAGCGGCTCAAGCTGGCCATCCACATGGCCAGGAACGGGACGACCTACATCCTGGACGAGCCGACCACCGGACTCCATCTGGCCGATGTGGACCAGCTGCTGGAGCTGCTGGACCGGCTGGTGGACGACGGCAACACGGTGATCGTGATCGAGCACCACCAGGCCGTGATGGCCCACGCCGACTGGATCGTGGACCTCGGTCCGGGGGCCGGACACGACGGCGGCCAGGTGGTGTTCACCGGCACCCCGGCCGAGCTGGTCGGCACCGGCACCACCCTCACCGCCCGCCATCTGCGCGCCTACACCGGACGCGGATAGCCACCGGTGGTCCCGGGGTGTCCCGGGACCACCGGACACCGGGGGAAGCGCGGCGGTGGGGGTCAGCGCGGCGGTGGGGGCACCGGGGCGCCCGCGGGCGGCGGGATCCTGGCGAAGGCCGCCGGGACCGCCGCGCCGACCTCGGCGGATGCGGCGGGCGGGGCGGGCATCAGGGCGTCGCGCGCCGCGCCCGGGTCCCAGCCGGTGTCGACCACCCGCTTCTGCACCAGCACGGCGGCGCCCAGCACCGCGAGGCCGATCAGCAGGATGACCACCAGGCCCGCGGCGCCACCGGCCTTGCCCGCGTTGCCGATGAGCGCCCCGAACCAGCCGAAGTCGGCGTCGCCGAAGGTGGTGTTCTGGTCACCGAAGGCACCGAGCACCTTCAGCAGCAGCGCGGGCAGGAAGGTGATGAGCACCCCGTTGAGGAACGCGCCCACGACCGCGCCGCGCCGCCCGCCAGTGGCGTTGCCGTAGACACCCGCGGCACCCCCGGTGAAGAAGTGCGGCACCAGCCCGGGCAGCACCAGGACGAGTCCGAAAGCCGGGTTGAAGATCCAGGTCAGCAGGCCCAGGCTGACCAGACCGCCGGTAAAGCTGGAGAGGAAGCCGATCAGTACGGCGTTCTGCGCGTACGGGAAGACGATCGGCGCGTCCAGCGCGGGCAGGGCGCCAGGCACGACCTTCCGGGCGATGCCCTGGAAGGCCGGCACGAGCTCACCGAGGATGGTCCGGACACCGAAGAGGATCACCGCGACGGCGATGCCGAACTGGAGGCCCTGCATCACCGACTGCATCAGATAGTTGCCGGTGCCGGTGGCCACACCACCGGAGCCGTCGGCGAACGCCTTGAAGGCCGCCTTCTTCCCCTCCTTGGCGAGAAAGGCCACCGCCAGCGCCAGGTAGATCAGCAGCATGGACAGGGCGGTTGCCACCATCGAGTCGCGCAGGAAGCGCAGTCCCTCGGGGAGTTTCATCTCCTCCGTGCTGCGGCTGCGCTTGCCGACCGCCCGTCCGGCGGCGCCCGCGACGATGTACCCGGCCGTGCCGAAGTGGCCTATGGCCACGGTGTCATTGCCGGTGACGCGCTTGGTCCAGGGGTGCGCGAAGGCGGGCATGGCGACCAGCAGGATGCCCAGCAGCACTCCGCCGACCGCGACCACGGCGACCGTCGGCTGTCCGGCGCCGGCCAGGACCACGGTCAACAGGGTCGCCATGAACAGCATGTGATGTCCGGTCAGAAAGACATAGCGCAGCGGGGTGAAGCGCGCCAGCAGCAGGCTGACCACAAAACCCAGGATCATCAGCCAGGCGACCCGGGAGCCGAATCGGTCCTGGGCGATACCGACGATCGCCTCATTTGTGGGGATGACTCCATGGGCGCCTGTGACACCCTGGATCATTGTGCCCAGCGGGGCAAGGGAGTTGGTGACCAACCCCGCCCCCGCACCGATGAGCAGAAATCCGAGTGTCGCCTTGATGGCACCGCCAATGATCTGCCCGGCGGATTTCCTCAGCGCGATGAGTCCGACGGCGGTGATGATGCCGATCAGATACGCGGGTTCGCTCAGGATCTCGTTGACGAGAAATTTCGCGAGGGTGACAAGCCAGCCCATGATTCTTTACTGTTCCCGTCGTTCAGACGTCGTACGTGTCCCGGAGCACCGCGTCCACCTCGGCGGTGCTGGTGAAGTCCTGGACGACCTTCACCGGCCGTCCCACATCCCCCAGGGTCCTGGCGATCTCGCGCGAGGTGAGCAGGGCGACGGCCTCGGACGCCTTGCCCTTGGCGGAGATGGTGTCGGTGGCCTCCACGGTGACGTACCGGGACCAGCCCCAGTGGTCCAGCACCTGTTCCAGGGTGTGCTTGAGGAAGAGGCTGGTGCCTACGCCGTTGCCGCACACGGTGAGGATCTTGTGCAGGGCCGCGGGTCCGGCCTCGGCCGTCTCCGCCGCGCCGGTGGCCGCGGGTTCGGTGGCCGCGGCGGCGGGGGGTTCGGGCGCGGTGGTTCTGGGCTCGGCGGATTCGGGTTCGGACCCGCCTGCGAGGACGGCGCGCAGCGCTTCGGGGGTGGCCGCCGCGGCCAGGGCGGACGCGGTGCCGGGGTCGCCCAGCAGCCGGGCCAGGCCCGCCATCGCCGCGGTGTGCGCGCCGGAGTCCCCGGCCGCGAGGCCCACGACGAGGTCGACCGGGTCGTTCGACGCGTGCCCGAAGGTGACCGGTTCGGCCAGCCGCACCCAGGACATTCCGGTGGCCAGGACGGCGGGGGACGGCCGTGCGTGGGCGAAGGCCAGGCCGGGGGCGATGACGATGTACGGCCCGTTCTCCTCGACATTGGCGATCATCTCGGCGGTGTAGTCATCGGTGGTGACACCCGTGCCGACCATGAGTCCACCGGCGACACGGATCGCTTCGCGCCAATCGGCCACCTGTACGTCGAGCCGAACGGCCTCGACAGGGAGGAGGCTTATCAGTTCTTCCATGAACGAAATCGTGGCATACACACGGAGCGGTCTCGAGACCCGTGCGCATTCCGTGTACGACCGCCCCACCCCATTCCGGGATTTCCGGGATTTCCGGGATTTCCGGGATTTCCAGGAGAGGGGAATGTTTCGGACGGGCCGTCAACGCGCCGGAAAAGGTCATCGACCCGCAACTGCCGCATGCGAGAAGAATCGCGGCGCACTTCCGGGGAGAACGACGCCCCGAGCCGGGGTCCACTCGAGGGCGCCGGATCAGAAGGAGAGGACATCACCCACGGGACATCCACCCACGGGACATCAGGGTGTGGACGAGGGCCGCGAGCAGGCCGAACCCGGCGGCGGTCAGCAGCGCCCCGGGGAGGGACCGGGCCGCGACCGGCCCGGCCAGGCCCGCTCCGAGGGCGAAGCCGGTGACCTTCAGACCGGCGCCGGTGGTGACGATCCGGCCGCGCAGCCGCTCCGGCGCCTCACGGTGGCGCACCGCGAACAGGGCGGCGAGACCGGGGCCTTCGGCGGCCCCGGCGAGGAGCACGGCGGCGATGACCACGGCGGGCCGTCCGCTGGCCGCCAGCAGCGACGCCATGGCCAGGACCACGGCGCTGCCCCCGATGACGGCGTCCGGGCGCAGCGGACTGGGGTGGCGGGAGAGCAGCGCACTCGCGGCGAGTGACGCGGCGGCGGAGGCGGACAGCAGCAGCGCCCCGCGGTCCGCCCCGCCGAACACCGCGGCACCGAGCAGCGGAGCGCAGGTGATGAACGCGCCCTCGCCCGCACAGGTGATCACGGAGGTGGCGGTGGCGCGGGCCAGGGCCCGGTTGCGGAGGATGGCGCGGGCCCCGGCGGTGAGCTCGGTGAGGACCGGGCGATTCCGATGCACTGCCGGAACCGGGCGCCGGGCCGGGGGCAACGTCCAGGCCGCGGGCAGCGCGAGGCAGAGCAGGACGACGGCCACCGCCACGGCGGCCGGTGCCCCGGCCAGGGCCGCGACGGTTCCGGCGAGGGCGGGCCCCACCAGGGTTCCCAGACCGAAGGTCATGGCATCCAGCGCGTAGGCCCGCGAAACGGCCTCCGGCGGTATCAGCTTGGGCAGTTGGGCGGTCCAGCCGCCCGACAGGACCGGGCCGAGCAGCCCCGCGCCCAGTGCGAGGGCGAGGGTGACGGCGAACGGCACCCGGCCGAGGCCCAGCGGGATCGCGGCCAGCGCGACGGCGTGCAGGGCGAGCGCCGCGGTCAGCACCCGGCCCGGCCGGGCGGACCGGTCGAGCAGTGTCCCGGCCACGGGTCCACCGACCGCCGCCGCCACGGTGAAGCCCGCCAGCAGGGACGACCCCGAGGACGCCGAGCCGGTGAGAGCGAGCCCGGCCAGCAGCAGCGCGGGCCCCGCCGTCTCGTCCCCGGTGCGGGCGGCTGCCGCCCCGGACAGATACCTCCCGAGCGAGTAACGCCTCTTCATGCCCGGCACGTTACGGAGGTAACTCAAAATCGCGCCAGATGCGTTACCGTAAGGCCATGCCGCCCCCGAACGACGCCTGGTCCACCCGGCATTCGGTGCAGGCCACCGCGCACCGTACCGCCGCCCTGGTCAATGCCCTGGCCGAGGAGTGCCCCGAGCCCGCCGCGATCGCCGAGGTGCTGCTCGCGCACGGCGAACCGGGCCCCCTCGAGCTCTCCGCCGAGGACGTCGCCGCGATGCGGGCCGCCGCCGGGCGTCTGCGCGAGGTCTTCACCGCCGGGGACACCGACCGCGCCGCGTCCGTGCTCAACTCCCTGCTGCGGGAGGCCACGGGCCGGGTCCGGCTCAGCTCTCACGACGGCACCTCCCCGTGGCATCCGCATCTCGACAGCGACGACAACGCCCCGTGGGACGAGTGGTTGCTCGCCTCGTCCTGTATGGCGCTGACCGTGCTGATCTGGGACCGGCAGCGCCCGCCCGGCGGCGTGTGCGCCTCGCCGAGCTGCCGGAATGTCTTCCTCACCCTGGGCAGTGGCCCCGAGCGCCGCTACTGCTCCCGGCGGTGCGCCACCCGCGAGCGGGTCGCGGCCCACCGGCGGGCCAGAATCTGACACCCTTCGGGACCTGCACGTCCCGGGCCTGAGCGACCACCGGTGGCCACCGATCGCCACCGGTGGTTCTACGGATGCGGTGGTCCCCGAGGGGGCGGAGGCTGATGACTCTCCCGATGGTCCGGAAGAGGCAGCATGACGTCAGCCGTGCGGGCTGCGGCGTCCCCCCGTCGCCTCGTGTCCCGTACCGGGACCGCTCGGCCCGGCGGTGTCCGAGCGCCCGACCCTGACCGGACGTGAGGGTGAACGGCGTGCGGGGCGCAGCCGTACGCCGCCGAGGTCTACGCGGAGCCGGCCCGCGCACTTCCTGGGCGAGGGGCCGACCTTGTCGCCGCGGGAGCGTACGTGGCGGCGCCGGCCGCCGGCGGACTCACCGACAAGGAGATCGCGGCCCGGCTGGTGGCCGTGGTGCGTGGCGCGATGGAGTAGCCATTGCTCATTCCCTCGCACCACGCACCGTCTAGCGTGTGCTGATCAGCACGGCGGAACAGGGAGACGGGCGCGTATGACGGAGTTGGCGGTCACCTACCGGGGCACGGTGTACCCCTGGCACTGCGACCACATGGGACATATGAACGTCATGTGGTACGTGGGCAAGTTCGACGAGGCCACCTGGCAGTTGATGGCCTCCGTCGGCCTCACTCCGGACTATCTGCGCTCCGAGGGCCGCGGTACGGCCGCGGTGGACCAGCGGATCTCCTACCGGCGGGAGCTGCACGCCGGGGACACCGTGGTGATCCGCTCGGCGTTCCTGGAGGCGAAGAGCAAGGTCGTGCGCTTCTGCCACCGGATGGAACACGCGGTCACCGGTGAGATCTGCGCGGTGACCGTGCTGACGGGGGTGCATATGGACACCGTGGCGCGCAAGGCGGTGCCGATGCCGGACGCGCTGCTGGAGGCGGCCCGGAAGGCGGTCGTGGACCTGGACCCCTGGGAGTGACGTACGCCTCACGGCGGATGGCCGCGATGGAGTAGCGATCACTCATCGTCGTGGTGCGGGACGGTGGTCCACTGGACGTGGCGGCCGGGCCGTGGGGACGGAACCCGGGCCGCGAGCCCCGGCCGTGTGATTCCGGCCAGGGGCAATCCCGCTCCGCCCCCGAGCGGGGCCGAAGCGGCGGCCCCGGGGGCGGAAGCGGGGTCCACACCGGATCAGCGCGCCGGGCCGTCGAGCGCGGCGCCCGCCCCCTGAAAGGCAATCCGCATGGCATCAGCACAACCGGCGCGCGGCACGCGGACGGACAAGCGGACGGACAGGACGTGGACGGCCGACCGGCTCAGGTCGGCCGTTCACGACGTCGTCACCGCCCATGACCCGGCCACGACCGACCCGGTGGAGTTCCTGGGCGCGCTGTTCGACGCCGGGCTCGCCTGGGTGCACTTCCCGCCCGGACACGGCGGGCTGAGCGCACCGCGCGCCCTCCAGTCCGTGGTGGACGACGAGCTCACGGCCGCCGGGGCGCCGCCACGCGCCCCGGGGCTGCACACCATCGGGCTCGGCATGGCCGCCCCGGTGCTGCTCGCCTTCGGTGACGAGGCGCAGAAGAAGCGGTTCCTGCGGCCGCTGTTCACCCGCCGGGAGGTGTGGTGTCAGCTCTTCAGCGAACCGGGCGCCGGTTCCGATCTGGCGGCGCTGGCCACCCGCGCGGAGCGGGACGAGGCCACCGGCGACTGGGTGGTCAACGGCCAGAAGGTGTGGACCTCGGTGGCACACGAGGCGCACTGGGGGCTGCTGGTCGCCCGGACCGGCCCCGAGCTGCCCAAGCACCAGGGGCTGAGCTACTTCCTGGTCGACATGCGGGCCCCGGGTGTCGAGGTGCGGCCGCTGCGCCAGGCCACCGGTGAAGCCGAGTTCAACGAGGTGTTCCTGACCGATGTGCGGATCCCGGACACCCACCGGGTGGGCGCGGTCGGCGACGGCTGGAAGGTGGCCTCCGGCACGCTGATGAACGAGCGCGTCGCCATCGGCGCCGGGGCGATGCCGCGCGAAGGCGGTCTGGCCGGCGGGCTGGCCCGGCTCTGGCGGGAGCGGCCCGAACTGCGCACCTCCGGGCTGCACTCCTCGGTGGTGCGTGCCTGGGTGGACGCGGAGGCGCTGCGGCTGACCGCGGAGCGGCTGCGCCAGCAGCTGGCCGCCGGGCAGCCGGGTCCGGAGGGCTCCGCCGCGAAGATCGCGTTCGCCGGTCTCAACCAGCGGATGTCCGGGCTGGCCCTGGACCTCCTCGGGGAGGAGGGGCTCGGCTACGACGACTGGACCTTCCGGCGGCCGGAGCCCGACGACGACTTCTCCACCCGCTCCTTCGGCTTCTTCTACCTGCGGACGAAGGGCAATTCGATCGAGGGCGGCACCACGGAGATCCTGCGCAATGTGATCGCCGAGCGGGTGCTCGGACTGCCGCCGGAGCCCCGGAGCGACAAGACCATCCCGTGGAAGGACCTCCCCAGGTGAGTACTGAGCCCACAGTCGATCTGCTGTACAACGAGGTCGAGGACGAACTGCGGCTTCCGCTGCGCGCCCTGCTGGCCGACCGCTGCCCGGCCGTTGCGCTGCTCGCCCGGATCGAGAGCGACGAGCCGTACGACACCGGGCTGTGGCGGGCGCTCGGGGCCGAGCTGGGGGTGACCGGTCTGAGCGTGCCCGAGGAGTACGGCGGCGCGGGCGCGGGCTGGCGGGAGACGGCCGTGGTCCTGGAGGAGCTGGGCCGCGCGGTGGCGCCGGTGCCGTATCTCGGCAGCAGTGTGCTGGTGACGGCCGCGCTGATGGCGGCGGACGAGACCCGGGTGCTGCCCGAGGTGGCCGCGGGCCGTCGGGCCGCGGCACTGGCCGTACCGTTCTCCACCAGCCCCGGGCTGCCCTTCCCCGACGCGGTGCGGCTCAGCGGCTCCGCCCTCAGCGGTACGGTCACCAGCGTCGCCGACGCGCTGCCCGCGCGGGTGCTGCTGGTTCCGGCCACCGGTGCGGCGGGCCCTGGTCTGTATCTGGTGGACCTCGCCGCGGCGGGCGACACCGTGACCGTCACCCCGCGCCGTTCGCTGGACCTCACCCGGCCGCTGGCGGACCTCACCCTGCGCTCGGCGCCCGCCGTGCCGGTGGCCCTGGGGAACGAGGCGATACGGGTGCTGGAGGTGGCGCTCACCACCGGGGCGGCGCTGCTGGCGTCCGAGCAGCTCGGGGTGGCCGAATGGTGTCTGACGACCACGGTGGGGTATGTGAGGGAGCGTCATCAGTTCGGCAGGCCGGTCGGTTCGTTCCAGGCGGTGAAGCACCGGCTGGCCGATCTGTACGGGCTGGTCTCGCAGGCGCGGGCGGTGGCCCGTAACGCCGTCGCCGCGCTGGACGCCGGTTCGCCGCACACCGCGCTGGAGGCGTCGCTGGCGCAGGCGTTCGTCTCGGAGGCGGTGGTGGAGACCGCCGAGGCCGCGCTGCAACTGCACGGCGGTATCGGCTTCACCTGGGAGCACCCGGTGCATCTGTATCTCAAGCGGGCCAAGAGCGGCGCGCTGGCGCTGGGCACCGCCGACCGGCACCGGTCGGCGCTGGCGCTTCTGGTGGACCTGCCGCCCGCCGCCTGACCCGCCGCCGGAGGGGAAAGCGGCCGACGACGGGCCGCCGCCGGTGCGGCGGCGGCCCGTCCTCGTGGCGGACCGTTCGCGGATCAGTCGAAGAGCAGCGGGTCCTCGAAGTACAGCCGGGCCAGATCGGTCCGGGAGGTGATGCCCAGCCGGGGGAAGATCTTGTACAGGTGGTACTCGACGGTCCGGGGGCTCAGGAAGAGCTGGGCGGCGATCTCCTTGTTGGTGCTGCCCTCCGCCGCGAGCCGGGCGATCCGGATCTCCTGCGGGGTGAGCCGCTCCCCGGTGCCCCGGGCGGACGCGCCGGCGCGGGCCGGCTCCCCCGTGGCGCGCAGCTCCTGACGGGCCCGCTCGGCCCACGGGGTGGCGCCGACCCGGTCGAACGTGGCCGCGGCCGAGCGCAGATGGGCGCGGGCGTCCCGGCGTCTTCGGGCCCGCCGCAGGGTCTCGCCGAAGTACAGCTCGGTACGGGCCTTCTCGATCGGCACACTGCCGCTGTGCAGGGACAGCGCCTCCTCGAAACACGTGATCGCGGTGGTGTCGTCGGAGGCCAGCAGCGCGCGGGAGCGCGCCAGCAGCGCCCGGGCCTCACTGCGCGCCGAACGGGACTGCCAGCGCTCCAGGGACGCCAGCGCCTCCTGGGCGGCCTGCCGCTCCCCGGAGCGAACGGCGGCTTCGATCCGGTCCGGCAGCGAGAAGAACGCCACGATGGGGTGGCCCGCGCCGGGTTCGGCGACCGCGACCCGCTCCAGCAGCCGCAGCGCCTCGGGATAGGCGCCGCGCATCAGGGCGAGGCAGGCGAGGGCGTGGCGGCTGGTGGCCACGGCGAGGCCGATCCGGCGGCGCAGGGCGGTGCCCAGGGCCTCGTCGGCGGCCTCGCGGCACTGCCGTTCGTCGCCGCGCAGGGCGCACATGAAGGCGCGCCGGGCCAGGTGGATGGCGGCCAGGTTCTCCTGGCCGGATTCGCGGGCCAGCCGCAGCCCTTCGTCGGTGAGGGCCTCCGCGTTGGCCATCCGCCCGCTGTACAGCTCGAGTTGGGCGGTGAACTCCAGGTTGCTCGGCAGCACACCCACGTGGCCCGAGGCCCGGGCCGCCTCGGCCACCCGCCCGAACAGGGCGAAGGCGGTGGCGGCTTCGCCGAGGTAGAGCGAGCCGACGCCCGCCCAGCCCACCAGCAGCGGTTCGCCCGCCCGCTGGGCGGCGTCGATGCCCGCGGTGATGAGTTCGGTGCCGCGCTCGAAGTCCTCGGCCACCACCCGGTCGATACCGGTCAGCAGCAGCCGGGTGCCGTCGGTCATCGGCGTCCCGCCGGCCAGTCGTCCGGCCGCCGCGGACAGTTCCCGGAAGCGGCCGGGGTCCCCGGCGTGGGAGGCGGCCTCCGCCGCCTGGATCAGACAGTGGGCGGCCTCGTCGGGAGCCTCGTCGGCGAGCGACCTCGCCGCGGAGCGCAGTGCGCGGTAGGCGTCGGTGAGCACACCGCCACGCATCCGGACGGCGCCGCGCAGCTGGAGCAGCCGGCCGATGACCACCGGCCGGTCGGCGATGGCCAGGGCGTCACGCACCAGGTGTTCGGTGCGCGACGCCTGCCCCGCCTGCCAGGCGGTACGGGCAGAGTCCAGGAGCCGTTCTGTCCGGCGGGCGGGGTCGGGGGTCAGCCGGGCTGCCCGGTCCAGCAGGTCCGCGGCGGTGCCGTACTGAGCCCGGGAGCGGGCGTATGCCGCGGCGCGCTCCAGTTCGTTCGCCACGTCCTCGTCCGGGCCGAGCGCGGCCGCCGCGCGGTGTCCGGCCCAGCGGCCGTCCCGTTCGTGCGGGCGTACCACCTCGGCCAGGGCGAGATGGCAGCGGCGGCGCCGGGCGAGGGGCGCGCCGCCGTGCACGGCGGTCCGCAGCGCCGGGCTGGGGAAGGCGATACGCCGTCCCATGACGGTGATCAGGCCGCTCTCCTCGGCGGCCTCCAGGCTGGACGGCTCCAGGCCGAGGCGGGCGACGGCAGCGGCCACGGTGGCCAGGTCGCCGGTTTCCTCGGCGGCGGCCACCAGGAGCGCCAGCCGGACCGGTTCGGGCAGGGCGCCCTCGGGGCCGAGGAAGGCCCGGCGGGTCCGCGGGCCGAGCGGCAGCGGCACGGGCAGGGTCTCCTCGCCCTGGATCTGACGCTCGGACAGCATGGTGCCGAGTTCGGCCAGGGAGAGGGCGTTCCCCCCGGTTCGGGCGGTCAGTTCGCGGGCGACGGCGGCCGCCGGACGCACTCCCGCGGTGGCGGCCAGCAGGGCGGTGGCGGCGTGTTCGTCGAGACCGGGCAGGGCCAGCCGGGGCAGTACGGGGTCCTCGAGCGCCTGGGGTCCGGGGTCCCGCTGGGCCAGGAGCAGCGCCACCCCGTCCGAGCGCAGTCTGCGGGCGGCGAACAGCACGCTCTCCAGGGTGGGCCGGTCCACCCACTGGACGTCGTCCAGCAGGCACACCAGACCGCGTGGCCCGACCGCGCCGCCGTCGGCCGCGGCCGAGGTGAGCAGGGTCAGGGCGGCCATGGAGACCAGCGCGGGATCGGCGGGCGGGGCGCCGGTCAGCCGCAGCGCGGCCGAAAGGGCCCCGGCCTGCTCCGCCGGGAGCCCGGGCAGCCGTGGCAGCAGGGGCCGCAGCAGCTGGTGCAGGCCCGCGTAGGGGCAGCCGGACTCCTCCTCGGCGCCGCACACCCCGAGCAGGCCCGCGCCGAGGCCGGTCGCGCGCCGCCTGGCGTGCTCCAACAGGGCGCTCTTGCCGCTGCCCGGCTCGCCGTGCAGCAGGAGCAGGCCACCGCGGCCCGCCGTGACGCCGTCGAGAACACGGTCGATCACGGCCAGCTCGGTGGCCCGGCCGTACGTCCCGTGATGCGTGTGGTTGATCCTCATCCTCCGGTCAGCGCGCTGTTCTCATCGTAGAACGTGCTGGTCAGCGTGGCCTGCACGGAGCCGGGTGCGCTGCTTCGCCAGCACCGCACCCGGGCTCCCTCACTCACCCGCGCGGTGAGGCGTCACTCGTAGAACGCACCGCGTTCGGCCCGCTCCACCAGGGAGGCCGGGGGCTGGAACCGCTCTCCGTAGCGTTCCGCCAGTTCACGGGCGCGGGCGACAAATCCGGCCGGACCGCCCTCGTACTGGTTGACGTACTGGAGCACACCGCCGGTCCAGGCGGGGAAGCCGATGCCGAGGATCGATCCGACGTTGGCGTCCGGCACCGAGCGCAGCACCCCCTCGTCCAGGCACTTCACCGATTCGAGCGCCTCGACGAAGAGCATCCGCTCCACCATGTCGATCAGCGGGATATCGGCCGTACCGGCCCCGAAGGCGTCGGCCAGACCCGGCCACAGCCGCACCCGCCTGCCGTCGGCGTACTCGTGGAAACCGGCTCCCTCGAGGCGGCCGGGCCGCCCGAACTCGTCCACCATGCGGTCGATGACATCGTAGGCGGGCTGGTGGGGCAGGGTGCGGCCGTCGGCCGCGTAGCCTTCGATGGCCTCCTGGCGCACCTTCTGCGACAGCTTCATGTTGAGTTCGTCGCACAGGGCCAGCGGCGCGGTGGGGTATCCGGCCTGGAGCCCGGCCTGCTCCACGGAGGCCGGGGCGGCCCCCTCGGCGATCAGGTTGAGCGATTCGTTGAGGAAGGTGCCGATCACCCGGCTGGTGAAGAAGCCACGGCTGTCACCGGCCACGATCGGGGTCTTGCCGAGCTGGCGGGCGATGTCGTACGCCTTGGCCAGGGTGGCGTCGGTGGTCTTCGCACCGACGATGATCTCCAGCAGGGCCATCTTGTCCACCGGGGAGAAGAAGTGCAGCCCGATGAAGTCCTCCGGGCGGCCCACCCCCTGCGCGAGACCGGTGATGGGGAGGGTGGAGGTGTTCGAGCCGAGCACGGCGCCGGGCGCCAGACGCGGTTCGACCTCGGCGAAGACCTTCTTCTTCAGCTCGGCGTTCTCGAAGACCGCCTCGATGACCAGATCGGCCCCGGCGGCGTCCCCGGCCCGCGCGGTGGGGGTGATCCGGCCCAGGACCGCGGTGCGCTCGCTCTCTCCGATCCCGCCCCGCTCCACGGCCTTGTCCAGGATCTTCCGCGAGTACGCCTTGCCGCGCTCGGCCGCCTCGAGGTCGACGTCCTTGAGGACCACGTCCATACCGGCCTTGGCACAGCAGTAGGCGATGCCCGCGCCCATCATTCCGGCGCCCAGGACCACCGCCTTGCGGGCCTGGTGGCGGGGGTGGCCGTCGGGGCGGCCGCCGCCCTTGGCGATGTGCTCGGAGTCGAAGTGGAACGCCTTGATCATGTTCGACGAGATCTGGCCGCAGGCCAGTTCGGCGAGATAGCGGGTCTCGATGGCGAGCGCGGTGTCCACGTCCACCTGGGTGCCCTCGACCGCCGCGGCCAGGATGTGGTGCGGGGCGTCCATCGGGGTGCCGCGGCCGCGGTTGCGGACGGTGGCCGAGAACGGCACCACGACCTGGGAGAGGAAGGTGTGTGAGGTGGCGGCGCCGCCGGGGATGCGGTAGCCCTCGACGTCCCACGGCTGCGCCGACTCCGGGTGGTCCAGGATCCAGCGGCGGGCCTGGCCGAGCATGTCCTCGGGCGAGGCGGCCACCACATCGACCAGCCCGTGCCGCTGGGCGTCGCGGGGCGGGAACAGACGGCCCGTCAGCACGATGTCAACCAGCGCCTTGTGCAGGCCCAGCATGCGCACCGTGCGGGTCAGTCCGCCGGCGCCGGGCAGCAGCCCGAGGGTCACCTCGGGCAGGCCGATCACACTGCCCTCGGCGTCCAGGGCGATCCGGTGGTGGCAGGCCAGGGCCACCTCCAGGCCACCGCCGATGGCCGCGCCGTTGACGGCTGCCACCACGGGCTTGCCGAGGGTTTCCAGCCGACGCAGCAGCCCCTTCAACTCATCGGAGACGCGGGCGAGTTCGGGGACCCGCTCAGGAGCGGTGCGGCGCAGCACGGTCAGATCGGCACCCGCGAAGAAACTGCGCTTGGCGGAGGTGAGGATCACACCCGTCACCGACGCGCGCTCGGCCTCCAGCCGCTCCACGGTGCTCTGCAGCGACGCGGTGAAGGAGGTGTTCATGAGGTTCACCGAGTTCGCCGGGTCGTCCATGGTGAGGACGACGATGCCGTCCTCGTCGCGGTCCCAGCGGATCATGGTGTCGGTCGTTTCGGCCCTGTCGGTCATAGGAGGTGTCCTGTTCGTTCGCGGGTCGCGCGGGCGGAGGGGAGGTCGGGAAGGGGGTGGGCGGCGGTCACAGCCGCTCGATGACGGTGGCGATGCCCATGCCACCGCCGATGCACAGCGTCACCAGGGCGCGGCGGGCGTCACGGCGTTCCAGCTCGTCGACGACGGTGCCGACGAGCATGGCGCCGGTCGCGCCCATCGGGTGGCCCATGGCGATGGCGCCGCCGTTGACGTTGACCTTCTCCATCGGCAGATCGAGCTCCTTGACGAACGTCAACACCACCGAGGCGAACGCCTCGTTCAGCTCGAAGAGATCGATGTCGTCCACGGTGAGACCGGCCAGGTCGAGCACCTTGCGGGTGGCCGGGGCCGGGCCGGTGAGCATGATGAGCGGGTCGGTGCCGGTGAGGGCGGCGGCCACGATCCGGGCACGCGGGGTCAGGCCGAGTCCGGCGCCCGCCCGTTCGCTGCCGACCAGGACCAGGGAGGCGCCGTCGACGATGCCGGAGGAGTTTCCGGCGGTGTGCACATGGTCGATCCGCTCCACCCAGTGGTACCGCTGGAGGGCGATCGGGTCGTAGAGGGCGCCGGGCTCGGCGAACGAGGGCCGCAGGCTGCCGAGCCCGGCGAGAGTGGTCTCCGGGCGGACCAGCTCGTCGTGGTCCAGGACCGGGACGCCGTGGTCCACCACCGGGACGACCGACTTGGCGAAGTAGCCGCCGGACCAGGCGGCCGCGGCGCGCTGCTGGGACCGGAGCGCGTAGGCGTCCACATCCTCGCGGCTGAAGCCCTCCACGGTGGCGATGAGGTCGGCGCTGACGCCCTGGGGGACGAACGCGCCCTTGCGGCTGGTCTCCGGGTCGAACGCCCAGGCGCCGCCGTCGGCGCCCATGGGCACCCGGGACATCGACTCCACTCCCCCGGCCATGATCAGGCTGTCCCAGCCCGAACGCACCCGCGCGGCAGCGGTGTTGACCGCCTCCAGGCCCGAGGAGCAGTAGCGGTTGAGCTGGACTCCGCAGACGGTGTCGGGCAGCCCGGCGGCCAGCGCCGCGGTCTTGGCGATGTTGCCGCCCTGGTCGCCGACGGGCATGACCGAGCCCAGGACGATGTCGTCGATCGCGGCCGGGTCGAGACCGGAGTGGCGGCCGAGCAGTTCGTCGATGAGCCCGGTGAGCAGGGTGATCGGCTTGGTGCCATGGAGCGAGCCGCTCTTCTTGCCGCGTCCGCGCGGGGTGCGGATCGCCTCGTAGATGAATGCTTCGGTGGTCACAGCGAGTCCTTTGCCTGGGATCCGGATGTACTCGAAGGTGGTCTGCGGTGGGGTGCGGCGGTCAGCGCGGGCCGTCCGGGGCGGCGACCGCTCCGGTGGCCAGGAGGTCCGCGATCTCCTCGGGGGCGTAGCCGTATTCGGTGAGCACGGCCCTGGTGGCCTCACCGGGCCGGGCGGCGCGGGTCGGCGGCGCACAGGGCGTACCGGCGAACCGGGGCGCGGGCGCGTGCTGGAGCAGCCCTTCGTGGGACACGAAGCTGCCGCGGGCCATGTGGTGCGGGTGGTACGGGACTTCGTCCAGCGTCAGGACGGGCGCGAAGCACGCCTCCACCCCGTCGAACACCCGGCACCACTCGTCACGGGTGCGCTGCCGGATCACCCCGGCGATCCGTTTCTTGTACTCCGGCCACCGGGTGGGCTCGTACGGCTCGGGGAAGTCGGCCGGATCGAAGCCGAGGGTCCGCAGCATCACCTGCTGGAACCGCGGTTCGACGGCACCGAAGGACACATGGCGGCCGTCGACGGTCTCGTAGGTGTCGTAGAAGTGCGCACCGCCGTCGAGCCAGTTGGTGCCCGGCCGGGGCGACCAGCCGCCCTGCTGGGACAGCGCGTAGAAGACGCCCATCAGCTGGGCCACGCCGTCGGTCATCGCCGCGTCCACCACCTGGCCGCGGCCGGTGGTGGTGCGGGACTGGAGCGCGGCGAGGACCCCGACGGCCAGCAGCATGCCTCCGCCGCCGAAGTCGGCGAGCAGGTTCAGCGGGATCACCGGACCGCTGCCGGGCCGCCCGATGGCCGCCAGCGCACCTGAGAGCGCAACGTAGTTGATGTCGTGTCCGGCGGCCTGGGCGAGCGGTCCGTCCTGGCCCCAGCCGGTCATCCGGCCGTAGACCAGCCGCGGATTGTGCTCCAGACAGGCGTCGGGGCCCAGCCCGAGGCGTTCCATGACACCGGGGCGGAAGCCCTCGACGAGCACATCGGCGTGGCCGATCAGCCGCATCGCCACCGCGGCGCCCCGCGGATGTTTGAGGTCGGCGGCCACCGAACGGCGGCTGCGGCCCAGGATCACATCGTCGAAGTCCTTGCCCACCTGGGCCGGGCGGTCGATCCGCACGACCTGGGCGCCGAGGTCGGCCAGCACCGTCGCACCGAACGGACCGGGCCCCTGGGCACCGATTTCGACTACCTTCAGGCCGGTCAACGGCCCCATGTTCGCCTCCTTGCGCCGCACCGCCGGGGCACACCCCACCGCGGTCGGCACGGTGGGGGCCGCGGGGTGCGGAGGACAGTGGATCTCCGTGCCGGCCGGGGTCGCGGGGACACGGGTGGGAAGCGACCGCGGATCCGGCGGGGCTGCCCGGCCGGTGCGCCGCACGGCGTACCGGAGGTCGGGGGGCGTGGTGGCCGGAGGGATCCCGCGGTGGGTGACCGCCCGCTCGGCGGGCGCCGCTGAGCTCAGTGTTACGAGCCGGCAGCCACGATGTCCAGCGGTCCGAGGCGCCCGGTGGCCGGACCAGTGGTCCTACGGATTCGCGGCCCCGGCGGCGGACGTTGGATGGCGGAAGCGTCAACGGTGCCGCCCAGGGTGACGGCGCCACCGTCGAGGCGACGGGCCCTCGGTACGCCGGGCCGGCAGGCCGTGCGTACCGGGCCGAACGCAACCGACACGTCGCTTCGCAGCGACACACCGCTTCGCAGGAGGAACACCATGCCGGACTCCCCCCGCCGGGTCGCCGTCGTCACCGGTGCCGCCCGTGGCATCGGCGCCGCCACGGCCAGACGACTGGCCGCCGACGGTATGGCGGTCGCGGTCTGGGACCTGGACGGCACCGCGTGCGCGTCCGTGGCGGACGAGATCACCGAGGCCGGAGGCACGGCCCTGGCGGTCACGGCGGACGTCTCCGACAGCGCACAGGTGGAGGCGGCCGTCAGCCGGGTGGCGACCGAGCTGGGCCCTCCGGTGGTCCTGGTCAACAACGCGGGGGTGCTGCGCGACAACCTGCTGTTCAAGATGTCCGAGCCGGACTGGGAGACGGTGATGGGCGTCCATCTGCGCGGCGCCTTCCTGGTGACCCGCGCGGCCCAGCGGTACATGACCGAGCAGCGCTGGGGGCGGGTGGTCAATCTGTCCTCGACCTCCGCCCTGGGCAACCGCGGTCAGGCCAACTACTCGGCCGCCAAGGCGGGTCTCCAGGGCTTCACCAAGACCCTCGCCGTCGAGCTGGGCACGTTCGGCGTCACGGCCAACGCGGTGGCCCCGGGTTTCGTGGACACCGAGATGACCCGGGCGACCGTGGCCCGGGTGGGCATGGACTTCGAGGAGGTGCGGCGGCAGATGTGCGAGCGGATCCCGGTGGCCAGGATCGGTCGGCCGGAGGACATCGCACACGCCGTGTCGTTCCTGACGGGTGAGGACGCGGGGTATGTCTCCGGGCAGGTCCTCTATGTCTCGGGCGGCCCTCAGGGATGAGAGCGCCGGGTCCGCGCACCACCGGCGCACCGCGCCGCCCACCCTTCTGAGAGGTGACCGTGAATCATCCACCGTCCATCGACAACCGCCCGGTCTCCCTCGCCCACTTCTTCCTCTCCCGGGTGCGGACGACCCCCGACGCGGAGGCGTACCGCTTCCCGGTCCCCGCCGCGCCGGGAGCGGAAGAGGAGTGGCACTCGCTGACCTGGGCGCACACCGGAGCACGCGCGGCGGCGATCGCCGCCGGGCTGATGTCCCTGGGCATCCGTCCGCAGGAGCGGGTGGGGATCGTCTCCGGAACCCGGGTGGAGTGGATCCTGGCCGATCTGGGGGTGATGTGCGCCGGTGCGGCGACCACCACCGTGTACCCCACCACCGACGCCGACGAGACCGCGTACATCCTCGCGGACTCCGGGAGCCGGGTGCTGTTCGCGGAGGACGCCGGACAGCTGGCCAAGGTGGTGCGGCACCGCGCCGAGCTGCCCGAGCTCACCGCCGTGGTCACCTTCGAACCGGTGGACGCGGCGTCGGCCGGGGGTACGGACGACGCCGACGGGCCGGAGGTGCTCTCGCTGGCCGAACTGGAACGACGGGGTACGGAGCGCTTGCGCGAGCGGCCGGACGCCGTGGAGGAGACGGTGGCGAAGATCGACCGGGAGGACCTCGCCACCCTCATCTACACCTCGGGCACCACCGGACGCCCCAAAGGGGTGCGGCTGGCCCACGACTGCTGGTCGTTCCAGGCGCAGTCCGCGCTCGGACTCGGTCTGCTGTCGCGGGAGGACCTGGAGTTCGCCTGGCTGCCGATGGCACACGCCTTCGGCAAGAATCTGCTCTGCGCGCAGATCGCGGTCGGCTATCCGCTGGCGGTGGACGGCCGGCTGGAGCGGCTTCCGGCCAATCTCCGGCTGCTGCGGCCGACGGTGATGGCCGCGGTCCCCCGGGTCTTCGAGAAGATCTACAACTCGCTGGCCACCGAGGCCCGCCGGATGGGCGGGACCAAGCAGCGGATCTTCGACTGGGCGGCGCGGGTGGCCCGGGACTACACCCGTGCCGCACAGGCCAAGGGCGCCGAGTGCGGGCAGGGCATGGAGAGCGGCAAGACGCTGGTGCCGTTCTGGCTCTCGGTGCAGCATGTGATCGCCGACCGGCTGGTCTACGCGGGAGTGCGGGAGGTCTTCGGCGGCCGGATCCGCGGCTGCACCAGCGGCAGCGCCCCGCTCGCCCCCGACATCGGGCTGTTCTTCTGCGGTGCGGGCATCCCGATCCTGGAGGGGTACGGGCTCACCGAGTCCTCGTGCGGTGCCTCGATGAGCCTGCTGGAGTACCGCACGGGTGTGGCGGGCCGTCCGCTGCCCGGGGTCGAGGTGCGGGTCGCGGACAGCGGCGAGATCCTGATGCGCGGTCCGAACATCATGCGCGGCTATCACCACCTCCCGGAGAAGACCGCCGAGGTCCTGGACTCCGACGGCTGGTTCCACACCGGCGATCTGGGCGAGCTGACCGAGGACGGCTATCTGCGGATCACCGGCCGGATCAAGGAGCTGATCAAGACCTCCGGCGGTAAGTACGTGGCACCGCTGGAGATCGAGAGCCGGCTCAAGGGCGCCTGTCCCTTCATCAGCAATGTGGTGGTCGTGGGCGACCACCGCCACTACTGCACCGCTCTGATCACCCTGGACGAACCGACGCTGACGGCCTGGGCGCGGGAGCGGGGTCTGACCGATCCGACCTACGCCGGGCTGTGCGGCTCACCGGAGGTACGGGCGCTGGTGGCGGGCTATGTGGACGGGGTCAACGCGGGGCTCCAGCGCTGGCAGACCATCAAGAGGTTCACGGTGCTGCCCCGCGACTTCGACCAGGCGCGCGGCGAGGTGACACCCAGTATGAAGGTGCGCAGGCCCCAGGTGCAGCGCAGCTTCGCCGCGGAGATCGACGCCATGTACGAGGAGACCCACCACTCCTGAGCCCCTTTCCTGAGGTCCTTCTGGACGCCGACGGTGGCCGTGCGGTTCTCCGCACGGCCACCGTGGTGTTGCCGGACCGGGGATTCAGCTCGCGAGGGACCCGTAGACGGTGGCCAGCAGCGTCATACAGCGGTCGTTGGTGACCGCGCCCTCGTCCACCATGCGGTTGGGAACGTAGGAGAAGGCCATCCGGGCGTCGAGGTCGACCACACAGCCGGAACCGCCCGCGCCGCCCCAGAAGCCCGCGCGCGGGTTGGGCGAGAGCGGGAACGCCTCGGTGGGCAGCGCGAAGCCGAGGCCCCAGCGCACCGGGAACTGGAGGATGAGGTCGAGGCCGTCGGTGCGGGTGCGGAAGACGGAGTCACAGGTGGCCTCCGACAGCAGCCGCACTCCGCGGGCCTCGCCGCCGTTCGCCAGGACGGACTGGAGCGCGGCGATCGACTCGGCGTTGCCCTGGCCGCCGAAGGCGGGGAGTTCGGCCTCACGCCATTCGGGGGTCCAGGCGACCTTGTGGCCGGTTTCGAATATCGGCGGATTGTTGAGCGCCTGCGCCATGGGGTGTGCCATGTCGATTCCGCCCGCGATGCGCGGCGGCGGAATCACCGGGGAGATCCGGTGGTGCTGCTCCCGCTCCAGCCCGAAGTGGAAGTCCGCGCCGAGCGGTCCGGCTATCTCCTCGTCCAGAAAGCGGCCTATGGTCACTCCGGTGATCCGGCGGATGACCTCGCCGATGAGATGGCCCTGGGTGTAGCCGTGATAGCCGCTGGCGCTGCCGGGCTTCCAGCGCGGGGTCTGCCCGGCCAGCAGTGAGGTCGACTTCTCCCAGTCGTAGACGTCCTCGAACGACACCTTCTCGTCCCAGGCGGGGAGTCCGGCGGAGTGCGCGAGCAAGTGCTCGACCAGCACGTCTTCCTTTCCGGACTGGGCGAACTCCGGCCAGTAGCGGGCGACCGGGGCGCCCAGGTCCAGTTCCCCGCGGTCGGCGAGGACCAGCGCGCACAGCACGGCGACCGTTTTGCTGCTGGAGAAGACATTGGTGAGGGTCTGCCGTTCCCAGGGCCGGGTGCGATCGGCGTCGAAATGGCCGCCCCAGAGATTGATCACGGGTTCGCCATCCAGGTACAGGGCAACGGAGGCGCCCACATCCGTGCCATTCTCCAGATTTTCCTGGAACACCTTCTTGACAGCCGTGAAACGCTCGTCGCACGAGCCGTGAATTTCGGTCATGGCGGCCAATGTAGATCCCTCCCGTGCCCTCGACACCGGCCTCAGCCTGGTATTTCCGAATGGGAGTACCCCTTACTCACCAGGGCTTACCAGGACCGCGGGGCGGCACGGGAGCGGCACGAAGGACCGCACGGGGGCCGGCCGGCCTCGGTTCGGCCGGCCCCCGTACGGTCAGCCCGGGTGCGCGGCGAAGGGCGCCGGGTCCGATGCGGGCCGCTGCTCATGGCGCGGCCGCCGCCCGAAGCGGGAACCGGCCCAGCCGAGCGCGAAGCCCGCGGGGATGGTGACCAGGCCGGGGTTGTACAGCGGGAACCAGTGGAAGTCGCGGTCCGGGAAGACGGCGAGCGGGGTGCCGGAGACCGACGGGGAGAAGGTCATGGTGACCACGGTCAGGACCAGTCCGCCGTACAGCGACCAGCGCAGTCCGGTGGCGGTGAACCCGGACCACATCGTCCCGTAGAACAGCGCGGGCAGCAGGGCCGAGGCGGCGGCCGCGAAGGTGAAGGAGATCAGCACCTGCCGGTTCCAGTCCTGGGTCACCACGGCCAGGATGACGGCCAGCACCCCGACGGCCACGATCGCCGTACGGGCGGCGGCGAGCTCCCGGTCCGGGGAGAGCCTCCCCCGGAAGACGACCTTGGCGAGGCCGTCGTGGGCGAGGGAGGCCGCGGCGGCCAGGGTGAGCCCGGCGACCGCCGCCAGGGTGGTGACGATGACCGCGCAGCCGACGATGGAGAAGAGCAGACTGCGGTGGGCCGACTCGGTCCCGGGGTCGAGTGCGCGGGCCAGCACCAGCAGGGTGTTGGTGCCCGTGGGGTCGGCGGTGCGCAGCCCCGCTCCGCCGACGATGGCGGCGGCCCCGGCACCGGCGATCACGATCAGCACCAGGAGGGCGGTGACGGCGCCGACCGCCCAGGTGGTGGCGGCCCGGGCGGCCCGCAGCCCGCGGATCGGATGGAGCCGCATGGTGATGTGGGGCATACAGCTGGCGCCCAGGGCGATGGTCAGCTGCACGCTGAGGACGTCCAGCCGCCCGGCGGCGGAGTCGCCGTACTGGCGGCCGGACTGCCAGAAGGTGCTGCCGAAGCCGCTGGCGTCCGCGGCGGATCCGAAGAGGCTGACCGGGTTCCAGGAGAACCGCTTGAGCACCAGCACGGCGAGCAGGATGAACGCGGTGAACAGCACGAAGGTCTTCACGATCTGGATGAAACCGGTGCCCTTCATCCCGCCGAGCGCGGCGTAGCAGACCATGAGCGATCCGATGAAGACGGTGCAGCCGGTGACCGCGGCCCTGCCGGGGATGCCGAGCATCAGGGCCATCATCGACCCCGCGCCGTTCAGCTGGACCAGCAGCAGGGGCAGGGTGACCACCACACAGACCACGGCGGTGTTGATCCGGGCGGGGCGTTCGCTCAGCCGCTCCGAGAGTACGTCGCCCAGGGTGAACCGGCCGTGGCCGCACAGCGGACCGGCCATCACCAGCATGAACATCAGAATCGAGAGCACGGTGGAGGAGGCGATGAGCACCCCGTCGAACCCCGCCAGCGCGATGGTGCCGGTGGTGCCGAGCACGGTGGCGGCGGAGACGTAGTCGCCCGCGATGGCCAGGCCGTTCTGCATCGGGCTGAGCCCACCGGTGCCGAGGTAGAACTCGGTGGGGTCGTCATTGCCGGTGGCCGCGAGGATGCACAGCAGGAAGGACACCGCGATGAAGCAGGCGAAGAGCACAAACGCCAGGGTTCTCGGGTCGAGGAAGCTCATCGCTCGGCCTCCCCGTCGGTGACGGACTGCCGCTGGGTCCGGGCCAGCACGGTGAGCAGCACCGTCGCGTCCAGGGCGACCAGCAGGGCGCCCAGGGTGAAACCGCCGCTCTCGCCGATGTCGACCACACCCTCGGCGGTGCAGTTGACCACCACGGCCGCCACATGACAGGTGAGGGCGGCACAGGCGGCCCGCGCCGTCCAGGGCCACGGCCGCTGCCAGGGCGTGCGCCGGGCGGAGCGGGACACCGTCGGGAGGTGGGTCGGCATCGGGGGCACAGGGGGTGCCGAGCCCTCGGCACGGGCCGAGGGCTCGGCAGATGCCGGGAATGCGGCCGGTGCCGGGGGTGTGGCCGTAATTCCCGACATGGCATAGATGGCGGGCATCGCCTGCCGGGCGGACACCGCCGTCCTCGCGGGCGGCGGAGGCATGGCGGGGCGCCCTGACGCGGTACGACCTGCCGGCGCCGCATGACGTCCGGGCGCGGCCGCGGGGGTGCGCAGCGGACGGGGCCTCACGGGCGGCGCCCAGGGCTGATCGTGATCGGACATGTCGTTGGCTCCTCCTGGGGGTCCCGTCCCGGTAACCGGGGGGACGGGACCGCCACGACAGCAGCTCACCAGGGATCTCGTACACCCCGGCGCCCAACCGCGTGGCAGGGGCACATGATCCACGCCGAGTGATTGTGCACGCCCACATCGCCGCCGGTGGCGGGGGCACATCGGGGCTCGGCGGCCGGTGCGGGGACCGCGCGGCGGCGGGGTTGGATCAGACGCTCAGCAGCCGGTGCGCGGACAGCGCCAGGGACAACTCCACGACGTCGCGCGGGCGGTCCAGTGAGCGCCCGGTCAACTGCTCATAGCGGCGCAGCCGGTTGAGCACGGTGTTGCGGTGGCAGAACAGCAGTTCACCGGCGCGGCGGGCCGATCCGTCCGCCTCCAGCCAGACGGCCAGGGTGGCCAGCAGTACGTCCCGGTCGGCCGGTTCGAGGGCGAGGACGGGTCCGAGCATGCGCGCGGCGAGGGCGGAACCCAGCTCCGGGGCCGAGACCACCAGCGCCTCCGGGTAGTGGTCCTCCAGCAGCGCCGCCTGCCCGATGCCCGGGCAGGCGCGCAGGGCCGTATCGGCGAGCCGGCGTGCCGTGTTCACCGCGGCGAGGCCGGTCACCCCGGGGCTGACCCCGGCCCGGCCGCCCGGCGGCACCACCAGATCGCGCGCCAGCTGCGACGGGCTGGTCTCCGCGCCCAGCAGCACGATGGCGTAGGCGGCGCCCTCCCGGGTGTGCCACACCGTACGGCTGCCGCCGTACACCTCCGGCGGACGCGGGGCGCGGGGCGATGAGTCGGTGCCCTCCAGTGCCACGACCACATAGCGTCCCTGCTCGGGAAGGCCGAGGACGGCCTCCGCCTCCGGGAAGTCGCTCACCCGGGCGGTGCCGTCGAGCAGCGCAGCGACGATGATGCGGTAGCGGTTCTCGCGGTGCCAGGCGAGCTGCCGCCCGACCTCGTGGTACGCCTCGGCGACGAGGGTGCAGTGCTCGTCGACGAAGTTCCAGACGTCGGCCGCGACATGGACCAGTGCCCGGGCGCCGTCCGGATCGTCGCGCGAGGCGGTGTCCAGGAGGTGTTCCCAGACGACCGTGCAGCCGATGCGGAACGCGTGCAGCAGAGCGTCCAGCGGAAAGCCCTGGGCGGCGCGGTCGGCGCCGATCCGCCAGGACACCGAGCGGGCCGCCTCCCGGGTCTCCTTGGGATTCAGCAGCGAACGGACGTTGTTGCTCAGCGAGTCGTGGACCTCGCGCCACAGCTCGTGCGGATCGACGCAGGCGGCCCGGTAGGCGGGCTCCCGCTCCTTCATCAGCGCCACGATCCGGTCCGTCAGCCGCGGCAGTTCGTCGACCATCACCCGGGTGGTGCGGTGCAGCAGCGCGATGGTCTCCGCGTCGGCCCGTGACCGGATCGGCGGGCGGGCGGCGGGCATCCGGGGCAGGGCCCGGACCCGGTCGGTGGACAGGCGGGGAGCGGGGCGTCCCACGGCGGGGACGGAGGGGCGTGGGCCGGAGACGGTGACTGGGTGCATGACGTTCCTCCACCTGTGACGTGCAGTGCCGCTCAGCGCGGCATGGTGAGGCAGCGACCCGCTCCATGGCCGGAACCTCACCGCTATTGCACCATCGGCATACCACCTGGTCGGTGTCTTCCGCCATTTCGTTACGGGTCCGCCGCCCTGCCCCCACTACCGATCATGGACCGCCGCGCGTGAACGCCCCTCCCCTTCCCACACCCCCTTCTCCCATCGGCGGCGCGGACGGCGACGGCGGGGACACCGTGGAGGGTGCCCCCGCCGCTGTCCCGGTGAGGTGCCACCGGGCCCGGATCACCAGCCCTTGGTGACGCGGTACGCCTTCAGCGAGCCGCAGTTCGAGCCGTAGGTCCAGGTGGACTGGTTGTCGATGCCACCGGCCCAGTCGACGCACTTGCCGCGCCCGTAGGTGTAGACCGGCCCGGCGTACGAGCGGTACAGGCCACTGTCCTCGACCGACTCGGAGGCGCCCTGTGCGTAGAGGTAGGCGAACATCGAAACCGGTGAACCCGCGCTGTTGCGCACGGTGACCACGCAGTTCTTGCCCTTGGCGGAGTTGTAGGTGAGGAAGACGGTGCCCTTCGACCCGATCGGCGCCGAGTTCACCACCTTGTAGCCGCTTCCACAGGCCCCGTTGTACGCGGCCCTGGTGGCGGCTGACGCCTGCGGGGCGAGGGCCGCGGTGCCGGCGACGGCGGACGCCAGGACGGCGGTTGCGGCGATACCTCGAGAAATCTTCATTTATCCCCCTTGTCTCCTAGACGCTATTTGCGTCTGAACAAGTGACATATGGGGGCCGAAGAAGGTTGTACTGCCTTGAACCGCTTCTCCGTTCGGCCCATGACCCAGCGCGGCCGCAGCCCCGTTCCGGAATGAACGCCGCGCCCCCGCGCCGCGTACCGGAGAGGGAGGCGGGCCCCGGCCCCGCCGTGAACCGGAGCCTGGAGGGCCGTATCGGATGACCTCGTACCGCACCACCGCCGCGGCCGCCCTGCTCGGGGCCGCCCCCTGTCTGCTGACGGCGCTGGCCGCCGGGCCCGCCGCGGCGCACGGCGCCCCCACGGACCCCGTCAGCCGGACGGTGGCCTGCTCCCCCGAGGGCGGTGAGGACGCGCGGTCGGCCGCGTGCGAGGCGGCGGGCAAGGTCAACGGCCCCGACGCGGAACACTGGGACAATCTGCGCATCGCGGGGGTGAACGGCAAGGACCGGCAGAGGATCCCGGACGGAAAGCTGTGCAGCGCGGGGCTCGACGCCTACAAGGGTCTCGATCTGCCGCGCGACGACTGGCCGTCCACCCGGCTGACCGCCGGGAAGGACCTCACGCTCACCTACCGGTCGACCATCCCCCACACCGGGACCTTCGAGCTGCATCTCACCAAGCGGGGCTATGACCCGAAGCAGCCGCTCACCTGGTCGGATCTGGAGGCGAAGCCGTTCGCGAAGGCCACCGACCCGACGCTGGAGGACAACGCGTACCGGATCAAGGCGAAGCTGCCGGCCGACCGGACGGGGCGTCAGGTGCTCTACACGATCTGGCGCAACACCAGTACGCCTGACACCTACTACTCCTGTTCGGACGTGGTGCTGACGGCATCCGACGACGAGAAGAACCCACAGGCGAAGCAGCCTCCGCGGGACCGGGCAACCCCGGGGGACCGGCAGACGCCCGCCGCCCGGGCCGCGGCCGTCGGTGGCGACGGCGGCGATGACTCCACCACCCCGGTGCTGATGGCGAGCGGGGCCGCGGTGCTGGTCCTCGGCGCGGGGGTCGCGGCGACCGTACGGCGGCGACGGCCCAGCCGTTGAACCGCCCGGCGCGGCGGGCGGCTTCGCGCCCGTCCGGGGCCCCGGACGGCTCCGGACCGCTCCGGCCGATCCGCGCCCCTTGAGGCCGTCGGCGCGTGGTCGTACGTTCCCCCACACGGTCCCCGCAGGACACTCCGCCCACACCGTGCGGCCCGAGACTGAAGGGTGACCGCCGGACCTTGGAGGAGCCATGCCCGCACCTGTGTTCAGCCGCCGTCACGGCATGCGTGCCGCGGCCGCCACCGCCCTCGTGCTCCCGCTCGTCGCCCAGGCCCAGGACGCCGCCGCGGACGCCCCCTCGGGCGAACGTCCGCGGCTGACCGCCATGACCTTCAACCTGCGCTACGCCTCCGACACCGAACCCAACTCCTGGGCCCAGCGCCGCCCCGCCATGCGCGAACTGCTGCGCCGGGCCAGGCCCCAGCTGCTCGGCACCCAGGAGGGGCTGTACGGGCAACTGCGCGACATCGCCCACGACCTCGGACCGCGCTACGCCTGGCTCGGCACCGGGCGTGCGGGCGGCAGCCGGGACGAGTTCATGGCCGTCTTCCACGACGCCGACCGTCTGGAGCCGCTGGAGTACGACCACTTCTGGCTCTCCGACACTCCGTATGTGATCGGGTCGAACACCTGGGGCGGTGCGGTGGTCCGCATGGTCACCTGGGTCCGCTTCCTCGACCGGGCCACCGACCGGCAGTTCTACGCCCTCAACACCCATCTGGACCACCGCAGTCAGCACGCCAGGGAGCGCGCCGCCGCGCTGATCACCGAACGGCTGCACGGGCTCGACACGACCCTGCCCCGCGTGGTCACCGGGGACTTCAACGTGGCCGCCCACGGCGATCCGGTCTACGACGCGATGCTCGACGGCGGGGCGCTGGTCGACACCTGGGACACCGCCGAGCGGCGCAGCAAGCAGTACGCCACCTTCCACGGCTACGGTCCGCTGGTGCCCGACGGGGACCGGATCGACTGGATCCTGACCTCGCCGGGGGTGCGCACCCGCCACGCCGTCATCGACACCTACTCCCGCGACGGCCAGTTCCCCAGCGACCATCTGCCGGTGCGGGCGGTGCTGGAGCTGTGACCGGGCCGACCGGGGCGCGTGCCGCGGTCAGGTGGTGTTGAGGTAGGCGAGCACCGCCAGCACGCGCCGGTTGCTGTCGCCGTCCTGGGGCAGCATGAGCTTGGCGAAGATGTTGGAGATGTGCTTGGCCGCCGCCCCCTCGCTGATGAACAGGCGCTGGGCGATGGCGGTGTTGGAACAGCCCTCGGCCATCAGCTCCAGCACGGTCCGCTCGCGGGGGGTCAGGGTGCCCAGCGTCTCGTCGCGGGAGTGACTGCCCATCAGCTTGGCCACCACCGAGGGGTCCATGGCGGTGCCGCCCGCCGCCACCCGGCGGATCGCGTCGACGAACTGGTCGCCGTCGAAGACGCTGTCCTTGAGCAGATAGCCGATGCCGCCGGTGCCGTCGGCCAGCAGTTCGCGCGCGTACATCGGCTCGACGTGCTGGGAGAGCACCAGGATCGGCAGACCGGGGTTGTCCCGCCGGGCCTGGAGCGCCGCCTGAAGCCCCTCGGTGGTGAAGGTCGGCGGCAGCCGGACGTCCACGATGGCGACGCCGGGGCGGTGTTCGGTGAGGGCGGCGGCCAGGTCCTGGCCGTTGTCCACCGCCGCGGCGACCTCGAATCCGTAGGCTTCCAGGAGTTGGATGAGGCCCTGCCTCAGGAGGAAGAGGTCTTCGGCGAGGACAACGCGCACGGCATCTCCATTGTGGTCACGGTCGGGCCGCCCGGTGGGCTGCTGATCTCCATCGTTCCGTCGAAGGCCGCCAGTCGGCGGCGGATGCCCTCCAGACCGCTGCCCGCGCCCATCAGCGCACCGCCCCGGCCGTCGTCGCCGACCCGGGCGTGCAGCACCCCGTCCGCGTACCACAGGGCGATGGTGACGTGGTCGGCCTCGGCGTGCTTCAGCGCGTTGGTCAGCAGCTCGGAGACGGAGAAGTACACCGCGGACTCCACCGGCGCGGCCAGGTCACCGGGGAGGTCGACCGTCACCTCGACGGGCAGCGGGCTGGCGATGCCCAGGGCTCGCAGGGCGTCGGCCAGACCGCGTTCCGCGAGCACCGGGGGGTGGATTCCGCGTACCAGGTCGCGCAGTTCGCGCAGGGCCAGTACGGAGGAGGCGCGGGCGTCCTGGAGCAGTCGGCGCGCCTGGTCGGTGTCGCGTTCCATCTGCCGGTCGAGTGCCCCGAGGGTCATTCCCAGGCTGACCAGCCGGGCCTGGGCGCCGTCGTGCAGATCCCGTTCGATACGGCGGAGTTCGGCGGCCTGGATGTCCAGTGCGCCGGAACGGGTCTCGGCGAGGTGGCGCACCCGGGAGGCGAGCCGGGTGCGCTCGGTGGGGCCGAGCAGGAAGCGGGTGAAGTACGCGTGTGCCCTCAGCGTGAGCGGGGCGATCCACAGCCAGGCGACGAACACCCCGGCGGCCAGCAGGGCGGCCACCATCGCGGTGGCCCAGCTGTCCACGGTGACGCCCGCGTACCAGCGGCCGGTGCCGTTGGCGTCGAGGATGGGCTGCCACAGACCGCCCGCGACCGCGAGCCCCTCCAGGACGTAGTACAGGACCGCGGCCGGGAGGAAACCGATCATCCCGACGGCGGTGTTGAGCAGCAGCCACAGCAGATCGCGCCAGGTGGCCGGATCGGTGAGGATCCATTTGCAGCGGCGCATCCAGCCGACGATGTCCTTCTCGAACTCCTGCGGTGCGGGCTGGTAGGGGCGCTCCACCAGGACCCCCGAACGCCCGGCGGTCCGCCGGCTGGTGTCGCACAGCCAGCGGACCGCCTTGGTGACGATGGGGAGGGCCAGCGCCCCGATGCCGATGACGAACAGGATCACGAAGTACGTCGTGGTCAGGAAGAGGGCCAGCGAGGCCATGGTCCCCAGGGCGATCAGCACGCCGACCGCCGTGTCGGCGGCGGCCCGGCGCACCCGGGGGCGCCAGTCGCCCAGCAGGCTCCTCACCCTCGCTCCGCTCGTGACGGCGGCGATTCCGGTGCCCGGTGCCGTCTCCGGCTCCGCTTCCGGTGTTGCCGTCCGGTCAGGGGTGTTCATCGTACGGGAGGCCACGGTGCGCTCACAACTCATCACCGTACGCGGCCCGTTGGGCGGGTGGAGCTCCGGGTTCACGGACCGGTGACCGTCTCGATGGGCGGGGTGCGCATGCCGCGCCAGGTGGGATAGAGCGTGGCACCGAAGATCAGCAGCAGTGACCCTCCGACGATGCCGAGGTAGATCCCGATCGAGCCCGAGGGCAGCAGGGAGTCGTTCTTGACCAGACTGTAGGGGACGATGGTGGTGGCCGAGGCAAGGGTGCCGAGCACCGTGGCGATCACGGCCACCAGGGTGCCCTCGACGGTGAGCATGCCCATCACCTGGGCGCGGGTCGCACCGGTGAGCCGCGCGAGTCCGAACTCGGTGCGCCGTTTGCGGGTCACCGCCACCAGGGTGTTGACCACCGTGATGGCCGCGTATCCGACGATCATGGCGACGATGGTGTAGTTCGCCGAGACCAGGATCTGCTGGATCTGGTTGTTGGTGGCGGACAGCGAGGAGCGGTCGGTCACCTCGGTGCCGGGCCGGTCGGCGGCGAGCGAGGTGAGTGCGGCCTTCAGCGCGGCGGGGTCACGGCCGGGCGCAGCCTTCACCAGGATCTGCCCGGGCAGTCCCTCGGTGGTGTGGGGTGCCAGGACTGCCGAGGGCAGCAGCAGATAGCGCTGTTTGGGGTTGTCGGCGTAGAGCGCGACGACCTCGGGCGCGATGTGGCTGCCGTCGCCCAGGACCACCGGCAGCCGGTCGCCGACACCGACACCGAGCTGCTCGCCCTGCTCGTCGGAGAGCGCCACGGTGTTGCCGCGCAGCCGGTCCAGGCTGCCGGAGACGGGGCGTACGTCGAGGTTCTGCCGTACGCCGTCGGCGGAGACCCCGCGCAGGGCCGTGTCCGCGCCGTCCACGTAGCCGCGGGAGGTGACCAGCTCCGAGGCGGCCGCCACTCCGGGCCGCTGACGGATCTCTTCGGTGACATCCGGGGCGAACCCGCCGGTGGAGGAGTCGAGGACGTAGTCGGCGCGGATGTTCTGCGCATAGCTGCGCGCGGACACGTCGTCCTCGGTGGACTGCATGTACAGGGTGCCGGTGGCGATGGCGATGAGCATCACGATGGGCGCCACCGCACCGGCCATCCGCACACTGCTCGTGGTGGCGTTGCGCAGTGCGAGCCGTCCCGAGAGCCCGGTGAGCAGCCGGACGGGCCATCGCAGCAGCGCCACCATGACCTTGGAGATACCGGGGGCGAGCATCGCCAGGCCGATGGAGAACAGCACGGAGGCCGGGCCCGCGGTGCTGGCGAGGGTCGGGCCGTCCTCCATCACGGTGGCCGTGACCACCGACAGGGAGACGCCGTTGACGAGGAAGAACAGGGCGAGCAGCAGCCGGGGGACGGTGAACCAGCGGGCCTCGGTGGCGCTTTCGGCCAGGGCGGCGACGGGTTCGGTGCGCGCCGCGCGCCGCCCGGCGAACCGGGTGGCCGCCGCGGCGGCGATGACCACGGTGGCCGCGCCCACGGCCATCGGCATCCAGCCCTCGTGGAAGACGATGGCCGAGTCCACCACACCGCTGTCGGTGAGCACCCCGAACAGCGCCTTCCCGGCGAAGTAGCCGGGCGCGACGGCCAGTGCCACGGCCGCCACCGACAGCACGGCGGTCTCGCACACGATCATCCGGCGGAGCTGCTTGGAGGTGGTCCCGATGGCTCGCAGCAGGGCCATCTCCCGGGCCCGCTGCTGAAGCGCCAGACCGACGGTGGAGGCCACGCCGAACATCACGATGAGCACCATCGAGCTGCCGAAGATGGCCGCCAGGATCACCACGGTGCGCTGACTGGCGAGGGTGCCGGGGAGTTCGGCCAGGCCCCGCCGCTCACCGGTGAGGACCTCGGCCTTGTCGTCCACCGCGTCGCGCACGGCGGAGGCCAGGGAGGACACCTCGGTTCCGGGCCGGGGCAGCACACCGATGGAGTCGATCCTGCCGTGCGCTCCGGCGAGTTCGCGGGCCTCGGCGGAGGAGAAGAACAGGGCCGGATCCCGGTCGCGGTCACCCTTCTCCTCCGCGATACCGGTCACCCGGTAGGAGTGGGTCCCACCTCCTACGGCCACGTCGACACGTGAGCCGACGGACGCCTTGGCGTCCTTGGCCAGGCCGGTGTCCAGCACCACCTCACCCGGGCGCGCGGGGGTCGCGCCCTGGGTGAGGTCGTACGGGGTGAGCTGGGCACCGGCCCAGTCGTGGCCGTAGGAGGTGGTGGTGCCGCCGACCGGTTCACGGTCGGCGAGAACGGTGGCCGGGAAGGACACATCGCCCACGGCCTCGCGGACGCCGGGTACCGAGCGCACCCGGTTCACCAGCGCGGGGTCGATGCGGTTGCGCTCGGTGAGGGCGGAGGAGCCGTCCGTCTGCCGGCCGGTCACCACGATCGGTGCCTGTTCGAGCCGCTGCGGCTCGGCGTGCATCCGCACGCCGGTCTCCATGAGGCCGCCGCAGGCCATGACGATGGCGGCGCCCAGGAACATGGCGAGGAAGGTGGCGATGAAGCTGGTCTTGCGGAACTTCAGGGTGCGGAAGGCGAGGGCCCACATCAGTGGTGACCCCCCGCCACGCCGAGGGCCGGCTGCTGGGGGTCGTCGTCCCAGGCGCCGAGGCGGGTCATCCGGGCGGCGACCTCCTCCGCGGTGGGCCGGTGCAGTTCGCCCACCAGGGTGCCGTCGGCGAGGAAGACCACGCGGTCGGCGTAGGAGGCGGCCACCGGGTCGTGGGTGACCATGACGAGGGTCTGGCCCCCGGCCGTCACCGACTCCCGCAGCAGCGCGAGCACGGAGGCGGCGGTACGGGTGTCCAGGGCGCCCGTCGGCTCGTCGGCGAAGACCACGGCGGGCCGGGTGACCAGGGCGCGGGCGATGGCCACCCGCTGCTGCTGGCCTCCGGAGAGCTGGCTGGGCAGATGGTCGAGACGCTCGCTCAGACCGACCCGGTGGACCACCTCGGAGACCAATCGCCGGTCCGGCTTCCTCTTGGCGAGCTGAAGCGGCAGCAGGATGTTCTGCATGACCGTGAGGGCGGGCAGAAGGTTGAACGCCTGGAAAACAAAGCCGATGCGGTCCCGGCGCATCCTGGTGAGCGAGACCTCGTCGAGATCGGCGAGATCCGCTCCCCCGACGCACACCCGGCCCGAGGTCGGCCGGACCAGTCCGGCGGCGCAGTGCAGAAAGGTGCTCTTACCGGATCCGGAGGGGCCCATCACGGCAGTGAACGTTGCGGTGGCAAAACTCATCGTCAATTCCCGCAGCGCGGCGACTCGATTGTCGTCCCTGCCGTAAATCTTCGTCACAGACTCCAGCCTCACTGCCGCTGTCTGCTGAGCGTTGTCTCGAATGTGCACTGAGGCTCCCCATCACGAGTCGTGCTTCGGGCGATGCTGAGTAGGACGGTAGAACGGCGGGCCTTCCCTCGCACTGGCCCTAGTTGGCGGATCGGAGGTAGAACTTTCTCTACCTCCGGCCGGGGCACCGGCGGCCCCGGCCGCAGGCGGGGCGCGGACGCCGGCGGGGCGCGGACGCCGGGCCGCACAGCAGGGTCGGGCCGTGCCGTCAAGGGGGCAAAACCTGATCCCCGAACGCAACCCAGTACCACCGGACAAAGTGGGGAAGGCCCCGTTGTCCTTACCGCGCAATCGGGTAGCGTCGACTCCGAACGGAAATTCACCGTAGGGTTGTTGTTGATGGGGTGATCTGCCATTTGCGGCACGGACAGCTCGTTGAAAAAGAAATCGTTGCACGAGGGAGCGGCGGAGGAAAGCGGTCGTATGCGAGCTGAACGAGAACTCGTGGCGAGTGTCCGGCCCGATGGCCACCTCGAGTTGTTCTCACCGCGCACCGGAATGCGGCACCGGTGCGGTCCGACCGGCACCACGATATGGATCGCACTCCAGCAGCAGAATTGGCAGACCGCCCGCGCCGCGGAAGTGCTGGCCTCCCACTGGGGTACCGACGCGGAAAGCATTCGCTGCGATATCGATGCGTGGGTGGGGCATTTCCGCCGCGCGGGCAGCGGATGAGCCTGATGCCGCACGGGGCGCGGTACGCCGAGGCGTCCGCGCCCCGCGATATCAGCGCCGCGGCGCGCCGGTGGCATGCGGTTCCAGGGCGGTCAGCCAGCCGTCGACGGCCCGTGCGGTGGCGGTGGCCGACTCCTCCAGGATGGTGAAGTGGGTGCCGGGCACCTCGCGCTGCTCGTGCTCCCCGGACCAGGTGGCCCGCCAGTCGTCCGTACCGGCTCCCTCGGCGAACGACTCGGTGGGACGGACGAAGAGGACCGGCGCGCTGAGCGCTCCCGGCATGCAGTCGACGATCAGATCGCTGTAACGGCTCATGGCGGCCAGCCGTGCGGCGCTGAACCCGCCGAACGCGGACTCACGGTCCAGCATGCCCTGGAACATCTGGCGCCACAGCTCCTCCTTGCCGTCGTCGCCGGGCAGATAGGTGTCCAGCAGGACCACGCCGGAGGCGGGGCTGCCCGCCTTCTGGAGCGCCTCCGCCACCGCGTGGGCGAACTGGCCGCCGGAGGAGTATCCGGCCAGGGCGAACGGGGCGCCGTCCGCCGCGGCCCCGCGCACCCCCTCGGTCAGCACCTCCACCGCGGCGTCGACCGACCGGGGCAGCGCCTCCCCCGGCCCGAACCCCGGTACGGCGGGCACGATCACCTCCCGATGGCCGCGGAAGTGCCCCGCGAACCGGGCGAACTGCTGGGCGCCGCCGAGTGCCATCGGGGAGGGCAGGCAGATCAGCCGTGGGGCCTTGGGCCCCTGGGCCAGCCGCACCGGTTCGGCCAAGTGCTCCAGTTCGGCGGCCGAGGAGAAGGCGGGCAGGATCTCGGCCACGGCGTTCAGCAGGGCGATGCCCTGCGTCATCCGGCCGTCGGCGGCGGCGCGGCGCAGCAGTGCGCTGATGGACTCCTGGTCGGCGGGGGTGTCCGTGGCGGGTCCGCCCGTACCGCTCGCCAGCAGTTCGCGGAGGTGGCCGGCCAGGGCGGCCGGAGTGCCGTGGTCGAAGACCGTACCGACGGCGAGGGGCAGTCCGGTGGCCGTGGCCAGTGCGGTACGCAGTTCGGTGGCGGACACCGAGTCCATTCCGGCTTCCAGGAAGGCGGTGTCCGGGTCGACGTGGTCCGGTCCTGGGTGGCCGAGGACGGCCGCTGCCTGGGCCCGTACCGCCTCCAGCAGCCGGGCCCGCTGTTCGTCCGGGTCCGCCGTGGCCAGCCGGACGCGCAGCGGCTGCTGACCGGCCGTGGCCGGCTCGGGGGGTGTGAGGGGCTGGGCGCCCGGGGTGAGCGCCACGTCGGCGTCGAGCCAGTAGCGCCGGTGCTGGAAGGCGTAGGTGGGCAGCGGCACCCGAGCGGTGCCGGGGAAGACCGCGCGCCAGTCGGGGGTCATGCCGTCCACGTGGAGCCGGGCGAGGCCGGTCAGCAGCGCCGTGGTCTCCGGGCCGCGCCGCCGCCCGAGGGAGACACAGGACGCGGTCGACGGGTCGGTGTTCTCCTGGGCCATACCGGTGAGCACCGCGTCCGGGCCCAGTTCCACGAACCGGGTCGCCCCGGCGCCGGTGAGCGCCTGGATCCCGGCCGCGAACCGGACCGGTTCCCGGATGTGCCGGACCCAGTAGCCGGGGTCGCACACCAGCTCGGGGGTGGCGAGTTCACCGGTCACATTGGACACCAGGGGGATCCGGGGCGGATGGAAGGTCAACCGCTCGGCCACGGCCCGGAAGCCTTCGAGCACGGAGTCCATCAGCGGGGAGTGGAAGGCGTGCGAGACGCTGAGCCGTCTGGTCTTCCCGAAGTCGGCGGCGATCCTCAGCACCTCCTCCTCGTCGCCCGAGATCACTACGGAGGCGGGGCCGTTGACGGCGGCGAGCCCGACCCGCTCGGTGAGGTACGGCCGTATCTCCTCCTCGGTGGCCTGGACGGCGACCATGGCGCCCCCGGCGGGCAGCGCCTGCATCAGCCGTCCCCGCGCCTCGACCAGGGTGCAGGTGTCCTCCAGGGTGAGCACTCCGGACACATGGGCGGCGGTCAGCTCGCCGATGGAGTGTCCGGCGAGCAGATCGGGGGTGAGCCCCCAGGACTCCAGCAGCCGGAACAGGGCGACTTCGAAGGCGAACAGAGCGGGCTGGGCATAGCGCGTCCGCTCGATCCGTTCCGCGTCCTCGCCGGTGAGGACCTCGCGCAGGCCGATGCCGAGGGCCGCGTCGATCGCGTCGAAGGTGTCCGCGAACACCGGGTACGCGGCATGGAGTTGGCTGCCCATGCCCAACCGCTGGGCGCCCTGTCCGGTGAACAGGAAGGCGGTGCGGGTGTGCGGCCTGGCCCGGCCACTGACCACGGCGGCCGACGCGTCCCCGGCGGCCAGGGCGCGCAGCCCGGCCAGCAGGGCGTCGCGGTCGGCGCCCACGACGGCGGCCCGGTGCTCGAAGACCGCGCGTTCGGTGCCCAGCGCCCGTGCCACGGCGGTGACGGGGAGTTCGGGGCGCTCCTCGGTGAAGCCGCGCAGCCGGTCGCCCTGGGCGGGCAGCGCGTCGGGGGTGCGTGCGGACAGCGGCCAGACCACCAGGGGCGCGTCCGGTTCGGGCTCCGGCGGCTGGACCGGGGGCTGTTCGAGGATGGCGTGGGCGTTGGTGCCGCTGATACCGAAGGAGGACACCGCGGCGCGGCGCGGGCGGCCGGTCTCGGGCCAGGGCCGCTCCTCGGTGAGCAGCCGCACCTGGCCCGCGTCCCAGTCCACCTGCCCCGACGGCTCGTCGGCGTGGAGGGTGCGCGGCAGCACCCCGTGGCGCATCGCCATCACCATCTTGATGACACCCGCCACCCCCGCGGCGGTCTGGGTGTGGCCGATGTTGGACTTCACCGAGCCCAGCCACAGCGGCTGTCCGGGGTCGCGGCCCTGGCCGTAGGTGGCGAGCAGCGCCTGCGCCTCGATGGGGTCGCCCAGGGTGGTGCCGGTGCCATGGGCCTCGACCACGTCCACATCGGTGGCGGCGAGCCGCGCACTGGCCAGCGCGGCACGGATCACCCGCGCCTGCGACGGGCCGTTGGGCGCGGTCAGCCCGTTGGACGCGCCGTCCTGGTTGACGGCCGAGCCACGTACCACCGCCAGCACCTCATGGCCGTTGCGGCGGGCGTCCGACAGCCGCTCCACCACCAGCACCCCGACGCCCTCGGCGAAGCCGGTGCCGTCCGCGTCCCTCGAGAAGGACTTGCACCGGCCGTCCGGGGAGAGCGCGCCCTGTCGGCTGAACTCCACGAAGGTGCCGGGCGAGGCCATGACGGCGACGCCGCCGACGAGGGCCAGGCTGGACTCGCCCTGCCGCAGCGACTGCGCCGCCAGATGCAACGCCACCAACGACGACGAGCACGCGGTGTCGATGGACAGCGTCGGCCCCTCCAGACCCAGGGTGTACGCCACCCGCCCGGAGACGATCGAACCGCTGCCGAAACTCCCGAAGTAGTCGTGGTACATCACCCCGGCGAACACACCCGTCCGACTGCCCTTGAGCGACACCGGATCGATCCCCGCACCCTCCAGCGCCTCCCACGCACCCTCCAGCAACAACCGCTGCTGCGGATCCATCAACAACGCCTCACGCGGACTGATCCCGAAGAACCCCGCGTCGAACTCCCCCGCCTCATGCAGAAAACCGCCGTGGGCCGTGTACGACTTCCCCTCCATGCCCCGCTCGGGGTCGTGGAGGTCCTCGTCCCAGCCGCGGTCGGCGGGGAACGGGGTGATGCCGTCCCCGGCCCGCGCCACCAGGTCCCACAGCTCCTCGGGGGAACGGACCCCACCCGGGTAGCGACAGGCCATGCCCACGATCGCGATCGGCTCGCGCAGGGCGGCGTTCAGGGTGCGGTTCTGCTCGCGCAGCCGCTCGGTCTCCTTGAGCGATGCGCGGAGCGCCTGGACCGTCCTGGTGTCCGGCGTCTCGGGCTGGGCCACGTTCCCACTCCTTGTCACAGGGCGTCGTCCTCCCCGACGAGATCGTCGAGAGCCAGGCTGATCAGGCTTTCGGCGTCCATGGCGTCGATCGACTCACCACCGCCGTCGCCCGTACCGTCGCCGTTGCCACCGGCGGCGGTGGTGTCCGGGCCGAGGCCCGCCAGTTCCAGCAGACTGTCCATCAGTCCGGAGTCCCGCAGCCTGGCCAGCGGGATGGACACCAGGGCGCGGCGGACGGTGTCCTCCTCGCCGCCGGAAGCGGCCGGCGTGGCGGGTGCCAGTCCGGTCGTGAGGTGTTCGGCCAGCACCAGCGGGCTCGGATAGTCGAAGATCAGCGTGGCGGGCAGCCGCAGTCCGGTGATCTCGTTGAGGCGGTTGCGGAACTCCACGGCGGTCAGGGAGTCGAAGCCCAGATCGGTGAAGGCGAGCTCGGGGTCGACCGCGTCGATCCCCAGGACCTCGGCGGCGTGTTCCCGCACCAGCTCCAGCAGCATCGGGACGCGTTCGCCGTCCGCGAGGGCGGCGAGGTCACGCCGCAGCGCCGCGGACGCGGTGGACGCGGCCGGGGCCGCCCGGTGCGGGATGCGTACCAGACCGCGCAGCAGCGGCGGGATCCGTCCGCTCCTCGCCATCGCCGCCAGGTCGAGCCGGGCGGGCATCAGCACGGTCTCGTCGTGCCCGGCCGCGGTGTCGAACAGGGCGAGTCCGGTGTCCTCGTCGAGTGCGCGCACCCCCGCCCGCTCCATCCGGCGACTGTCGGTGTCACCGAGCCGTTCGGCCATCCCGCCGCCCGCCCAGGCGCCCCAGGCCAGGGAGGCCGCGGGCAGACCGAGCGACCGGCGGTGCACGGCCAGTGCGTCGAGGAAGGCGTTGGCCGCGGCGTAGCTCGCCTGTCCGGGGCCGCCCAGCAGACCGGAGGCCGAGGAGAACAGCACGAAGGCGGAGAGCGGCCGGTCCCCGGTGAGCTCGTGGAGGTTCCAGGCGGCGTCCACCTTCGGGCGCAGCACGGTCTCCAGGCGCTCGGGGGTGAGCGTGGCGACGGTGGCGTCGTCCAGCACCCCGGCCGCGTGGACGACGGCGGTGACCGGACGCCCGGTCAGCACACGTTCCAGCGCCTCGCGGTCCGCGGCGTCGCAGGCGACGACCGTGACGTCGGCGCCGAGCCCGGTCAGCTCCTCGGTCACCTCGGCCGCTTCGGGGGCGTCCGGACCGCGCCTGCTGAGCAGCAGCAGCTCGGACACCTGATGGGCGGTGACGAGGTGGCGGGCCACCGCGCGGCCGAGCGCACCGGTGCCGCCGGTGATGAGCACCCGTCCGGCCGCCCAGTCCACGGGGCGTCCGGAGCCGGCCAGCGGGACGCGGACCAGCCGTGGGGTGCTGAGGGCGCCGGAGCGCACCGCCACCTGGGGCTCGCCGGTGGCGAGGACACGTGGCAGCAGGCGGTGTGCGTCGGGGCCGTCGGTGTCCACCAGGACGATACGGCCGGGGTGTTCGGACTGCGCGGAGCGGAGCAGGCCCCAGGCGGCGGCGCCGCCGAGGTCGGTGATGTCCTCGTCCGCGACGGCGACCGCTCGCCGGGTCACCACGGCCAGTGTGGCGGTGGCGTACCGCTCGTCGGCCAGCCAGCCGCGCACCCGGTCGAGCAGGGCGCTCAGCCCGGTGCGGACCGCCGCGGGTCCGTCGCCCCCGGTGTACGCCAGGACGACGGTCCCGGCCGGGTCGCCGGATCCGGTCACCGCGTCGTCGGGTCCGGCGGCCACCACGACCTCGGCGACCTCATCGGCCAGGGCGTCGGCGATCTCCTGGTGTCCGTCGCCCTTCAGTACCGCCCAGCGTCCGGCGGAGGGTGTGATGTCGCCCGGCAGACCGGTCCAGTCGAGGGCGAACAGGGTGTCGTGTCCGCCGGTCGCGGCGGCGGCCAGCCGCTCCGGGGAGATCTCGCGCAGGGACAGCGAGGCGACGCGGACCACGGGTGTCCCCGCGGTGTCGGTGGCCTCGAGGGTGACCGCGTCGGGGCCGTGCGGGGCGATCCGTACCCGCAGGGCGGTGGCGCCCGTGGCGTACAGCTCGACCCCGCTCCAGACGAACGGGAGGGTCATCCGCTCCCGCGCCCCGTCGCGCAGGCCGATGGCGTGCAGGGCGGAGTCGAAGAGCGCGGGGTGCAGTCCGAGTCCGGCGGTCTGCGCGCCGGGTTCGACGGCGACCTCCGCGAACACCTCCTCGCCGCGGCGCCATACCGCGCGCAGCCCCTGGAAGCGCGGTCCGTAGAGGGCGCCGAGGCCGGCCAGCCGCTCGTAGGTGCCGTCCAGCCCGAGCGGTTCGGCACCGGACGGCGGCCAGGCCACCGGGGCGGACGGCGCCGGGGCCGGGGTCCCCCGCAGCACTCCGGTGGCGTGGGTGGTCCACGGGTCGCCGTCGGCGGCCGCCGCGTACACCCGGAAGGCGCGGGCGCCGGTGGCGTCGGGCTCGCCCACGGTGCACTGGAGCCGTACGGCGCCGTCGTCGGGCAGCACCAGCGGTTCCCCGATGGTCAGTTCCTCGACGGCGCCGCAGCCCACGCGTGCCCCCGCGGCGAGCGCCATCTCCACGTACGCGGTGCCGGGCAGCAGCACCGCGCCGCCGATGGCGTGGTCCGCGAGCCACGGGTGGTCACGCAGCGAGAGGTGTCCGGTGTGCAGGGTGCCGTCCGCCCCGGCCAGTTCCACGGCGGTGCCCAGCAGCGGATGGTCCGCGGGGGCGCCGTATCCGGTGGTGTCGCTGTCCATCCAGTAGCGGCTGCGCTGGAAGGCGTAGGTGGGCAGTTCGACACCTGTGCCGTCGGGGAGCAGCGTGGTCCAGTCGACGGCGGTGCCGTGGACGTGCAAGGCGGCCAGGGCGGTGAGCGCGGCCTCCGGCTCGTCGCGGTCCTTGCGCAGCAGTGGCACCACGGGTGCGTCGCCGCGCAGCGACTCGGTGGCCATCGCGGTGAGCACCCCGCCCGGCCCGGCCTCGGCGAACCGCCGGACGCCCAGTTCCTCCAAGGTGCGTACGGCGTCGGCGAAGCGCACGGCGTGGCGGGCGTGGCGCACCCAGTACTCGGGCGAGCACAGTTCCTCGGGGGCCGCCTGGGCACCGGTGAGGGTGGAGACGAGCGGGATGCGCAGGGGATGGTAGGTGAGTCCTTCGGCGATCCGCCGGAACTCCTCCAGGGCGGGTTCCACCAGGGGTGAGTGGAAGGCGTGGCTGACGGTGAGTTCCCTGGTCCGCTCGAAGCCGGTGGCGATGGCGCGCACCTCATCGGCGTCGCCCGAGATCACCACGGAGGACGGTCCGTTGACGGCGGCGATGCTCACCCGCGCGGTCAGCAGCGGTTCGATCTCCTCCTCGGTGGCCTTCACCGCCACCATCACTCCGCTCTCGGGCAGGGCCTGCATCAGCCGGCCGCGGGCGGCGACCAGGGTGCAGGCGTCCTCCAGGGACCACACCCCGGCCACATGGGCGGCGGCGAACTCGCCGATGGAGTGTCCGGCGAGCAGATCGGGCCGCACCCCCCAGGACTCCAGGAGCCGGTGGAGGGCGACTTCGACGGCGAACAGGGCGGGCTGGGTGTACTCGGTGCGCTCCAGCAGTTCGGCGGAGCCGATGGCCTCCCGCAGCGGACGGTCCAGCAGCGGGTCCAGTTGGGCGCACACCTCCTCGAAGGCACGGGCGAAGGCGGGGAACGCCGCGGCGAGCCCGGTGCCCATGTCCACGAGCTGCGAGCCCTGTCCGGAGAAGAGGAATGCCAGCTTGCCGTCGGCCGCGGTGCCGGTGGTCACGGCGGACGCGGTGGCGCCGTCGGCCACCTGGCGTACGCCGTCGAGGAGTTCACCGAGGTCGCGGCCGACCACGGCGGCCCGGTGGGTGAGGGCGGCGCGGGTGGTGGCGAGGGCGCCCGCCACCCGGTGCGGATCGGCCTCGGGGGTGCCGGTCAGCCGGTCCAGCAGCCGGGCGGCCTGGGCGCGCAACGCCTCGCGGCTGTGCCCGGACAGCAGCCAGGTCACGGTGGCCTGCGGCGGCGGGGCGGTCGGTGCGCTCTCGGGCTCGTCGGCGGGGGCGGCCTCGATCACCACATGGGCGTTGGTGCCGCTGATGCCGAAGGAGGAGATTCCGGCGCGCCGCGGACCGCCGTGGTCGGGCCACTGGTGTGCCTCGGTCAGCAGCCGGACGTTGCCGCCCTCCCATTCCACATGGCGGGAGGGCGCGTCCACGTGCAGGGTCGGCGGCAGCACCCGGTGACGGATGGCCTGCACCATCTTGATGACCCCGGCGACACCGGCGGCGGCCTGGGTGTGCCCGATGTTGGACTTCACCGACCCGAGCCACAGCGGACGGTCCTCGGTGTGTTCGGCGCCGTAGGTGGCGATGAGGGCCTGGGCCTCGATGGGGTCGCCGAGAGTGGTGCCGGTGCCGTGCGCCTCGACCACGTCGACCTCGGCGGCGCTGACGCCCGCCGCGCCGAGCGCCCGGCGGATGACACGCTGCTGGGCGGGGCCGTTGGGGGCGCTGATGCCGTTGGACGCACCGTCCTGGTTGACGGCGGTGCCGCGCAGGACGGCGAGCACGCGGTGACCGTTGCGGCGGGCGTCGGAGAGCCGTTCCAGCACCAGGACACCGGCGCCCTCGCCGAAGCCGGTGCCGTTCGCGGCGTCGGCGAAGGGGCGGCAGCGGCCGTCGCGGGACAGTCCGCGGTGGCGGCTGAACTCGACGAAGGTGCCGGGGGTGGCCATCACGGTCACCCCGCCCGCGAGCGCGAGCGAGCAGTCGCCCTGGCGCAGCGACTGGGCGGCCAGGTGCAGGGCCACCAGCGACGAGGAGCAGGCGGTGTCCACCGACAGGGTGGGCCCCTCCAGGCCGAGGGTGTAGGCGACCCGGCCGGAGACCACGCTGCCGGAGCCGAAGCTGCCGAAGTAGTCGTGGTACATGACGCCCGCGAACACCCCGGTGGCGCTGCCGCGCAGGGTGGCCGGGTCGATGGCGGCGCGCTCCAGCGCCTCCCAGGAGGTCTCCAGCAGCAGCCGCTGCTGGGGGTCGGTGACCAGCGCCTCGTCGGGGTCCATGGCGAAGAACCCGGCGTCGAAGTCGGCCGCGTCGTACAGGAATCCACCCTCGCGGGTGTAACTGGTGCCGGGGCGGTCCAGCGTGGGGTCGTAGAGCGCGTCCAGGTCCCAGCCGCGGTCGGCGGGGAACGCGCCGATGGCGTCGGTCCCCTCGGCGACCAGCCGCCACAGGGCCTCGGGCGAGTCGGCGCCGCCGGGGAAGCGGCAGCCCATGCCGATGATGGCGATGGGGTCGTCGGCCACCGCGGCCGGCACGGCGGGAACGGCGGGCCCGGTGTCGAGGCCGCCGACGAGTTCGGTCAGCAGATGGCGGGCGAGCGCCGCCGGGGTGGGATGGTCGAACACCAGGGTGGCGGGAAGCCGGAGACCGGTGGCGGCGGTGAGCGCGTTGCGCAGTTCGACAGCGGCCAGCGAGTCGAACCCGAGGTCGCGGAAGGGCAGTTGCTGCCCGACCGCGTCGGCCGAGCGGTAGCCGAGGATGGTGGCCACATGGGAGCGCACCAGCTCCAGCAGGACGGGTTCGCGTTCGGTCTCCAGCAGCGCGGCGAGCCGGTCGCGCAGTGCGTCCGCGCCCCCCGCGGGGCGTGCGGCGGCGCTCTGCCGCTGGACGGGCACCAGGGAGCGGAACAGCGGGGCGAGGCCGTCGCCCTGGGCGCGCAGTCCGGCGGGCTCCAGCTTCACCGGCAGGACCGCGGGGTCGGGGCCGCGCAGGGCGGCGTCGAAGAGGGCCAGGCCCTCCTCGGTCTCCAGCGGTGCGACACCGCCGCGGGAGATGCGCGAGCGGTCGGTGTCGTCCAGGGTGCCGGTCATGCCGCTCGCCTGCGCCCACAGACCCCACGCCAGGGAGTGTGCGGGCAGCCCGCGCGCGCGGCGGTGGCGGGCCAGGGCGTCGAGGAAGGCGTTGGCGGCGGCGTAGTTGCCCTGACCGGGCGGGCCGAGGGTGGCGGCGGCCGAGGAGAACAGGACGAACGCCGTCAGATCGAGCCCGGCGGTGAGCTCGTGCAGATGCCAGGCCGCGTCCACCTTGGGGTGGAACACGGTGTCCAGCCGCTCGGGGGTGAGGGAGGAGAGCACTCCGTCGGCGAGCACACCGGCGGCGTGCACCACGGCGGTCAGCGGGTGCTGTGCGGGGATCTCCGCCAGGACGGCGGCGAGGGCGGCGCGGTCGGCCACATCGCAGGCGGCGGTGGTCACCTCGGCGCCCAGCGCGGTCAGTTCGGCCACCAGGGCGTCGTCGGCGCCGCCGCGGCTGAGCAGCAGCAGCCGGCCCGCACCCCATGCGGTGACCAGATGACGGGCGATCACCCGGCCAAGGGCGCCGGTGGCGCCGGTCAGCAGTACGGTCCCGTCGCCGTCGAGGGCGGGCGGCTCCGTCTCCGGTGCGGGCGGCTCGGCCCTGACCAGCCGGGGGAGGTGCACCGCGCCGTCGCGGAGGGCGAGATGCGGCTCGCCGGTGGCGAGGGCCGCGTGGAGCAGGTCCGGCGGCGGTGCCGTGTCCCCGTCGTGTTCGACGAGCACGATCCGGCCCGGGTTCTCCGACTGGGCGGAGCGCACCAGACCGCCGACGGCCGCACCGGCGAGGTCGCCGCCGGCGACCACGGTCAGCAGGGTGTCACCGGACTCGTCGGCGAGCCGGTCACGCAGCGTGTCCAGCACCGTGTCGACGCTCGCCCGCACCTCTGCGGCGCCGGTGCCGGACGGGGCGTGGATGACCTCCGCCGGTGACGGCTCCGCACCGGATGCCGGGGCGGGGATCCAGTCCACCCGGTAGAGCGAACTCGCTCGGGACGACCGGGCGGCAGCGGCCAGCGCGTCGTTCGAGATCGGGCGGAGGGTCAGGGAGTCCACCGTGGCCACGGGCGCGCCGGTGGGATCGGCGAGGGTGACGGAGACCGTGCCCTCCTGGCCGGTGGGCCGCACCCGGACCCGCAGTGCGGTGGCGCCGGTGGCGTACAGCCGCACCCCGGACCAGGCGAACGGCAGCAGCGCGGTGTCCGCGGCGGTGTCGAGGAGGCCGACGGTGTGCAGGACGGCGTCCGACAGGGCGGGGTGCAGACCGAAGCCGTCGGTCTGGCCGCCTACGGCCACTTCGGCGCAGATGTCCCGGCCGTCGCGCCACGCCGCCTTCAGGCCCTGGAACGCCGGGCCGTAGCCGAGGCCGACCTCGACGAGCTCGTCGTAGAGCCCGTCCAGCGGGATGGACTCGGCGCCCGGGGGCGGCCATGCCGTGAGCCCGGTGGCCGCCGGTGCGGACGCGGTGTCGGGGGCGAGCAGGCCCTCGGCGTGGCGGGTCCAGGGCAGATCCCCGGCGGGGTTCTCGGGGCGCGCGTACACCGTGACCGGACGGCCGCCGTCGTCGGTGGCGCCCACGACGACCTGCAACTGCACCGCGCCGTGGGCCGGGAGCACCAGCGGCGCCTCGATGGTCAGCTCCGTGACCCGTCCGCAGCCGACCTGGTCACCGGCGCGCAGCGCCAGTTCGAGATGGCCGGTGCCGGGGAACAGCAGCTCCCCGCCCACCACATGGTCGGCGAGCCAGGGGTGGGTGCCCGCGGACACCCGGCCGGTGAGCACCACACCGTCGCCGTCCGCGCGCACCATCGCCGCGCTGAGCAGTCCGTGCTCGGCCGGGGCGAGACCGGCGGCGGTCACATCGCCACCGCCCGCGGCGCTGTCCAGCCAGTACCACTCGTGCTGGAAGGCGTACGGCGGCAGATCGACACGGCGCGGCCCGCGGCCTTCGAGGACGGCGTGCCAGTCGACGCTGGCCCCGTGGGCGAACGCCTCGCCGAGGGCGGTGACAAAGCGGGTCCGGCCGCCGTCGTCGCGGCGCAGCGAGCCGACGGCGGCCACACCGTCGTCGGTCTCCTGGATGCCGACGGTGAGCACCGGATGCGGGCTGGACTCGATGAACAGGGTGTGGCCGTGGCCGATGGCGGTCCGGACGGCCTGTTCGAAGAGGACGGTGCCGCGCAGATTGGTGTACCAGTACTCGGCGTCGAGGGTGGAGGTGTCGACGGCCTCGCCGGTGACGGTCGAGTAGAAGGGCACCTCGCACGTACGGGGCCGGACGTCGGCCAGCACCTCGAGCAGCCGCTCGCGCAGCGTTTCCACCTGCGCGGAGTGCGAGGCGTAGTCCACCGGGAGCCGTTTGACCCGGACGTCGTCCCGCTTCAGCCGCTCCTGGAGCCGGTCGAGGGCGTCGGCGTCGCCGGACACCACGGTGGAGCCCGCCCCGTTGACGGCCGCGACGGAGAGTCCGTCGCCGGGGGTGAGGCGTTCGCGGAGCAGGCCGGCGGATTCGGCGACGGACATCATGCCGCCCCCGCCGGACAGGTCCTCGGCGATGGCCTTGCTGCGCAGGGTGACGATCCGGGCGCCGTCCTCCAGGGAGAGGGCCCCGGCCGCACAGGCCGCGGCGATCTCGCCCTGGGAGTGGCCGATCACCGCGGCGGGGCGCACTCCGTAGGTCTGCCAGGTGTGGGCGAGCGAGACCATGACCGCCCACAGCAGCGGCTGGACCACATCCACCCGGTCCAGCGGGCCGTGCAGCTCCGCCATGAAGTCCCAGTCGATGAACGGTGCGCAGGCGGCGGCGCATTCGGCCATGTGGGCGGCGAACGCCTGTGAAGACTCCAGGAGTTCGGTGGCCATTGCGGACCACTGCGAGCCCTGGCCGGGGAAGACGAACACCGGGCGGACCTGGCCGGGGGCGCTGCCTTCGACGAGGCCGGGGGCGGTGGCCCCGGTGGCGAGGGCGGTGAGGGCGGCCCGCAGTTCGGTGGTGTCGGCGCCGATGAGGGCGGCCCGGTGGCCGAAGTGGGCACGGCTGGTGGCCAGCGAGAAGCCGATGTCGGAGGGGTCCGCGGCGGGGTGTGCGTCGAGGTGGCCGAGCAGCCGCTCCGCCTGGGCGGGCAGCGCCTCGGGGGTCTTCGCGGTGAGCAGCCAGGGCAGCGCCACACCGGGGGCCGGCGGGGCGGGTGTGGCAGCCGCGGAAGTGGCGGTACGCGGCGGCTGTTCGAGGATGGCGTGGGCGTTGGTGCCGCTGATACCGAAGGAGGAGACGGCCGCGCGGCGCGGGCGGTCCGGCTCGGGCCACTCCCGCTCCTCGGTCAGCAGCCGCACCTGGCCCGCGTCCCAGTCCACCTGCCGCGACGGCTCGTCGACATGGAGGGTGCGCGGCAGCACCCCGTGGCGCATGGCCATCACCATCTTGATGACGCCCGCGACACCGGCGGCGGCCTGCGTGTGGCCGATGTTGGACTTCACCGAGCCCAGCCACAGCGGCCGTTCGGGGTCGCGGTCCTGCCCGTAGGTGGCGAGCAGCGCCTGCGCCTCGATGGGGTCACCGAGGGTGGTGCCGGTGCCATGGGCCTCGACCACGTCCACGTCGGCCGGGGAGAGCCGGGCGTTGTCCAGCGCCTGCTGGATCACCCGTGCCTGCGACGGGCCGTTGGGCGCGGTCAGCCCGTTGGACGCGCCGTCCTGGTTGACCGCGGTACCGCGCACCACCGCCAGCACCTGGTGGCCGTTGCGGCGGGCGTCGGAGAGCCGTTCGACAACGAGGACGCCGACGCCCTCGCCCCAGACGGTGCCCCCGGCGGAGTCGGCGAAGGCGCGGCAGACCCCGTCGGGGGCGAGCGCACCCTGCCTGCTGAACTCGATGAAGGTCTCGGGGGTGGCCATGACGGCGACGCCGCCGACGAGGGCCAGGCTGGACTCGCCCTGCCGCAGCGACTGCGCCGCCAGGTGCAACGCCACCAACGACGACGAGCACGCGGTGTCGATGGACAGCGTCGGCCCCTCCAGACCCAGGGTGTACGCCACCCGCCCGGAGACGATCGAACCGCTGCCGAAACTCCCGAAGTAGTCGTGGTACATCACCCCGGCGAACACACCCGTCCGGCTGCCCTTGAGCGACACCGGATCGATCCCCGCACCCTCCAGCGCCTCCCACGCACCCTCCAGCAACAACCGCTGCTGCGGATCCATCAACAACGCCTCACGCGGACTGATCCCGAAGAACCCCGCGTCGAACTCCCCCGCCTCATGCAGAAAACCGCCGCGCCGCACATAGCTGGTGTCGGGGCGTTCGCGGGTGGGGTCGTAGACACGGTCGATGTCCCAGCCGCGGTTGACGGGGAAGGTGGTGATGGCGTCGGTGCCGTCGGCGACCAGCCGCCACAGGTCCTCGGGGGAACGCACGCCGCCCGGATAGCGGCACGCCATGCCGACGATGGCCAGCGGCTCGTCGGCGCGTACCGCGGTGGTACGGGTGGTCTTGCGCGGTCCCGTGTTCGCGCCGCTCAGCTGACCGCCGAGGTATCCGGCGAGGGCCCCCGCCGACGGATAGTCGAAGATCAGGGTGGCGGGGAGCCGCAGCCCGGTCTCGGCGGAGAGGGCGTTGCGCAGTTCGATGGCGGCGAGCGAGTCGAAGCCGAAGTCCTTGAAGGCGCGTTCGGGGTCGATGGCCTCGGGGGTGCTGTGGCCGAGGACCACCGCGACCTGGGCGCGTACCAGCCGCAGCAGGGCTTCGGCGCGGTCCTCGTCGCCGAGTCCGGCCAGCCGCTCGGTGAACGGCAGCCCGGCGCCCCCGGCGGCGGCCTCGCGGCGTGCGGCCCGTCCGGCGAGCGTGCGGAACACCGGGGCGAGCCCGGCTCCTTGCGCGCGCAGCGCGGAGAGGTCGAGCCGTACCGGGGCGAGGGCCGGGAGGGGGGTGCGCAGCGCCAGGTCGAAGAGGGCGGTGCCCTCCTCGGCGGTGAGTTCATTCATCCCGCCGCGGGAGATCCTGGCGCGGTCGGTGGCGTCGAGACCGCTGGTCATCCCGCTGGTGGGGGCCCAGGGTCCCCAGGCGAGGGAGAGCGCGGGGGCGCCCTGGGCGCGGCGGTGCACGGCGAGTGCGTCGAGGACCCCGTTGGCGGCGGCGTAGTTGCCCTGGCCGGGCGCGCCGACGACCCCGGCGACCGACGAGAAGAGGACGAACGCCGCGAGGTCGTGTCCGGCGGTGAGTTCGTGGAGGTGGAGGGCGCCGTCGGCCTTGGGGCGCAGGACGGCGTCCAGCCGTTCGGGGGTCAGTGAGGTCACCACACCGTCGTCGAGGGTTCCGGCGGCGTGGACGACGGCGGTGAGCGGGTGCTCCTCGGGGACGGTGGCGAGAACGGCGGCGAGGGCGTCGCGGTCTGCCACATCGCACGCGTGGACGGTCGCCTCGGCCCCGAGCGCGGCGAGTTCGGCGGTCAGTTCCCCGGCGGCGCCGCTCCTGCTGAGCAGCATGAGGTGGCGTACGCCGTGACCGGTGACCAGGTGGCGGGCGATGACGGGGCCGAGGCCGCCGGTGGCGCCGGTGAGCAGCACGGTGCCCTCGGGGTCGAGGGCGGGGGCGGGGTGGCCGGTGGTCCCGTCCGTCGTCGCCTCGGCGATGTCCGCGCGGACCAGCCGGGCGGCGTAGGCGGCGCCGTCGCGGACGGCGAGCTGCGGTTCACCGGAGGCGAGGGCCGGGGCGATCACCATATCGGCATCGGTGTACGCGTCGAGGTCGAGCAGGACGAACCGGTCGGGGTTCTCCGACTGGGCGGAGCGCACCAGGCCCCAGACGGCGGCGCCCGCGAGGTCGGTCACGTCCTCGCCGTCGGCCGAGACGGCGCCGCGGGTGACCACCACGAGGGTGTCGGGGTCCTCGGCCTGGAGGGCGTCCAGCGCCGCGCCGGTGGCGGCGCGTACGGCCCGGGGGTCGGCGCCGGGGACACTCTCCAGGACGCGGTACGCGGTGTCGGGTGCGGCGTCGTCCAGCCGGACGGGCTGCCAGCCGGTGCGGAACAGGGCGTCGGCGGCGTCGTCCCGGCTGGAGCGCATCCGGGTCAGCGGCCGGGAGGCGAGCGAGGTCACGGTGGCCACGGGCGCTCCGGTGGCGTCGGCCAGGTCCACGGCGAAGGAGTGGCTGCCGGTCGGGGTCAGCCGTACCCGCAGCGCGGACGCGCCGACGGCGTGCAGGGCGACCCCGGCGAACATGAAGGGCAGCCGGGCCGTTTCGTCGTCCGAGCCGTCGCCGAGCAGGGCGAGGGCGTGCAGGGCGGCGTCGAAGGCGGCGGGGTGCAGACCGAACCGGTTCGCGTCGGCGGCGGGCCGCTCGGGCAGCCGGACCTCGGCGAACAGCGCGTCGTCGCGCCGGTAGGCGGCGGTCAGGCCCTGGAAGGCGGGGCCGTAGTGCAGCCCGGAGGCGGCGTGCCGCTCGTAGAGCCCGTCGATGTCCAGCGGTTCGGACTCCGGCGGGGGCCAGGCGGTGAGGTGTTCACCGGGTGCGGCGGGCGCGTCGGTGAGCAGACCGCCGGCGTGCAGGGTCCACGGCTGGTCGGCGGGGGCGTTCTCGGGGCGGGCGTACACACTGACGCTCCGGCCGCCGCCTGAGCCGGGGACCCCGACGGTGACCTGGACGCGCAGCGCGTCGTCCGCGGGCAGTACCAGGGGAACTTCGAGGGCGAGTTCCTCCAGGTGACCGCAGCCGACCTGGTCGCCCGCCCGGATGGCCAGTTCGACCATGGCGGTGCCGGGCACCACCACCCGGTCGCCGACGACGTGGTCGGCGAGCCAGGGGTGGGTGCGTACGGCGATCCTGCCGGTGAGCACCGCGCCGTCGGTGTCGGCCAGCAGGGTGGCGGCGCCGAGCAGCGGGTGGTCGGCGGAGTCCAGGCCCGCGGAGCTGACATCGCCGGTGGCGGCGGTCTCGGGCCAGAACCGTTCGCGCCGGAAGGCGGTGGTGGGCAGGTCGACCCGCCGGGCCCCGGTGAACAGGGCGGACCAGTCGGGCGAGTGGCCGCCGTTGTGGAGCTGGGCGACGGCGGTCAGCAGGGTCTCGGTCTCGGGGCGCTCCCGGCGGGTGGTGGCGGCGAGCACCGTGTCACCACCCTCGAGGCACTCCTGCGCCATCGCGGTGAGGACGGCGTCCGGGCCGAGTTCGAGGTAGCGGGTGACACCGGAGGCCTCGAGGGCGCGGATGCCGTCGTGGAAGCGGACGGCCTCGCGCACGTGGCGCACCCAGTAGTCGGGGGTGGTCAGTTCGGCGGTGGCGAGCGCACCGGTCACATTGGACACCACCGGGACGGCGGGCGGTGCGTAGGCCAGTGACGCGGCGACGGTACGGAACTCCTCGAGCATCGGCTCGAGGAGCGGGGAGTGGAAGGCGTGGGAGACCGGGAGCCGCCTGGCCTTCTCGAACCGGGCGGACAGCGCCTCGACCGCGGCCTCCTCCCCCGAGATCACCACCGACCGGGGGCCGTTGACCGCCGCGATGCCGACACCGTCGGTGAGCAGCGGGGCCACCTCGGATTCGGTGGCCCGTACGGCGACCATGGCGCCGCCTTCGGGCAGCGCCTCCATCAACCGGCCGCGGGCGGCCACGAGGGTGCAGGCGTCCTCCAGGGTGAGCACCCCGGCCACATGGGCGGCGGCGATCTCGCCGATGGAGTGTCCGGCGAGGACGTCGGGGGTGAGTCCCCAGGACTCCAGCAGCCGGAACAGGGCCACTTCGAAGGCGAAGAGGGCGGTCTGGGTGCGGCCGGTGCGGTTCAGGGGTGCCGGGTCGGTGCCGAAGACGATGTCCTTCAGACCCCCGCTGTCCTTCGGACCCCCGCTGTCCTTCGGACCACCGCTGTCCTTCGGACCGTCACCGCCCTTCGGACCGTCGCCGAAGCGGGCGCAGATCGCGTCGAAGGCGCGGGCGAAGACCGGGAACTCCTCGTACAGCTCCCGGCCCATCCCCGCGCGCTGGGAGCCCTGGCCGGTGAAGAGGAAGGCGGTCTGGCCCTTGACGGTCCGGCCGCGCGGGGCGGCCCCGGCGGAGCCGTCGGCCACTTCGGCGAGGCCGCGCAGCAGTTGGTCGCGGTCCCGGCCGAGCACAACGGCGCGGTGGGTGTGGGCGGTTCGGGTGGTGGCGAGTGCGTGGCCGATGTCCGCGATGTCCTCGGAACCGGCGGCGGCGAGCAACCGTGCCGCCTGGTCGCGCAGGGCTTCGGCGGTGTGGCCGGAGAGCGGCCACGGCACGGTGGACGGCGCGGTGCGGAGCGGTGCGGGCTCGGCGGGCTGTCCGGTCCCCGGCTCGGAGCCCCGCCCGACGGACTGCCCGGCGTCCGACTCGGTGCTCGGATCGGTGTCCGGATCGGTGTCCGGCTGCGCCGGGTCCTCGGCGGGAGCCTGCTCGATGATGGTGTGCGCGTTGGTGCCGCTGGCGCCGAAGGAGGACACCGCGGCGCGGCGCGGACGGCCGGTCTCGGGCCACGCCCGTTCCTCGGTCAGCAGCCGCACCTCCCCCGCCGTCCAGTCCACCGTGGTCGACGGCTGGTCCACATGGAGGGTCCGGGGCAGCACCCCGTGGCGCATCGCCATGACCATCTTGATGACACCGGCGGCGCCGGCGGCGGCCTGGGTGTGGCCGATGTTGGACTTCACCGAGCCCAGCCACAGCGGCCGTTCGGGGTCGCGGCCCTGGCCGTACGTGGCCAGCAGCGCCTGCGCCTCGATCGGATCGCCGAGCGTGGTGCCGGTGCCGTGTGCCTCCACCGCGTCGACATCGGCCGTGGTCAGCCGCGCACCGGCCAGCGCGGCACGGATCACCCGCTGCTGCGACGGGCCGTTGGGCGCGGTCAGCCCGTTGGACGCGCCGTCCTGGTTGACGGCCGAGCCACGGATCACGGCCAGCACCTCATGACCGTGGCGGCGCGCGTCCGACAGCCGCTCCAGGGCCAGCATGCCGACGCCCTCGCCCCAGCCGGTGCCGTCCGCCGCGTCGGCGAAGGACTTGCAGCGGCCGTCGGGGGCGAGTCCGCGCTGACGGCTGAAGGCGATGAACGAGCCGGGGGTGGACATCACGGTGGCGCCGCCCGCGAGTGCCAGGGTGCATTCCTTCTGACGCAGTGACTGCACGGCCAGATGCATGGCGACCAGGGCGGAGGAGCAGGCGGTGTCGATGGTGACCGAGGGGCCCTCGATGCCGAGGGTGTAGGAGATCCGCCCGGAGATGACGGCCGCGAGGGCTCCGGTGCCCAGAGCCGCTTCGGTGTCCTGGGGCATCTTCTGCAACAGGTCGCGGTAGTCCTGTCCGTTGGTGCCCGCGAAGACCCCGACCCGGGCGCCGTGCACGGAGTCCGGGGCGATCCCGGTCCGCTCCAGCGCCTCCCAGGAGGCTTCCAGCAGCAGCCGCTGCTGGGGGTCCATCGCCACGGCCTCGCGCGGTGAGATGCCGAAGAAGTCGGGTTCGAAACCGGCGGCGTCGTCCAGGAAACCACCGTGCCGCACGTAGCTCTTGCCGGTGGCGTCCGGGTCGGGGTCGTACAGCGTCTCCACGTCCCAGCCGCGGTCGGCGGGAAAGTCGCCGATGGCGTCGGTCCCCTCGTGCACCAGCCGCCACAGGGCTTCGGGTGAGTCCACTCCGCCGGGGAAGCGGCAGCTCATCCCGACGATGGCGATCGGTTCCCGGTCCTCGGTCTCCAGCTCGCGCAGCCGCCGGCGGGTCTGGTGCAGATCCGCGGAGACCCGCTTAAGGTAGGAGAGCAGCTTGTCGTCGTTGGTCATCGCGTATCGCCACTTCTGTACGGAGCGGCCCGCCGGGGGCGCGCGGTCGGTCGCGGGTGGGGTGCGGTCACGCCGAGCCGAGTTCGTTGTCGATGAACGCGAAGACGTCGTCGGCGGAGGCGTCCTCCAGACGCCCGGCGATCGACGCTTCGCCCTCGGCCAGGGTGTCGCCCAGGCCGGTGAGGATCGCCTGCACCCGTGCGGTGATCCGGCCCTGTTCGATGTCCTCGGCGGTCAGAGCGCCGAGCCGGGCGGCCACCCGGTCCAGTTCGGCCAGGACGGAGTCCACGGAGGTGTCGGCCCCGGCCAGTTCGGCGCCCAGGTGTTTGGCGAGCGCGGCGGGTGTCGCGTAGTCGAAGATGAGGGTGGCCGGGAGGGACACCCCGGCCGCGGTGCTGATGCGGTTGCGCAAATCCACCGAGGTCAGCGAGTCGAAGCCGAGGTCGCGGAAGGCGGTGGTGGGCTCGACCCCGTCGGCGCCGTCGTAGCCGAGGACGGTGGCGGCCTGACCGCACACCAGGTCCAGCAGGGCGCGATCGCGCTCCCCGGCGGTCATCGCGGCGAGCCGTTCGGCGAACCCGTCGGGTACGGAGCTGTCGCCCCCGGAGGCCGGAATGGCCCGCACCTCGGGGAGGTCGGCCAGCAGCGGGCTGGGGCGGGTGGCGGTGAAGGCGGGCGCGAACCGGGTCCAGTCGATATCGGCCACGGTGACCGTGGTCTCGCCGCTCTCCAGGGCACGGCGCAGCGCGGTCACGGCGCGGCCGGGGTCCAGGGGTGACATGCCCAGGGCCCGGCTCGCGTCGCGTACGGCGCCGTGTCCGGCCATGCCGTCGCCGGCCCAGGGGCCCCACGCCACCGAGGTGGCGGGCAGGCCCGCGGCGCGCCGGTAGTCGGCGAGGGCGTCGAGGAAGGTGTTGGCGGCGGCGTAGTTGGCCTGGCCCGCGCCGCCGACGGTGGCGGTCAGCGAGGAGAACAGCACGAACGCGGTGAGGTCCAGACCGGCGGTGAGTTCGTGCAGATGGCGGGCCGCGTCCGCCTTCGGGCCGAGCACGGTGGCGAAGCGGTCGGGGGTGAGGGCGTCGAGCACTCCGTCGTCCAGCACCCCGGCCAGGTGCAGGACGGCGGTCAGCGGGTGTTCGGCGGGAACCGACTCCAGCAGTGCGGCGACGCTGTCGCGGTCGCTGACGTCGCAGGCGGTGAGGGTGACCAGGGTGCCGGTGGCGGACAGCTCCTCGACCAGCTCGGCCGCGCCCGGTGCCGCCTCGCCGCGGCGGCTGGTGAGCAGCAGGTGTCCGGCGCCCTCGGCGGCCAGCCAGCGGGCGACGGCCGCGCCCACCGCGCCGGTGGCCCCCGTGACCAGGACGGTGCCGGTGGGGGTCCAGGGGGTGCCGGTGCGGGGTGCGGCGTGCTCCAGCCGGCGTCCGTACGTCCCCGAGGCGCGCACCGCGATCTGGTCCTCGCCGGTGGTGGCGGTGAGTGCGGCGGCGAGCCGTGCCACGACGCCCGGTGCGAGCTCGCCCGGCAGATCGACCAGACCGCCCCAGCGCTCGGGGTGTTCGAGGGCCGCCACCCGGCCGAGGCCCCAGATCCCGGCCTGTTCGTAGCCGTCGGGGCGGGCCAGCGGCTCATGGGCCACGGCGTCCCGGGTGGCGCACCACAGGGGTGCGGTGGCTCCGGTGTCGCCGAGGGCCTGGACGAGGGCGGCGGTGGCGGTGAGCGGGACGTACGGGGCCAGCAGCGACAGCACGCCGTCGACCTGGCAGCGGTCGGTGAGCAGGGCGGTGAGCGCGGCGCGGTCGTGGGTGCCGTCGGGCACGGTGAGGGTGTCGACGGTCAGCCCCCGGTCGGCCAGTCCGTTCAGCACGGTCCGGACCCAGGGGTCGTCGGCGGCCGGTTCGGACACGACGGCCAGCCAGCGGCCGGTGGCGAGGGTGTCCCCGGCGCCGGGCAGTGGACGCCAGCCGACGCGGTAACGCCAGCCGTCGACGGTGGAGTTGGCCTGCCGCTGGTCGTGCCAGGTGGCGAGGGCGGGGACGAGGGAGGCCACCGCGGCCTCGTCGTCGGTGCCGAGGGTGGCGGCGACTCCGGACACGTCGCGGTCGCGCACCAGCTGCCAGAAGGCGTCGGCGCCGTCGTCCGCGCTCCGGCCCGCGGCGGGGGTGAGCGAGGGCGCGTTCTCCCAGTGCCGGTCGCGCCGGAAGGGGTAGGTGGGCAGCGGCACCCGCCGTCCGCCCTCGAAGACCACCGGCCAGTCGGGGCCCGCTCCGCTGAGGTGCATCCGGCACACCCCGCCGATGAGCGCCCTGGCCTCCTCCTGGTCGCGGCGCTGGGTGGCGATCACATCGGGGACGGCGTCCTGGGCCATCCCGGTGAGCACCGCGTCGGGGCCGATCTCCAGGAAGCGGGTGGCGCCCTCGTCGGCCAGGGTGCGGACGCCGTCGTGGAACCGGACGGCCTCGCGGACATGGCGCACCCAGTAGTCCGGCGAGGTGAGTTCACCGGGCGCGGCGAGCCGTCCGGTCACATTGGACACCACCGGCACCGTGGGCTCGTGGAAGGTGAGGCGGTCCAGCTCCGCGCGGAACGGCTCCAGCATGGCGTCCATGCGGTGGGAGTGGAAGGCGTGCGAGACCCGCAGCCGGGTGGTCTTCTCGAACAGTCCGGCCACCGCGAGGACGGCGTCCTCGTCACCGGACACCACGACCGAGCGGGCGCCGTTGACCGCCGCGATGTCCACCCCGTCGGTGAGCAGCGGGGTGACCTCGTCCTCGGTGGCCAGCAGGGAGACCATGGCGCCGCCGTCGGGCAGTTCCTGCATCAGCCGGCCGCGCGCCTCGACCAGCGCGCAGGCGTCCTCCAGGGAGAGCACACCCGCCACATGGGCGGCGACGATCTCGCCGATGGAGTGGCCGCCCAGCAGGTCGGCCCGGACACCCCAGTGGTGGAGCAGCCGGTACAGCGCGGTTTCGAAGGCGAACAGGGCGGCCTGGGTGTAGCGGGTCCGGTGCAGCAGCTCGGAGTCGGGGTCGAACATCACCTCGCGCAGCGGACGGTCGAGCCGCCCGTCGAAGGCGGCGCACACCTCGTCCAGGGCGGCGGCGAACACCGGGAAGCCGTCGTACAGTTCGCGGCCCATCCCGGGGCGCTGGGAGCCCTGGCCGGAGAAGAGGATCGCGAGCCGGCCGGGTTCGGCGGCGGCCACGGCGGTGTCCCGGCCGTCGGCCAGCGCCCGCAGCCCGTCGAGGAGTTCGGCACGGTCGCGGCCGGTGACGGCGGCCCGGTGGGTGAACAGCGAACGGGTGGTGGCCAGGGAGTGGCCGATGTCGAAGATGTCGTGGTCCCCGGCGGCGGCCAGCAGCCGGGTGGCCTGAGCCCGTACCGCCTCGGCGCTCTTGGCCGACAGCACCCAGGGCACCACCGGGAGCCCCGGGCGCTCGGGCGCCGGGGACTCGGGGACGGCGGGGGCCTCCTCGAGGATGGTGTGCGCGTTGGTGCCGGAGATGCCGAACGAGGAGATGCCCGCGCGGCGCGGCTGACCGTGGGTCTCCCACGGCCGGGACTCGGTCAGCAGCTCCACCTCGCCCGCGGTCCAGTCGACCGCGGTGGTCGGCCGGTCCGCGTGCAGTGACTTGGGGAGCACCCCGGCCCGCATCGCCATCACCATCTTGATGACGGCGGCCACTCCGGCCGCGGCCTGCGGATGGCCCATGTTGGACTTGATGGAGCCGAGCCACATCGGCCGCCCCTCGGGCCGGTCCTGGCCGTAGGCGGCGATGACGGCCTGGGCCTCGATGGGGTCGCCGAGGGTGGTGCCGGTGCCGTGTGCCTCGATCACATCGATCTGGTGCGGGGCGAGCTGGGCGTCGGCGAGCGCCTGGCGGATCACCCGGATCTGGGCGGGGCCGCTGGGCGCGGTCATCCCGTTGGACGCGCCGTCCTGGTTGATGGCGCTGCCCCGGATCACCGCGAGCACCTCGTGGCCGTTGCGGCGGGCGTCGGACAGCCGCTCCACTAACAGCATGCCCGCGCCCTCGGCCCATGCGGCTCCGGCGGCGTCGTCGGAGAAGGAGTGGCAGCGTCCGTCGGGCGACAGCGCCCGGCGCTCGCTGAACTCGATGAACATCTCCGGGCTCGCCATCACGGCTGCGCCGCCGGCCAGCGCGAGGGTGCACTCACCGCGGCGCAGCGCCTGGCAGGCGTTGTGCAGGGCGACCAGGGAGGCTGAGCACGCGGTGTCCATGGTGACCGCGGGCCCCTCGAGACCGAGGGTGTAGGCGATCCGCCCGGAGACGATGCTGCCCGAGATGGTGCCGCCCACGTAGTCGTGGTGCATCAGACCGACGAACACACCGGTCGGCGAGCCCTTGAGGGCGAGCGGGTCGAGCCCGGCGCGTTCGAACGCCTCCCAGCTCACCTCGAGCAGCAGCCGCTGCTGGGGGTCGGTGCCGGGGGCGTCCTTGGGGCTGATGCCGAAGAACGCCGGGTCGCAGTCGGCCGCGTCGTGGAGGAAACCGCCGTGGCGTACATAGCTCTTGCCGGGTGTGCCCTGCTGGGGGTCGTAGATCTCCTCGATGTCCCAGCCCCGGTCCACGGGGAATTCGGTGACGACGTCGACGCCGTCCGCCACGATCCGCCACAGGTCCTCGGGCGAGCGGGCGCCGCCGGGGTAGCGGCAGCCCATGCCGATGATGGCGATGGGTTCCCGGCTCCGGTCCTCCAGCTCGCGCACGCGGTGGCGGGTCCGCTCGAGCTCGGTCGTCGCCCGCTTCAGATAGTCGCGAAGCCTGTCGACGGTGGCCGCTTCTTCCATCACCGGTCTCCCAGTTCGTTGTCGATCCGAGCGAAGAGTTCCTCGTCGGTGGCGGAGCCGAAGTCCGCCGGAGGTGCCGCGGCGTCCGCCCGGCCGTGGATGTCGTGCCAGGTGCGCAGGAGGGCTTCGAGCCGTGCGGCGATCCGGCCGTGTGCGCCGTCCTCGTCGGGCACGTCCGTCAGGGCGGCTTCGAGCCGGTCCACCTCGGCCAGTGCGGCGCGCGCCAGGTCAGCGGGGCCGGGGACCAGGGCGGCCTTGAGATGGGCGGCCAGCGCCACCGGCGCGGGCTGGTCGAACACCAGCGTGGCCGGGAGCGGGAGTCCGGTGGCCGCGCCGAGGAGGTTGCGCAGCTCCACGGCGGCGAGCGAGTCGAAGCCCATCTCCTGGAAGGCCCGCCCGGGATCGACCGCGTCCGCCGAGGTGTGGCCCAGCACGGTGGCCACATGGGTGCGGACCAGGTCCAGCAGGACGCGGTCGCGGTCGCTCTCGGAGAGCGGGGCCAGCCGCTCGCCCCAGGACCGGGCGCCGTCCGGCCCGGCTCCGGTGGCGGCGGCCGTACGGGAGGTGCCGCGGACGAGGCCGCGCAGCAGCGCCGGTACGCCGTCGGGCCGGGCGCGTACGGCGGCGGTGTCCAGCCGGGTCGGTACGACGACGGCGTCCGGGGCGGCCACGGCTGCGTCGAAGAGGGCCAGGCCCTGGGCGGCGGTCATCGGTGGCAGGCCGAGCCTGCGCAGCCGTTCCACATCGGAGTCGTCGACCTGGGCGGCCATCCCGCCGGTCTGGGACCACAGGCCCCAGGCCATGGACACCGCCGGAAGCCCGGCGGCACGGCGGTGCGCGGCCAGGCCGTCGAGAAAGGCGTTGGCCGCCGCGTAGTTGGCCTGGCCGCCGCCGACGAGGAGGGAGGCGGTGGAGGAGAACAGCACGAAGGCGGTGAGGCCGGTGTCCTTCGTCAGCTCGTGCAGGTTCCAGGCGGCGTCGACCTTCGGCTTCAGAACACGTTCGACCTGGGCGGCGTCGAGGGTGGTGAGGGTGGCGTTGTCGACCACACCGGCGGCGTGGATCACGGCCCGCACGGTGTGGGCATCGAGCAGTTCGGCCAGCTGCGCCCGGTCGGCGGCGTCGCAGCGGGCGATGGTGACCTCGGCGCCGAGGCCGGTCAGTTCGGCGCGGAGCCCGGTGGCGCCGGGGGCGTCCTCGCCGCGGCGGCTGGTCAGCAGCAGGCTGCGCGCGCCGTGGTCGGTGACCAGATGACGGGCGATCAGTCCGCCGAGGCCGCCGGTGCCGCCGGTGATCAGCACGGTGCCACCGGGGTCCCAGCCGGGTGGGGTGCCGGGCTCCGCCCGTGCCAGCCGTGGCACCCGCACCTCGCCCTCACGCACGGACACTTCGGGTTCGCCGCAGGCCAGTGCCGCCGCGAGCCCGGCGGTGCCGTCGCTGTCCACGAGCAGGAAGCGGCCGGGGTTCTCGGCGGCGGCGGCGCGCACCAGGCCGGTGAGCGGTGCGTGGGTGAGGTCGTCGGCCCGCAGCAGCACCGCGAGCCGGGAGCGGGCGAACCGTTCGTCGTCGAGCCAGGCCCGCAGATCGGCGAGGGTCGCGTCGAGCGCCGCGCGAACCGCCGCCGGCGGGTCGCCGAGCCGGTCTCCGGTGGCCACCTGCCGCAGCACCAGCTCGGGCACCTCGGTACCGCTGGTCGCGAGGGAGGTCAGGTCGGGGTGGACGGCTGCGCCGAGGCCGAGGCCGTCGGAACCCCAGACGGCGCACGAGGCGGGGGCACCGGACACGGCGGGGCCGGGCAGGGGCACCCGGTCCAGGCGGAACAGCGACTCCGCGGCGTCGCCGGTGAGTTGTTCGGCCGACACGGGCCGTGCCACCAGCGCCGCCACCGAGGCGACCGGTGCGCCGCTGCCGTCGCTGACGGTCAGGGACACCGTGTCGGGGCCGGCGGGGGCCAGGCGCAGCCGGAGGGTGGTGGCGCCGGTGGCATGGAGGGTGACACCGCCCCAGCTGAAGGGGAGCACCGCGGGTCCGCCGCCCAGGTCGAGCAGGTTGATGTGCAGGGCGGCGTCAAGGAGGGCCGGGTGGATGCCGTACGCGCCCGCCGTGGCCCGTGCGCTGTCGGGGAGGGCGGCCTCGGCGAACAGTTCCTCGCCGCGGCGCCACGCCCCGCGCAGGGCCTGGAACGTCTCGCCGTAGCCGTAGCCGGACCGCGCCAGTCTGGGGTACAGCTCGTGCAGATCCAGCGGTTCGGCGTCCGCGGGCGGCCATGCCTCGGGGGCGGCGGCCGGGGTGCCCGCCCCCGTGGCGGTCAGGGTGCCGGTCGCGTTGCGGGTCCACGGGGCGTCGGGGGTGTCGGCGGGCCGGGACCACACGGTCAGCGGACGCCGTCCGTCCTCGTCGCCGCCGACCGCCACCTGTACGGCCATCGCGCCCTGTTCGGGCAGGATCAGGGGGGCGTGGAGGGTGAGTTCCGACACCTCCGGGCAGCCGGCCCGGTCGGCGGCCTGGACCGCCAGTTCGACGAAGGCGGTGCCGGGCAGCAGGACCGTGCCGTGCACCTGGTGGTCGGCGAGCCACGGCTGCGCGGAGCGGGAGAGCCTGCCGGTCAGCAGCAGACCGCCGGTCTCCGGCAGTTCGGCCACCGCGCCCAGCAGCGGATGTCCGGCGGAGCTCTGGCCGATCCCGTCGGCGTCGCCGCTGTTGCCGGTGGCCTCCAGCCACAGCCTGCCGCGCTGGAAGGGGTAGGTGGGCAGATCGACGCGTTCGGCGCCGTGGGGCGCGAAGAACGCGGCCCAGTCGACGGTGACACCGGCGGTGTGCAGACGGCCGAGGCCGTCGAGGAAGGTGCGCTCCTCGTCGCCCTCGCGCCGCATGGTGGCGGCCGTGGCGCGCTCGCCCGGCAGGCACTCCTGGGCCATGGCGGTCAGCACCGCGTCCGGGCCCACCTCCACGAAGGTGCGTACGCCCAGTTCGTCGAGTGCGCCGATGGCGGACGCGAACCGCACCGGACGGCGGACGTGGTCCACCCAGTAGTCGGCCGAGCCGATCTCCTCGGCCCCGGCCGTAGCGCCGGTGAGCGTCGAGACAATGGGGATCTCCGGGGCGCGGTAGGTGAGCGCCTTGGCGGCCTCGGCGAACTCCGGGAGCATCGGGTCCATCAGGGGCGAGTGGAAGGCGTGCGAGACCGTGAGGTGCGTGGCCTTCTCGACGTGGGCGGCGACGGCGGCGACCTCGGCCGCGTCCCCGGAGACCACCACCGACCGGGGGCCGTTGACGGCGGCGATGCCGACCCGGTCGGTGAGGAGCGGGAGCACCTCCTCCTCGGTGGCGCGCAGCGCGGTCATCGCGCCGCCGGGCGGAAGCCGCCGCATGAGCCCGCCGCGGGCCAGCACCAGGGTGACCGCGTCCTCCAGGGAGAGCACGCCCGAGACATGAGCGGCGGCCAGCTCGCCGACCGAGTGGCCCACGAGCACGTCGGGGCGTACGCCCAGCGACTCCAGCAGCCGGAACAGCGCCACTTCGACGGCGAAGATCGCGGCCTGGGCGTAGTCGGTGCGGGTCAGCAGGGCGGCGTCGGAGGCGATCACCTCGGCCAGCGGGCGTTCCAGCCGGGGGTCCATCAGGGCGGCGACGGCGTCGAAGGACGCGGCGAACACCGGGTGGCGGCGGTGCAGTTCACGGCCCATGCCCAGGCGCTGGCTGCCCTGGCCGGTGAAGAGGAAGGCCACTTTGCCGCCGACCGGTGTGCTGCCGGGGTGGGCGGCGAGCCGGTCGAGCAGTTCCGCGGTGTCGCTGCCGACGGCGACCGCGCGGTGTTCCCACGAGGAGCGGGCAGTGGCCAGGGAGTGGCCGATGTCGGCCGGGCGCAGCGCGGGCCGTTCGGTGACCCAGGAGCGCAGTCGGCGGACCTGGTCGGCGAGGGCCCGCGGGGTGCGGGCGGAGACGATCCACGGGACGAGCGGGGCCGTCGTGGTCTCCTGGCCGGTGCGCGCCGGTTCGGCCGTGGGCGGAGCCTGCTCGAGAACCACGTGCGCGTTGGTGCCGCTGATACCGAAGGACGACACCGCGGCGCGGCGCGGACGGTCGGTCTCCGGCCAGGGGCGGGCCTCGGTGGCCAGTTCCACGGCCCCGCCGGTCCAGTCGACTTCGGTGGTGGGCCGGTCGATGTGGAGGGTCGGGGGCACGGTGCCGTGGCGCATGGCCATCACCATCTTGATGACCCCGGCCACTCCGGCGGCCGCCTGGGTGTGGCCGAGGTTGGACTTCACCGAGCCCAGCCACAGCGGCCGGTCCGCGGGGCGTTCCTGGCCGTAGGTGGCGAGCAGGGCCTGTGCCTCGATGGGGTCGCCGAGCGAGGTGCCGGTGCCATGGGCCTCGACGACGTCCACCTCGGCGGGGCCGATTCCGGCGCAGGCCAGCGCCTGCCGGATCACCCGCTGCTGGGACGGCCCGTTGGGCGCCGTGAGCCTGCTGCTGGCGCCGTCGGAGTTGATGGCGCTGCCCTTGATGACACCGAGGATCCGGCGGCCGTTGCGCTGGGCGTCGGACAGCCGCTCGACGAGCAGCATGCCGACCCCCTCGCCCCAGCCGGTGCCGTCGGCGGAGGCGGCGAACGCCTTGCAGCGGCCGTCGGGGGACAGTCCGCGCTGCCGGCTGAAGTCGATGAAGGTCTCGGGGGTGGACATCACGGTCACCCCGCCGGCCAGGGCGAGCGCGCATTCACCGGACTGGAGCGCCCGGACCGCCCAGTGCAGGGCGACCAGGGAGGAGGAGCAGGCCGTGTCGACGGTGACGGCCGGCCCCTCGAGGCCGAAGGTGTAGGCGACCCGGCCGGAGGCGATACTCGCGGCGCTGCCGTTGGCGAGATAACCGTCGAGGTCGTCGGGAACCGAACTCAGCCGGGTGGCGTAGTCGTTGTACATCACTCCGGCGAACACCCCGGTGCGGCTGCCGCGCAGTGCCGAGGGCAGCACACCGGCGTCCTCGAAGGCGTCGTGCGAGGTCTCCAGCAGCAGCCGCTGCTGCGGGTCCATCGCCAGCGCCTCGCGCGGGCTGATGCCGAAGAAGTCGTGGTCGAAGTCGGCGGCGTCGTGCAGGAATCCGCCGGTGCGGGCGTAGGTCCGGCCGGGTCGTGCGGGGTCGGGGTCGTAGAGGGAATCGATGTCCCAGCCCCGGTCGGCGGGGAAGTCCGACACCGCGTCGGTGCCGGCGGCCACCAGGTCCCACAGATCGCCGGGGGTGCGCACACCGCCGGGATAGCGGCACCCGATACCCACGATGGCGACGGGCTCGTTGGCACGCTGTTCGTATGCGCGCAGCCGTCGCCGCGCCTCACGGAGATCCGCGGTCGTTCGCCTGAGGTAGTCGAGCAGTTGGTCCTCGTTGTTCACCAGCGCAGCCATCCGATCGAAATCGAAACCAGCTTCTCGGGCACGGCGGCCGCCCGGTTTGTCGGTCCGCGCTCCCCCTGCCAGTCGGAGGCTAAGGAGCGCCGGAAGGACCAACCAACCCCTACCGCCCCCAGCGGGACCCCGGATGCCCGAACGGTCACCCGACGGGGGTTACGGTGCCCGAAGAGCGCCTGAGGGTGACCGATCGGCTTGGTACGTACCGGCAATTGGCGGATGTCCGCGAGTAATACGCGATGCTGTTTCGAGCAGCTCGGAGATGCAACTGACGGACATAAAGTGATAGTTGACAACGTTAGTGAAGACCGATAACCTTCGGCTCACTTGGAGGCAGAATCTAATTTCGGCTCAATTGCGGTCGCGAGGAACCATGAAATCCTCAACAACGGCAGGTAATTGGCCAGCCGTTTATGAGCGTCACCCCGACCGGCCCTCAGACGTTCAGAGGCCGACGACTGGCTGTTCAACCGATCGGTTCACGCCATTCAGACGCACCGATCAGTGTTTCTTCGGCCAGTGGATCACGGTGACGACACGGCGGCAAATGCACGGCGCGCCACCGTCCTTGAGTTAAAGTCTAACCAACCTGAGGGGGGACCAGGGCGTGCGATCAATCCAGAGCAGTGCGGACCGGACGAAGCACCGTGCGGGCGGCTCTCCCGGCCCCCCTCCCCGGCGTCGGCGAAGCTGACGCACTTCATGGCCAACTTCCGACGCCCGGCGCCATGACCACCTGTTTCCGCACAGGGTCCAGGCGGCGCCATGCCGCCCCCACGACCAGCGACGTTGCCCTCGGGCCCGATGTGGGAGGTGCGCCGCCTCAAGGGCGAAGGCCGACTTTAGGGGATCACCATGCGCCTGTTCGACCGCACCACTGAACTGGAAATCCTGAGCGAAGCGTTCGCCGCCTGCACAGGCGGATCCGGCCAACTCGTCATTGTCACAGGAGGCCCTGGTTCCGGTAAGACGGAACTTGTTTACGAGTTTTTAACCAGGGCGGGCGAGACGGGCGCCCTCGTCCTGACGGCCACCGCCTCCCGCATGGAGCGGGCGCGGCCGATGAGCGTGTTCAGTCAATTGCTGCACAGCGGCGACGTGTCATGCGACGCACGCGACCTCATCCCTCCTCCAGATGCCCAGGGCGGCACGAAATCGCGTACGGAGCACGGCCCGAGTGGCGTCGACCACATTTCTCATCAGGTCACGACTTCGCTTCTGGAACTCTCCCAGGGCCGCCCTGTGGTGATCGCGATCGACGACGCGCACCTCATGGACAACGATTCGCTGCATACCACGCTCGATCTCCTGAGGAGAATGCGTACCAGAAAAATACTAGTGATATGCGTAAGCTGGGGCCTGGACAGATTGACGGGTTCTCATGTCCACGCGGACCTCATCCGGCGCCCGCATCGGCGGATCAGGTTGACTCCGCTGTCCGAAACGGGCGTCGCGGCGATGCTGATCGCGCAGGCGGGCCGGCGACTGCCCCGTCAGGTCAGTGACGCCTACCACCGCGCCACCGCCGGGAATCCGATGCTGGTGCACGCGCTGCTGGACGACAGCGCCCGGTTCGGGGCGCTGGCCGCGGAGCCCGTCGCCAGCACCGCCTACCGACAGGCCGTACTCGCCTGTCTGCACCGCGGCGAGCGACGCCACGCCCGGATCGCCCGCGCCGTGGCCGCGCTCGACGAGTACGCCACCCCCCGCACCACCTCGCTGCTGGCCGGGGCCGGCCCGGGTCCGGTGCAGGAGGTGGTGGACATCCTCAACTCCACCGGACTGCTGGACGGTTACCGCTTCCGGCACCCGGCCGGCGCCGCCGCGGTGCTGCAGGACCTGGCTCCGGCCGAGCGGTCACGGCTGCACGGCGAGGTGGCACGTCAGCTGTACCTGGACGGTGTGCCCGCGCCCGAGGTGGCCCGGCATCTGGTGACCGCCGACCGGATCCCCGACGACTGGGGGTCCGCGGTACTGCGCGCCGCGGCCGAACAGGCCCTGGCCGACGACGATGTCAAGCAGTGCACCACCTATCTGCGGCTGCTGTTGCAGGATGCCGAGGACGGGGCCGAGCGGCACGCGCTGCTGGCGGCCCTGGGCCGCGCGGAGTGGCGGGTGAACCCGGCGGCCGCCGGTACCCATCTGGCACCGCTGCGTCAGCCCGCGCTGGACGGCACGCTGGACGCCCGCGACACGGCCACCGTGGCGCGGCACATGCTGTGGCAGGGCGACATCGAGTCCGCCGCCACCGCCGTCAGCCGGCTCGGCCCCTCGCTCCCCCGGTCCCAAGGACACTCCATCGCCGAGGTGGAGTTCATCCGGCAGTGGTTCTACGGGGTGCCGCGGGTCGGCAGGCGCGGTGAACCGTCCGCCCTGGCCTCGCTGGAGCCCGGTGCGGTGGACGGCACCCACGGCCTGGGGCCGAAGGTGGCCCAGCTGATCAGCGGCAGCGCCACCGACGAGTCGGTGGCCAACGTGGCCGAGGCGTTGCAGGGCCACCGGCTCGACCATCTCAAACCCGAGCTGGTGGCGATGTCCCTGCTGGCCATCGCCCACACCGACCGTACCCAGACCGCCGCGCGCGTGTGCGACGCGGTGCTGAAGTGCACCGTGGAGCGCAAGGCCACCACCTGGCAGGCGCTGATCGGCAGTGTTCGGGCGGAGATCGCCCTGCTCCAGGGCGATGTGGCCACCGCCGAGCTGAAGGCCACCCAGGCCCTGGACATGCTGCACGCCCAGGGCTGGGGGGTGCTGATCGGACTGCCCCTGTCCACGGCCGTCTTCGCCCGCACCAGTATGGGCAAGCACGACGCCGCCGCGCATCTGCTCAAACGCGAGGTCCCGGAGGCGATGTTCGGAACCATCTTCGGCATTCAGTACCTGCGCGCCCGGGGCCATCACTACCTGGCCACCGACCGGGCCTTCGCCGCGCTCAACGACTTCGAGAGCTGCGGCCGTCTGATGCGGGACGGCAATCCGCACCTCCAGAAGGGCATCCCGTGGTGCGCCGATCTGGCCCAGGCCAATCTGCGGATCGGCAAGGTGCGCACCGCCCGGGAGTGGGTGGAGAAGCAGATCAGACTCCCCGGCGGGCACAGTTCCCGGTCACGGGCGATGGCGCTGCGGGTGCTGGCCGGTGCCAGCCAGCCGCATCAGCGCACCTCGCTGCTGAGAGAGTCGATCGACCTGCTGAAGGCGTGCGGCGACCGGCTGGAACTGGCCCTGGCGTACGCGGATCTGTCCGCCGCCCACTACGAGCTGGGCGAGTACGACCGCGCGCGGCTGGTGGCCCGTCAGGCCGCCCAGGAGGCCGAGTGGTGCCAGATCGCCTCTCCGGTCGACAACCGGCTGGTGGCCTCCGCGCCGGCCGAGAAGCCGGAGGGCGAGGAGATCGCCGCCCCGGTCCTCAGTGACGCCGAGTGCCGGGTCGCCGGGCTCGCCGCGCTGGGCTACACCAACCGGGAGATCAGCAGCCGGATCCATGTCACCATCAGCACCGTCGAGCAGCATCTGACCCGGGTCTACCGGAAGTTGAACGTGGCCAGCCGGGCCGAGCTGCCGTCGAAGGTGCTGGAGCACCAGATCCCTACGATGTCGGAGCACCCGTTCCGCGCCCGCTCCTCGGCGGTGGAGGGCCGGTTGGCCTGACGGCCGTAGCCGGTTGGGCCTGACGGCCGTACCCGCCCACCGCTTCCACCGCGTTCCGACCTCGCGGCCCGCCGGACCGATCCGGCGGGCCGCTCTTCTCATGCGCTCGTCACAGGTGGCGGGGGGCGTCCCGGCGGGCCGGGACGCCCCGCCGGCGCTCAGTTGAAGCTGCCGAGCTCGTCGTCGAGGATGCCGAACAGCTCGTCGGCCGTGGCCGATTCCAGACCGGGCCCGTCCTCGACCTCATCGGTGTCCCCGCCGGTGTCCCACTCCCCCGTGCCGGTCCACTTCGCGGTGAGAGCCCGCAGCCGCATGGCCACCCGGGCCCGGGTCTCCTCGTCCACCGTCGCGGTGTCGAGCACCGCCTCCATGCGGATCACCTCGGCCTCGGCGTCCTGCCCGGCCCCGGCCCCGTCAGCGGTGTCGCCGACCAGTTCGGCGAAGAGCAGATCCGCGATGGCTCCGGGGTTGGGGTGGTCGAAGGTCAGGGTGGTCGACAGCCGCAGTCCGGTGTCCGCGCCGAGCCGGTTGCGCAGCTCCAGCGCGGCCAGCGAGTCCACGCCCAGCTCACCGAAGGGACGCTCCGGGTCCACCGCTTCGGCACCGCCGTGGCCGAGCACCCCGGCGACATGGCCGCGGACGGTCTCCACCAGCAGCAGCCGGGCATCGGCGGGCGACAGCGCGGCCAGCCGCTCGGTCAGCGCCTCGGGCCCCCGCGGTCCGCTCTCGGCGACCGCCACGGGGGCGATCCGCACGGTGCGCCGGGCGGGCGTCGGCACCAGCCCGCGGACCAGCGGCGGAGCGTCCTCGGTGGCCCGGACCCGCACCGGCAGCAGGGCGGCCGGCCGCGCGTCGAGCGCCCGGTCGAAGAGCGCCAGCGCGCGGTCCACCGGCAGCGGTTCGATACCGTCCCGGGCCAGTCGGCGCAGCTCGGACGTGCCGAGCCCGCCCGCCATGCCCGAGTCGGTGTCCCACAGCCCCCAGCCCAGGGAGAGGGCGGGCAGTCCGGAGGCCCGGCGGTGGGAGGCGAGGGCGTCGAGGAAGGCATTGGCGGCCGCGTAGTTGCCCTGCCCGGCCGCGCCCAGGGTGCCCGCCGCCGACGAGAACAGGACGAAGGCCGCCAGGTCGAGGTCCTGGGTCAGCTCGTGCAGATGCCACGCGGCGTCCGCCTTGGACCGCCAGACCGCCTCGACCCGCTCGGGGGTGAGCGCCGAGAGCAGCGCGTCGTCGAGCACTCCGGCGGCGTGCACCACCGCGGTCAGCGGATGCGCGTCCGGTATCCCGGTGAGCAGGGCGGCCAGCGCCTCGCGGTCGGACGCGTCGCAGGCGGCCACGGTGACGGTGGCTCCGAGCCCGGTCAGTTCGCCGAGGTCCCCCGGGTCACCGCCGCGGCTGCACAGCACCAGATGGCGGACCCGGTGGACGGTGACCAGATGGGCGGCGATCAGCCGGCCCAGGGTGCCGGTGCCACCGGTGATCAGGACCGTGCCCTCGGGGTCGAGCTCCGGGAACGCGCCCGCGGGGACGGCCTCGGCCAGCCGGGGTGCGTACACGTCTCCCGCCCGCAGCGCGAGCTCGGGCTCCCCGGTGGCCACCGCGGCGGTGAGCCGCTCCTCGGAGGCGGGGTCGTCGTCGAGGTCGACGAGGACCAGCCGGCCGGGGTACTCGACGGCGGCGGAACGCACCAGTCCCCAGACGGCGGCCTGGGCCGGGTCGGGCGGACCGGCCACCCCGACCGCTCCCGTGGTGACCACCACCAGCCGCCCGGTCGCGTGGCCGTCGTGGGCGAGGCGCTTGTGGAGCGTGGCGAGGACGTCGAGCGTGGTGGCGAGCCCGGCGGCGGACGCTGTGTCCTCGGCGCGCGGGGTGAAACGCACCACCTCCGGGGCCGGCTGGGCGCGATCAACGCCTTCGGACAGCGTCACCGGCTCCCAGCGCACCTCGTACAGATCGCCGGTGTCCGGGGCCGCCGCGGCCAGCTGCTCGGCGGTGACCTGGCGGATACGGAGCGAGGACACCTCGGCGACCGGGGCGCCCGCACCGTCGAACAGCCGCAGGGTCATCCGCTCGGGGCCGTCGGGGGTGAGCCGCAGCCGTACGGCGGAGGCGCCCGCCGCGTACAGCGAGACCCCTTCCCAGGCGAACGGAAGTGTCATCACGGTCGGGTCCTGGCCGTCCAGCAGGTCGATGGCGTGCAGGGCGGAGTCCAGCAGCGCCGGGTGGAGTCCGAAACCGCCGGTGGCGGCGGACTCTGGCAGCGCCAGCTCCGCGCAGACCTCCTCGCCGACCCGCCACGCGGTGCGCAGGCAGCGGAAGAGCGGGCCGTAGCCGTAGCCCTGTGCGGCGAGGTGGTCGTAGGTGCCGCTGAGGTCGACGGGCCGGGCACCGGCCGGGGGCCATGCCTCCAGGGCGGCGGGCTCGGGCGCGTCGGACGGTGCGAGCACACCGGTGGCGTGCCGGGTCCAGGCGGGTGTGCCGACCTCGGGGCGGGCGTGGACGGTGAGCCGCCGCTGCCCGGAGTCATCCGGGGCGCCCGCCACCACCTGGAGCAGCACCGCACCCCGCTCGGGCAGGACCAGCGGGCGTTCGATGGTCAGTTCGTCGATACGCGGGCAGCCGACCCGGTCGCCCGCCTGGACGGCCAGCTCGACGAAGGCGCTGCCGGGCAGCAGTACCACCCCGGCGACGGCATGGCCGGCCAGCCAGGGGTGGGTGCTCAGGGACAGCCGTCCGGTGAGGGCGAGGGTGTCGCTGTCCGCGAGGCCGAGGGCCGCGCCGAGCAGCGGGTGTCCGGCCGGTGTCTGGCCGAGTCCGCCCGCGTCGGCCGGGCCCGACGGGCCGTCGTCCAGCCACAGGCGCCGCCGCTGGAAGGCGTAGGTGGGCAGCGGGACACGGCGGACACCGGTTCCGGCCCAGGCCCGCCGCCAGTCGACCGGAACACCGCGGACCTGGAGGGTGGCCAGCGCGGTGGCGAGGGCGACCTGCTCGTCCCGGTCGCGGCGCAGCGCGGGGACGAGGACGGAGCGCTCGGCGTCGGCGAGGCAGTGGGTGCCCATGGTGGCGAGCACGGCGTCGGGGCCCAGTTCGAGGAAGGTGCGTACGCCCTCGTCCTCCAGGGTCCGGATGCCGTCGGCGAACCGTACGGCCTCCCGGACGTGGCGCACCCAGTACGCGGGGGAGGTCAGCTCGTCCGGGTCGGCCGGCCGGCCGGTGAGGTTGGACACGATCGGAATGGCGGGCGGGGCGAACCGCAGCTCCCGCGCCACCGCCTCGAACTCCTCCAGCATCGGGTCCATCAGCGGTGAGTGGAAGGCGTGGCTGACCTTCAGCCGCTTGGTCCTGCGGCCCTCGAAGGCGGCCTCGACGGCGGCCACCGCGGCCTCGGTGCCGGACACCACCACGGCGGTGGGGCCGTTGACTGCGGCGATGCCCACCTCCGGGCCCAGCCGCGGGATCACCTCCTCCTCAGTGGCGTCGATCGCGAGCATGGCGCCACCGGCGGGCAGGCCCTGCATCAGCCGGCCGCGGGCGGCCACCAGCCGGGCGGCGTCGTCCAGGGTGAGGACGCCCGCGACATGCGCGGCGGTCAGCTCGCCGATGGAGTGTCCGGCGAGGTGGTCCGGCCGGACGCCCCACGACTCCAGGAGCCGGAACAGCGCCGTCCCGACGGCGAACAGGGCGCACTGGGTGTACTGCGTACGGTCCAGCAGCGCGGCCTCGGGGGCGTCCGGTCCGGCGAACATCACCTCGCGCAGCGGCCGGTCCAGATGGGCGTCGAGCCGGTCGCAGACCTCGTCCAGCGCCTGCCGGTACACCGGGAAGGCGGTGGCCAGCTCCTGTCCCGCACCGGGGCGCTGGGCGCCCTGCCCGGTGAAGAGGAACGCGAGCCGTCCGGCGCCCTGTTTGCCGCGGACGACGGTGTCGGCGGTGGCACCGGTGGCCAGCGCGGTGAGCCCGGCGGCCAGTTCATCGCGGTCGCGGGCGATCACGGCGCCGCCGTGGGTGAGGGCGGCGCGGCCGGTGGCGAGGGAGTGGGCGAGATCGGGGACGGAGATGTCCTCGAGGGTGCGCAGCCGGTCGGCCTGGGCGGCCAGGGCCTCGGGGGTGGCGCCGGACACCAGGACGGGCAGCAGGGGCGGGGAAGTCCGCGGCGGGGTGGTGTCCTCCGGCTCGTCGGCGGGGGCCTGTTCGAGGATGGCGTGGGCGTTGGTGCCACTGATACCGAAGGAGGACACCGCGGCGCGGCGCGGACGGCCGGTCTCGGGCCACGCCCGCTCCTCGGTCAGCAGCCGCACCTCCCCCGCCGTCCAGTCCACCTGTCGGGACGGCTCGTCGACATGGAGCGTCCGCGGCAACGTGGCGTGGCGCATCGCCATCACCATCTTGATGACGCCCGCGACACCGGCGGCGGCCTGGGTGTGGCCGATATTGGACTTCACCGAGCCCAGCCACAGCGGCCGTTCGGGGTCGCGGCCCTGGCCGTACGTGGCCAGCAGCGCCTGCGCCTCGATCGGATCGCCGAGCGTGGTGCCGGTGCCGTGTGCCTCCACCGCGTCGACATCGGCCGTGGTCAGCCGCGCACCGGCCAGCGCGGCACGGATCACCCGCTGCTGCGACGGGCCGTTGGGCGCGGTCAGCCCGTTGGACGCGCCGTCCTGGTTGACGGCCGAGCCACGGATCACGGCCAGCACCTCATGACCGTGGCGGCGCGCGTCCGACAGCCGCTCCAGCAGCAGGATGCCCACGCCCTCGGAGAGCGCGGTGCCGTCGGCGCCGTCCGCGAAGGACTTGGCCCGGCCGTCCGCGGCGAGGTTGCGCTGCCTGCTGAAGTCCACGAACGTGTCACTGGTGGACATCACGGAGGCGCCGCCCGCCAGGGCGAGTTCGCACTCCCCCTGCCGCAGCGCCTGGGCCGCCAGATGCAGCGCCACCAGCGAGGAGGAGCAGGCGGTGTCGACGGTGAGGGTCGGCCCCTCCAGGCCCAGGGTGTAGGCCACCCGGCCGGAGGCGACGCTGCCGAGGCTGCCGTTGCCCAGGTAGTCGCGTACCGCCTCGGGCGCATTGCGGAGCCTGCTGCCGTAGTCGTGGTACATGATGCCGGTGAACACGCCGGTGCGGCTGCCGCGCACCGATCGGGGGTCGATTCCGGCGCGCTCCAGCGCCTCCCAGGACGTTTCCAGCAGCAGCCGCTGCTGGGGGTCCATCGCCAGTGCCTCGCGCGGGGAGATACCGAAGAAGTCGCCGTCGAAGTCGGCGGCGTCGTAGAGGAATCCGCCCTCGCGGGTGGAGCACCGGCCAGGTTTTCCCGGCTCGGGGTCGTAGAGGTCCTCGTCCCAGCCGCGGTCGGTGGGGAAGGGTGCGATGGCATCACCGCCGTCGGCCAGCAGCCGCCACAGCTCCTCGGGGGTGCTGACCCCGCCGGGGTAGCGGCAGCTCATCCCGACGATGGCGACCGGCTCGTCGTGCGCCGCGGTGGCGGCGGCCGGTGCGGTGGCCGTCGCCTCCGCGTCGGGGCCGAGGAGTTCGGTCCTGAGGTGACCGACGAGGGCGTGGGCGTCGGGGTAGTCGAAGACGAGGGTGGCCGGGAGCCGGAGGCCGACGGCGGTGCCGAGCCGGTTGCGCAGCTCGACGGCGGTGAGCGAGTCGAAGCCCGCCTCGCGGAAGGCGCGGCGCGGGTCGAGGACCATGTCCGGGCCGTGGCCGAGGACGGCTGCCACATGGGTGCGGACGAGCTCGAGGAGGACGGCGTCGCGTTCGGCCGGGGCCAGCCCGGCCAGCCGGTCCGTGAGCGCGCCGGGCTCCGCGCGGCCCGCGGCCGTCCGCCGGGCCGGTGCGGGCACCAGGCCGCGCAGCGGGGGCGGCAGGACGGCGGCCCGGCGCAGCGCGGGCAGATCGAGGCCGATCGGGAGCAGAAACGCCTCCTCGGTGGCCAGCGCGGTGTCGAACAGTGCGAGGCCGTCCTCGGTGGCCAGCGGACGGACCCCGGAGCGGGCCATGCGCTCGACGTCGGCGTCGGTCAGATGGGCGGTCAGGCCGGTGCGCCGCTCCCAGAATCCCCAGGCGAGGGAGACGGCGGGCAGACCGCGGGCGCGCCGGTGGTGGGCCAGCCCGTCGAGGAAGGCGTTGGCCGCGGCGTAGCCGGACTGTCCGGCGCCGTCGACGGTGCCCGCGGCGGAGGAGAAGAGCACGAAGGCGGAGAGGCCGAGCTCCTCGGTGAGGCGGTGCAACTGCCAGGCCGCGTCCACCTTGGGACGCAGCACCGCGTCGAGCCGGTCCGGGGTGAGATCGGTGACCAGGCCGTCGTCCAGGACACCGGCCAGGTGCACCACCGCGGTCAGCGGGTGCTCGGCGGGCACATCGGCGAGCAGCGCGGCGAGTTGACCGGGGTCGGCGGCGTCGCACCGGACGACGGTGATCTCCGCGTCGAGGTCGCCGAGGTCCTCCGCCGCGGTGCCGCCACGGCCGGCGAGGATCATGTGGCGCACCCCGTGGGTGTCGACGAGGTGGCGGGCGAGGAGGCAGCCGAGCACCCCGGTGCCACCGGTGATCAGAACGGTGCCGTCAGGGTCGAAGGCGGGGGTGGCGGGGGTGGCGGGGGTGTGCCGCGCCCGTGTCATCCGGGGGACGTGGACGGTGCCGTGGCGCAGGGCGAGTTGGGGCTCACCACTGGACGCGGCGGCCGTCACCGCCTCCTCGGGGGTGGTGTCCGCGTCGACGAGCACGAACCGGTCGGGGTGTTCGGCCTGGGCGGCCCGGACCAGCCCCCACACGGCGGCGCCCGCGAGGTCGGTCACCGTGTCGTCGCCGGTCACGGCCACGGCCCCGTGGGTGAGCACCAGCAGCCGGGAGCCGTCGGTGCGGTCGCTGTCCAGCCACTGGCGCAGTGCCGCGAGCACCCGGCCGGTGGCGTCCCGGGTGCCGGTGACGGGGTCCGCGCCGGGCTCGGTGTCCGCGTCGTGGCCGGGGGTTCCGGTCAGGGGAAGGACGGTGTACGCGGGCAGCGGGCCGGAGGTGCCGAGAAGGTGCTCACCGAACACCGTGTGGTCCGCCGTGGTCCGCTCCGCCACCGGCAGCGCGGGCCACGCGAGCCGGAAGAGGTCGTCCGTGCGGGCCGTCGCCGCGGCCAGCGCGCCGGTGTCCACGGCGCGGGAGACCAGCCCTTCCACGGAGGCCACCGGGGCGCCGGTGGTGTCCGCGAGCTGGAGGGTCAGGGTGTCCTCGCCCCCGCCCGGTGCGATACGGACCCGCAGCGCGGTGGCGCCGGTGGCGGCGAGGGAGACGCCGTTCCACACGAAGGGGAGGTGGGCCGGGCCGTCGTCGGCGTCGTCGAGCGCGGCGGCGTGCAGGGCCGCGTCGAACAGGGCGGGGTGCAGACCGAACCGGCCTTCCTCCACGGGGAGTTCGACCTCGGCGAAGAGTTCGTCACCGCGCCGCCAGGCGGCGCGCAGCCCCTGGAACGCGGGGCCGTAGGTGTAGCCCTGTCCGGCGAGCCGGTCGTACGCGTCCTCCACGGCGACGGCGGTGGCGCCCGCGGGCGGCCAGGCGGCGAGGTCGAACTCCTCCCCCGCGGTGTCCGGTTCCAGCAGTCCGGAGGCGTTGCGCGCCCAGGGGGCGTCGTCGTCGCCGTCGGGCCGGGAGTGCACGGTCAGGGCGCGCCGTCCGGTCCCGTCGGGATCCGCCACATGGAGCTGGAGCCGGACCGCGCCGCGTTCGGGCAGGGTCAGGGGTGCTTCGAGGGTGAGTTCGGCGACCCGTCCGCAGCCGAGGCCGTACCCGGCGCTGATGGCCAGTTCGACGAGCGCGGTACCGGGCAGCAGCGGTGTGCCGCCGACGGCGTGGTCGGCGAGCCAGGGGGCGGTGGCGGTGGACAGCCGGCCGGTGAACAGGGTGCCGCCCCCGGCCACCGGTACGGCGGCGCCGAGCAGAGGGTGTCCGGTGGCCGACAATCCCGCGGCGGTGACATCACCGGCCGCCGGGGAGCGGCCGAGCCAGTAGCGCTCTCGCTGGAAGGCGTAGGTCGGAAGCTCGGCCCGGCGCACCGGCAGACCGTCGAAGACCGGGCGCCAGTCGACCGGCACCCCCTGGGTGAACGCCTCGGCGAGGGAGGCGAGGAAGCGGTCCGGGCCGCCGTCGTCACGGCGCAGTGAGCCGACGCCGACCACCTCGCGCCCGGCGGCGTCGGCGGTCTCCTCGATGCTGTGCAGCAGCACCGGGTGCGGGCTGCATTCGACGAACACACCGTAACCGGCGCCCAGCAGCACCCGGGTGGTGGGCTCGAAGAGCACGCTCTGCCGCAGATTGGTGTACCAGTACGTGGCGTCGAGGTCCTCGGTGTGGTGGAGCGCGCCGGTGACGGTGGAGTAGAACGGCACCTCGGCGGTGCGGCCCCGGACCCCGGCGAGCTCGGTCAGCAGCCGTTCGCGGATCGACTCGACCTGGGCGGCGTGCGAGGCGTAGTCCACGGGGAGCCGTTTGGCGCGGGCGCCGTCGGCCACCAGGGCGTCGCGCAGTTCGTCGAGGGCGTCGGCGTCACCGGAGAGGACCACGGAGGAGGCGCCGTTGACGGCGGCCAGCGAGATCCGGCCCTCGTACGGGGCGAGCCATTCGCGGGCCCGCTCCTCCGGGAGCGCCACCGACATCATGCCGCCGCGCGCCGACAGCTCCTCGGCGATGGCGAGGCTGCGCAGTGCCACCACCCGGGCGCCGTCGGCCAGGGAGAGCGCCCCGGCCACGCACGCGGCGGCGATCTCGCCCTGGGAGTGGCCGATCACGGCGGCGGGCCGCACTCCGTGCGAGCGCCACAGCTCGGCCATCGACACCATGACGGCCCAGAGCACGGGCTGGACCACGTCCACCCGGTCCAGCGGCCGGGCACCGCGGACGGTCTCCAGCAGATCCCAGTCGACGACGGGGGCGAGCGCTTCGGCGCACTCGGCCATCTTCGCGGCGAACACGGGTGAGCCGTCGAGCAGTTCGGCGGCCATGCCGGTCCACTGCGAGCCCTGTCCGGGGAAGACGAAGGCGATACGGGAGAGGTCGCCGGGGACGCCCTGGACGAGCTGGGGTACGGCGGTGCCCTCGGCGAGGGCCGTCAGCCCGGCGGTCAGGGTGTCCGGGTCGGCGCCGATGACCACGGCGCGGTGGTCGAGTGCGGCGCGGGTGGTGGCCAGGGAGTGGGCGAGGTCCGGAACGGGGGCGTCGGTGAGGTGGCCGAGGAGCTGCCGCGCCTGGGCCGCCAGACCCTGTTCGCCCTTGCCGGAGAGCACCAGCGGCAGCGGCCCGGTCCACGCGGGCTCCCGGTCACGGGGTTCGGGCTCCGGTGCGGCCTCCACGATCACATGGGCGTTGGTGCCGCTGATGCCGAACGAGGACACCGCCGCCCGGCGGGGTTCGGCGGTGCGCGGCCACTGACGTGCCTCGCTGAGCAGTTCGACGGCTCCGGAGGCCCAGTCGACCTGGGGGGTGGGTTCCTCCGCGAAGAGCGTCCGGGGCAGTCTGCCGTGGCGCATCGCCATGACCATCTTGATCACCCCGGCCACGCCCGCGGCCGCCTGGGTGTGGCCGATGTTGGACTTCACCGAGCCCAGCCACAGCGGTTCGCCGTCGGCCCGGTCCTGGCCGTAGGTGGCCAGCAGGGCCTGTGCCTCGATGGGGTCGCCGAGCGGGGTGCCGGTGCCGTGTGCTTCGACGGCGTGCACCTGGTGGGCGGCGAGCCGGGCGTTGGCGAGCGCCTGGCGGATCACCCGTTGCTGGGACGGGCCGTTGGGGGCGGTCAGTCCGTTGGAGGCGCCGTCCTGGTTGGTGGCGCTGCCCCGGACCAGGGCGAGCACCGGATGGCCGTTGCGGGTGGCGTCGGAGAGCCGCTCCAGCAGCAGCATGCCGACGCCCTCGCCCCAGCCGGTGCCGTCGGCCGACGCGGCGAACGACTTGCAGCGGCCGTCCAGGGCGAGCCCGCGCTGACGGCTGAAGTCCACGAAGGTGTCAGGGGTGGACATCACCGTGACCCCGCCGGCCAGGGCGAGCCCGCATTCGCCCTGGCGCAGCGACTGCACCGCGAGGTGCAGGGCGACCAGCGAGGACGAGCAGGCGGTGTCCACGGTGACCGCGGGGCCCTCCAGGCCCAGGGTGTAGGAGACCCGGCCGGAGGCGACACTGCCGAGGTTGCCGTTGCCGAGGTAGCCCTCGACGCCTTCGGGCACCTCGGTGAGCCAGCTCCCGTAGTCGTGGTACATGACGCCCGCGAAGATCCCGGTCCGGCTGCCGCGTACGGTGTGCGGATCGATGCCCGCCCGCTCGAACACCTCCCAGGAGGTCTCCAGCAGCAGCCGCTGCTGCGGGTCCATCGCGATGGCCTCGCGCGGCGAGATACCGAAGAACGCGGCGTCGAAGCGCGGTGCGTCGTAGAGGAACCCGCCCTCGCGCACATGGGTCTTGCCGGGGGTGTCGGGGTCCGGGTCGTAGAGGCCGTCCACGTCCCAGTCCCGGTCGGCGGGGAAGTCCCCGACGGCGTCCACCCCGTGGTCGACGAGGTTCCACAGCTGCTCGGGCGAGCTGACGCCACCGGGGTAGCGGCAGCTCATCGCCACGACGGCGATGGGCTCCTCCGCCGCCGCGGTGATCTTCGCGTGCTGGTTGCGGAGCCGTTCGTTCTCGAGCAAGGACTCGCGCAGCGCCTCGACGATCTGCTCGACGGATGTATCCACGGTCTGTGTCGCTCCCTGAGTGCGTGGCGGCGCCGATGGCTCGGCCGCCTGATTGCCGGGCGGGCCTGGTTGCTGGGCGGCGTCGCTCAGTTGGCGGCGCTGTGGTCGAGGGCGGCGCGGACGAGGTCGGCGACGGCCATGGTCTTGATGTCCAGGGACCGGTCGTCGGGCGCCGTCTTCTGTGCGCGGGGTTCGGACAGGCTCAGCAGGGTGTCCAGGAGCCCGGCCTCCCGGATACGGGCGACCGGGATGGCCGCCAGCAGCTCGCTCACCCGCGCGTCGTCGGTCTCCTGGGCCGGGTCCTGGGCGCGGGTGTCCCGCAGCACGGTGGCGAGCAGATGACCGGCCAGTGCCGCGGGGGTCGCGTAGTCGAAGACGAGGGTGGACGGCAGCCGAAGCCCGCTGACCGCGTTGAGCCGGTTGCGCAGCTCCACCGCGGCGAGCGAGTCGAAACCCAGCTCGGTGAAGGCACGTTTGGGTTCGATGGAGGTGGGCCCGTCGTGGCCGAGCACCGCGGCGACCTCGGTGCGCACCACGTCCAGCACGGTGTGCTCGTGGTCGGCGGCGGGCAGTGCCCGCAGCCGGTCGGCCAGTGAACGGTTCGCTCCGGCGCGGCGGTCCGGGCGGGGCCCGGCCAGGGCGCGCAGCACCGGGGGCACGGCGTCGCCCGCGCGGCGCAGCGCCGCGGTGTCCAGCTCCACCGGCACCAGGGTGGCGCGGTCGGCGCGCAGGGCGGTGTCGAAAAGGGCGAGACCTCGGTCCGGGTCGAGGGCGCCCAATCCGGAGCGTTCGATGCGCTGCCGGGCGGGGGCGTCGAGGGTGGCGCCCATGCCACCGGTGCCCGCCCACAGCCCCCAGGCCAGGGAGAGGGCGGGCAGCCCCTCGGCCCTGCGCCGCTCGGCCAGCGCGTCCAGGAAGGCGTTGGCCGCGGCGTAGTTGCCCTGTGCCGCGGCGTCCAGGCTTCCGGCCGCCGAGGAGAACAGCACGAAGTGGGCGAGGTCGCGGTCGCGGGTCAGCTCGTGCAGATACCAGGCGCCATCGGCCTTGGGGCGGAGGACGGTGTCGATGCGCTCCGGGGTCAGCGAGCCGACGAGACCGTCGTCGAGCACCCCCGCGGTGTGCACCACACTGTCGACGGGGTGGTCCGCGAGCAGCGCGGCCAGCGCGGCGCGGTCCGCGACGTCGCAGCGCACCGCCTCCGCGTGGGCGCCCAGTCCGGTCAGTTCGGCCAGCAGCTCCGGGGCCCCGGGTGCGTCCGGGCCGCGCCTGCCCGCGAGCAGAAGGCGGCGGACACCGTGGTGGCGGACCAGATGGCGGGCGAGGAGCGCGCCGAGGCCGCCGGTGCCGCCGGTGACGAGGACGGTCCCCCAGTCGCGGCCGGTGGCCTCTGCGGGGATCTCGGCGGTGGGCACACGGACGAGCCGGGGTGTGTGCAACCCACCGTGGCGCAGCGCCACTTCGGGTTCACCGGAGTCCAGGACGGCGGTGAGCGCGGCGCGGGTGAGTGTTCCGCCGCCGAGGTCGACGAGGACCACCCGGCCCGGGTCCTCGGACTGCGCGGCGCGGACCAGCCCGCGTACGGCGGCGCCCGCGAGGTCATCCGTGGTGACGATGACGAGGACCGAGGCCGCGTGGCGCTCCTCGCCCAGCCAGCGCTGTACCGGTTCCAGGGCGGTGGCCAGGGCGGTGCGTACGGCGGCGGGGGCGTCGTCGTCCCCGGAGGAGTTGCGCACCGGCAGCAGCACCGCGTCGGGCACGGTGTCCCCGAGCGCGGCCGGATCGGGATGGACCGGATGTCCCAGACCGAGGTCGTCATCGCCGAGCACCGCGTAGGTACGCGTATCGGCCGTGGTGGCGGACTCGGGAAGGGGCGTCGGCTCAATGGCGTACAGCGGGTCCTGGCGGGTGGCGCCGAGCCGGTCGGCGGTGACCGGGCGGGTGACGAAGGAGTCGACCGAGGCGAGTGGCGCACCGGTGCTGTCGGCCAGCTCGATCCGGGTGCCGTCGGTGGTGTGACGGGTCAGCCGTACGCGGGCCGCCGCCGCGCCGTGGGTGTGCAGCGTGACACCGGTCCAGGCGAACGGCAGCGCGATGCCCGCCCCGTTCTCGGTACGCTGCTCGCCGTCGGCCCGCCGCTCCTCGTCGAGCAGGGACGACACATGCAGCGCGGAGTCGAGCAGCGCGGGATGCAGTCCGTAGCGGGCCGCTTCCTGGCGGGCCGCGGAGACCAGTTCGAGTTCGGCGAAGACCTCGTCGCCACGGCGCCAGGCGGCGCGGACACCGCGGAAGACGGGACCGTAGCCGTAGCCCTCGTCCGCCATCCGGTCGTACAGCCCGCCGACGTCCACGGGTTCGGCGCCCGGCGGCGGCCATGCGCCGAGCTCCGGAGGATGCTCTTCGGTCCGTTCGGTGAGGGTGCCGGCGGCGTGACGGGCCCAGTCGGCACCGTCGGCCGTGTTCTCCGGCCGGGAGTGGATCTCCACGGTGCCGTCCGGGGCCACGGCCACCTGGATCTGTACGGCGCCGTCGAGGACCAGGGGCGCCTGGAGGGTCAGTTCCTCCAGCACCGGCCGTCCCACGAGGTCACCGCCGCGGAGGGCGAGGTCGACCAGCGCGGTCCCGGGCAGCAGGGCCGTGCCGAACACCGTGTGTTCGGCGAGCACCGGGTGGGTGGCCGTGGAGAGCCTGCCGGTGAGCAGCACGGCGCCGGAGCCCGCCATCCGGATCTCGGCACCCACCAGCGGGTGGTCGACCGGTGCGAGTCCCAGTCCGCCCGCGTCGGCCCGGGGCGCGGGGGTGTCGAGCCAGAACCGCCGGTGCTGGAAGGCGTAGGTGGGCAGGTCCAGGTGGCGGGCCGGACGGCGGCCGTGGAGGGCGGACCAGTCGACGTCGGCGCCGCGGGTGTGCACCCGCGCCAGGGCGCCGAGCGTCTCCCGCACCGGCGGGGCGTCCTTGCGGGCGGTGGCCACGAACACCGCGTCGGAGTCCTCGCTGACGCAGTCGGCGCCCATCGCGGTGAGCACGGCGTCCGGGCCGAGTTCGAGGAAGGTGTCCACGCCCTGGGCCTCCAGGGTGGCGACAGCGTCCGCGAACCGCACGGTGTGCCGGATGTGCCGGACCCAGTAGTCGGAGGAGGCCAGTTCACCGGCGGTGGCCGGGCGGCCGGTGAGCGTGGAGACGACGGGGATCGACGGTTCGTGGGCGGTCAGGCCCGCCATGACCGCGCCGAACTCCTCCAGCATGGCGTCCATGCGCGGTGAGTGGAACGCGTGTGAGACCCGCAGCCGGGTGGACTTCCCGAACCGGGCGGCGAGGCCGAGCACGGCGTCCTCGTCGCCGGACACCACCACCGAACGGGGCCCGTTGACAGCGGCGACGCTCATCCGCTCGTCCAGCAGCGGCAGGACCTCCTCCTCGGTGGCGCGCACCGCCACCATCGCGCCGCCCTCGGGCAGCGCCTGCATCAGCCGCCCGCGCGCGCCGACCGCGGTGGCCGCGTCCTCCAGCGACCAGACCCCGGCCACATGCGCGGCCGCGAACTCACCGATGGAGTGGCCCGCCAGCTGGTCCGGACGCAGTCCGAAGGACTCCAGCAGCCGGTACAGGGCCACTTCGGTGGCGAACAGGGCGGCCTGGGTGTACTCCGTGCGCGCCAGCGGCTCCGGGTCGTCCCCGAACACCACCTCGGTCAGGGGCCGTTCCAGGCCCTTGCCGAGCAGTTCCGCGGCCCGGTCGAAGTGGGCGGCGTAGACGGGAAAGGTGTCGTACCACGCACGGCCCATGCCGGGGCGCTGCGATCCCTGGCCGGAGAAGAGGAAGGCGAGACCGCCCTCGGTGACGGAGCCGGTGACCAGACCGGCCGCGGAGGTGCCGTTGGCCAGTGCGGTGAGTCCTGCCTCGGCCTCGGCGCGGTCGGTGGCGAGGACCACGGCGCGGTGCGGATGGACCCCGCGGGTGGTGGCCAGCGCATGGCCCAGATCGGCCGGTTCGACGTTGGTGAGGGCCAGCAGCCGTTCGGCCTGGCCGCGCAGGGCACCCGGGGCGCGGGCCGAGACGGGCAGCGCCACCAGCTCCGGTGCGGCGCCCTCCCGCGGCTCCCCGGCGGGCGGTTCGGGGAGTTCGGTGGCCTCCTCCAGGACCACATGGGCGTTGGTGCCGCTGATGCCGAAGGAGGACACCCCGGCCCGGCGCGGGGAGCCACCGGTCTCCCAGGGCCGGGCGGCGGTGAGCAGTTCGACCGCCCCGGCCTCCCAGTCCACCTGGTCGGAGGGCGCGTCCACGTGCAGCGTCTTCGGCAGGGTCCGGTGGCGCATGGCCATCACCATTTTGATGATCCCGGCGACACCGGCCGCGGCCTGGGTGTGGCCGATGTTGGACTTGATCGACCCCAGCCACAGCGGCCGTCCGTCGCGGCGCTCCTGGCCGTAAGTGGCCAGCAGGGCCTGGGCCTCGATGGGGTCGCCGAGCGTGGTGCCGGTGCCATGGGCCTCGACCGCGTCGACATCGGCGGCGGTGAGACCGGAGGCGGCCAGCGCGGCGCGGATCACCCGCTGCTGGGACGGTCCGTTGGGGGCGGTCAGCCCGTTGGAGGCGCCGTCGGAGTTGACGGCCGAGCCGCGGACCACGGCCAGCACGCGGTGGCCGTTGCGGCGGGCGTCGGAGAGCCGTTCGACCACCAGCATGCCGACGCCCTCGCCCCAGCCGGTGCCGTCGGCCGCGGCGGCGAACGACTTGCAGCGGCCGTCGGCGGCCAGACCGCGCTGACGGCTGAAGTCCACGAAGGTGTCCGGGGTGGACATCACGGTGACCCCGCCGACCAGGGCGAGTTCGCACTCCCCCTGCCGCAGCGCCTGCGCGGCCAGGTGCAGGGTGACCAGCGACGAGGAGCAGGCGGTGTCCACGGTGACGGCCGGCCCCTCCAGGCCGAGCGCGTAGGCGACCCGTCCGGAGACCACACTGCCCAGGCTGCCGTTGCCGAGGTAGGCGGCCACGTCCTGGGGCACCTCGGTCAGCCAGCTGCCGTAGTCGTGGTACATGACGCCCGCGAACACCCCGGTGCGGGAGGCGCGGAGGGCGGCGGGGTCGATCCCGGCCCGTTCGCACGCCTCCCAGGACACCTCCAGCAGCAGCCGCTGCTGGGGGTCCATGGCGACGGCCTCGCGGGGACTGATGCCGAAGAAGTCGGCGTCGAAGCGGGCCGCGTCGTAGAGGAAACCGCCTTCGCGCGCGTAGGACTTGCCGGGGGTGCCGGGTTCGGGGTCGTAGAGCGCGTCGGTGTCCCAGCCGCGGTCGGCGGGGAATCCGGCGATCCCGTCGACACCGTCGGCGACCAGCCGCCACAGCTCCTCGGGCGAACTGACCCCGCCGGGGTAGCGGCAGCTCATCCCGACGATGGCGATGGGTTCATCGGCCGCCGCGGCCACGGTGGCGGCGGTGGGCCGCGGCTCCCGCGCGGCGCCGTAGAGGGTGTCGCGGATGTACTCGGCGAGGGCGGTGGACGTGGGGTAGTCGAAGACGAGGGTGGCGGGCAGCCGCAGTCCGGTGCTCGTGCCCAGGCGGTTGCGCAGCTCCACGGCGGCCAGGGAGTCGAAGCCCAGCTCGGTGAAGGCCCGGCCGGGGTCGATGGCCGCGGCGCCGTCGTGCCGCAGGACGGCGGCCACTTCGGTGCGGACCAGCTCCAGCAGGGTGCGGTCCCGTTCGGCGGGCGGCAGCGCGGCGAGTCCGGTGGCGACGGCCGGTTCCTGGGCCGGCGGTGCGGCCGCCCGGCGGGTGTGCGGCCGGACCAGGGAGCCGAGCAGCGGCGGGATGCCGTCGGCCCGCTTCCGTACGGCGGTGGCGTCCACCTCGACCGGGACCACCCGGGGCGCACCGGCACGCACGGCGGCGTCGAACAGGGTCAGGGAGCGCTCGGCGCCGAGGCCGGGCAGCCCGTACCCGGCGATCCGCGCGAGGGTGGCCGCGTCGAGCGCCGCGCCCATCCCGGTGTCCGTGGCCCACAGTCCCCAGGACAGGGCGGTGGCGGGCAGGCCGAGCAAGGCGCGGTGGTCGGCGAGGGCGTCGAGGAAGGCGTTGGCCGCCGCGTAGTTGCCCTGTCCCGCACCGTCGAGGACGGCGGCGAGGGAGGAGAAGAGTACGAAGGCGGACAGCGGCCGGTCGCGGGTGAGGTCGTGCAGATGCCAGGCGCCGTCGGCCTTGGCCCGGAACACCTCGTCGAGCAGTTCGTCGGTGAGGGAGGTGACCACGCCGTCGTGGACGGTGCCCGCCGCGTGGATCACCGAGTCGACGGGGTGGTCGGCCAGCAGTGCGGCCACCGCGTCGCGGTCGGACACATCACAGGCCACCACGGCCACATCGGCGCCCAGCGCGGTCAGTTCGGCCGCCAGTTCGGGGGCGTGGCCACGGCGGCCGGTGAGCACCAGGGAGCGCACCCCGTGGGTCCGTACCAGGTGCCGGGCCACCAGGCCGCCGATACCACCGGTGCCGCCGGTGATCAGGACGGTGCCCCAGTCCGGCGCGGCGGCGGGCGCGGGCTGGAAGGCGGTCAGCCGGGGGACGCGCGGGGCCCCGTCGGTCAGCGACACCTCGGGTTCACCGGTGGCGAGGGCGGTGCGCAGGGCGGCGTGCAGCGCGGCATCCGAGAGGTCGCCGTCGTGCTCCACCAGCACCAGGCGCCCGGGGTGTTCCGCCTGTGCCGAGCGGATCAGGCCGCGCACCGGCGCATGGGCCAGGCCGGGGGTGACGGCCACCACCAGCCGGGTGCCGTCGAGGCGTTCCTCGCCCAGCCAGCTCCGGAGCAGCCGCAGCACCTCGGAGGCGGCGGCCCGGGCGGCGGCGGTGGGCTCGCCACCGTGGTCGGCCACCCGGTGGACCACGGCGTCGGGCAGCGGTTCGGAGAGCAGGGTGTCCAGGTCGCCGGTCCAGGTGGCGATCCGCGGTGTCGGGGTCTCGGCGAGCCGGGCGGCGGGTGTCCAGCGCACCGTGTACAGCGGTTCGGCGCCGTCCTGGACGGGGCGGGAGGTGAGCGCGGCGATGTCGGCCACGGGTGCGCCGGTGGCGTCGGCGAGTCGCAGCGTGAGGGTGTCGGTGCCCGCGCCGGAGATCCGGACCCGCAGGGCGGACGCGCCGACGGCGTGCAGGGTGACTCCGCTCCAGGCGAAGGGGATCAGGATCTCGGAGCGGGGCGGGGTGTCGAGGTCGGCGGCGTGCAGGGCGGCGTCGAGCAGGGCGGGGTGCAGTCCGAACGCGGAAGCGCCCGCCGCGGTCTCCTCGTCCAGGACGACCTCGGCGTACACATCGTCGCCGTGGCGCCAGGCGGCGCGCAGCCCCTGGAAGGCCGGTCCGTAGTCATAGCCCTGGGTGGCCAGGTCGCCGTAGGCACCGGACACATCGAGTGGCCGGGCGCCCTCCGGCGGCCAGCTGTCCAGGGGCTCGGGCACGGGTGCGGTGGCGGGGGCGAGGACGCCGTCGGCGTGCCGGGTCCAGGGGGCGGTGTCCTCGCCCTCGGGGCGGGAGTGGACGGTGAGCGGGAAGCGGCCGCTGTCGTCGGGCTCCCCCACCGCCACCTGCACGGCCACCCCGCCGTCGGCGGGGAGGGCCAGCGGGGCGCCGAGGGTGAGTTCTTCCAGCGCGCCCGCGCCCACGTGCTGTCCGGCGCGCAGCGCCAGTTCGACGAAGGCGGTGCCGGGGAACAGCGTCCGTCCGGAGATGACATGGTCGGCCAGCCAGGGCTGGTGGCGCGGTGCGAGCCGTCCGGTGAGCACCACTCCATCGGCACCGACGGCCACGACCGCGCCGAGCAGCGGATGTCCGGCGGGGAGCTGGCCCAGTGCGGTGGTGTCGGTGGTGGCCGGTCCCTGGTCCAGCCAGAACCGCCTGCGCTGGAAGGGGTAGGTGGGCAGGTCCAGACGGCGGGTGCCGCGGCCGGTGAAGAACCGGTCCCAGTCGACGGGGACCCCGCGACGGTGTGCCAGGGCGAGGGCGGAGAGGGCTTCGTCGGTCTCGGGCCGGTCCCGGCGCAGCAGCGGGGCGAAGACGGTGCCGGGGGCGGTGGCGCAGTCGGCGCCCATGGCGCTGAGCACCCCGTCGGGTCCGAGCTCCAGGAAGGTGCGGACGCCGGTGTCCTCCAGCGCGCGCACCGCGTCGTGGAAGCGCACCCTGGCACGGACGTGTTCCACCCAGTACTCGGGGTCGCACAGTTCGTCGGTGGTGAGGGCGCCGGTGACCGTGGACACGATGGGGAGGGAGGGCGGGGTGTAGTCCAGGACGTGGGCGATACGGCGGAACTCGGCCAGCATCGGTTCCATCAGCGGTGAGTGGAAGGCGTGGCTCACCCGGAGCCGTTTGGTGTCGTGGCCGCGTTCGGCCAGCTGTCCGGCGAGGGCCAGCACCTCGTCCTCGGCGCCGGAGAGCACCACCGCCGAGGGGCCGTTGACGGCGGCGATGCCGACGCGTTCGGTGAGCAGCGGTGCCACCTCGGCCTCGGTCGCCCGGACGGCCACCATGGCGCCGCCCTCGGGGAGTTGCTGCATGAGGCGGCCGCGTGCGGCGACGAGGATGGCCGCGTCCTGGAGGGTGAGGACACCGGCGACATGAGCCGCGGCCAGTTCACCGATGGAGTGTCCGGCGAGGTAGTCGGGGCGCAGCCCCCAGCTCTCGAGAAGGCGGTAGAGCGCCACCTCGATGGCGAACAGGGCGGGCTGGGCGTAGGCGGTACGGTTCAGCCGGGCGGCCTCGGACGAGTCGGGGGCGGCGTCGGGACGGCCGAACAGCACCTCGCCGAGGGGCTGTTCGAGCTGCATGTCGAGATGGGCGCAGACGTCCTGGAGGGCGTCGGCGAACACCGGCTGGGTACGGAGGAGTTCCAGACCCATGGCGATGCGCTGACTGCCCTGGCCGGTGAAGAGGAACGCCACTTTGCCGGGGGCCGCGACACCGGTGGTGGCCGCCGATCCCGCGGCGACGGCCTCCAGTTCGCGGCGCAGGGTGTCCCGGTCCCCGGCCACCAGGACGGCGCGGTGGGAGAGCGCGGCGCGGGTGGTGGCGAGCGTGGCGGCGAGGTCGCCGAGCGGGGCGTGGTCCACCAGGGGCAGCAGACCGGATGCCCGGTCCCGGAGCGCCTGGTCACCGCGGGCGGAGAGGACGAACGGCAACGGGCCGTCAGCCGTGGCCGAAGGCTCGGGTTCGGCGGTGGCTGACTCCTCGGAGTGTTCCAGGATGAGATGGGCGTTGGTGCCGCTCACGCCGAAGGACGACACTCCGGCACGGCGCGGCCGTCCGGTCTCCGGCCACGGCCGGTCCTCGGTGGCGAGTGCGACGGCGCCCGCGGACCAGTCGATGTGCGGACTGGGCGCGTCGATGTGCAGGGATTTGGGCACCCGGCCGTGACGCATGCTGAGGATGGTCTTGATGACCCCGGCGACCCCGGCCGCGCCCTGGGTGTGCCCGATGTTGGACTTGACCGAGCCGAGCAGCAGCGGGGTGTCCCCGGCCCGGTCCTGGCCGTAGGTGGCGAGCAGCGCGCCCGCCTCGATGGGGTCGCCGAGCCGGGTACCGGTGCCGTGGGCCTCGACCACGTCCACGTCGGCGGCGGTCAGCCCGGCGTTGGCGAGCGCCTGGCGGATCAGCCGGGTCTGCGCGGTGCCGCTGGGGGCGGTGAGCCCGTTGCTGGCCCCGTCCTGGTTGACGGCCGAGCCACGGACGACGGCCAGCACCCGGTGGCCGCGGCGGCGGGCCTCGGAGAACCGTTCCAGGACGAGCACACCGACGCCCTCGGCGAAGCCGGTGCCGTCGGCCGACTCCGCGAACGCCTTGCAGCGGCCGTCGGGCGCCAGTCCGCGCTGCCGGCTGAACGCGGTGAACACCCCGGGTCCGCCCATCACCGCGACACCGCCGGCCAGCGCGAGCGTGGACTCGCCCTGCCGCAGCGACTGGCAGGCCAGGTGGATGGCGACCAGCGAGGCGGAGCAGGCGGTGTCGACGGTGACCGCGGGGCCCTGTGCGCCGAGGACGTAGGCCACCCGTCCGGAGATGACACTCGGTGCGTTGCCGGTCATCAGATAGGCGTCGAGCCCGTCGGGGGCGTGGTGCAGCCGCGGGCCGTACTCCTGCACCTCGGCGCCGAAGAACATGCCCGCGGCGCTGCCGCGCAGCCCGGTCGGGTCGATCCCGGCGTCCTCCAGGGCCTGCCAGGCGGTTTCGAGCACCAGGCGCTGCTGGGGGTCCATGCCCAGCGCCTCACGCGGGCTGATGCCGAAGAAGTCGGCGTCGAACTCGGTGGCGGTGTCCAGGAATCCACCGGCGCGCACCGTGCTGGTACCGGGGGCGTCGGGGTCCTCGTCGAACAGGGCGGTCAGGTCCCAGCCCCGGTCGTCGGGGAACCCGGAGAGCACCTCGCCACCGTCGACGAGGAGGCGCCACAGGGCGTCGGGTGAGTGGATGCCGCCGGGGAAGCGGCAGCCGATGCCCACGACGGCCACGGGTTCGTCGGCCGGGCCGGCGGTCTCCGGCTCCGGCGGCGGGAGCGCCGCGGTGCCCAGGGCTCCGGTGAGCAGCCGGTCGGCGAGCGCGTCGGGGGTCGGGCAGTCATAGGCGACGGTGACCGGAAGGTCGAGCCCGGTCTCCTCGCCGAGCCTGCGGTGCAGATCGACCGCGGCCAGTGAGTCGAGCCCCAGATCGGCGAACGGAAGCCGCATGTCCGGCAGACCGGTGGTCTCGGGGCGCACGGCCCGGAGCGCCGCCGTCACCTGGGCGTGCACCAGGTCGAGAACCACCCTGCGGTGTTCCGACGGCGCGGTCGCGGCCAGCATTCGGGCCAGTGCTGATTCGGAACCGGAGCCGTTCATCCACGCATCTCACTTTCGGCCGGCAGCTTTATTCCTCACGTTTTCCTCACGCTAGAGACGTCCGTACCGCGGCCCCACCCTTAACCGCCCCTAGAGCCGAGGGCGTTGCCGCCGGGCGGCGCCGTGAGCGTCTCCGGGTCGAACGTCCGGCGGACATAGGACAGCGAAGCGAGCAGTTCACCGGAGGTGATGGTGCGGGAATCGCGGGTGTTAACGATTCCGGTCAGGGGCATTCCGCCGATGTCCGCCCAGCGCAGCCGCCCCCCGGCGTCGATATAGCTTCTGCTGCGCCCGGCGTTGTCCGGGTGCAGACAGTAGGGAACGTCGAGATAACCGCGGCGGAACGCCAGCAGAATCGCCTGGTCCAGGTCCTCCGCCAGATTCAGTACGGCGGTGACCAGTGCGGATGCCTCCGCGTAGATCTGTGATCCGGTGTCGGCGGGGACCTGGGCCACGGTGCGGCGTGCCGCGGCCGCCGCGGTCGCCGCGTATTCCAGTGCGCTGACGTTCTCCTCCACCGTCGGAATGCGCACGGATTCCGCGACGGTCTTCACGATCAGCCGCTCGGAACCCGACACCACGGCCAGTTCGGCCGCCCGGCCCAGCAGCCGGTAGGCCCCTTCCGGGGTGACCGGATAGAGCCCCATGTAGGCGTAGACGACCACATGCCATTCGGCGTCCGGCAGCAACTCGGCGCAGAGCCTGCGCAATGCGGCCACCGCTTCGATGTCCTGCCGGTGATCGGTCTGCTGGGCATAGCTGGCGGAAATGCTGCGCAGTCCGTGGCGGTAGAAGAACAGCGCTTCCAGCGCGCTGATGGCCACCAGCAGACTCGGCGGGCAGAGCTGGCCGAGCATACAGCCGCCGAAGGTCTCCAGATGCGGATGCCCGCCGTCCTCCCGCAGCCGGGCGAACAACTCGGTCGAGCGGGCCCAGTTGGCCACCGACTCGCTCAGCGGGATGCGACCGTAGGGCAGGCAGTACGAGACGGGTCCGCCTTCGGAGGCGTCCAGGCCGACGGCCGTCAGCGCCCGGAAGATGTCCATGGGGGCGGCCGAGCCGTGGCGGACCTGGACGGGGAAGTCCTCGCCGTACGCGCCCTCCAGGACGCCCCGGGTGGTGTCCGGGTCATGGCTGGCGATCGGGTAGCCGTTGAGCGACACCCCTTCCATCAGGGCGAGTCCGGCCGACTCCAGATCCCCGACCCGGGTGTAGCTGTCGATGGTGAGGGTGCCGACGGTGGTTCCGGCGGCGGCCTTGGTGGCGAGCAGACCGGCCCGCATCCGGGCCGGTTCGCTCATCCCCATCCGGGGCTGCACCACGAGGTCCCCGGCCCGGTGAGCCCGGCGGACGAACGCGCCGAACCCCCCGCCGGTCACACCAGGGCCCGCTGCGGAAGCGTGCCGAGCAGCCGGGCGAAGGACCGGACGCCCTCCGGGGTGTCGTCGAACACCGCGGTGTATCCGGCGCCTCTGAGCCGGGTCCGCTCCGCCGCGCTCAGCGTGCCGGAGATGCCCAGCTTGCCGCCGATGACCACCGGCAGCCCGCCCAGACCGGGGTGTTCCCGCAGCCGGGTGATGGTGCGCATGCCGTCCTGGTAGCCGTGGCCGTTGACACTGCTGATCACGATCAGCGCGGGCCGCCGGGCCAGCGCCTCGGAGATCAGCAGCTCCTCGGGGACACACGGGCCGAGGTTGACGACGGTGTGGCCGTGTTCCTCCAGCAGCAGTTGCAGGAAGACCAGGTTCCAGGTGTGCGAGTCGGAGATCCCCCCGGCGACCAGGACGGGCGCTTCGACGGCCGCGGGGGCCGCCGCGCCGGCCGGGACCGGGACGGCTGCGGAGGTGTTCATCGAAGGGCCTGCCCGTGGACGTAGGTGCGGAGGTGCTCGATCCGGGACACGGACACCACCTCCGGGCCGCGCACGACGACCTCGGCGGGCGCGGGGCGGCCCAGGAACATCAGCAGGCTGGCCGTCACCCCGTAGGCCCCGGCGTTGGGCACGGTGAGGAGGTCCCCGGGGGCCGGGTCCACCAGTGCCACGTCCCGGCCCAGCACATCGCCCGGGGTGCACAGCGGGCCCACCAGCATGGCGGGTTCACCGGTCCCGGGCACCGCCTCGTCGGGCTGTACAGAGACCGGCAGGATACGGCCGAGGCCGGACATCCCGCCGAAGGTGTTGATCCCGCCGTCCAGGATGACAAAGCGGCGGCCGCGGCTCTCCTTGACGTTGACCACGCCGACCAGCAGGGTGCCGCTGTCGCCCACGAGATAGCGCCCCGACTCGCACGCGATCCGCGGACCGCCGTCCCGCCAGCCGGGGAAGTGGGTGTCCAGCGCGTCGCCGAGCGCCTCCCGCAGCCCGCCGTAGACGGGGCGTTCCCCGGTCACCGCGTACGGGGCGGAGAACCCGCCGCCGATGTCGACGAACCGGAAACGCACCCCGAGCCGCTCCTGGAGTTCGGCGGCCTTCTCGATGGTGTGCCGGAACTCGGCGATGAGGCTCGCCTCGTCCTCGGCGTTGCTCAGCGGGAAGAAGTGCAGTCCCGCCACGTTCGTCCCGGGGACACCGGTCACCTCCTCGCGCAGCGCGGGCAGCGTCTCGCTGTCGAAGCCGAACTGGGAGGGCACACCGGTCATCCGGATACTGGTGGTGGCGCTGGCGCTGACGCTGTTGACGCGCAGCAGACAGTCGGCGACCACACCCAGGCGTCCGGCCGCCGCGCCCACCCGCCGCAGATCGCCGGGCGATTCGACGGAGAACAGCCGCACCCCCTTGGCCAGCGCCTCGGTCAGCTCCTCGTCTGTCTTGCCGGGGCCGGTGTAAAGGATGTCGGCGCCGGAGAACCCGGCCTCCAGGGCGGCGGCGAGCTCTCCGACGGAAGAGATCTCGGCCCGGCAGCGGTCACCGCGGCCGCGCATCTCCCGCAGGATCTCGGGATGCGGATTGGCCTTCGCCGCGTAGAACACGTGCATCGCGTCCGGCAGCGCGGCGAGCAGATCGCGCCGGGCCGCCCGGACCCGGTCGAGGTCGTAGACGTACGCGGGGGTGCCGAAGCGTTTGGCGAGCTCCGTATGGCCGATCACGAGGGAGTCCCTTCGAAGAACTGGGCGAGCCGCCGTCGCGCGTGCTTGCCGTGGAGGGTCAGCGGAAGCTCGTCGACGACCCGGCACAGACCGGGTACCTTGGCGGGCTCCAGCCGCCGCGCCAGCTCCCGCAGCACGGTGTGCGGGGCGATGTCGCCCTCGACGCACACCGCGAGGTCGCGGTCGTCCTCGGGCGGCAGGACGGCGGCGGCGCGGACACCGGCGATGTCGGTGGCGGCGGCCTCGATCTCCATCGTGCTCATCCGGACGCCCTTGCGTTTGAACATGTCGTCCCGGCGGCCCTCGTAGTAGAGGAAACCGTCCTCGTCGAGGTGGCCGTAGTCGCCGGTGTGCAGCCGGAGCCCGCCGTCCGGGGCGGGGCGGAAGGTGCGCTCGGTGATCTCGGGGGCCCGCCAGTAGCCGGGCATCACATGCGGTCCCTCGACCACGATCTCGCCGGTGGCACCGGTCGGCAGCGCGGTGCCGTGCTCGTCGACGACGTACACCGTGGTGCCGGGCAGCGGGCGGCCCACCGAGGCGCCCTTGCTGGCCTGGAACTCCGGCCGCAGGACGGAGATGCGCTTGCACTCGGTCTGGCCGAACTGGAGCACCACCTCGGAGCCGGGGAACGCGGTGCGCAGGCCCTCGGCGGTGGCCCGGGGCAGCGCGGCACCGGTGTTGGTGAACATCCGCACCCGCGACTCCGCGGCCGGTTCGCGCCCGGCCAGCGTCACGATCATGGTGGCCAGCGAGGGCACGATGGGCACCACCGTGGCCCCGCACTCGCGGATCCGCTTGAGCAGCACCAGGTCCGACTCCCCGTCGGCCAGGACCAGTTCACACCGGCCCAGGGCGGTGAGCAGGATCTTGTACAGGCCGTAGTCCCAGGAGATCGGGAACCGGCAGAACACCACGTCGTCGGGGCGGTAGCCGAGTTCCCGCTGAATGGCCTCCGAGGCGAAGACCATGCGGCCGTGCGGGCAGATGACGGCCTTGGGCGCCGCGGTGCTGCCCGAGGTGTACACGAGCACCGCGACGGCCTCCGCGTCGAACTCCGCGCCGCCGGTGGCCCGGGCGTCCCGTGCGCGCAGCGCGGACACCTCCTCCCAGACGGCGTCGACGCCGAGGACGGGCGCCGCGGAGAAGCCCGCGATGCGCTCCACCGCGGAGTCGGCGACGACGGCGAGCCGGGGTTCGGCGTTGGCGAGCACCGACGTCAGGTGGTAGTCCTTCATCCCGGTGTTGACCGGGACGAACACCGCGCCGCGCCGGGAGGCGCCGTAGAACAGCGCCACCAGTTCACGGGTGCTGGGCACCTGGACCAGCACCCGGTCGCCGGGCCCGATGCCACGCGCCTCGAGCCACGCGTCCACGGCGTGGCTGTACGCGCTGAGCTCGGAGTAGGTCCACCGCCCGCCCGGGTCGCTGACGGCCACGGCCCCGGGGCCGGTGTCCGCCGTGGCCTCGTCCAGCAGGGTGTGCACCAGCACACCGCGCCGGGGATCCGATGTCGAGTTACGGTTCACTGCGCCCCGTACTGCCTTTCCTCAGAGCCCTCCTGTGCGGCCTGGAGGGCGAGACTTCTGCGGTCGGTCTTCCGGTTGGAGTTCAGCGGGAACGCCTCCAGGTGGCGGTAGCGTTTGGGGACGACCGCGGCGGGCAAGTACTGCCGCACCTCGCCCGCGAGCCGGACCGGCGGCACCACGTCGCCGGTGTAGAACACGGCCAGTTCGGTGCTGCCGTCGACAGGCACGGGCACGGTGACCGCGTCCCGCACCCCCGGACAGCGCCGGACCGCCGCGTCCACCTCGGCCAGTTCCACCCGCACCCCGTGCACCTGGACCTGGGCGTCGGTACGGCCCAGATAGAGCAGGGTGGTGCCGTCATCGGCGCGCCGGACCCGGTCGCCGGTGCGGTACCAGCGGCGGCCGTGGCGGGTGAAGAAGCGGCCGGCGTCATCGGCGGGGTCGAGATAGCCGGGGGTGAGCTGGGGTCCGGCGACGCACAGTTCGCCCTCGGTCGCGCTCTCCTCGCCGTCGTCGCCGAGCAGCAGCGTCCGGTGTCCTTCGTGCACGGCGCCGATGGGCACCATGTCGTGGAGGGCGCGCTCCCCGGTCCACCGGTGGGAGCTGACGGTGATGGTCAGTTCCGTCGGTCCGTACAGGTTCTCCAGCACCGCGTACGGCGCGGCGTTGCCCCAGTCCTGTGCGTCCTGGCAGCTCAGCGCCTCACCGGCGAAGAAGCTCCAGCGCAGCGAGGGCATGGCGCCGGGTCGCAGCCCGCCCATGCGGCGGACCAGCGCGATGGCGCTGGGGGTGGAGAACCAGACGGTCAGCCCCTGCGCGGCGATGTACTCCGGCAGTTCGCGGTAGGCCTGCGGGGGCGGCGCCACCAGGGTGGCCCCGGCGCCCCAGGCGCAGAACAGGTCGAACATCCCGCAGTCGAAGTTGAGGTCGAAGCTCTGCGAGAACACGTCCCCGGGGCCGAAGTCGTACCGGCGGTCCAGGAGGCCGAAGTAGTGATGGGTGTTGGCGTGGGTGACCGGAACGCCCTTCGGGCGGCCGGTCGAGCCCGAGGTGAACAGGATGTAGGCGATGTCCGATGGCCGGGCCGGCAGCGGCGCCTTGAGCGCGCAGTCCGGGTCGAGCGGCACCTCGGGCAGGAGATGGCCACCGGGAGCGTGGAGCACCGGCAGATCGAGCCCGGTCTCCTTGCGCAGGGCGGTGAGCGCGGGCAGCGAGGCGTCGTCGGCGATCAGCACCTCGACCCCGGCCGCGTCGATCATCTGACGGGTGCGCAGGGCGGGAAAGGCGGGTTGCAGCGGCACCATCGTGACACCGGTGTAGAGACCGGCGAGGACGGCCGCGTACGCCGAGGGGTCCTTGCCCGCCAGCACACCGATGGCACGGGGCGGGGTTGCCGCTCGCGCGAGTACGGAGCCCGCCATGAGCAGCGCGCGCTCGTGCAGTTCCCGGTAGCTCAGCTCCGTCTCGCCGGCGCGGACCGCGGGCCGGTCGGGCGAGACCGCCAGCCCGCGCAGAAAGCGTCCGGACAGCGTGACGTCCACGGTGGGGTCCATGGCCGCGGTCCGCCTAGCCCTCACCGCGGGGCAGCATGTTCTCCACGGTCTTCCACAGCACACCCGCGCTCTCGAACGTCTCCATGGTCAGCGCGCCGTCGAGGAAGCGCACCCCGTAGGCCTGCTCCAGCGTGCCCAGGAGCTGCACCATGCCCAGCGAGTCCAGTCCCAGGTCACGCAGTTTGACATCGCTCGCCAGCGGCTCGTCCGGGGGCAGGAAGGGAAGGAAGGTGCGCAGTATCGCTTCGAACTGGTCGTCCCACATCAGGGCTCCAAGGGTCGGGGTCGAATCACGCGACGAGTGGCCTGCGCCGCGGTGTCATGGCGCGCCGGGGATGGGCGGCGATGACCTCGAAGGTGCTGGTGGTGCAGGTGGTCCGGCCGAACAGGCTGTCGGGTCCGGCGACGAGGACGCGCTTCACACCGGAGAGCGCGAGCGCGTCCACGACGCGGGGCCAGTCCAGGGGGCGTACGAAGCTGTCGAGCAGCATGGTGCGTACGTCCTCGGCCGAACGCAGCGGTCGGCCGTCCTGGTCGGCCACGATCGGCAGCCGCGGGTCGGCGAAGTCGAAGCCGGCCAGCACCTCCCGTTCGGCCTTGTCCCGCAGCGGGCCGAAGGCGGCGGCGTGCATGGGCGGACGCATGGTGTACAGCGGCATCCCGCCGACGGCGCGCAGCCGTTGCTCCATCCACTCCACCCGGGTCTCGCGCAGCGAGACCATGAAGAAGCCGTCGTCGACGTAGCAGGAGATGTCGTGCCACTCGCCGTCGGCTTCGAAGTCGGCGAGGATCTCGTCCAGCTTCTCCCGGGGGGTGCGGACGAAGGAGAGGGTGACGATGTCCCGGTGTTCGACGGCGAAGTAGGCGTCCATGCAGCGGGCCAGCTCGGCGGTGAGCCGTATCGCCTCGTCCGGGGGCAGTACCCCGCACCAGGCGAGAGCGGCCTTCTCGCCGAAGCTGGGGCCGGTGCACAGCGCGGGTTCGAGACCGAGGCTCTCCCGCGCCCAGTGGGCGCTGGCCAGGCAGTTCACCAGGAACGCGACCTGCGCGGCCTCGGAGTAGTCGCCCTCGGTCCGCCGGAAGGTGTCCAGCAGGGAGTAGCCCAGCACCTCGTCGGCGATGGCGACCAGCTCCCGGGCGTACGGGTTGACGACCATGAACCTGCCGACGTCGGAGAAGGCGGACGGGCCCATACCGGGGAAGACGAGAGCCGTTTCGGATCCCATGGATTCCGTTCCTCACTTATGCCGTTATGCGGTGGGGCGCTGCGTGTGCGGGGGGCGCTAGGTGTGCCATGGGGCGCTACAGGCCCTTCAGGAAGTCGGTCATCACCTCGAGGAACCGCTCCGGCTCCTCGAGGTGGGGCAGATGGCTGGAGTGCTCGAAGAGCTCCCACCGGGCACCGGGCACCCGTTCCGCGTACGGCCCCATGCACACCGGCGTGGCCTCGTCGTGGCGGCCGCTGATCAGCAGGGTCGGGGTGCGGACGGCGTCGAGCCCGTCGGTGATGTCCCAGTCCTTCAGGGTGCCGATCACATGGAACTCGTTGGGCCCGTTCATGGTGGCGTACACGGTCGGGTCGTTGTAGATCTCCATGAAGGAGGAGAGGAAGTCCTGCGGCCACGGCTGGACCCGGCACACATGGCGGTTGTAGAAGACCCGCATGGCGGCCAGGTACTCCTCGGTGTCATAGGTGCCCGCCGCCTCGTGGCGCAGCAGTGTCTGCTGGACATCGGACGGCAGCCGGTCGCGCAGCACCGCCATCTCGCTGAGCCACACCGGGTACGAGGCGGGGGCGTTGGCCACCACGAGCCCGCGCAGTCCGGCCGGGTGTCCCATGGCGTGCGAGGCGCACAGCGGTCCGCCCCACGACTGTCCGAAGAGCACGTAGTCGTCCGCGATGCCGAGGCGGGCGAGCAGGTTGTCCAGTTCGGCGAGGAAGAGGTCAACGGTCCAGAAGTCAGCGCCCCGGTCGGGCAGATGGGTGGATCCGCCATTGCCCAGCTGGTCGTAGTGGACAACCGGCCAGCCCTCGGCGGCGAGTGCGGTCAGCCCCAGCAGGTAGTCGTGGGTGCTGCCCGGGCCGCCGTGGACGGCGACGACGGGTGGTCTGCCCGCGCCGAGCTCACCGGTGACCCGGTACCAGGTCCGGTACTCCCCGAAGGGAACGGTTCCCTTCGCACTGGGGGCCGGGTGCACAGTGAACCACCTCATTCGACGGGCGGGATGACGCCCTGGGGCGCAGGAAGGAACACGAGGACCTGCGGCCGGGCAGGCGACTCGGGACACGGGACGACACACCACCGTGATCCGGGCTCGACGCTAACGCGGCCGCTCGCCCCGGCTGGACCCCTAGCCGCCCCTAAGGGCTGTCCCGTCATCCCCATCGGGCTCCCGCCGGCTGCGGCCGCCCCCAGGCCTCGCCCGGGAGGTGCCCCCCTGCCACGTTGTCGGGATCACCCGAGTACGCCCGGTACGAGGGCGGCCCTCCGCCTTGCGACTGACCGCATCCGGCGCCGCTCGCCGATCCACTGGGGATGACGGCACAGCTCTCCAGCGGGCCCCGGGGTCCGCGCCGCCCGGCCGGGGCCGTTCGGTCCTGGGGCCACTAGGGGTGTGGTGCGCGGAGCGGGCTGATTAGCGTGCGAAGAGGCGGTCGACGAAGGCCGCGGCCACGGCGATCCGGGCGCGGGGGCTCCCCCGCTCCGCGCCCGCCCCGTCCGCCGTCGTATCCCGACGTCCGGCGCGTACCCCGTATCGAGTTCGAGAGGGCACCATGACCCCATCCGCCGATCAGCACGACACCGTGCATCCGCCGTTCCCGATGGCGCGCTCCTGCCCGTTCAGTCCGCCGGAGGAGTACGCGAAGCTGCGCGAGGGCGAGCCGGTGTCCCGTGCCGTCCTCAAGGTCAACGGCAAGCCCACCTGGCTGGTCACCACGCACGAGCACGTCAAGAAGGTGCTCGGGGACGCGCGGGTGACCTCGAATCTGAAGCTGCCCGGCTATCCGTTGCAGGTGCCGGTCCCGGAGGAGATGCTCCAGGCGGTCCCGCTGACCTTCCTGTCGATGGATCCGCCGGACCACACCGTCCAGCGCCGCATGCTGGCACCGGAGTTCAGCCTCCGGCGGATGCGTGCGCTGCGCGGCCGGGTGCAGGCGATCGTGGACCGGCAGATCGACGAGATGCTGACCGCGGGCGGACCGGTTGACCTGGTCACGGCGCTGGCGCTGCCGGTGCCCTCCTATGTGATCTGTGAACTGCTGGGTGTCCCCTACGAGGACCATCCGCGGTTCGAGAAGTGGGCGTGGGCCATCATGAACCACGAGATCAGTGAGGAGGACCGGGGTCGCGCCCACTACGAACTCGACCAGTACGTGGACGGGTTGGTGACCGCCAAGGAGTCCGAGCCGGGTGACGACATGATCAGCCGGCTGATCGAGCAGAACCGCGCGGAGCCGGCCGTCGAGCACGCCGACATCGTGAGCATGGCCCGGCTGATGCTGGTGACCGGCCATGAGACCACCGCCAACATGATCGCCCTGGGCACCCTGGCACTGCTGGAGAACCCCGACCAGCTGAAGATCGTCCAGGACGATCCCGCGCTGCTGCCCAAGGCGGTGGAGGAGCTGCTGCGCTTCTTCAGCATCTCCGACTCCGGCACCGCCCGGGTGGCGCTGGAGGACATCGAGCTCGGCGGGGTCACCATCCGGGCCGGGGAGGGCATCCTGCCGCTCAACAACGCGGCCAACCACGACGAGACCGTCTTCCCCGAGCCCGACCGGCTGGATGTGCACCGCCGGGAGGTCCGCAGCCATCTCGCGTTCGGCTACGGCATCCACCAGTGCATCGGCCAGAACCTCGCCCGTCTCGAGCTCGAGATCGTCTACGGCACGCTGTTCCGCCGGATCCCCGGTCTGAAACTGGCCACCGGGCTGGACCAGTTGCGGTTCAAGGACGACGCCATGGTCTACGGCATCTACGAACTGCCCGTCACCTGGTAACGGCCGGTCACCGCCGGTCACCCGGCGGCAGTCGGCGACATCCCCGTCCCCCACCCAGAAAGAGTTCCGAGAGGGCGCCATGACCCAGTCCGCAGAGCAGACCGCCGAGACGGCGCCGCACCCCCCGTTCCCGAAGCGGCGCACCTGTCCCTTCAGCCCGCCCCCGGAGTACGCGGAGCTGCGCCGGGACGAGCCGGTGTCCCGTGCCGTCCTCAAGGTCAACGGCAAGCCCACCTGGCTGGTCACCACGCACGAGCACGTCAAGAAGGTGCTCAGCGACTCGCGGGTGAGCTCGAACCTGAAACTGCCCGGCTATCCGCACCAGTTCCACATCCCGGAGGAGATGCTCCAGCAGGTGCGGCTGATGCTGCTGTCGATGGATCCGCCGGACCACACCGCGCAGCGCCGGATGCTGATCCCCGAGTTCACCGCCCGCCGGGTCCGGGAGATGCGGCCGCGGGTGCAGGAGATCGTGGACGAGCGGATCGACGCGATGCTCGCCGCGGGCGGACCGGTGGACCTGGTCACCGCGCTCGCGCTGCCCGTGCCCTCCCTGGTGATCTGTGAACTGCTCGGTGTGCCCTACGAGGACCACCCGCAGTTCGAGGAGTGGTCGGCGAACATGATGAACCACGACCTCAGCCCGGAGGAGTACGGGGCCTCGGTGGCCGCCCTGGACGCCTATCTGGACAAGCTGGTCACCACGAAGGAGAACCAGCCGGGCGACGATCTGATCAGCAGGTTCATCGAGAAGAACCGCGAGGAGCGGATCGCCGACCACGTCGACGTCGTCACCATGGCCCGGCTGATGCTGGTGGGCGGCCATGAGACCACCGCCAACATGATCTCCCTCGGGGTGCTGGCGCTGCTGGAACACCCCGAGCAGCTGGAGGCCGTCCGGAACGATCCCTCGCTGCTGCCCGGGGCCATCGAGGAGCTGCTGCGCACCTTCAGCATCTCCGACTCGGGCACCGCGCGGGTCGCCCTGGAGGACATCGACCTCGACGGCACGGTCATCCGCGCCGGTGAGGGCATCCTCGCCCTCAACAACGCGGCCAACCACGACGAGACCGTCTTCCCCGACCCGGACACCTTCGACATCCACCGCACAGAGGCTCGCAGCCACTTGGCCTTCGGCTACGGCATCCACCAGTGCATCGGCGCCAACCTGGCCCGGGTGGAGCTGGAGGTGGTCTACGGCACCCTGCTGCGCCGGATCCCCGGTCTGAAACTGGCCACCGGGCTAGACCAGTTGCGGTTCAAGGACGACGCCATGGTCTACGGCGTCTACGAACTGCCCGTCACCTGGTGACCACGGCACTTCTCGGGCCGCCGCCGCCCCATCGGACCACCGAAACGAGGAACGGCCTCATGCGCCTCAGCATCGACCCCGACAAGTGTGTGGGGGCCGGCCAGTGTGCCATGTTCGCCCCTGACGTCTTCGACCAGGGCGAGGACGGCATCGTGGAGCTGCTCCAGGAGGAGCCGCCGGAGAGCGCCCACGAGGAGGTGCGCGAGGCGGCCGACATGTGCCCGGCCCAGGTGATCCGGCTCATCGCACACGCCGAGCGCCCCTAGACGGGCCCGGCACACGGCTCACGGCCCGGATCCGCCCCCAACCGTCATGGATCCGGGCCGTGTGGTGCGCACCGGGCGGGGTCAGGGGCGCGGGCCCGCGATGGTCTCCGCCCGCGCGACGAACTGCGGCAGCCACTCCTCGAAGCCGACCGTGCCGAGGAACTCCACCGCCATCTCCGCGTCCCGACCGACCGGGAGATGCAGCGGGGTGGCGGGGTTCTCGACGGCCCCGACGATGGCGTCGGCGACCACACCGGGGTCCCCGGCCGCCTCGCCGACCCCCGCCAGGAAGCGGGTGAGCCATGCCTCGTCGGCCGCGTACGGATCGTCCGCGACCGCCTCGCGGGTCGCCGGGCGCGTATGGACCTCGGTGGCGAAGCTGCCCGGTTCCAGGCAGACCACCCGCACCCCGAACCGCGCCACCTCGCCGGACAGCGCCTCGCTGAGGGCGCCGAGCCCGGACTTGCTGGCCGCGTAGAACCCGCCGTAGGGCACCGACGGGACCCGGCCCGCCGCGGAGCTCACGTTGACGATGACACCGGCGCCACGGGCCCGCATGGCGGGCAGTACGGCGCGGATGGTGCGCAGCGGCCCCCAGAAGTTGGTCTCCATCAGGGTGCGTGCCCACTCCAGGGGCATGGCCTCCACCGGCCCGGTGACATCGATCCCGGCGTTGTTCACCAGGACGTCCACCGCGCCGTGTCGTTCCTCCACTGTACGGACCGCCGTGGTGACGGACGTGTCGTCGGTGACGTCCAGGGCCAGCACCTCGACCTCCGCGCCGACGGCGGCGGCGCGCTCTTTCAGCCGGGCTGCCTTGGCCGGATTCCTCAGGGTGGCGTAGGTGTGGTCGCCCCGCCCGGCGAACCGCAGGGCCGTCTCCAGACCTATACCGCTGCCGCACCCGGTGATGAGTACCGCCGCCACAACCGGACTCCCTTCACTCGTCGATGACTTCTTGTCGGTTCCGGAGAGTAAGGGAGTGGACCGGGGGATTTGTGCCCCTAGTGGCCCCTATGCGCCGCGGGCTGTTCCTCCAGGTCGCCGTGGCGCGGCAGCCGGAGCAGGGTGGCGGTGGCCAGCAGGGCCACACAGCCGGTGAAGATCAGCCCGGCGGTCCGTACCCCGACCGCGACGGAGAGCGCCCCGACCCCGATCACCGGGATCGAGATCGCCAGGTACATCAGCACGAACAGGGCGGAGGTGACCTCGGCGCGCCGCCCGGCCGGGCTCCGCTGGGTCACCGCCCGCACCGCGGCGTGGAACGAAAGACCCTGGCCGGTGCCCGCGACCACCGCGCCGAGCACCAGGAGCGGCAGTAACGCGGCGGCCAGCGATCCCGCGATGGCGGCCATGCCCGCCACCAGCAGGGCGCACCCCGAGGGCAGTGCCCGCCGGATGCCCAGGCGCTGTGCCAGCAGCTGGCCGCCGAGCGAGGCGGCGAACACGGAGAACACCACACCACCGGCGACGGCGAGGTCCCGTTCGTCCTCCACGTCGAGCAGGAAGGTGGGGGTCACCGAGGTGAACAGCCCGAGGGTGGCGAAGCCCGCGAATCCGGCCATGGCCGCGGCCACGAAGGTGGAGCGCATCTCGCGGGGCACCCGCAGCCGCTCCGGTCGCAGCGGTGGTCGGCCGGTGCGCGGTACGGTCTCGGGGAGGCCCAGCACTCCGGCCGCGGCCACCGCCACCAGGACGAGATCCACCACGAACACCAGCCGCAGCGGCGCCGGGGCCCACTGCGCGAGCGTGCCCGCCAGCAGGGAACCGAGGCCCAGCCCGCCCAGGTTGGCGACGGTCGCGACGAGGGTGGAGGAGTTCCGCAGCCGCGGGGGCGCCAGTTCGATGACGGTCACGGTGGCGGTGCCGGTGACCAGCCCGGCCGAGAGCCCCGACAGCGTACGGCCCGCGAACAGCTCCGGCAGGCCGTCCGCGTCGAGGAAGCACAGCGCGCTGGCGGCCGACAGCACCAGGGCGGCCAGCATGACGGGACGCCGGCCGATGGCGTCGGACAGACGGCCGAACAGCAGGAGTGCGGCGATGACGCCGAGGGCGTAGACGGCGAAGATCACCGTGGACATGAACGGGGAGAAGTTCAGCCACCGCTGGTAGAGGTCGTAGAGCGGGGTGGGCAGCGTGGTACCGGCCATGGTGACCACAAAGGCGTAGGCGGCCACGACGCACGGCCAGGTCCGGTCCGCTTCGTACCGCTGAGTCCCCATGCTGCGTCATTTCACCACAAAGGGGCGGGATTCCAGTGGCTCTGGAGGGACGCCCGGGCCGGCGTCGCCATCCGGACAGCGAGCGGTGACCGCCGTCCGGGCCACTCCCCGTATGGGGCAGGATAGGCACCTTGGGCCGGGGCCGAACGGATGTGCCCCGGCACGCCCGTAGTTCCCGGCTCGAGCAGGTGACAGCGTGACAGAACAGCAGTCCGGACAGCACTCCGCACCGGCGGCGACAGGGGGTGGTGACCGATGAACCGTGCGCTCACACTGCACGACATCATCGTGGTCGGCGCGGCACTGCTCGGCAGTGTGGCGATCGGTCTGCTGCTTCGAGTGGGTCTGCGCTGGCTGGGGGTACGGACCCGGAGAACCCGGTGGAGCGGTGACGACATCATCGTCGACACCCTGTGCAGCCTTGCGCCGTGGGCCGCGCTGGCCGCGGGCGCCTCGGCGGCGGCCGCGGCACTGCCGCTGACCCCCTCGGTCGGCCACAACGTGAACCGGATACTCATCGGAGTGCTGATCCTGGTCACCACGGTCACGGCGGCACGGGTGGTGGCCGATCTGGTGCGGACGCTGGCGCTGTCCCGCTCCGGAGTGGCCGGAACCGCCACCATCTTCGTCAACATCACGCGGATCGCGGTACTGGCGATGGGGATGCTGGTGCTGCTGGAGACGCTGGGGGTCTCGATCGCGCCACTGCTCACGGCGCTGGGCGTGGGCGGTCTGGCGGTGGCGCTGGCCCTTCAGGACACTCTGGCCAATCTGTTCGCGGGGGTGCACATCCTCGCCTCCAAGACGGTGCAGCCGGGGCACTACATCCGGCTCAGCAGCGGGGAGGAGGGCTATGTGGTGGACATCAACTGGCGCAACACCGCGGTGCGACAGCTCTCGGACAATCTCGTCATCATCCCGAACGCCAAACTGGGCAGTACCATCATGACCAACTATCACCAGCCGGAACAGCAGATGTCGGTCATGGTGCAGGGACGGGTCGGCTACGGAAGCGACCTCGCCCATGTGGAGCGGGTGACGGTGGAGGTGGCCGGGAAGGTCATGGCCGCCGTCTCCGGCGGGGTCGCCGACCACGAGACGACGGTGCGGTTCCACACGTTCGGCGAGTCGGGCGTCGACTTCTCGGTGTTCCTGCGCGCCCTGGAGTTCAGCGACCAGTACCTGATCAGACATGAGTTCATGAAGGAACTGCACGGTAGGTTCCGCGCGGAGGGCATCGAGATCCCGCTGCCGACCCGCACCCTCGTCCTCCCCCAGCAGGAACAACCGCTGACCGGACCGGGCTTCATCTCCTCTTCCTCACTCTGAGTCGTCACTTCACCTCGTACGCACTCCACATGACTTCCCGTCCGGAGATGAAGTGGTCATGACCGGGTGTACCCGAATGAGTACGGGACCACCCTTGTGACGTATTTCATACCGACATAGAAATGACATAACAGTTCGTAGAGAGTCTCCTACACTTTTGGTGCGTACCGTTGCGTGACGGTTGGAACAATTCATGGAGCACAAGAGGTCACTCATGCAGCCTTTTGCACTGAGCCACACAATCCCGGCCGACCAATCGCCGGTGATTGTTCCCTACTCGTATAACGTCGCCCTGCAGTTGAATGTACTTTCTGACGGGCGTCCGGCCATCGCCGACCGGGCGGTGCTTCTTGCCACCGGCACGACCACCTCAACAGCTGGTTCGAAGACGCACTTCGACGACTGACCGATAAGAACTTCGATGACGGTACTCATCCTGACGTGCCGCCAGGATGTGACGGCGGACCTGGTGGTGGCGGAGCTGCGCGAACGCGGCGTCCCCCTCGTCCGCTTCGACCCCGCGGACCTTCCCCGGGACGCCGCCCTGTCGGTCGATTTCGACCGCGGTGACTTCACCGGCTATCTGTCGACGGGCGGACGCCTGATGAGCATGCACGGCCTGCGCTCCATCTGGGTGCGCAGGCCGGGAGAGCCCGCGGCCCACGCCGAGGAGCCCTCGGAGTGGCTGACCGCCGAGTGCGGCCAGGCCCTGTACGGGATGCTGTACGCCACGACGGCCCGCTGGATGAACCACCCCGGCGCCGCCGTGCTGGCCCGCTGCAAACCCTTCCAGTTAAGGATTGCCCAGCGGAGCGGTTTCGCCGTCCCGGCCACTCTCGTCACCACGTATCCCCGGGCGGCCCATGAGTTCGCGGCCGCGTTCCGCGACATCGTCGTGAAATCCACCTCCGGTCCGCCCAGCGTCGATCCTCCGGTCACCCTCCCGACCACCCGCATCGGGCCCGAAACGGATTTCTCGGACGTCGCCGCGGGGGCCACCCTTCTCCAGCAGTACATTCTTAAACAAGCCGACATCCGGCTGATCTGTGTCGGTGACCAGTTGTTCGCAGCGCGTAAGGTCGCCGCCGCCGACCAGGTGGATGGCCGCTTCGGCTTCCATGGACATCTGTGGGAGCCGGTGGAAGTGCCCGACAGAATCGTTCGCACGGTCCACGAGTACATGTCACTCACCAATCTCGCCTACGGGGCCTTCGACTTCGCCGAGGACGAGGAGGGCATCTGGTGGTTCCTGGAGTGCAATCAAGGCGGCCAGTTCGGATTTATCGAGCTGGAGACCGGCCAGCCCATCGCGGCGGCCGTCGCGTCCTGGCTGGCCGCGCCCCGTAACCCCGAGGGCAGCTGACCGTCCCGCCCGGCGGCAGCTGCCCGGTACCGGCGGTGGCGGCAGATTCGTCGCCCCGGCCGGCTGGTCGTACCCTGAGAACTGAAGAGCTCCTGCCCCCTTAAGCGCGGGAGGTCCGGATGACCGCGCCCGAAGGAATCCTCCGCCCCCGCAAGGCGGACGCGCCCCGTTACCTCCCCATCGCCGAGCACGGACTGATCGGCGATCTGCGGACGGCCGCGCTCGTGGGGACGAACGGCACCATCGACTGGTACTGCTGCGCCCGGTTCGACGCCCCCAGCGTCTTCGCCTCGATCCTGGACGCCGACCGCGGCGGGTCCTTCGACCTCTCCCCGGATGTGCCGGTACGGAACAAGCAGTTCTACTTCCCCGACACCAACATCCTGATCACCCGGTTCTTCGCGGACGACGGGGTCGCCGAGGTCCAGGACTTCATGCCGATCGTGGACGACTCCCGGGAGGCCGACCGGCACCGGCTGATCCGCCGGGTGCTGTGCGTCCGCGGATCGATGCCGTTCACCGCGCGGGTCGCCCCCCGCTTCGACTACGGCCGGCGGACCCACACCCTGGACATCGGCCACGACCACACCGTCTTCGCCTCCCCCGAGCTGTCGCTCGCGCTGACCACCAGCGTCACCCTCGAGGCCGACGGCCAGGACGCGGTGTCCACCTTCAAACTGGTCGAGGGCGAGAGCGCGGTCTTCGCCCTGGACCGTATCGGCGACTCGGTCCGGCCCCGGTCCTGCCCGCTGGCCGAGGCCGAGGAGCAGTTCGGTGCCACCGTGCGGTACTGGCGCCGCTGGCTGTCCCACTCCCGCTACCGAGGGCGGTGGCGGGAGATGGTGCACCGCTCGGCGCTCACCCTCAAGCTCCTCACCTACGCCCCGACCGGTGCCATCGTGGCCGCCCCCACCGCCAGCCTGCCGGAGCTGCTCGGCTCCACCCGCAACTGGGACTACCGCTACGTCTGGATCCGCGACGCCGCGTTCTGCATCTACGCGATGCTTCGGCTGGGCTTCACCGAGGAGGCCGAGGACTTCGTCCGCTTCCTGTCCGAGAACATCCGCCTCCAGGAGGGCCCGCGCGGACCGCTTCAGATCATGTACGGCATCGACGGCCGCAGCGACCTCCCCGAGGAGGAACTGCCCCATCTGGAGGGCTATCTGGGCTCGGCGCCGGTCCGCATCGGCAACAAGGCGGTCGAACAGCTCCAACTGGACATCTACGGCGCCCTGGTGGACTCCCTCTACCTCTATGACAAATGGGGCCAGCCGCTGTCCAGCGAGCACTGGGACACCATCGGTGACCTGGTCGGCTGGGTCTGCGACCACTGGGACCGGCCGGACCGCGGGATCTGGGAGACCCGGGTCGGGGACCAGCGGTTCCTGTACTCGCAGCTGATGTGCTGGGTCGCGATCGAGCGGGCCATGCGGATCGCCTCCCGCCGCGGCCTGCCCGCGGACACCCTCCGCTGGGCGCGGGCGCGCGACGCCATCTACCGGCGGATCATGCGGAACGGCTGGTCCCCGGCACGGCGTGCCTTCGTCCAGCACGAGGGCGACGACGTGCTCGACGCCGCCGTGCTGATGATGCCGCTCGCCAAGTTCATCTCCCCCACCGACCCCAAGTGGCTGTCCACCCTGGACGCCCTGGGCGAGGAGCTGGTGTCCGATTCGCTCGTCTACCGCTACGACCCGCAGCGCAGCCCGGACGGGCTGCCGGGCGAGGAGGGCACGTTCTCGATCTGCTCGTTCTGGTACGTGGAGGCCCTGGCCCGGGCGGGCCGGGTGGACGAGGCCCGGCTGGCCTTCGAGAAGATGCTGACCTACGCCAACCACCTCGGGCTGTACGCGGAGGAGATCGGGCGCACCGGCGAGCAGAGCGGCAACTTCCCGCAGGCGTTCACCCACCTCGCCCTGATCAGTGCCGCCTTCAACCTCGACCGGGCGCTGGGCTGACCGGACAGCCGTGGACGATAGGTTTGACCTGTCCATGCGTATGTCTTCCAAGGGACGTTCATGTCACAGCCACCACCGCCCGGAAATCCCTACGGCGCGGTTCCCGGTACCGGGTACGGCGCACCCCAGGCTCCGGCAGGCCCGCAGGTGCAGCAGGCACCGCCGCCGATACCCGGTGCCCCCGCCCAGCCCGGTGCGTACGGGCAGGCGGGCCCGTACGGCCCGCCCGGCGGGCACCCGCAGCCCGGGGCGTACCCCCATTCCGGTGTCCACGGTCAGCACGCCTGCCGGATCTGCGGTGGGTTCCCCGCGGCGGACGTCACCATCCGCAGCCATCAGGGGCTGCTGGTGATGATGACCTTCCGCAAGCTGGAGGGGCCGTTCTGCCGGATCTGCGGCACCTCGGTGTTCCGCGACATGATGAGCAGGACGCTGTGGCAGGGGTGGTGGAGTCCGTTCTCGGCGGCGCTGTTCAACCCGTTCACGATCGTCGTGGACCTGGTGGCGCGTTCGAAGATCAACAAGCTGCCGGACCCGGGGCATGACCCGTTCGGTGCGCGCCCGGACGTCGGTAGGCCCGTTTTCCAGCGCCCTGCCTCGCTCGTGGTACTCGTGCCGGTGTTGTGGGTGCTGTCCTTGTTCGTGCTCGCCGCGCTCGGGTAGATAGGGTTGACCGACATGGGGAACGGGGAGGGGCTCGCCGCCGGGCCGGAACAACACGGCGGCCACGGGGCGATGGCGGCATGGCAGGCGCCCAGCCGTGTCGAGCGGGAGCTGTACGAGGCGAAGAACCGCGGTGACTGGTCCGCGTACTTCGATGTGCTGGCGCGTACGGATCTGTTCGTGGCCGACTCCTACACCCGGCTCCAGGCGCATCCGAGGACCGTGCGGTTCACCCCGTACTGGTACCAGCAGGTCCGGGCGGAGTGTCTGCCGGTGCTCACCGAGGGCATGCTCCCCGCTCCCCATCCGGAGACGGTCTTCCTCTCGCAGTCCCTGGGCTGGTTCGCCGACGAGTGGCGGCATGACGATCCGCCGTGGATCGTCATCAACCCCGGCACTCCGTGTGAGACGTTCTTCCCGGCGGGACCCGCGCAGCGGGCCCTGTGGAAGCAGCACGCCCAGAACGCCTCGGGCTGCGGCCACTCCCACCTCGAGTTGCGCGGACTGGACACCGGCGGGGCCACGGAAGGGCCGGTGGCCCATGGACTGGCCTGCGCGGCGCTGCTGTTCGTGAAGAACGGTGAGCTGTGGAACGCCATGGCCTACCACGGCGGTGGCTACACCAGCGAGCGCAACCGGCTCAAGGAGTGGTGGGGGGTCACCAGTCGCGAGGAGTGGCAGCGCACCCAGGAGGTGCTGCTCACCGCCGAGATGATCAGCGGTGTCTGGGAGTTCGCGCTCGGTGTCCGCCGTTCGCTGGCCCTGGACTTCGCCGGGCCGGTCGGGGTGGACCACTGGCGGGCGGTGGCCGAGCGGGTGCTGCGGCGCAACGCGGCCGAGGCCGAGTTCCGGATCACCCCCGACGGGGTCACCAAGGCCGAGCCGCGGGAGAGCTCGGAGGTGGAGGCGCAGGTCGCGGGGGTGCAGCGGCTGATCGGGCGGATCGCCCGGTACGAGGCCCGGTTCCGCGCGGACGGGCTGCTGGCCGAGGGGAAGTTCATCCGCACCGTGGAGGCGTGGGACTACGGCCGGGCCTCGGGGATGGCCCGCTGGGGGCTGGCCGCCCGGTTCTGCACCCTGCCCGAGGCCGAGCACGCGGTACTGCGGGCGAGTCGCGCGGCGCAGGCCAACTACCGCTCCTGGGAGGAGTTCTCCGCCGCGTACATCCTCGGGCGCTGTCTCCACTTCGACGAGGAGGAGTTCGGCAGCTGGTACGAGGACATGCTCACGGCGCATCGCATCCTGACCACCGATCCGGCGAGCCCCTGGCTCACCCTCCCCTTCACGTAGAGCAGCCGCCGGGGCGGCCGCGGCGTCAGCGCCGTCGCTGCCCCGCGAGGAACACGCTCACTCCGGTGAGCGCGAACAGCCCGGCGGAGACGGCCAGTCCGGTGGTGTCCGGGGCACGGTTGCCGGGAGTGTCGGCGAAGGGGTCGAGAAGCCCGGCCGGGTCCTTGTACAGGACCACCCGCTGTCCGGCCTTGAACTGGCCGAAGCAGTTCTGCTGCTGGGAGATGTGGTGGACGGCGCCTGAGGTGTCGACCACGGTGCAGGCTTCCAGATCCTTGTTCCTGATGCTCTTGCGGTGTCCCGTCCGGGTCACCACGGCGTCGACGGCGTCCCCGGCCTCCTTCGCGTAGAGCTCGTAGAGCGCGGGCCCGGCGAAGAACGCGAGGACGAAGGCCGCGACGCACGCCGATGTGGCCGCGCCCGCGCGGTGCCACAGCCCCCCGGCGACGACCGCCGCGGCACCGGCGGCGAAGAACACCAGGGGAATGCCGAGCCACATGCCGTACGGGTACTGGGCGAAGCAGCCCGCCAGGGTGCTCAACACCGGAACGATCAGTGCCCATAGGAGCGAGGTGGGCCAGGTGCGGGAGGGGCCGGACGCCGGCGGTGTCCCTGTGGCCCCGGCGCTTTTGGTGTTCCGCGCGGCCCGCACCGTACCCATCATTCCTCCGACACCCCGTGCACCTGATCGTGTTCCGACACCACGTGTTCGGACAACATACCCGCCGATCAGGGGTCGTTCGGACCAGGTGGGGGTGGCTACCGGCCCACGTCGTCCTCGGCCAGCACACGGGCCATGGTGCGCTCGGCCAGGGCGGTGATGGTGACGAAGGGGTTGACCCCGATGGACCCCGGGATGAGCGAGCCGTCGGTGACGTACAGCCGCTCGTACCCGGCCGCGCGGCCGTAGGTGTCCGTGGCCCGTCCCAGCACACAGCCGCCCAGCGGGTGGTAGCAGAAGTCGTCCGCGAAGGCCCGGGTGTCGCCGAAGAGGTCGTACCGGTAGATCGTGACGTTGGCGAGGTTGATCCGGTCGAAGAGGGCCTTGGCGGCGGCCACCGAGGGGGCGCTCTGGCCGCGGCTCCAGTTCAGGACGGCGGTGTCCCGCGCCGCGTCGTAGGTGAAGGTGCCGCGTTCGGGGTTCTTGGTGATGGCGAGGTAGAGGCTGACCCAGGTCTCCAGTCCGGCCGGCAGCGGCGCGATCTCGGCGAACACCGGATTCCTGCTGTCGGACCAGGCGTCGATCGCCATCACCGGGATGGTGGACTGATGTGCCCCGGTCGGGTTCCAGAGGTGATTGGCCCGGCCGAGCATCACATTGCCGTTGCCGCCCCAGCCCCGGCCCACCTCCGCGTTCAGCCGGGGCAGTGCGCCGGTCTCGCGGGCACGCAGCAGCAGTTCGGTGGTGCCGAGGCTGCCCGCGCCGAGGAAGAGCGAGCGGCAGGAGATCTCGTCGGTGGCGGTGACCGCGCCGGTGTCATCGATGCGGTCCACGGTGAGGACGTAGGAGCCGTCGGTGTCCTGCCGTACGGCCCTGGCGCGGCTGAGGGTGTGGAGGGTGACGTTGCCGGTGCCGAGCGCGGCCGCGAGATAGGTCTTGTCGAGGCTGCGTTTGCCGAAGTTGTTGCCGTAGATGACTTCCTGGCCCAGGGCGGACTTGGTGGCGGTCCCGGCGGCCTCGCGGCGCATGTAGTCGAAGTCGTACACATTGGGCACGAACACGGTCTTCAGTCCGGCGCGCTGTGCCTGGGAGCGCGCGACCCGGGCGTAGGCGTACCACTCGGTGGACTCGAACCAGGCGGACGGGACGGTGCCCGTGCCGAGCATCCGGTTGGCCAGCGGGAAGTAGGTGCCGTACATCGCGTCGGCGTCGATCCGCGGCAGCACCTCCTCGAAGCAGGCGCGTGGCGGAGTGACGGCGATACCGCCGTTGACCAGCGATCCGCCGCCGACCCCACGGCCGACGTAGACGGACATCCCGGGGAAGGAGACCCGGTCCAGCACCCCGGGGTAGGGGGTGATGTCCCGGTTGATGACATCCAGCCACAGGAAGGTGGACAGCGGCGCCTCGGTGCGGTTCTTGAACCACATGGAGCGCCGGTCGGGTGAGGTCATCGTGCAGTACACCCTGCCGTCGGCACCGGGGGCGTCCCACAGCCGTCCCATCTCGACGACCAGGGTGCGGATGCCGGCCTCGCCGAGCCGCAGCGCGGCGACCGCGGCCCCGTAGCCGGAACCGACGACAACGGCGGGGACGTGGTCGGCGCTCGTGGCGGCTGCCGCCGGGGTGAGGCCGATACGGGTGAGCCCGAGGGCCGCGGCGCTCCGCAGCGCGGCCAGCCCAAGAATGTGACGACGCGTCAGGTTCGCTGCCATGGCGGCATGATGAGCGCAGGAACCCGAATGGGCCATGACTGGGCGCATGGTCGTTTCCGCCGCCCGCCGTGACAGCCTTCCTGGCTCACGGAATAATTGGTAATTAATGACAACTGATGGGAGAGCCGAGGTCAGGGGCCGCATCCGGCAGCGGAAGACCACCCATCGTCGGCACACACGCCCATCGCCGGAAGGGGACGGAGCCCGTGAAGATCACCCGTATAGAGACCTTTCTGGCCCCGCCGCGCTGGATGTTCGTCCGGGTGGAGACCGACGCGGGCGTCACCGGCTGGGGCGAGCCGGTGGTGGAGGGGCGCGCCGAACCGGTCCGGGCCGCCGTCGAGGTGCTGGCCGAGTATCTGACCGGCCGGGACCCGATGCGGATCGAGGACCACTGGCAGGTGATGACCAAGGGTGGCTTCTACCGGGGCGGGCCAATCCTCTCCAGCGCCGTCGCCGGACTCGACCAGGCCCTGTGGGACATCAAGGGCAAGCACTACGGCGTCCCCGTGTACCAGTTGCTCGGCGGCCCGGTACGGGACCGGGTCCGGGCCTACGCCTGGGTCGGCGGCGACGAGCCCAGCGAGATCCGGGACGCGGTCGTGGCGCAGACCGAGGCGGGGTTCACCGCCGTGAAGATGAACGGCTGCGGGCGGATGGCCCCGGTGGCCACCCGCGCCGAGATCCACGCCGTGGTCCGGCGGGCCGAGACCGCCCGTGACGCGCTGGGCGACGACCGCGACTTCGGCCTCGACTTCCACGGCAGGGTCTCCCCCGCCAACGCCCGGCGGCTGCTTCCGCCGCTCGCCGACAGTGCACCGCTGTTCGTGGAGGAGCCGGTGCTCCCCGAGCACATGGACGCCCTGCCGGGCCTGGTGAGCGCCTCCCCCGTTCCCCTCGCCCTCGGTGAACGCCTCTATGAGCGCGGTGCGTTCATGGCGCCGCTGCGCGCCGGGGTGGCCGTGCTCCAGCCGGACGTCTCCCACGCGGGCGGTGTCTCCGAGCTGCGCCGGATCGCCGCGCTCGCCGAGGTGTACGGCGCACAGCTGGCCCCGCACTGCCCGCTGGGCCCGGTGGCGCTGGCCGCGTGCCTCCAGATCGCCTTCACCACCCCCAACTTCCTGATCCAGGAGCAGAGCATCGGCATCCACTACCACCACGGCGCCGAACTGCTCGACTACGTGGCCGATCCGGAGCCCTTCCGCTTCACCGCCGGACATCTGTCGCGCACCGATCTCCCCGGTCTCGGTGTCGAGGTGGACGAGGTCGCGGTGCGCGCGGCGGACCGCCGTGGCCACGCCTGGCGCAACCCCGTCTGGCGCCACGCGGACGGTGCGTTCGCCGAGTGGTGAGAACGGTGACCGGGAGGCCGTTGGGCCCTGTCCGGTGGATCTGCGAGGGTCGGCCCGCGGCGTCTGGTGCGGGGGGGGCGCCTCCCAGCGGTAGCCGGGGGAGCATCGCAGGGCGGAGGACCGCCCTCGTCCTGGGCGTACCCGGGCGACTTCCGACCACGCGGCCGGGGGCACCTCCCAGCGGTAGCCGGGGGCGCGGTGCCAGACGTCGCGGGCCCGATAAGATCCACCGGACAAGGGCTAGTCCGGCCTAGTCCTCGGCCCGCTGGGTGACGGGCGCCCCGGTGCGGTCGCCCAGGAACTCGTACCACCGGCGCTGGAGGCAGCCGTAGCGGATGTCCGCCTCGACCAGGCCGAGGAAGCCACGGACGGTCTCGGAGAGCCGCGTCTGCAACCCCGGATCGACGAGGTCCCCGTTCTCGGTGAACCCCTCGTGTGACTTGGCGAGGCTGAACATGTCCGGGTAGACACGGGTGCCCAGGTGTTCCAGCGGCACCCGCAGCACCCACAGCCCGCGGTTGCCGCCCGCCATCGACGGGGAGGCGGACACCAGCAGCGCGTGCTTGGTCTTGAACGGCTGCGGCCGCACCCGGGACACCCAGTCGATGGCGTTCTTCAGCACCCCGGGCACCGACGCGTTGTACTCGGGGGACGCGATCACGAAGGCGTCGCTGTTCTTCAGCCGGTCGCGCAGGGCGAGCGCACCCGGTGGCAGCCCGTGGGCCTCCTCCACGTCCCCGTTGTACAGCGGCATGTCGAACTCGTGCAGCGGGGCGAGATCGGCGGTGGCACCGGTGTCGTCGATCAGTCGGGCCACCAGGGAGGCGAGCCGGAGATTGGTCGACCCCGCCCGCAGCGCGGCGCCGAGGACCAGGACACGCAGCGGGCCGGCGTGGGATTCCGTGGGCATGGCGGTGTCCTCCCGGCGTCCGGGCCTTCCGTGCGGCACCCGACCGGGGCCGGGCACCCCTGCGGACCAGTGTGGTGCGCCCCCGGCCGCCCCGCCATCGGACGGCCGGGCGCGGCGGACGGCTCAGGCCGGGTGGCGCGGGGTCAGCTCCGCCATGGTGTTCCAGCCCTGGCCCGGCACCTCCACGTTGATGATCTCCGGGGTGGTGGCGATGGCGTCGGCCATCGTCTCCATGGCGGCCGTGAAGTGCGCGCTTTCGACGTGCGCCGCCCCCGCGTCGGCGTCGGCGAACGCCTCGAGCAGGACGAACTGATGCGGGTCGGCCACACTGCGGGACCACTCGAAGAAGAGGTTGCCCGGCTCCTCGCGGGTGGCCCGGGTGAAGCCGTCGACGAGGTCGAGCCAGTCGGCACTGCGCTCGGGGCGGACGGTGAACTTGACGGCGATGAAGATCATGGAGGCTGCTTTCGCGACGTGGGCGGACCGGACACGGGATGCGGCAGCCGCGCGGGCGCGGCGTGTCCTGCCACTGTGCCGCCGGTGAGTGCCGTCCGCACCTCACGGGCCCGCCGATTCCGCCACGGTCGGAAATCCGGCCCGCCACGCGTGGGGCGGCGCCCCGTCCGCTGAGCGCTCCGCGGGAAGTGCCGCGAGGTACGGTCGTTCGTCCGCGGCTGGGCCGTGGCCGGTCGCGCGGTTCCCCGCGCCCCTTCGGGGCGCAACCGAACCGCACCGGACTTCAGCGAGGCCGCTCAGCCACCGGGCCCCAGCCGGGCCGCCTCCCGGGTCAGCACCGCCCGTACCTCGCCGTGCCGCCGCGGGAAGTCCTCGGCGGGCAGGGACACCGACAGGGCGTGCGCCACCCGCCCCGGACCGGCGTCCGGCGGTGCGAGGGGCACCGCGAGACAGGCGTACGCCGGGTCGGCCTCGCCGATCGAGACGGCCACGCCGTCCCCCCGCACCCGGGCCAGCTCGGCGTCGAACCGGTCGGCGCTGGTGATGGTCCGCTCGGTCAGCCGGGCCATGCCATGGGTGTCCAGATAGCGGTGGCGGGCCGCCCGGGGCAGCTGGGCCAGCAGCATCTTGCCGTGTGCGGTGGCATGCGCCCGTACCTCGGGGCCGGGGGTGAAGGGGTCGTCGAGGTCGGTGGCCGGGTTGGTGGAGTCGATCATCGTGATCCGCCCGTCCCGGTAGGCGGTGAGATACGCCGGGAGCCCCGCGGTCTCCCGTACCCGCCGCATCAGCTCGGCCGTGCCGGGGTGCACCCGCAGATGCCGCCGGAAGGAGCGGTGCAGCGCGACGGCCCGGGGGCCGGTGACATAGCCGTCACCGGTGCGCATCAGATGGCCACGGACGGTCAGCGGACCCAGGAGGTGGTACACGGTGGACAGGGAGCAGCCGAGCCGCCGTGCGAGCGCCTTCGCGCTGACCGGGCGGGCGGCCTCCGCCACCGCGTCCAGGATGTCCAGCGCGCGGTCGACGGACTGCGGGCCTGAGGCGGGGGCGGGCATACGGCGCGGTCCTCTCGTGCGGGGCGACGGCGTACCACCGTATGCGCCCCCGGGGCGCATGACGGCCACCATCTCGCCCCGGGGCACGTGACGGCCACCACGCAGGCGTCTCACATAGCGGCGGGATGAATCCGGTCGGCTGGGTAGGAGGACGGCATACGTCACGAGAAGTGGATCACATGGGGGCGGCCTGTGCGCAACTCGGCAGTAGTGTCGCCCGCGAGCTCATGCCCGTACGGGGCAGGCTTGTGGTCGTACCGGGCAGGTAGAAGGGATCGGGCATGTTCCGCAAGGTGCTGGTCGCCAACCGTGGAGAAATCGCCATTCGCGCCTTCCGCGCCGGCTATGAGCTGGGGGCGAGGACGGTCGCGGTCTTCCCCCACGAGGATCGCAATTCGTTGCACCGGCTGAAGGCGGACGAGGCGTACGAGATCGGTGAGCCGGGACATCCGGTGCGCGCCTATCTGTCCGTCGAGGAGATCGTCGCCGCCGCCCGTGAGGCCGGGGCGGACGCGGTCTATCCCGGATACGGCTTTCTGTCCGAGAACCCCGATCTCGCGCGAGCGTGCGAGGAGGCGGGGATCACCTTCGTCGGCCCCAGCGCGGAGATCCTCGAGCTGACCGGGAACAAGGCGCGCGCGGTGGCCGCGGCCCGCGCGGCCGGGGTCCCGGTGCTCGGTTCATCCGAGCCCTCCACCGATGTGGACGAGCTGGTACGGGCCGCGGAGGAGCTCGGCTTCCCGGTGTTCGTCAAGGCGGTGGCGGGTGGCGGCGGGCGCGGGATGCGCCGGGTCGAGGACGCCTCGACGCTGCGCGAGTCCATCGAGGCGGCGTCCCGTGAGGCCGATGCCGCCTTCGGTGACGCGACGGTGTTCCTGGAGAAGGCCGTCGTCGAACCGCGCCACATCGAGGTGCAGATCCTCGCCGACGGCGAGGGCAATGTCATCCATCTCTTCGAGCGCGACTGTTCGGTGCAGCGCCGCCACCAGAAGGTGATCGAGCTCGCGCCGGCGCCCAATCTCGACCCCGGGCTGCGCGAGCGGATCTGCGCCGACGCGGTGAAGTTCGCCCGGCAGATCGGCTACCGCAACGCGGGCACCGTGGAATTCCTGCTCGACCGCGACGGACAGCATGTGTTCATCGAGATGAACCCGCGCATCCAGGTCGAGCACACGGTGACCGAGGAGATCACCGACGTCGATCTGGTGCAGTCGCAGCTGCGGATCGCGTCCGGGCAGACCCTGGCCGACCTCGGGCTGGCCCAGGAGTCGGTGTACACCCGCGGTGCCGCGCTCCAGTGCCGGATCACCACCGAGGACCCGGCCAACGGCTTCCGCCCGGACACCGGCATGATCAGCGCCTACCGTTCACCGGGCGGTTCGGGTATCCGCCTCGACGGCGGCACCGCCCACGCCGGTACCGAGATCAGCGCCCACTTCGACTCGATGCTGGTCAAGCTCTCCTGCCGGGGCCGGGACCTCGCCACCGCGATCGGCCGCGCCCGGCGCGCCGTGGCCGAGTTCCGGATCCGCGGTGTGTCCACCAACATCCCGTTCCTCCAGGCGGTGCTGGAGGACCCGGACTTCCAGGCCGGGCGGGTAACCACCTCGTTCATCGAGCAGCGGCCGCATCTGCTGACCGCGCGGCACTCCGCCGACCGCGGCACCAAGCTGCTCACCTACCTCGCCGATGTCACGGTGAACAAGCCGCACGGCGAGCGGCCCCATCTCATCGACGCCACCGAGAAGCTGCCGCGGCTGCCCGCCATCGAGCCGCCCGCCGGGTCCAGGCAGCGGCTCACCGAGCTCGGCCCGGACGGCTTCGCGCGGTGGCTGCGCGAGTCGCCGACGATCGGGGTCACCGACACCACCTTCCGCGACGCTCACCAGTCGCTGCTGGCCACCCGGGTACGCACCAAGGACCTGCTGGCCGTGGCCCCGGTGGTGGCGCGGACCACGCCCGAGCTGCTGTCCCTGGAGTGCTGGGGCGGCGCCACCTATGACGTGGCACTGCGCTTCCTCGCCGAGGACCCCTGGGAGCGGCTGGCCGCGCTGCGCGAGGCGGTGCCGAACATCTGCCTCCAGATGCTGCTGCGCGGCCGGAACACCGTGGGCTACACGCCCTACCCCACCGAGGTGACCAACGCCTTCGTCCAGGAGGCCGCCGCCACCGGGATCGACATCTTCCGCATCTTCGACGCGCTCAACGACGTGGGGCAGATGCGACCGGCCATCGACGCGGTGCGGGAGACGGGCACCGCGGTGGCCGAGGTCGCGCTCTGCTACACCTCGGATCTGTCCGACCCCTCGGAGCAGCTCTACACGCTGGACTACTACCTCCGGCTGGCCGAGCAGATCGTGGACGCGGGCGCCCATGTGCTGGCCATCAAGGACATGGCGGGGCTGCTGCGCGCCCCGGCCGCGGTGAAGCTGGTGTCCGCGCTGCGCCGGGAGTTCGACCTGCCGGTGCACATCCACACCCATGACACCGCGGGCGGCCAGCTGGCCACCTATCTGGCGGCGATCCAGGCCGGTGCGGACGCGGTGGACGGGGCGGTGGCGTCGATGGCGGGCACCACCTCGCAGCCGTCCCTGTCGGCCATCGTGGCCGCCACCGACCACTCCGAGCGGCCCACCGGGCTCAGCCTGGAGGCGGTCGGCGCGCTGGAGCCGTACTGGGAGGCCGTTCGCAAGATCTACGCACCGTTCGAGGCGGGGCTCGCCTCGCCGACCGGGCGGGTGTACCACCACGAGATCCCCGGCGGGCAGCTGTCCAATCTGCGCACCCAGGCCATCGCGCTCGGCCTCGGGGACCGCTTCGAGGAGATCGAGGCGATGTACAGCGCAGCGGACCGGATCCTCGGCCATCTGGTGAAGGTCACCCCGTCCTCGAAGGTGGTCGGCGACCTGGCGCTGCACCTGGTGGGGGCCGGGGTGTCGCCGGAGGACTTCGAGGCCGAGCCGAACCGCTTCGACATCCCGGACTCGGTCATCGGATTCCTCCGCGGTGAACTGGGCAATCCGCCCGGTGGCTGGCCGGAGCCGTTCCGCAGCCGGGCGCTGGAAGGCCGCGGCGCCTCGAAGCCGACCGACGGGGAGCTGTCCGCTGAGGACCGTGAGCGGCTGGAGAAGGAGCCGCGGGCCACGCTCAACCAGCTGCTGTTCCCCGGGCCGACGAAGGAGTTCGAGACGCACCGCGAGGCGTACGGCGACACCAGCGTGCTGGACAGCAAGGACTTCTTCTACGGGCTGCGCCCGCGGCAGGAGTACACGGTGGACCTCGACCCCGGTGTCCGGCTGCTCATCGAGCTGGAGGCGGTGGGCGACGCCGACGAGCGCGGGATGCGCACGGTGATGTCCACGCTCAACGGCCAGCTGCGCCCGATCCAGGTGCGGGACACCTCGGCGGCGACCGATGTACCGGTGACCGAGAAGGCCGACCGGTCCAACCCCGGCCATGTTGCGGCACCGTTCGCGGGCGTGGTGACCCTGACGGTGTCCGAGGGCGACCAGGTGGAGGCCGGTGCCACGGTGGCGACGATCGAGGCGATGAAGATGGAGGCCACCATCGCCGCCCCGAAGGGCGGAACGGTGTCCCGGATCGCCATCAACACGATCCAGCAGGTGGAGGGCGGCGATCTGCTCGTAGCCCTGGACTGAGACACTGCGTCCGACTACAGCCGGACGGAAGGAAGCGGCACCACGTGGGGGACAAGGGGCAGGCTGCGCGGTATCGGTGACGCGGTGACATCCGCCGCGGGCGCGGTGACATCAGCGGCCACGGACGGATTCGACGCCGAGATCGACCGCGTCCGTGATCTGCTGCCTCCGCTCCCCGGCCGCACACGGGCGGTGACCAAGGTGGTCGAGGGCCTGGGCACAGTGGCCCTCGCCGCCCTGGAGCAGTCCGGTGAACAGCGGCTGGACACCCGGGAGGTGGCCCGCGAGATCGTCTACCGGGGGCTGCTCGGCCGGGAGAAGTCGCTGCGGGCCCAGCTGTTCACCACCGCGCCGCTGGCCCAGCAGCCCGAGGTGGTGCACAGTCTGGTCGTCACGGCCGAGTCCATGGGGGGTACCGGTCCTCCCGGCGGAGCCGGCGCCGCTGGAGGTCGGGGCGGCCGAGCGGGTGCTCGCGCTGCGGCGCCGTACGGACGCGGTGGCGGCACAGCTGGGGGCGGCCGCGGAGGACGGGGCCGGGAACGGGGCCGGGGCCGCTGACCCGGCCCCGGACGGTGCCCCCGCGCGGCCACGCGCCGATCCACGGCTGACCGCCGGGGCGTAGCACTCGCCCGGCGCCGCGGTCCGCGCGGCGCCTCTTCGCCGGTGCCGCCCGGGCCGGTGTCTCCCCGAGTGGGGGGCGACAACGGCCCGAGTACGGGGGCGCCGCTGACTGCCGTGCCCCGTGGCCCGTACCGCGCGCGGCGTCAGCCCCGTGACGCCGAGTCCGGGGCGGAGGCCGCCGCCTCGGACAGTGCCGTCTGCCCGCGCGTGAGCGGGGTACGGCCGGGCAGACGGGCGGCCAGGATCGCGCCGACGGCGGCCAAGGCGGCAAGGGCGGCGAACGTCGGCCGCATGGCGGTGAGGAAGGCATCCGCGGGCAGCCGTGGCCCCTCCCCCGCGCCCCGGCCACCGGCTGCGGTACCCGGCGCGGTGAGTGTCATCAGCGTGGTCGTGACGGCGATGCCCAGCACCGGGCCGATGTTCATCGCGGTCTGCTGGAGTCCCCCGGCCACCCCGGCGGAGTCCACCGACGCCTGGTGCACGATCACATGGGTCGCGGTGACCATCACCGTGCCGAACCCGGCCCCCAGGAGCAGAAAGCAGCCGCCGATCGCGACCGGGGTCGAGGACCGTTCGAGGCCGGACATCAGCAGGGCGGCGAGGACCATGAGCGCCATCCCGGCCACCACCGTCCGCCGGGCCCCCTGCCATCGCATCAGCATGGCGGAGGCGGGCGCGCTCAGCACCATCATCACGGCCCCGGGCAGCGCCCTCAGGGCACTGTCGAGCGGATCCAGCGCGAGGACGTCCTGAAGGAAGTACGTCCCGAGGAACAGCGCCCCGGACATCGCGGCCGACGCGGCCACCAGGACACCCAGCGCCGAGGTGACGGGCACCGAGCGCAGCACGCTGGGCGGCACCAGCGGGCTCGCCATACGCCGCTCGTGCTGGACGAAGGCCCCGCCGGCCGCCGCGACGGCGACGAGCCCCAGGGCGTTGGCCACCGTCCAGCCGGTCTCCGGTATCGCGACCAGCGTGTGCACCAGACATATCAGAGCCACCGCGAGAAGACAGGCGCCGGGCAGGTCGAGCCGGTGGTCGGCCGCGTCCTCCCGGGGCTGCCGGGGCTCCGGGATCCGGTCGGTGAGTGCGAGGACGCCCACGGCGAGGGCGGGCACGACGTTGAGGAAGAACACCGCCCGCCAGCCCAGGTGGGCGACAAGCGCGCCACCCACGAGCGGCCCGGCCGCGGCGGCCACGCCGATGGCTCCGGTGCGCAGCGCGATGGGCATGCCGAGCTTGTCGCGCGGATAGGCGGCCCGCAACATCCCGAGGGTGGCCGGTTGCAGCAGCGCGCCGAAGACGCCCTGGGCGACGCGCAGCCCTATCACCCAGCCGACTCCGTCCGCCAAGCCGATCCCGGCCGACGTGGCCGCGAAGCCCAGCACCCCCGAGGCGAAGATCCGCCGATGGCCGTACCGGTCGCCGAGACGGCCCGCGAACACGAGCAGACTGGCCACCGCGATCAGGTATCCGGTGCTGGTCCACTGGACCTGGGCGTAGGTGGCGTCGAGCTCCCGGCCCAGGGCGGGCTGGGCGATCGTCAGCACGGTACCGTCCATGGCGACGATCACCGCCCCGGTGATACTGCTGACGAGGGTGAGGCGCCGCCGGCGCACGGTGCTCATCGGGCCTCCGGTCCGAGGTGGGCGTCCACCGCGGCGCGCAGCAGCGGTTCGATGTCCTCGCTGCCGGTGGCGAGTTGGAGGCTGCCCCACCCCCACAGCTGGGCGATGCCGTGCAGATTCGCCCACAACGCCCCTGCCACCAGAGCCGGTTCGGCACCGGAGGACGGCCGGGCGCGGGCCACGAGGTCCACCAGCACACCGAACAGCGGCAGACTGGTGTCCCGCAGCCTGAGCCGGTCGCTCTCCAGCAGATCGTGGCGGAACATCAGCTCGTACATGCCGCGCTCGGTGCGCGCGAAGCCGAGGTAGACCCGGGCCACCGCCTCGATCTGGGCACGCGGCGCGGTCCCGGTGTGCGCGATCGCCGTGGCGGCACGGTTGGCCAGATCGATGAAGCCCCGGCGCGCGATGGCGGAGAGCAGATCCAGATGGGTCGGGAAGTAGCGGCGTGGCGCCCCGTGCGAAACCCCGGCCCGGCGCGCGATCTCGCGCAGGGACAGAGCCTGCACCCCCTCTCTGGTCACCAAGTCGACGCCCACGTCCACCAGCCGGGCCTGAAGCCCCATGTCCCGCTCGTTCATAGACACTGTCTACCAGAGCTGAGTAGACAGTGTCTACTCGTCGTGATGGGATGACGGTCCCCCGAGCTCCGATAGACGACATCTTCTGACCTATAGGGCCTCTACCGTTCTGCACATCGCACGACGGATGCCCAGGAACTCCCAGCAGAGGACGCCGAGATGAGCACCGAGATCCGCCCCTTCCGCGTCGACATCCCCAGGCCGACCTGGACGATCTCAACGACCGACTGCCCGTGCCCGCCGGCCCCGGCAGCTGCCCGGTGAGGGCTGGAGCCGTGGCGTTCCCACGACGTACCTCAAGGAGCTGGCCGACTACTGGCGCACCGGCTTCGACTGGCGTCGCGCCGAGGCGCGGATGAATGAGTTCCCGCAGTTCATGACCGATATCGACGGTCTGGACATCCACTTCCTGCATATCCGCTCCCCCGAGCCGGACGCCCTGCCGCTCCTCCTGACGCACGGCTGGCCCAACTCCTTCGTGGAGTTCCTCGATCTCATCGGCCACCTCACCGACCCGCGCGCCCACGGCGACGACCCCGCCCAGGCGTTCCACGTGGTCGTCCCCTCGGTGCCCGGGTTCGGCTTCTCCGCCCCGCCGCCCACCACCGGCTGGCACGTCGCCCGGGTGGGCAGCCTGAGGCGGAGCTGATGCGCCGCCTCGGCTACGACCGCTACGGCGTCCAGGGCGGCGACCTCGGGGCGTACATCGCCCCCGAGGTGGCCAAGGCCGCTCCGGACCAGGTGGTCGGCGTCTATGTGATCGGCGGGCTCGGCTTCCCCACCGAGGCCGACCTCCCCGAGATGAACGAGGAGGAGCGAGCCGTCTTCGCCTTCATGCAGAGCCAGGACTGGATGTCCGGTGTGGACCACCACGCGCTGCTGCGCGCCGCGCCGCAGACCTTCGCCTTCGCCCGGTACGACTCCCCGGTCGGGGCGCTGGCCTGGATGACGCAGAAGTTCAAGGAGTTCACCATGGTGGACAAGCTGCCGGACGAGATACTCGACCGCGATCTGCTGCTGACCAATCTGACCCTCTACTGGCTCACCGACACCTTCGGTTCCTCCTCGTGGTACATGTACGAGTCCACCGAGTCCACCGAGTTCGCCTGGCCGGAGGGCCGGCAGGCCGCGCCGACCGGTGTCCACAACGGCCCGCCCGGAATCCGCCGGCTCGCCGAGCGCCACAACACCGTCACCCACTGGCCGGTGGGCAGCCCGGGCTGGCACCACTTCGTGGCCATGGAGCTGCCCGGCAGTGTCGCCGCCGGTCTGCGGGTCTTCTTCGGTCCGCTCCGCGGCTGACCACGGCCGGGGGCGCTGGTGATCCGACCGGCGCCCCCGCACCGGCCCGCACCGGCGAACCCGCACCGACGGGGCATGAGGTGATCCTTTCCGGGAAACCGGGACGCCATGGAGACGCTGAGCCGATGGGAACGAGCGCTCGAACGCTGGCAGGAAGGACTGCTCGCCAAGATGTCCCGGAGCGGACCCGTGGAACTCGTCGAAGCGCTGCAACGGGAGTGCGACGACCACGCCGTGGTCTGCGGACCGAAGCGGGTGGTGGTCCCCAACGCCTACGACGTCGAGCTGTCCGAGGGCGTGTACGGGGAGCTGACCCGGCGCGGCTGCTCGGTGGGACAGGTGCTCACCGACAGCCTGCTGCGCCACGCGGAGAGGAACGGATACGAATGGGCGGGCCCGCTGACCGTCCATGTGACCTGGTCCCGCGAGGTGCCGAACGGACGGTACCGGGTGGCTGGAAACCCCATGGCCCACATCCGCGCGGACGGGTTCGCCGCTCCGGTGGTCACTCCGGTACCCGCTCCGGTACCCGAGTAGGGCTCCGGGCTCCCGGGACCGGTCCCGGGAGCCCGCGCCTACGGTGACCGCCATGCGGATCACACGGAAACTGGTCATCGGCTTCCTCGCCGTCTCACTGCTCGCGCTGCCGGCCGTGCTGGCCGGATCCTGGAGGTCGAGCGGCGCGGACACCGCGCACCGCACCCGGCACACCACCGATCCCCGGGACACCGCCCGTTCGGCACGGACCGGGGACGTGGTGTGTTTCGACGGCGACCTGTCCCGGCGGCGGCCGGCCATCACCCGGGGCGGGACCGCGCGGGAGCCGATCACCTACTCCGGTGGCGGAGCCGCGGTGCACGGGATCACGGTCGAGGCCGACCACGTGGTCGCCATCGGGCTCGCCGACCACTCGACCGGTGCCCCTATCGGCCGCAACACCCTCGATCCCGGGATCGGCTACGAGGTGGGCGTCGACGCGTCGTCCCGGCCGGGCTACGAGGGCCCGGAGCCCGGCGGCGCCCCGTAGCCCGCACCGGCCGCCGGGTGCCGCCACGACAACGCCTCCAGCAGCGCGGCCGTGAGGGGGTGGCGCGGTGCGCTCAGAATGCGGCCGGATCGCCACGGTCTCACAGCAGAACGGTGAGGAGCATGACCCCGTCACCCCGATCGCGGCACCCGTGGGCTCCGCCGACAGCGCCCCGGAACCCGGCTGGTGACACTGGATCAGGACTGTGCGCACGGGGTGTTCGCCAGCCGGACAACGCGTGTGTCGACGACCGCCGCGTACCTGGCCGACGGAACAGCGCTGGCTCCTCCAGGCGTACTGGCTGCTGTCCGGCTACGGTCTGCGCGCCTCTCGGGCGCTCGGGCGGTTCGCCGGTGCCGTGCTCGCCACCGTGCTGCTGATGATGGGCTTCGGCCTGCCGGGCACCCCGGCCCGGCCGTATGCGCCCGCCTCCGGGGTGATCGGCGACCGCCGCCCGGAACTCCACCGGCCGTTCGCCGACGCCGTCCGCGGGCGCATCAAAAGAGGATGACCACACCGCGGGGACGGTCGCGGCTCTTGAGTGGGCCCAGGGTCCGTGACGTACCCACGGCGTCGACAGTCGATGTCGTACGGCGTCGGCCTCCGGACGCAGAAGCGGCGTATTCCGCATGTCTGATTCAGGTCATGTCGCCGGGGCGGCCGGAGGCTGGTCTACTCTGCTGCCCGCACATAGGACTATGGAATATGCTCCTCCAGGCCCTTGGCCGCATGGACCACTCCGCGCTATGTGTCGACCACGGGCCGAAGTGGCCGGTGAACCCGAGGAGTTCGGGGCGCGACCGCGGGTCGTGGGCGGCCGGGCGGGGCGGGGGCGCCGTACGCAGGGCATTCGCCGGGGCCCTGTGGTGGGTGGGGCCGCTGGGGCCCGTGGGGCTGAGGGGGTCGTGGACCCTACTACAACGCACCGGCCTTTTCATAGCATTACCGGATTTCACCCCCTCGTGCTGAACGGTGCGTAACCTCACGGTCACTGATGTAGCGCCATCGGTGCGCGCCACGGGTACCGCAAGGAGGGGAGACCGTATGCCCGGCATCGACGAATGTCTGCTCGAGGCCATGACCGTGAACGGCGCCCGCGGAGCCGCCGTGATCGAGTGGACGAGCGGACTCGCGCTCGGGATGGTCGGCGAGGTGCGGGACGACGACCCGGAGGCCACGGCGGCGGAGACGGCCGAGCTGGCCCGGATGGCCGCGGAGCAGCGGGCGTTCGCGGCGGTCGGGGCGGAGGACGCGGAGGAGGCCGGAGGCGCGGGCGGGGCGTCGTGTGTGGAGGACGTCATCGTCACCACGGGCACCTGCTATCACCTGCTGCGCTTCGTCGACACAGCCTTCGACAGCGGCGTGTTCTTCTACTTATGGCTCGACCGCCGGGAGGGGAATCTGGCCCTCGCCCGGATGCGACTGCGCGATCTGTCCGACCGGTTGACCCTCATATGAACCCTGACATGAACCCTATGGCGAGACACAACGGCCGACCGGGACACCGCGGATCCGGAGACGGGCCCAGCCTCACCGAGCTCGCCGGTGAACAGGCCAGCGGCGCCCTGCTGTGCGACGCGGGCACCGTCTATCTGTCGCGGGGCCGGGTCGTGCACGCCGAGAGCCCGGTGGCCCCCGGTATCGATGTGCTGCTCACCACCGGTGGACGGCTGACCGCCGACACCTGGCGGGAGGCGGTCGGCCGTACGGACGGTCCCGGCGTCGGCCGGTTCCTGGTCGACAGCGGTCGGCTGTCGGACGCGGAGCTGGAAATCTGCCACCTGGGGGCGCTGTTCGACGCGGCCTACTTCGCCCTGGGTACCGGCAGCGGCCCGCGCGGCTTCCAGCCGGGCGCCGCCCACTGGCTGGGCCCGGTCCGCCCGGTGGGTGCCGACGCCGTCGAACGGGAGACCCGGCGACGCGGCCGACTGCTGGACGATTTATGGCCTTGTCCCCAAGTCGACACCGCGCCGGTAGTGCTCCGCCGGCCGGATCCGCGGTCCCCGGCCGTGACCCGCCGTCAGCGCGCGGTGCTGGAGCTGGCCGACGGTGTGCGCACCCCCGCCGACATCGCCCGAGCCCTGGGCCGCCCCGCCTTCCACACCCTCATCGACATCCGGCGGCTGGCCGCCGCCGGACATGTCGACACCCCCCGGCCCCAGGCCACCGCGTCACCGGCCCGCTCCCCCGGGTCCGGCGCGGTGGTCTGGCCCGGCCCCGTCCCCGGCACCGTCTTCGCCGACCCCGGTATCGATCTGCTGCGTCGGCTCCGTGACGCCTTGGAGGCAACCCTGTGAACCCCCCGACCACTCCGGCCGCCTCTTGCGCACCGTCATGAGACGCACCTTGCGACAGCGCACGGAGAGGAAACACCTGATGGCCGCCGAACCCGATGTGCTGGAAGAACTCCGACGGTTACGGGCCAGGGTCGTCGATGTCACCGGTGCCCTGGCCGCCACCAGCGACGGCCTCGTGCTGGCGCATGACACGGCCACCGTCGAACCCGAGGGCGTCGCCGCGCTGACCGCCGCGGCCCTCGGGGTGTCGCAGTCGCTCGCGGACGCCACCAGCCGCGGCGCCTTCCGTGAGTTGCTGGTGCGCGGCGAGGACGGCTACGTCGCCACCTACGCGGCGGGACCCGCGGCGGTGCTGACCGTCCTGGCCGGACGCCGCACCAACGTCGGCCGACTCCATATGGAGGCCCGCCGGTCGGGCGCCCGGATCGCCGACCTGGTCGGCGGCTCCTCGCACGGGCCGAGCACCACGCGTCGCCCGTAGTACGCGCAGCCCGTCGTACGCGCAGCTCGCACGCCGCGCAGCTCGCACCCCGCGCAGCCCGTACCCCGCGCAACCCCTACCGCGCACAGCCCGCCCCCTGCACACCATCGCCGGGCCGTCCCGGCCGCTCCACGGCCTGCTCACGGCCCGTTCCACCGCCGCGGCCACGCCTGCGGCACCCACGCACCACCACCATCCGGACTCACCCGGACATCACCCGATTGATGGGAAAGGAATCTCAATGATCGTGTCAAGCCGCCTGCGTGACCGGTGGGGCGGGGGTGAACGGCCTTTTGTCACGCAGCATCGCCCACAGCACGTCGACCCGGCGGCGGGCGAGTGCGAGCAGGGCCTGGGTATGCAGCAGGCCCTCGGATCGTTTCTTGAGGTAGTAGTCCCTGGACGGACCGGGCCGCATCATCGCGGTCTGCGCGGCCAGGTAGAAGATGTGTCGCAGGCGCCGGTTGTAGCGCTTGGGCCGGTGATAGTTGCCGCTGCGGCGGCCGGAGTCCCGCGCGACCGGGGCCAGGCCGGCGTGGGAGGCAAGTCGGCCGGCATCGCGGTAGCCCGACAGGTCCCCGACGATGGCGACGAACTCGGCGCCGAGGATGGGCCCCATGCCGGGCATGGACTCGATGACCTCGGCGCGGTCGTCGTCGCGGAAGGTTTCGCGGATCTCCCGGTCGTTGTCCTTGATCCGCTCGTCCAGCGTCAGCAGCTGGTGGGCGAGGTCGCAGACCAGCTTGGCAGCCCGTTTCTCGCCGGGCAGCACGGTCATCTGGGACTGGGCGGCCTCCACCGCCTTGGTGGCCACGGTGTCGGCGCTTCGGACCTTGCGGCGTTCCAGCCAGGTCGTCAGCCGCTTGACGCCGATCCGGCGGAGGGCTGCCGGGGTCTGGTACTCGGTCAGCATGACGATGGGCCCCTTGGCCGCGGAGTAGTCGAAGGCCCGTTCCAGCGCGGGACAGATCCCGACCAGCAGGTCGCGGAGCCGGTTGATCAGTCTCACCCGGTCGGCGATCAGGTCGGCCCGGTAGTTGGTGAGCACCTGGAGGGTGGTGACCAGCTCCGGGGGTGTGTTCAGCGGGGCGAAGTCCTTCGGGCGCATGCGGGCCTGGTCGGCGATGACACGGGCGTCCTTGGCGTCGGTCTTGCCCTCCCCACGGTAGGCGCCGGACATACGGTTGACCGTCCGGCCGGGCACGTAGACCACCTGCTGGCCGTGGGCAATCAGCAGGGCCAGCAGCAGGGTGGAGGCCCTGCCGGAGATATCCACCGCCCACCGCACTTCATCGGCCCGCTCACGGGCGGTGTCGATGAGGGCGAGAATCTGCGACTCGTCGTTGATCACCTTCGTCGAGAAAAGTGTCTCGCCGTCGGCGTCGACCGCCACCGCCCAGTGATGCCCCTTGCCGGCGTCGATGCCGACCCATATCCGCGTGTGAGACGTGCTCAAACTCGTTGCTCCGTTCCACCGTGACCAGCACCTTTCGTGGTCCGAGGAACACTCCGCCAACAGGTCCCTAACCAGCGATGACCGCAGTTCTCAATCAGTGGTCGGAGCGTCCCGGAGGACCGGGCGGCCATTCCTTTCGAGCCACGAACGGCAACCCACCATCAGCCACACCCGGTCCTCCCGGACCGCCAACATTCTTAGGGAAACTCCACCATGGCGAACACCCAGACCGCGCTCAAAGAGGCGATGACGAGTATCGAGGGCAGCCTCGGCGTCGCGCTGGTCGACTACTCCAGCGGTATGGCCCTGGGCACTGTGGGCGGTGGCAAGGAACTCGACCTGACGGTGGCCGCCGCGGGCAACACCGATGTGGTGCGCGCCAAGGTGCGCACCATGGAACAGCTCGGCCTGAAGGACGGCATCGAGGACATCCTCATCACCCTCGGCACCCAGTACCACCTGATCCGCCTGCTGAAGGGACGTGACAGCCAGGGGCTCTTCCTCTACCTGGCCCTGGACAGGAACCGTGCCAATCTGGCCATGGCCCGCCACCAGCTACGCAAGATCGAAGGGGAGCTGGAGGTCTGACCCCTCCGGCGCGGTAGCGGAACCGGCCGGCCCGGCCCCGGTGTCCGGCCGGTTCCGCTACGCCCCGCAGGCGTATCGTCACGGACATGACCGTGCTGAGGAAGATCATCCTGTCCATGTCGGTGTCCCTCGACGGCTACTTCGAGGGGCCGAACCGCGAGATCGACTGGCATCAGGTCGACGACGAACTGCACCGCCACTTCAATGAACACGCCGCGGCCATGGGCGCCTTCCTCAGTGGACGTGTCACCCATGAGCTGATGGCCGGCTTCTGGCCGACGGCCGACGCCGACCCGTCCTGTACCGGGCCCATGGCCGAATTCGCCGCGATCTGGCGGGAGATGCCCAAGATCGTGTTCTCCCGGACCCTCACCGGCGCCGACTGGAACACCACCGTCCGGCACGAAGTGAACGTGGACGAGATCATGGCACTGAAGGCACGGCCGGGCGGCGATCTGGCACTCGGCGGCGCCGACCTGGCCGAAACGTTTCGGCGGCACGACCTGATCGACGAGTACCGGATCTATGTCCATCCGGTGCTGCTCGGACGGGGCAGACCCCTCTTCCGGCCCTCGGACACCACCACCGGGCTGGAACTGGAGCGGACCCGGACCTTCGGCAATGGTGTGGTCCTGCTCCACTACCGGCGGTCCGGGTCCGCGGTGCCCGGGTGAGCGTCCGCTGGCGCGATTACGCCGTGCCGGACTGCTGCTGTTCCGACTACTGCTGTTCCGACCGCTGCTGTTCCGACCGCTGCTTGACCACGCGGTTCAGCCGGTCCATCCGGGTGGCCAGCGTCATCCGCCCCTCCAGCCGGAAGGCCGGGGGCCGCTTACCGTCCACATCGTCGAAGCCGTACCGCTCGGCCAGGTCACCGGTGGCCAGCACCTGCCCGGTGTACTCCTTGGCCTCCGGGTCCGCCAGCAGCGAGACGACCGCGCGGCCGACGTACTCCGGTGTGTGCACCACCGCGGCGGGGCCGCTGCCGAGAGCGTCCCAGGCCGCCTCCACCCGCTCGGTGCGGACGAAGCCGGGGTGCAGGGAGACGGCCGCGATATCGGTCTTGCGCAGATCGGCGGCGAACCCCCGGCACATGCGGTCCGAGGCCGACTTGAACACGTCGTAGCCGACCTGGCCCAGATAGATGTCCCCGTCGGAGAAGCTGATGCCCACGATCAGGCCGCGCTTCTCCGGGAGCATCAGCCGGGTGAGGCGGCGGGTCACATCGTACTGAGCCCGTAGCGACCCCTCGAAGAGGTCGTAGCGCCACATGGGCTGATCCCAGTACGGGGCGTCGAAGCGGACCTCGGAGGAGCGTTCGTAGCCGCCCCAGGCGTTGTTGACCAGCAGATCGAGCCGCCCGTGGTCGGTGTTGATCCGCTCGAACAGCGCCTCGTTGTCCGCCGGATCGCGGTGGTCGCAGCGTACGGCGACACCCGTGCCGCCACGCCGGGTGACCTCCTCGGCCGTCTCGTCGACCGTGCCCGGCAGGTTCTCGGTCCGGCTCCCGTCGCGCGCGCTGCGGCCCGTGACGTACACGGTCGCCCCCGCCGCGCCGAGCGCGGCGGCGATGCCACGGCCCACGCCCCGGCTGGCGCCGGTGACCACCGCCACCGCCTTGCTGAGGTCCGGTGGGTTCCAGCCGTCGTTCACCGTTCTGTCCTTCCGTTGTGGGGCGCGTATCAGCTCAGATGCGCCGTGGCGTACTCCAGGCTGCGGAGGTACGCCGTGGAGTCGGCCACAGGCGGCACGCCGTAGCGCTCGCGGAGGTGGGGCATGGAGGTGGGCAGGACCCCGCCGCTGCACGCGGTGACCTCGCTGACATCGCGCAGCACGGAGAGGTACGAGCGGGTCATCGGCGCCATCCGTGCCAGCTCGGCCGGGTCCAGCGAGGCCGGGTCCACGACCGGTGGTGCGGTGAGGTCCCGCCCCCGGGCGGCGGCGTGTTTGACGACCACCTGGAGACACTCGGCCACATCCATCGCCTCGGCCCCGTAGGTCACCCAGAACTCGCCCTGGTCGTCGCCGAGTTGGATGGCCCGCAGCACCGCCTTGGACAGCAGGTCCTGCGGGACGAAGTCCATCCGGATCCCGTCGTGGGCAGGGACGAAGGGCGCCCGGCCGCGGCCGATCCAGTCGGACATCAACTGGACGATCTGGCCCTGGGATGTCCAGCCGGTCACCGAGTCGCCGACCAGGTTGGTGGGCCGGAACACGGTGTGCGGCACTCCGGACGCGCGCAGCAGCTCCTCGGCCCGGTGCTTGGACTCGATGTAGTTGCGGCACACATTTCCGTCGCCGAGCGGCATCGGGGCGGTGTCCGCGAGCGCGGCGACGAAGGCCGTGCTCATGAAGTGGACGACCGCACCGGCCCGTTCGGCGAACTCGGCGACCCGCCGGGTGCCCTCGACATTGATCGGCTGGTAGCGCTCGGCGGGCAGACCCCATTCGGTCAGCCCGGCGGAGTGGATGACCACGTCCACCTCGTCGGCCAGCGCCGCGTAGCTCTCCTCGTCCAGTCCGAAGCGCTCGGCCGTGACGTCGCAGGCCACCGACCGCTCGGCCTCCGGCGCGGGGGCGCTGTGGGAGGCGGCGATGATGCGCAGTCCCGCGGCCTCCCGGCCGTCCGTGGGGCCGGTGTTCTCGCGCAGCAGGGATCGGCCGACCACACCGGAGGCACCGGTGAGCAATACGGTCCGCGGTGTGCCGCTCATGGCCGGGCGTCCTTCCAGTCCATCAGCCGGGGCGCCATCCGGGCTCCGGCGAAGAGGAAGGGCTCGGGCGGGAACGGGGGCGGGGGCTTGCGCTGGTCGTTGTCGACCAGCAGCAGCCGCGAGTGGTCGGTGTCCTTGCCGAGCACCAGATCGCGAAGGACCTTGCCACCGGTGTGGGTGGCCGCGATGCCGTTGCCGCAGTAGCCGTAGCCGTAGAACACACCGTGGCTGAGCCGGCCGAAGTGCGGTGCGTAGTCGCGGACGACGTCGGCGGTCCCCCCGTAGGCGTAGCTGAAGGACACGTCGTCCCACTGCGGGAAGAACCGCTGGAACTCGTGGCGGATCGTGCGGTAGACCTCGTCGCGGTTCATGTTGCGCTGCCGCTTGTCACGCCCGTAGTAGTACGGCGCGGGACCCCCCGCGAACATGATGCGGTTGTCGTGGGTGAAACGGGCGCAGGTCAGCAGGGACTTGGCCTCCACCATGCCCTCGCGTCCGGCCCAGCGCACCCGCTCGATCTGCCGGTCCGTGAGCGGTTCGCTCACCATCGCGTAGGTCCAGATCGGGACGACCCGGTGGCGGAACGGCCGGAACGCGTCCATGTGGACGTTGGTGGCGAGCACCACCTTGTCGGCGGTGACCCGGCCGCCCGCGGTGACGACGGTGGTCCGCACACCGGGCTCGACCCGCAGACAGGGGGTGTCGTCATGGATGACCACGCCCTTGTCCCGGACCACCCGGGCGATACCGCGCGCCAGCCGGAACGGGTTGACCAGGGCGCCGCCGACCCGCATACCGGCCTGGACGGCGGGCGAGTCGATGATGTCCCGGGCCTCTTCACCGCTGAGGATCTCGGGCGCGACCCCGCCGATGCGCTCGGCCAGCTCCCGGTCCTCCCGCAACCGCCTGACCTGACCACGGTCGGTGGCGACCATCAGGTAGTCATTGGCCTCGTATCCCGCGTCGACCTTGTTCCTGCGGGTGAACCGGCCGATTTCCAGGATGGACCGCCCGACGGCCTGGGTGGCTTCCAGGGCCCGCTGCGCACCGAACTTCTTGACGAGCGCCTGGAGATCCTTGCCGATGGTCGGGGTGACAAATCCGTCCGCCCGTCCCGAGGCTCCGTAACCGGAGTGCTTCGCTTCGACGATGTGGATGTCCAGCGCGGGTTCGGCCTCCTTGAGGAAGTAGGCCGTCCACAGTCCGGTGAATCCACCGCCGACAATGCACACATCGCAGTCGACCGACTCCCGCAGCGGGGGTCCGGGCACGACGGGCTCGGTGTCGTGCCAGTACACGACATGTTTCAGGTTGCTCAATTATGGCCCCTTGACATGAACCACCAGTGATTTCCGGTCACACCGCTTCGAGAACCATTCTCGACAGCCCCAGGTGCCGCTTGGCGAAGTGCTCGACGGTCGCGCCCAGGTACCTCTCGTAGTTGGCGACATTGAGCTCGCCGACGCATTCCAGGGCCTTCTCGCGGTTCGCCCGCAGCCGGTTCAGCCACTCCTGACAGGTGCGGCTGTAGTGGTCCGGGTCGTTGCGCAACGTGACGACGTCAAACTGTTTCTCACTGCCCTCCAGAACCTCGGAGAGTGCAGGAATCTCGGATTCCGGAAAGACCGTCTCCATGATGAACATCAGGTCACGGACGGTCTGCTTGTCCATGACCGTGTTGTTGCCCTTGATATTGGTCTGGAGCGCGAGCCGGCCGCCCCGGGGCAGCCAGGACCGGCACCTCTGGAAGAATTCCCGGTACGCCGCGACCCGCTCGGCGCGGGACAGCCCGGTGCGCGCGAAGTGCTCGAAGGCGCCGATCGAGATGATGGCGTCATAGCTCTCCACGGGTTCGTGGTCGAGCCAGTTCTCCACCCGGATCTCGGTGCGGGGCAGTTCCAGCCCGTTCAGATACTGCGCCTGACTGCTACTCAGCGTCAGCCCCACGGCCTGCTCGACGCCGTGCGTGCCGACCAGCCGCTTGAGCAGACTTCCCCATCCGCAGCCGACGTCGAGCACCCGTCGTGCGCCCGGCGCACGGGAGCCCTCGATCAGATAGTCCAGCTTCCGCCGCTGGGCGTCCTCCAGAGTGTCCCCCTCGCCCCACAGGGCGCAGGTGTAGGTCAGCTCCTCGTCCAGCCACAACTCATAGAAATCGTTGGAGACGTCGTAGTGGTGCCTGATCGATTCCGCGGTGGCACCTTGGTAGTCGACCGTCACTCGGCGCTCGCCTTGGTGGCCTCGGCCAGCTTCACGAGATCACCCACGGTCTTCACGCTCGCGGCCTGGCTCGGGTCGAATTCGATTCCCGCGTCGTCCTCGATGGTGTAGACGATGTCAGCGATCTGGAGACTCGACAGGCCCACCTCGTCGAAGGCGGTATCGGCGTTGAGTGTGAACGAATCCGCCTTGCTGCCGAGCTTCTTGGCTATGAGACCGCAGACGTCCTCGACGGTAATCACGGGCTTCACCTCTCCTGGAATGGTTACGCGACCGTAAACCGGTCCGAAACTCGATGCTCATGGTGCGGGAACGCGGGTACGGCGGTGCGGGACCACTCCCCGCGCCCGCGACGCACGGGCACTCGCGATGAACGGGTGAAACGAACCCGGGCCGTCCCCCGTCGAACCATCGAACTCGGTTGCCCATCTTGCACGACCGGCGAGGTCATTGCCAGTGTCTCCACTAACTCCCCGGCGTGCCGTAGGTTTCGGACCGTGAAAGAGTACGAACCGTACCGCCGCCCCAGGATCGCTCACGTCAGAGCGGTTGAAGTGCATGTGGCATGTGTTTCGCGGAAAATGGCAAGGACCTGCCACTAGGTGCTTCCGGAAAATTGGCAACGTCCTGCCACCGGGTAGCGGGTTGAACTCCTTTGCCGCAGTATCAAAAAATGGTGGGTGGACCATCGCCACCCGCCCTCCCGCTCGACGCAGGAGGGCGGAGGGCAAGACGATGTGACGGCCAGAGGGTGACATGCCTGATCAACTGGGGGAGCACGGCGATGCGTCGGCGTCGCCGACGTCCGGCTTATCCACCGGCGAAGCATGGGACGAAAGAATTCCGCTCGCCCCTGTCATGAAGTTGCCGATCGTGTCTTCGCGCTCCGGCCCCGGTCCACTCCCGCCACGGGTCATCTCCCTGCCGCCGTCACGGTGTTGACCGCCGCGGCAGACGCGTGATCAGCGGACGCGTGATCAACCGCGCCAGGTGAAGCAAGGGATCCAGAGAGGGAGAGAGACACCATGGACGGTAGGGAACATCGCTGGTTCATCCTCGCGGCGTCGGTGATTCCGCTCGTCGCGGTCTTCGGCGCCATGGTTCTCCTGTGGCAGGAGATCTTCCGCTGGTCGGACATCGTCGTCCTGGTCATCATGTACGCGATCTCCGGCTTCGGTATCTCCACCGGCTACCACCGGATGCTGACCCACCGTTCCTTCGAGACCTACAAGCCGATCCGGGTCGCCCTGGCCACCGCGGGAGTCATGGCCGGACAGGGCCCGCCGATCATCTGGGCCGCCCACCACCGGCGTCACCACAGGGTGGCCGACAAGGCCGGTGACCCGCACAGCCCGCATCTCGACTTCGAGCCCGGCTTCAAGGGCATGATGGCCGGACTGTGGCACGCCCACCTCGGCTGGCTGTTCCGGACCGAGCTGACCTCCGATCCCATCCGTTACTGCCCGGACCTGGTGCGCGAGAAGCCCCTGCGCTGGCTCAGCGAGAACCTGGTGCCGGTGGTGCTGGCCGGGGTGCTGCTGCCCGGCCTGATCGCGTACGCCATCACCGGCGGTTCGGTACGTGCGCTGCTCACCGGCATCCTGTGGGGCGGCCTGGTCCGCATCTTCCTGATCAACCACATGACCTACGCGGTGAACTCGGTCGGCCACTACTTCGGCCGGCGGCGGTTCACCACCACCGACGAGTCCCGCAACGTGGCCTGGCTCGCCATCCCGTCGTTCGGCGAGGCATGGCACAACAACCACCACGCCTTCCCCCGCTCGGCGCGGCACGGCATGAAGTGGTACGAGCTCGACCTGAGCGCCATCCTCATCTGGAGCCTGGAGAAGACCCGCCTGGCCTGGAAGGTCGTCCGCATCGACACCGAGCGGCTGACCATGCGGGAGGCCAACATCAGCCGGGTGGAGGCGGGCCGGCTGGGCCGCCAGGAGCTGCTGGAGGGCCAGCAGCGGATCGCACCCATGGCCGACCGCAAGCGGAACGCGACGGCGTCCGTGGTGGACGTCGAGTAGCCCCGGCGTACCGCCCGGCCCTCCACCGCCGGGTTGCCGGATTCAGACAACCGGAACACCACCTGAGCGGCCGGGCGACCGGATCAGCCGGGGAGCGAGACGACGGGGGAACATCCCATGCAACTGTGGAACGCGCTGACCAGCGGCTCGGCGGGCGGCACCCTGCACGCCTGGTCCGGCGAGGACTTCGAGCACACACCGTGGCGCGAGGTGGTCGCCGACGCCCATGGGATGGCCGCGCGGCTGCGCGCCCACGGAGTGCGGCCCGGCACCCGGGTGGCCACCATCCTCACCAACACCCCGGACACGGTCCGAGGGCTGCTCGCCATCTGGCTCGCGGGCGGCGCGGTGGCCTCGCTGCCGCTGCCCACCCGCGGCCAGAGCCAGGAGGAGTACCGCCGTCAGTTCGCCGCCGTCGCCGCGCGGCTGGATCCGACGCTGCTGCTGGTGGACGACTGGCTGACCTCCCTGGTGCCCGAGGAGCTGACCGCCCAGGTGCCGGTGGCGGGGTGGGCCTCGCTGCGCGGTTCCGGGACCATCGAGCCGAGCCCGCCGGGGCCGGACGACATCGCCTTCATCCAGTACTCCTCGGGCAGCACCAGCACCCCCAAGGGATGTGCGCTCACCACCCGCGCCATCGAGGAGCAGATGAAGATCATCCTCAGTCTGACCGGTGGCCGTCCCGCCAATGACACGGTGGTGTCCTGGCTGCCGCTCTCGCACGACATGGGGATGTTCGGCTGTCTGCTCTACGCCTGGTCGTACGACTTCCACTTCGTGCTGTCCACGCCCGAGCGCTTCGCGATGGCGCCCCGCAGCTGGTTCCGCGACATGTCCGAGTACGAGGCCACCATGACCGCGGGCACCAGCACCGCGGTATATCTCGCCGCCCGCGCCCAGGGCCGCGCGGAACTCCCCAAGGAGCTGCGGCTGCGCGCCGCGGTGATCGGGGCCGAGCGCGTGGACTGGGACACCCTGGCCATGGCCACCGAGAAGTTCAGCCGTTTCGGCCTGTCCGAAACCGCCTTCCAGCCCGCGTACGGCATGGCCGAGGCCACCCTCGCGGTGACCGGCAAGCCGTGGGCCAACGCCCCGTCCTCGCTCGTCTTCGACGGAGCGGCACTGCTGGACCTGAAGGCGGTGGAGGTGTCCGCCGACCACCCCCGGGCCACCCGGCTGGTGTCCAACGGACTGGCGCTCCCCGGGGTCGAGGTGGTGGCCGGCTCCTCGGGCCAGGTGGCCGAGATCGAGGTCGGCTCGCCGAGCCTGGCCCAGGGGTACTACGCCGATCCGGAGCGCACCGCCGACCGGTTTGTGGACGGCCGGCTGCGCACCGGCGACCTGGGCTTCGTCCACGACGGCGAGCTGTATGTGATGGGGCGCTCGGACGACATGCTCTCCGTCGGCGGACGGAAGATCTACGCCGCGGAGATCGAGTCGGCCGTGGACTCCTTCCCGCAGGTGCGCAAGGGGTGTGCGGCGGTGGTGGACATCGGCGGCTCCGGGGATCTGCCCCGGCTGGTGCTGATGCTGGAGCCGCAGGGCAAGCCGCGTGACTTCCGGCCGATCGCGGACCAGGCGGCGGCCGTGGCGCTGGAGAAGTCGGGGGTCGCGCTGTCGGAATGTGTGTTCCTGCCGCGCGGCACCCTGCCGAAGACCCCCAGCGGAAAGATCCAGCGGTTCCGCTGCCGGGCGATGCTGGACGGGGACCGGCTCGAGCCGCTCGCCCGTGTGGCGTTCGCCTGACGAGGAGGACGTCTGTGACCCCCACCCCAACGGCCGTTTTCCCGGTTGCCGTTCGGGCTCCCGCGGGCAGCTCCGCCCCTTCTCCCCGGAGGCATCGCACATGAAGGCGCGGATCACTCCGTCCGTGGGCGCACCGCACGCCCGTATTCTCGGCGTGGGCGCGTACCGGCCCCGCCGTGCGGTGACCAACGAGGAGCTGTGCCACCAGGTGGACTCCTCCGACGAGTGGATCCGCACCCGCACCGGGATCGCCGCCCGGGGCTGGGCGGATCCCGACGAGACCATCGCCGACATGGCGGTGCCCGCCGCGGGCAAGGCGCTGGCCGCCGCGGGCGTCCCGGCCGATGCCCTGGACTCTGTCATCGTGGCCACCTTCACCCATCTGCGGCAGACACCCGCGGTGGCGGCGGAGGTGGCACACCGGCTGGGGACGCACGCCGCCGCCTTCGATGTGTCGGCCGGCTGCGCCGGGTTTGTGCACGGTCTCTCGCTGGCCGCGGACGCGGTGCGGTCCCGGGGCGGCCATGTGCTGGTGATCGGGGCCGAGCGGATGACCGATCTGCTCGATCTGGAGGACCGCTCGACGGCGGTCATCTTCGGCGACGGCGCCGGAGCCGTGGTGGTCGGCCCGTCGCAGACGCCCGCGATCGGCCCGGTGGTCTGGGGCGCCGACGGCTCCCAGACGGAGGCGATCTCGCAGACCGTGCCGTGGGACGCGCTGCGCACGGACCGCGACCACCGGTGGCCCGCCCTTCAGCAGCAGGGACAGAAGGTGTTCCGCTGGGCGGTCTACGAGGTGTCCAAGGTGGCGGAGCAGGCCCTGGCCGCCGCCGGGGTCTCCCCCGCCGATCTCGACGCCTTCATTCCGCACCAGGCCAATACGCGGATCATCGACGCGATGGCCAAGCGGCTGGAGCTGCCCGAGTCCACCGTCATCGCCCGGGACATCGTGACCACCGGGAACACCTCGGGCGCCTCGATCCCGCTGGCGATGGAGGCGCTGATGTCCTCCGACGCGACCAGCCCCGGGGATCTGGCGCTGCTGGTCGGTTACGGCGCCGGGCTGTCGTACGCGGCCACCGTCGTCGCGCTGCCCTGAGGACACCGGGGGGCTGGCCCATGGTGGGTCCGCCCCCTCCTCTCCGTGGGCCGCCCCCGTGTCCGGTGGGCCGCCCGGTCAGCCGGTGGCGCGGGACCGGTCGGCGCGCTTCAGCAGATACGGCACGGCCATCTGATGGACCGGTTTGGCCATGCCCCAGACGGCGCGTGCGATTCCTTTGTTGAAGCGCACAAAAGTCACCCATACAACATCCCCGTCGTTCACCAGGACGATGTTGTAGGTGGCGACGATCCCGGAATGGGCTTCGATGGTCATCATCCCGTCGTCGGAATCCGCGATGTGCCAGCCCAGGACGTGCCGCGGCGACGTGGTCTTCGGGCCCATCCGTAAGCCGAGGACCTTGGTCCAGCCGAACCGGAGAAACCACCGCAGGACGGCGGGTGCGTCCTCGAAGGTGGCCCGCCCCCATTGTTCGGGCGTCAGCTTCCGTGCTTCCTCCACGGGCAATTGATACGCCGACTCGTAATGGAATCCCGTGAATTTGTGCCCGTCCTGAAGTGCTCGCGGAATGTCGACACGCCGTGCGCGCGCAGTGGCCATGGAAGAGGGCTCCTTGGGAATCGCTGGCGGGGACATACGGCCTGACGGCCCATGATGGCGTCGAATTTTACCCGCTGCTGACGAACGCCCGGAAGACGGCGCTTCGATATCCCCCCGCATCTCCGCGTCTCTTCCCGGCCGGCACGCTTCTCTCCGCGCAACACGTCAGCCGACCGGATTCCTCCGGGCGGCTGACGGCTCCGCTCGATCACCGGAATGGGTCCGGCGCGATGGGCTCAGGCACTCGTCCGCGGCGTCGGTAAGTCGTCCCGCTTGGCGGCGAGTTCGCACACCAGGTCGACGACATCACCGACGGTGCGGACCCAGGAGAGCTGCTCCCGTTCCACATGCTGGCCGAGTTCGCGCTCCAGCACGGTGATGAGGTCGACATAGTCCATCGAGTCCATGCCGAGGTCTTCCCGGAGATTGGTCCGCGGGTCCTCCACGTCCTCCCGCGGCATCACCACGGCCTCGGCCAGTAGCGTGATCACCCGCTCCTCGAGCTGGGCGCGCTCCATATCCGCTCCTTCGATCGATGTCCCGACGTCGGTCCCGGTCACGGCGTCGGCGCTTGTGTCGAGATCGGCACTCCGGCCATGGCCAGCGCCTTCGGGGACAGCTCATCGCGCTGCCAGCCCAGCGAGGAGAACCGGCTCAGCCCGTCACCCTCGTTGTTGTGCCCGACCATCACCGAGTACAGGTTGATGGTCCCGGGCTCCCGGAGCTGCTCGGCGAAGGGCACATCGTCGAATCCGACGATCCGGCGGTGCCGGACCGTCAGCCCGCCGTACTGCCGCTCGTAGTCCTCGGGAGTGAAGGTCAGCACCCCGGTCTGGCCGCTGATGCCCGAGGGCTTGACGCTCTCCCGGTAGGTGCGGATCACGGAGTGGCTGCCGTTGACGAACCGGAAGATGCTGAGGTTGCGGCGGAACGGCTCACGGTCGACCGCGATCTGCTGGACGAGGGTGGGCACGATGTCCGGGGTCATGGCGGCGGCGCCGTCGCCCGTGAAGGAGATGACGTTCTCCTCGCGCCGGGTGAGGATGCCGGGCAGGGCCATCAGACCGTCGCCCATCAGCCCCCGGCCGTACCAGCCGGAGACACAGGGGCTGGTACGCGGCAGGCTGTTGACCGCGGAGAGCCCGGCGCGCCCGATGTCGTAGACACCGACGTAGCGGTAGTCGTGCTGCCTGATGATGCCGTCCAGGACGCCGCGCAGCCGCCGGAAGAAGTAGTTGGTGGTCATGGGCAGCACCGGCAGCAGGCTGATCACATCGCCGTCGGAGTCGGTGGTGGAGGCCATGGCGTCCCGCCGGTAGGCCAGCACCTCGGGGTCCACGTCGAGCCGGTCCAGCAGGGTGCGCAGCACCCCCTCGATGTCGGCGACGATGCCCAGTCCGGTGAACGGCGCCCGGTCGATCTCCCGCTCGATGATCTGGATCGGGGCCAGCTGCCGCTGCTGGGATTCCGAGAACGGGGTGTCGATCTGCGGGATCTGGGTGCCGAGGAACATCACCGACTGCTCGTCACCGGGGCGGAGCCGCCCGTCGCGGTACAGGTACTCGTAGACGCGCGGTGAGTAGCCGTACATGCTCAGCGTGCCGATGTACTCGTCGACGGTGCGGCCGTTGTGGTGGCGGGTCACCGTACCGGGCTGGGCCACCGAGTCGGCCAGGCCGATACCCGCCTTGTGCGCCAGCTCGTACAGCAGCCCCTTCGCGGTGTCGCCGAGCGGCCCGACCTGGCAGAGCAGCCTGCGGCGCTCGGAGTTGAGCAGCTGGGACAGCCGCTCGACCTCGGGGGTGCGGACGGCTTCCGCCGTGGGTGCTGCCGCGGCCCCCGCCGCGGGCAGCTCGTCGAGGTCGAGGGTGGTCTGGAGGACATCGCGGGGTGCGATCACCATGACCGGGCCGCGGTCGGCCGAGTACGCCTCGAACGCCTCGGCGAGGCCGCGGGGGATGTCGTCGGACCGCGGGATGTGGACCACCGGGAAGCCGCGGGCCAGCAACGACGGACGGCTGTCCTCGGTGCGGTGGATGGTGCCCTGGAACGGGTGCCACTGGTCGACGCGGGAGTCGCAACAGACGATGAAGCCCTTGGTGCGGACGGCGACGTGGTTGGCGAGCGTACCGCGGAACTCCTCGTGCATACCGCTGGTGGCGACGATGGCGAACGGGGCGCCGTCGAGGGTGTAGCGGGCCAGCGCGGAGCAGGCGAGGCTGTGCTCGCTGGGGCCGCGGACGATCGGGTTCCCGCCCGCGACGGCGCGCTGCTCGATATCGTCGATGAAGGTGGCTACCCCTGATCCGGTGTAGTAGTGCAGCCCCCACTCGGATCCGGCCCGGGCGGTCAGGAAGTCGGCGATGGCGTCGGCGATGGTGCTCGGCTTCATCGCGGGCCGCAGCCGGCTGTTGCTCTGCAACTGGACGGAGTCGACGAAGACGCAGGCGATGTCGGCGGGAACGACCCATTCCTCGACCGGCTTCCAGCGCGGGGTGAAGTGCTCCACCGAGTAGAAGCTCTCGACATCGGTGTCGGTGTAGACGTGCACCGTGTAGGGGCTCGGCTCGAACTCGACCGTCTCGCCCAGTTCCTGGGAGAGGGCGCCCAGCCGCTCATTGAGGTCATCGGGCGAGGTCATGCGGTAGCGGTAGTCCGCGTGGTCGACGACCAGCAGGCTGAGGACGGTCTTCCGGTCCTGTGCCGCCTTGATGACCGCGTCCCCGACGGCATCGAGTGAATCCACCGTCAGAAGGGTGAACTGGTCCTCGGGCGCGACGAGGTCAAGGAATCGTAAACCGCGCTTGACCACTTCGCGGTATTCGTCATTCGCCGGATTACCGGCCGGTGAAACGGCTATGTCGACGTCACGCGCTCCGGCCAGATCGGAAAGCGCGCGGCCCGCCGCCGGGCCCATCACCTCGCTATCGGTGACGACAACCACCAGCCGGTGAAAGGGACTGATATGAGCCATCTCGGGCATCTAGAACATCCCAACAGTAGGCGTGATCAGGACTAACCAGGTCGGAGAGTGGTTCTGACGTTCCGTCGCCCTCGATCCGACATCGTGCGACTATCCCAATTTCGATCCTGACAGTCCTCTGTACTCGGTGTCAACGCATTGCGGATACACGGCCTTTCAGGGAGTCAGCCGGACTACGGCGGACCACAGAGAACGGCCGGGGCGGCGTGGATTCCCCTTGGGCAGCCGGGCCACGATTCGCATCACGGGTGACAGCCGATTCCATTGGGCGGCCGCGGGCAACTGTGAGGCGAAGCGATCGACGGTCCAGCCCGCCCGTTCGAAGAACGCAATCCCGTTCTCCGGCCCGAAGATGACCGGCGCGTTATTCGTTCTGCTCGCTCTGCTGGACATCTTGAGAATGGCGGGTCCGATGATGTCCGCGACCCACCAGGCGATTTCCGGCCTTTTCAGCTCCGTGGTGAGCTCATGGACCTCGGACTCCGCCAGATACAGCAGAAGTCCCTCGGTGATGACGAGTGTCTTCGCGGCCCCCTTGGTGGCGTCGATCAGACAGCCGCGGCGCGCCGCCACGTCGGTGAGATCGACCGGCACCCGGGAGAGCTTGCAGCGCGGGGACTCATCGGCGAGGAGGCGGTTCTTCTCCTCGATGATCCCCGGGAGGTCCACCTCGATCCACTCCAGCGACGGCGGCAGCTGAAGCCGGTACGGTCTGGTGTCCAGACCGGCGGCGAGGTTGACGACCCGGTCGCACCCTTCGGCGAGGGACCGCTCGATGAGGTCGTCGATCAGCTTGGTGCGCGCGATGAAGAACCAGCCGTTGCCGAACGACCGCTTGGCCGCCTCGGCGATGACCCTGCCGCGCTCCCCCGCCAGCCCGGTCGCCAGCGGATCACGGAACAGGGCGTCCGGGCGGGCGGATTCCCGTGCCCGGTACTCCGCGACCCAGCGCGCGGTGTCGGAGACATTGTCGATCACCGATTTGACCATGGGCTCTCCCCTTGTGCTGCTCGTGCTGCTTGCTGCTTGCTGCTTGCTGCTTGCTGCTTGTGCTGCGCCGGAGACGGGTGGGTCTGTTGCTGCGGCGGGACGCCGGTCAGGGTGCGGACACCCGGGCGAACCAGTCCCCGACCACCCGGGCGGTGGTCGCCGCCTTGTCCTCCAGGATCGAGAAGTGGTCGGCCAGGACGGATTCGCTGGTGTCCGCCGCCTTCCAGACCGGGTCGACGGGCAGGCTCAGCGGGGTGTCGGAGGCCACCGCCCGCACCGCGAGGGTCGGTGCGTCGAAGCTGCCCGGGGACCACTCGTCGTACAGCCGCAGATAGGACCCCATCGCCATCAGGTTGTTGTCGTTGACCACCAGACCGGTTGGATCCCGGTCGAGGATCTCGCTCATCGCCCAGACGAACAGGGCCTCGCGTTCGCTGCGGACGTCGATGTCATAGGTGTCGATCATGACAACGCCCCGGGCGGGATGGCCGCTGTGCTGGAGGCGTTCCGCGATGGCCCGGGCGATCAGCCCACCGACGGAGTGGCCCACCAGGAAGAAGGGCTCGCCCGCGGCGGCCGCCAGGGTGGCGTCCGACATCGCCTCGATCGCCACCGTCCAGGAGGCGGGCAGCAGATGCGACTTGCCGAACCCCGGCAGGACCAACGCCGATGTCCGCAGCCGCGGGGTGAACTCCGAGGCCAGCCGGGCGAATTGGTGCGGACCGGAACCGGCGAGGAACGAGGGTACGCAGATGACCGCGGGCGAGGCCGCGCCCTCGGCCGCGAGTATCGAGCCCGGCACACCGCTCAGCTCCGCCGTCGAGGAGAACGACGGCCGGAACCGCGAGGCGGCCATCACCATCGGGACGGCCTCGGGGATGGCGTTCTCGACATGGGCGCGGCGCAGCAGCACGGTGAGGGTGCCGCGGCTGTCCTCGGCCGCGGCCGGGCGCTCCGGCGGAGGCGCCGCCGGCCGGTCCTTGGTCCCGGCCAGCCAGTACCGCTGGCGCTGGAAGGGATAGGTCGGCAGCTCGACGGTGCGGGCGTCGCGCCCGGCGAACAAGGGAGACCAGTCGACCCGTACGCCCCCGACGAACGCCTGGGCCAGCGTGTGCAGAAAGGTGGCCAGGCCGTCGGGCGCGCCCGGCGCCGGTTCGGTGATCATGAATTCGCCGGGATCGCCGCCCGCGGCGGTCACGGCGCCGGTCAGGGTAGCGCTGAGCGTCGGCTGCGGGCTGATCTCGATGAAGGCGCGGAAGCCCTGTTCGACCTGGGTACGGAGGGTCTCCCGCAGGGCGCCGGACTCGGCCGCGCCGGTGGTGGCCGCGGTGGCCACGGCGGGTGCGGCGTCCTCGAGGGTGCGCCGACCGGCGATCACCTCGATGGTGATGTCGGCGCCCGGCTCACCGACGACCGCGTCGGGCTCCACACCGTAGGCGCGCCAGAGCGCCGCCAGGGACACCTGGACGGCGAAGAGGGCGGGGCCGAGGACACCGGGCTCCTCGGGCGCGGGGGCGTCCGGGGCGCCGTTCACCACGTCGAGCAGGTTCCAGTCGGTGTGCGGAGCGAGCGCCTGGGCGCACTCCTCCATCCGCGCGGTGAACGCCGGTGCGTCGGTGAGGAGTTGGCGGGCGAGCTCCATGGACTGCTTGTCGGGGGCGGGGACCACGAATGCCGCGCTTCCGGCCCGTGCCCCGGAGTGGAGCAGTACCCCGGGGGCCGCGTCCCCGCTGATCACCGTGTCCAGCCCGGCCAGGAGTTCGTCGCGGTCGCGGCCCACCACGACCGCACGGTGCGAGAGCTGGGCTCGGCCGGTGGTCAGGGAGTGGCCGATGTCCACGGGGTCGAGTTCGGGGTGGGCAGCCAGCCGCTCCCGCAACCGGCGTGCCTGGGCGGTGAGTCCGGACGGCATCTTTCCCGACACCGGCCACACCACCGGCTCACCGGGGGCGGTGGCGGCGGGCCGGGCCCGGGCGGGTGCCGGGTCGGCGGGCGGTTCCTCGACGATGAGGTGGGCGTTGGTACCGCTGGCGCCGAAGCTGGACACCCCGGCCCGCCGGGGGCGGTCGGCGCGCGGCCACGGGCGCGCCGAGGTCAGCAGGGCCACGGCGCCGGAGGACCAGTCCACCTTGGTGGTGGGCTCGTCCGCGTGCAGGGTGGCCGGAAGGGTCTCCGCACGCATCGCCGTGATCATCTTGATGAGGCCGCCGACGCCCGCCGCGGCCTGGGTGTGGCCGATGTTCGACTTCAGCGAGCCCAGCCACAGCGGCCGGTCCGCGGGGCGGTCCTGGCCGTAGGTGGCGAGCAGTGCCTGTGCCTCGATGGGATCGCCGAGCACGGTGGCGGTGCCGTGTGCCTCGACCGCGTCCACCTCGGCCGCTGACAGCCCGGCGTCCGCCAGCGCGCCGCGGATCACCCGCTCCTGGGAGGGGCCGTTGGGGGCCGTCATCCCGTTGCTGGCGCCGTCCTGGTTGACCGCGGAGCCGCGTAACACCGCGTGGACCGGATGGCCGTTGCGACGCGCGTCCGAGAGCCGCTCCAGCAGCAGCACCCCCATGCCCTCGGCCCATCCGGTGCCGTCGGCCTTGGCCGAGAAGGACCGGCACCGGCCGTCCGGCGACAGCGCCCGCTGCCGGGAGAACTCCACGAAGACACCCGGGGTGGCCAGTACGGTCACCCCGCCGGCCAGGGCCATCGAGCATTCGCCGCGACGCAGCGACTGCATCGCCAGATGGGTGGCCACCAGCGAGGACGAACACGCGGTGTCCACGGTCATGGCGGGGCCCTCGAAGCCGAAGGTGTAGGCGATCCGGCCGGAGACGAAGCTGCCCAGGTTGCCCAGTCCCCAGCGGCCGCCGACCTGGTCGTCGCGCTGGCGCGCCAGCCAGGCGTAGTCCTGGAACATGGCCCCGGCGAAGACTCCGGTGCTGCTGCCCCGCATCGTGTCGGGGGCGATACCGGCGTCCTCGAACACCTCCCACACGCCTTCGAGCAGCAGCCGCTGCTGCGGGTCCATGGCCAGGGCGTCACGGCGGCTGATGCCGAAGAACCGGGGGTCGAACTCGGTGGCGCTGGACAGGAAGCCACCGGTGCGGACGTAGCTGGTGCCCGGATGGCTGGGGTCGGGGTGGTAGATGGCGTCCAGGTCCCAGCCGCGGTCGCCGGGGAAGCCGGATATGGCCTCCCGGCCCGCCGCCACCAGCTCCCACAGATCCGTACGGGACATCACATCGCCGGGGTACCGGCAGGCCAGGCCGACGACGGCGATCGGCTCCCGGGAGCGTTCGTTCTCCTGCCGCAGCCGGACGTTGTCCTTCATGGCCGCGCGCAGTGCTTCTAAGACATCCTCGTTGTCGACAGGCATAGGTGTGGGTCCAATCACGAGTCGTTGCCGCGCAGGGCCAGGCGGACGAGGGTTTCGGCGTCCATGGCGTCGAGTTCGGCCGCCGCGTCGGGCGCGCCGTCGTCGTCGCGGGGTGCGCCGCCGCCTCCGGCGGTGTCCACGGCCGGGTCCGCGGGGGTGTCCCCGGCGGGGAAGAGCCTGCCCGCCAGGAACAGGGACACCGCCCGTGGTGTCGGGTGGTCGAACACCGCCGTCACCGGCAGTCCGAGTCCGGTGGCCAGGTTCAGGCGGTTGCGCAGTTGTACGGCTCCCAGCGAGTCGAAGCCGAGGTCGCTGAAGGCCCGGTCCGGGGGCACCGCGTCCGGCCCCGGGTACTGGAGCACGGCGGCGATCTCGGTGCGCACCAGGCGCAGCAGGACGCGTGCGCGCTCCGGCCCGGTGCGTCCGGCCAGCTCCTCCATGAGCGCGGCGGAGGTGGCGGCGGGGCGGGCGGGCGCGGTGCGCACCAGTCCGCGCAGCGGGGCGGGTGCCACGCCCGCGGCGGCCTGGGTGCGCAGGGCGGCCATGTCCAGCCGTGCGGCCAGGACCAGGGAGGCGGGCGCTTCGAGCGTGGCGTCCAGCAGTCGCAGCCCCTCCTCGGCGGTGAGGGCGATCACCCCGCTGTCGGCCAGCCGGGCGGTGTCGGTACGGCTGAGGTGGCCGGTCATGTCACTGGCCTCCTCCCACAGCCCCCAGGCGATGGACACGGCGGGCCTGCCCTGGGCACGGCGCCGGTGCGCCAGGACGTCCAGGAAGGTGTTGGCGGCGGCGTAGTTGCCCTGTCCGGGCCCGCCGATGACCCCGGCCAGCGAGGAGAACAGCACAAACGCGGTGAGGTCGTGGTCGGCGGTCAGCTCGTGCAGGTGCCATGCGGAGTCGGCCTTGGCGCGCAGCACCCGGTCGAGCCGGCCGCCGGTCATGGAGGTGATCAGGCCGTCGTCGAGCACACCGGCGGCGTGGACGACGGCCTTCAGCGGATGGTCCCGGGAGACCGTGGCGAGCAGGTCGGCCACGGCGTCGCGGTCGGCCAGGTCGCAGGCCGCGACCCTGACCTCCGCGCCCAGCGCGGTGAGTTCGTCCGTCAGGGCCCGGGCACCCTCGGCGTCCGGGCCGCGACGGCTGGCCAGCAGCAGATGGCGCACTCCGTGTTCGGCCACGAGGTGGCGTGCCACCAGCGCCCCCAGACCGCCGGTGCCACCGGTGATCAGTGCGGTCGTGTCCGGGTCGAAGGACGGGGCGGACGCCGCGGGGCGGGTCCGGACCGTCCGTGGCACCAGCAACTCTCCGTCGCGTACGGCCACTTGTGGTTCATCGGCGGCGAGGGCGGCGGCGAGGCCGTCCGCCCCGGCGGCGGCCTCGAGGTCGATCAGCCGGAAGGTGCCGGGGTTCTCGGCCTGTGCGCTGCGCACCAGGCCCCACAGCGGTGCGAGTTCCAGGGTGGGCTCGTCGTCGGGCAGGGCGGCCACCGCCGTCCTGGTGACGAACACCAGCCGGTTGTCCTGGAGTCCGTCGGCCGCCAGCCACTCCCGCAGCAGGGACAGCACACTGCCCGTCGCCGTCCGCACCGCGTCGGGTGCGGTCGTGGCGTCCGGCAGCCCGATGGGCGCGACGACCCACCGGGGCGGGGTGCCGTCCGTCTCCTCCAGCAGCGAGCGGAGATCGGGGTACGCGCGCGGCGTCTCGAGCCCCTCCCCCGTGCCGAGGACGGCCACGGTGTCGGGGGACACCGGAGCGTCCGCGGTGGCGGGCACCCAGTCCACGCCGAACAGACAGTCGGCCGTCACCGAGCGGGCGGCCGCGAGCTGCGCCATGGACACCGGCCGGGCCAGCACCGAGTCCACCGAGACGAGGAGGTGTCCGTCCGTGTCCCGGGCGGACATCCGCAAGGTGTCGGCGCCGAGCGGGGTCAGCCGGACCCGCAGTTCCCGGGCGGTGTGTTCCCCGGACCGGATCCGCACCCCGGACCAGGCGAACGGCAGCCGGGCGGAGCCGGATCCGCCCTCGTCCGACCGGTCGGCGAAGGCCGCGTGGAAGGCGGCGTCCAGCAGCGCCGGGTGGAGCAGATGGCGGGGGTCGATGTCCTCGCCGCCACCGTCGAGGCGGACCTCGGCGCAGATGCCGTCCCCGCACCGCCAGGCGGCACGCAGCCCCCGGAACATCCCGCCGTACTCCATGCCCCGGTCGGCCAGGCGGTCGTACAGATCGCCGATCGGGATCGCGACGGCGCCCTCCGGGGGCCAGACGGCCGACGGCCCCTCAACGGACGGCGCGTCGGCGGACGGCTCCTCGGTGTGCGGCGTGTCGGCGGAAGCGGCCAGCACTCCGGAGGCGTTCTGCGTCCAGCCGTCCGCGCCGTCCTCGGAGTGCAGGGTGAAGGCGGCCCGGCCCCGGGCGTCGGGTTCGGCCACCTGGAGCTGGATCCCGATCCCCTCGTCCCGTACCACCAGCGGGGATTCCAGGGTCAGTTCCTCGACGACGGGAACGCCGAGACGGTCGCCCGCGCTCGCGGCGAGGTCCACCAGTGCCGTGCCCGGCACGAACACCTCGCCGAACACGGTGTGGTCGGTGAGCCACGGCAGCTGCTCCAGCGAGAGCCGCCCGGTGAACACCGAGCCCAGCCCGCCCGCCAGCCGCACCTGGCCCGCCAGCAGCGGATGGTGCGCGGAGGCGAGTCCGGCGGGGCGCGGATCGCCCGCGCCCTCGCCGGTGGTGGCCCAGTAGCGCTGCCGGGTGAAGGCGTAGCGGGGGAGGTCGACCCGGTGCGCGGGCCGTCCGGCGAACGCGGCCGGCCAGTCCACCTCGACGCCGCGCGCATACGCCTCGCCGAGGGAGCCGAGGAAGTCCTCGAGCCGTCCGTGGTCCCGCTTCAGAGAGCCGAGGACCACCGCGTCGGGGTCGCCCAGCGACTCCATGGACTGCTGGAGGGCGGCGGTCAGCACCGGATGCGGGCTGACCTCGACGAAGACGCGGTGGCCCTGGTCGGCCAGGTCGCGGACGGTCTGCTCGAAGAGCACCGGGTTGCGCAGATTGGCGTACCAGTAGTCGCCGTCGAGGGTGGTGGTCTCGACGGCCTTGCCCACCACGGTGGAGTGGAAGGCGACCTGACCCGCCCGCGGTGTCACCGGGGCGAGCGCGGTGTGCAGCCGCTCACGGAGGTCCTCGATTTGCGGCGAGTGGGAGGCGTAGTCGACGGGGATCCGGCGGACCCAGACGTCCTCCGCGACACAGTCCTCGAAGAGTTCGTCCAGCGAGGCGGAGTCGCCGGAGACGATGACCGAGGACGGGCCGTTGACCGCGGCCACGGACACCTCGCCGGACACCATGGCCAGCCGGGCCCGGACGTCCTCCACGGACTCGGCGATGGACAGCATCCCACCGCTGCGGCCGAGGGTGGCTATCTCCTTGCTGCGCAGGGAGACCACGCGGGCGGCGTCGTCGAGGGTCAGGGCACCGGCGACACAGGCGGCGGCGATCTCACCCTGGGAGTGGCCGACCACCGCGTCCGGCTCCACACCGTAGGAACGCCACAGGGCGGCGAGCGACACCATCATGGCGAACAGGGCGGGCTGGACCACATCGACCCGGTCGAGCGAGGGCGCGTCCGGAGCGCCGTTCAGCACATCGAGCAATCGCCACCCGGTGTACGGTTCGAGCGCCTCCGCGCATTCCCGCATCCGCTCGGCGAAGACCGGTGAGGAAGCCAGCAACTCCACGGCCATTCCGGCCCATTGGGAGCCCTGGCCGGGGAAGACGAACGCCACCCGGCCCGGCCGTGCGCTGACCCCGGCGGTCTCAAGTCCGGGGCCGCGGTTCTCGATCCGGTCCAGCCCGGCGAGCAGGTCGTCACGGCCGTGGCCGACGACCACCGCACGGTGCGAGAGCGGAGCGCGGGTGGTGGCGAGCGAGTAGCCGACGTCCACCGGGTCCAGCCCGGGATCGGCCAGCAGCCATGCGCGCAGGCGGCGCGCCTGCGCCGACAGCCCCGACTGCTGCTTCCCGGACAGCACCCAGACGGTCGGGGTGGCCGCGGGCGGCCGCGGCCCGGCGGACGGTGGACCGGCGGACGGTGGACCGGGCTCGGCGGGCTGCTCGGCCGGGGCCTCCTCGACGATGATGTGGGCGTTCGTGCCGCTGGCGCCGAAGCTGGACACCCCGGCCCGCCGGGGTCGTTCGGCGCGCGGCCAGGGGCGTGCCGCCGTCAGCAGGGCCACGGCGCCCGAGGACCAGTCCACCTTGGCGGTCGGCTCGTCCGCGTGCAGGGTCGCGGGCAGGGTCTCCGCCCCCATCGCCATGATCATCTTGATCAGTCCGCCCACCCCCGCCGCGGCCTGGGTGTGGCCGATGTTCGACTTCAGGGAACCCAGCCACAGCGGCCGGTCCGGTGTGCGGTCCTGGCCGTAGGTGGCGAGCAGTGCCTGTGCCTCGATGGGGTCCCCGAGCACGGTGGCGGTGCCGTGTGCCTCGACCGCGTCCACCTCGTCCGGTGACAGCCCGGCGTCCGCCAGGGCCGCCCGGATCACCCGCTCCTGTGACGGGCCGTTGGGCGCGGTGAGGCCGTTGCTGGCGCCGTCCTGGTTCATCGCCGAGCCGCGCAGCACCGCGTGCACCCGGTGGCCGTTGCGGCGCGCGTCCGAGAGCCGCTCCAGCAGCAGCACACCGAGGCCGTCGGAGAACCCGGTGCCGTCCGCCGTCTCCGCGAAGGACCGGCACCGGCCGTCCGGCGACAGTGCCCGCTGCCGGGAGAACTCCAGGTACACGGTGGGGGTGGCGGCCACGGTCACCCCGCCCACCACGGCCATCGAGCATTCGCCGTGGCGCAGCGACCGCATCGCCAGATGGGTGGCCACCAGCGAGGACGAACACGCGGTGTCCACGGTCAGCGCGGGGCCCTCGAAGCCGAAGGTGTAGGCGATCCGGCCGGAGGCGACCGCGGGCAGGGTGCCGATCCCCCAGTAGCCCTGGAGGCCGGTGCCGCCGGAGCGGGCCACATAGCTGTAGTCGACGCCGGAGACGCCCGCGAACACCCCGGTACGGCTGGCGCGCAGGGTGCCGGGGTCGATCCCGGCGTCCTCGAACGCCTCCCAGACGCCCTCGAGCAACAGCCGTTGCTGGGGGTCCATCGCCAGCGCCTCGCGCGGGCTGATCCCGAAGAACTCGGCGTCGAACTCGGTGGCGGCGTGTACGAAGCCGCCCGACCTCGTGTACGCGGTGCCGGGGTGGTCCGGGTCGGGGTGGTACAGCTCCTCCAGTGGCCAGCCGCGGTCGGACGGGAAGCCGGTGATCGCGTCACGGCCCTCGTCGACCAGCCGCCACAGCTCGGCGGGGGATCCGACCCCGCCCGGATACCGGCAGGCCACTCCCACCACGGCGATGATGTCGTCGGCGCCGTCCGCCCCGCTCCCGGAGGGCGGTGGCGGGGCCTCGGGCCCGGTGGCGGACTCGGCTGCCGACAGCCCCATGCGGGAGAGCAGATATCGGGCCACCGCGTCGGGATTCGGTTGGTCGAACAACATGGTCAGCGGTAACGCAAGACCGCAGATGGAGCTCAATTCCTCGGTCAGCGCAACAGCGGCGAGGGAGTTGTAGCCGTAGTCGAGATAGGGGCGCTGCGGGTCGATGGCACTGGGCGGTCGGCCGAGCAGGGCCGCCGTTTCCCTCAGCACCACATCGAGTACGATCCGCAGCCGCTCGTCCGCCGCGGTTTCCGCCAGCCGGCCGGCCAGGGATTCGCCGCACGGTGCGCCGTCAGTTCCTGAAGTCCCCACGGTGTCCACCCTTTCTACGAACCTTCGGTCGGGCCGCAAAAGGGGGCCGGTGGCCCCGGTGATGAGGTGGGAGGCGGACGTCGTGATGCTTTCCCTCGTCCGATGTGCTCGCCATGCCATTCACATCCGGGAGGAGGTAACCCCGTTTTCTTCACAGTCAACTCCGCGACATCTTCTGGTCATTGAGTGTGCGGTTGTTATCCGGTTCGGCGGGGGATCACCATCGGAAGGCGGCCGCCGCGGCGAAATCCCCGGCATGCGCGAAGCCCGCCGTGACCACAAGATTGCCGGGCTTGATACGGCCGGCGGTGACCGCGTCGTGCAGGGTGACGGGCACTCCCGCGCCGTAGAGATTGCCGAAGCGGTCGTAGGTGTCGATATGGCGCTCGGCGTCGATCCCCAGTCCATTGCGCCAGTTGCGCAGGAAGATACGGTTCGGCTGGTTGGTGACGAGGACATCGATCTCGTCGACGTCGAACGCGCACTGCTCGCTCAGTTCGCGGACGAGCTCGGGCACCAGCCGGTTGCCCAGCTCCAGGGTCTCCTTGGTCTTCGCGGCGTCGAACTGCACATCGAGGACGCTGTCGCCGGTCTGCCAGTGGTGCCGGCCGTCGGAGGTCGCCATGCCGAGGTCGCGTGCGGTGGCGGGGGTGTTACGGGTGCGCGTGCCCAGCAGCCGGGGCGTGTCGGGGCCGGGGTCGAGGGTGACCAGGGCGACTCCGCAGCCGTCACCGGCGGCGACACTGTGCGATTTGAAGCGGTTGCCGTCCTGGGCGAATATCTGGCCCGCGGTGTTCTGCACATTGGCCAGCAGCGCGGTCCTGGCGCCTTCAACGGCCATGATGGGCGCGACGATCTTCAGCATGTACTGGAAGGACGCACAGCCGCCGTTGTGCAGATCGATGATCCACTCGGGCGACATCCCCATCCGGTGGGCGGTGTCGGCGCCGCATCCGGTGAACAGATCGTCGGGCAGCAGCACATTGGTGACTAGTAGGTCCACATCGCGGGCGGGATCGACTCCGAGCCGCTCGAACATCGGGGCCGCGGCCCGTTCGATCATCTCACTGGCCCGCTCACCCGGTGCGATGTGGTGCCGCCACTGCGGGGCCCGCAGCAGCGGTCCGTTGTCCATCGGGCTCAGTTCCAGACCCGCTTCGACATACGACTCCAGGCTGATCGGCTCGTGCGGCAGATAATTCCCGGTCCCCGCAATGCCGATCGAGGGGGTCAAGACAGCCACTCCCCGTTTCCTTCCCACTGTTCCGATGGTGCGACGAGCTTACGCGTCACCGGTCCGAGACTGCCAGCTTCGACATGTCCGACTCGGCTTCCACATCCTCGGGAACGTCCTCGCGCATGTCGCGCCGCCGGATGAACAGCAGGGCGGTGACGGCGCCGATCCCGGCGACCACGGCCAGCACCACAAAACACAGATGCATACTGCTGACGAATACGCTGTCGGCGGAACGGAGAAAGTCCTGCCGCAGGGGCCCCGGAATGGCCTCACTCGCTTCTCTGGCACCGCCGTTGGCGATGGTGACACCGAGAGTGTGGGTGTCCACTCCGGAGTCACCGAGCTGTTTGCCGACCGCACTGTCGGAGAATTCCCGCGCCACGTGGTTCTGGAACAGCGAACCGGTGGCCGCGATTCCGAGTGCCACTCCGATCTGCTGGAATGTCTCACTCGCGCCCGAGGCCATCCCGGCCCGGGCCGGTTCGGCGACCAGCATCGCGACCGACGCGCGTGGCGGATTGAAGGCCCCCATTCCGATACCAGCGGCGATCATGCTCGGAAGCAGCGCCGTCCACGACGAGTCCTGGTCGGCCAGCAGAACCAGGAGCATGGCTGCACACAGAAACGCTCCACAGCCGAACAGCAGCAGCCGGGTAGGGATGCGATTCATCACCATACCCGCCACGGTCCCGGCGACGAGCATGCCGAAGGTCAATGGCAGGAAGCGGACACCGGTCTCCCACGCGCTCAGCCCGAGGACGTTCTCGACGTAGTTGGCCTCCAGGAAGATGGAGGTCGTACCGGCCATGTAGGCGAAGAGGGCGACCAGGGCCAGACCGACGAAGGTCACATTGCCGAACAGGCTCATGTCGAGCATCGCCGCGGGTCCGCGGCGGCGCTCCACCACGACGAACAGGGCGAGGCCCGCCACCGCCAGCACACCCAGGCCGATGATCTTCGGATCGCTCCAGCCGTCCTGTGGGCCCCGGATCAGCCCCAGGACGAGGGCGAGCAGCGCGACCGACAGCACCAGCAGACCGGGTACGTCCACGCCACGAGCCCGTGGATCGCATGACTCACGGACGAACACGGCGGTGATGACGATCGCGAACACCCCGATCGGGATGTTCAGGTAGAAGATCCACCGCCAGCTCGCGGTGGTGACCAGTGCGGCGCCGATCAGCGGTCCCAGGGCGACGGCCAGTCCGATGATGGCCCCGAACACGGAGAACGCGACCGCCCGTTCCCTGCCGCGGAACTGATGGGAGATCAGCGCGGGGGCGACGGCGAACAGCACGGCTCCGCCCACGCCCTGGGCACCGCGGGAGATGTCCAGGGCGAGGCCGGTGTTGGACACTCCGCAGGCCAGGGATGCCAGCGTGAAGACGACGAACCCGACCTGGAAGATCTTCTTACGGCCGAGGGTGTCGGCCAGCGCCCCGGCGGTGAGCAGGAAGACCGCGAGGGTGAGCGCATAGGCGTCGAGCACCCACTGCACCTCCTCGAACCCGGCGTCCAGCTCCTGGCGGATCACCGGCAGGGCCACGTTCACCACGCTGAGGTCGAGCATCAGCATGAACGTCCCGAGCACGGCCGCCGTCAGCGTCCACCACTTCGAGGCGCCGGAACCGGGTGGCGCGGAGGGCCGGCGGCCCCCCGGCAGTGGCCCCCCTCCGCCGGCGGAGGGATCGGGACCGGCAGGGCTGACGGACGGCTCTAAAGCCACTCGGATTCCCCCATGCGTCGAACGAAACGGACCACGCTCTTCGGTTCCGGGACGTGGATGACCCACGCTCAAGAAGACGAACGTCCCCCAGATCGCGTCGGCATGTCAATCACCGACGCCCCGACACACCGCACCCGTCCGATCCCATCGAGTCGGCGGTCCGCGGTCAAGGGCGCACCAGGCAGGGGCGCTTGGCATCAAATGTCCACCCGGGAACCAGGTACCGCATACCGGCCGCGTCGTCCCGCGCGTTGAGCGCCTTCTCCCGGTGGAGCTCATGGGCCGCCAGCAGCCGGTCCCGGTCGAGGGTGACACCGAGCCCGGGGGCGTCCGGGAGGGTGATCTCCCCGTCGCTGATCCGCGGGGGGTCGGTGGTGAGGCGCTCCAGTCCCTCCTGCCAGATCCAGTGCGTGTCCAGGGCGTTGTACTCGCCGGGGGCCGCGGCACCGCAGTGGGCCACCATGGCCAGGGAGATGTCGAAGTGGTTGTTGGAGTGGCACCCCCAGGTCAGGCCCGTGGCGTGGCACAGCTGGGCGACCCGTACCGAACCGCGCATGGTCCAGAAGTGCGGATCGGCCAGCGGGATGGACACCGACTGGAGGGCCAGTGCGTGGGCCAGTTGGCGCCAGTCCGTCGCCACCATGTTGGTCGCCGTGGGCAGTCCGGTGGCCCGCCGGAATTCGGCCAGGATCTCCCGTCCGGAGTAGCCCCCTTCGGCTCCGCACGGGTCCTCGGCGTAGGCCAGGGTGTCCACCAGGGGCCGGCACAGCTCGACCGCCTCGCGCAGGGACCAGGCGCCGTTGGGGTCGAGGGTGATCCGGGCCCCGGGGAAGCGCTCCTTGAGCGCCCGTACCGCCCTGGCCTCCTCGGCCCCCTCCAGGACACCGCCCTTGAGCTTGAAGTCGCGGAAGCCGTACAGCTCATGGGCGGCCTCGGCCTGACGGACGATGGCCTCGGGGGTGAGCGCCTCCTCGTGGCGGATGCGGTACCACTCGGCGGTCGCGTCGGGTTCGCGTGCGTAGTCCAGGTCGGTGCGGTCGGGGTCGCCCACGTAGAAGAGGTAGCCGAGGACCCGGACCGTCTCGCGCCGCTGTCCGTCGCCGAGCAGGGCGGCGACGGGCACTTCCAGGTGCTGCCCGAGGAGGTCGAGCAGCGCGGATTCGACGGCGGTCACGGCGTGGACGGCGGTGCGCAGGTCGAAGGTCTGCGCACCCCGGCCACCTGCGTCGCGGTCGCCGAACCGGTCGCCCATCGCGCGCAGCACCCGCTGGTAGTCGCCCAGCCGTGCTCCGGCGACGAGGGGTTCGGCGTCGCGCAGTGTCCGGGTGATCAGCTCCCCGCCCGGCACCTCGCCCAGTCCGGTGCGGCCCTCGGAGTCCTGGAGCACCACCACGTTGCGGGTGAAGTAGGGGCCGTGCGCACCGGAGAGGTTCAGCTCCATGCAGTCCCGTCCGGCGACCGGATAGACGGAGAAGGCGGTGACGGTCGGTTGTCTCATGACGGGGCGCTCCTGAGGGCTGGGTTTCCCGTACGGCCGCCGCCTCACACTTGTTCCACGTATGTGGACGACGTTTATATATGAGGATGGAAAGGCTTGGCCGACGGGCCACGTCGGTCAAGGGGGAGAGAGGCAGAGGACTCTTCGCAGAGGATCCTCTGCAACCTACGATGCGATCATGACCGACACGCCCGAACCCGTACCGCCCCCCGCTCCCCGGCCCCGCCCGGCGGCTGGACGCACACAGCCTGCGCGGGCTGGCCCGTGCTGTGCGGGCCGCAGCGTGGACTGCATCTGGGAACGCCACTGCGTGGCCATCTACATCGCCACGCCCTGGTCGGCGCCCTCGGTACCATCCTGGCGGCGCACCGGAAGCGTCAGGAAGCCGATCTGATGCACGCCGGCTCGGTGGCCGAGGCCCTGATGCGCACCCTGCTGCGGCCGCTGCCGCACGAGGTGGGGCATGTGCTGGCGGCGGCGCTCCACTGCCCCGCCGAGGCGGGGCACCATGATGGGCGGGGATCTTTTCGACATCCGCGCCACCCAGCACGGTGAGCGCGCCATCGTCGGCGATGTCCGCGGCAAGGGGCTCCAGGCGGTACGCACCGTGCTCTGACACCTGGCGACGCGGTGTGCGGACGGCGCCACATGAGGTGGGGGCGCTCGTCAGACGGCGACCGGCAGCTCCGCCCAGCGGGTGACCCCGGAACAGCCCACCCGGGTGCCGTGGCAGGACGACAGCGCGGAGACGATGCCGATCCCCCGGCCGTGTTCGTCCGGCTCGATCCCCTCGCCCACCTGCTCGGCCCGGGGCGCGGGGCCACCGTCGGTGACCTCGATGCGCAGGGTGCGGCAGCCGTCGGTCTCGCTCGAGCACAGCCGCAGTACGGCGGGGGGAAGCGCGTGCAGCACCGCATTGGTGATCAGCTCGGAGATCACCATGAGCGCGTCCTCGAGGCATTCGGCAGGCAGATCCCACTCGTCCAGCAGCAGCTGCGCCCGTCGCCGTACCCCGGCGACGGCCTCGTGGAGGTGCGGCACCGGGAGATGGTGGTCGGTACGGTGGTCGACATGGCCGAAAGGCGCACCCTCGGCGGGTCCGGCCTGACCGCCGCCCGGCGCCGTCCCGTGCGGCGAGCCCGCCCCGCTCAGCTGGGGGCCGATGAACGGCGCCGGCGTCTGGGTGGGAACGGTGGGCCCCACGAAGCCGAATGCCCGGGGAACGCTCCAGTCCCCCGCTGCGACCACGGGAGCCGCTCCCACGCGGGGATCAGTCGGCGGGGCGCCGCCGACCGTCGAAAAACTCAGCTGGTCCGCCACTTCTCCTCCTCCGGGTGCTCTGCCGGGCACTGCCCTGTCGAGCGCCCAGTGGGTTGCCTGTCGGCCTCCGGCCGAATAACGACCGGCAAGTCACCCCGGATGTCGGGGCTGTTCTGATAGGGACGCTATGGGCGCACAAAGGCGCGGTCAACGAATCCTGGTCGGCATTACCGAACGTTTTTGTACAACGCTGAACAAGCGCGGAAACATGCAGCTAACGGCACCAAAGGGGATCACCTCCCGTCAGCGAACAACTCTGGTCAACAAGCTGAATGAGGGGACATAGAGCTACGATCGCGACATGGCCGGCCCGGTGCAGTCGATCGAGCGGGCGGCGGCGATCCTGCGGCTGCTCGCCCAGGGCTCCGGACGGCTCGGCCTGGGCGAGGTGGCGGCCGCGCTGGGCCTGGCGAAGGGCACCGCACACGGCATACTGCGCACCCTCCAGAGCGTGGACTTCGTCGAGCAGGACAAGGAGACCGGCAAGTACCAGCTCGGCGCCGCGCTGCTCCACCTGGGAACCAGCTATCTCGATATCAACGAGCTGCGCTCCCGCTCCATCAACTGGGCCGATGCCCTCGCCGCCCGCAGCGGTGAGGCAGTCCGGCTCGGCGTGCCCCTCGAGGGCAAGGTACTCATCGTCCACCACGTCTTCCGTCCTGACGACACATTTCAGACCCTGGACGTGGGATCCCTGCTGCCCCTGCACGCCAGCGCCCTGGGGAAGGTCCTGCTGGCGTACGGGGCGACACCCCTGGAGCCGGTTATGGAAGCAGAACCAGAGGGCTACACCCGGCACACCCTCGTCTCCCACCACCAGCTGGGCAGAGCGCTCGGCGAGATCCGGGAGGCCGGATGGGCGGCCGCGGTCCAAGAAATGATCATGGGTGAAGCGGATGTCGCGGCGCCGATCCGCGGACAGGGCGGCCTGGTGGTCGGCGCCATCGGGGTGTCCGGATCCGTGGATCGCCTCTGCGACAGCAAGGGCAAGCCGAACCCCCCGCTCGTCGGCCTGGTGCGCGATGCCGCACGGGCGGTCTCCCGAGACCTCGGTGCGGCCCGCTGGTGATACCCCATGTCCTGCTCGAACCCGCGCGAAGACAGGCCAGGCCATGGTTGAACGCTATGTGATCTCCATTGACCAGGGCACCACCTCCACCCGGTGCATCCTTTTCGACCACCAAGGACGCCTGGTGTCCGTCGCACAGAGGGAACACCAGTCGTACTTCACCCAGCCCGGCTGGGTGGAACACGACGCCGCCGAGATCTGGGCCAATCTGCAACGCATCGTGCCCCGGGCGCTCGGCAACGCGGGTATCGGCCCGGACCAGGTGGCGGCGATCGGCATCGCGAACCAGCGTGAGACCACGGTCGTCTGGGACCGCGCGACCGGCATCCCCATCGGCCACGCCATCACCTGGCAGGACACCCGCACCGACGCTCTGGTGGAGCAGCTGCGGCGCACCACCGGTGACGGCTTCTTCCTCGACCGCTGCGGTCTGTCGCCCACGACCTATTTCTCCGCGCCGCGGATCCGCTGGCTGTTCGACCATGTCGACGGCCTGCACGAGCGCGCGGAACGCGGCGAGGTGCTGTTCGGCACCGTGGAGAGCTGGCTGATCTGGAATCTCACCGGCGGACCCAACGGCGGACTGCACATCACCGACGCCACCAATGCCAGCCGCACGATGCTGATGAACATCCGCACCCTGGCCTGGGACGACGAACTGCTGAGCTACTTCGGGGTGCCCCGTCCGATGCTGCCGGAGATCCGTCCGTCCGCCGAGTGCTACGGAGTGGCCCGTGCGCTGCTGCCCGACGTGCGTATCTGTGCCGCGCTCGGCGACCAGCAGGCGGCGCTCTTCGGACAGACCTGCTTCGCCACCGGAGAGGCGAAGTGCACCTACGGAACCGGCAGCTTCCTGCTGATGAACACCGGCACCAACCTGGTGCGCTCCCGGCACGGGCTGCTCACCACGGTGGGGTACAAGATCGGGGACGAACCGACGGTCTACGCCCTGGAGGGGCCGATCGCGGTCACCGGTTCGCTGGTGCAGTGGTTCCGGGACCGGCTGGGTCTGATCCACAGCGCCCCCGAGATCGAGACCCTCGCCCGTACCGTCGAGGACAACGGCGGCTGTTACATCGTTCCCGCGTTCTCCGGGCTCTTCGCCCCGCACTGGCGCAGCGACGCCCGCGGGGTCATCATCGGCCTCACCTCGTACATCACCAAGGGACATCTCGCCCGCGCGGTGCTGGAGGCCACGGGCTGGCAGACGCGCGAAGTCATCGACGCCATGAACGCGGACTCGCCCGAGCCGCTGAAGGCCCTGAAGGTCGACGGCGGTATGACGGCCAACAACCTGCTGATGCAGTTCGTGGCCGATGTGCTCGATGTCCCCGTGGTACGGCCCATGGTCTCCGAGACCGTCTCGCTGGGCGCGGCCTACGCCGCGGGCCTGGCCGTGGGCTACTGGCCGGACCTCGAGGGGCTCCGCCGCAACTGGCACCGGGCCGGTCAGTGGATGCCCACGATGGACCCCGGGCGCCGGGAGGCGGAGTACGAGAACTGGCGGCGGGCGGTGGAGCGGTCGTTCGGGTGGATCCAGTCGTAGCGGAGCACAGAACCGGCCCTTCGGTCACGATGAGCCGGTCCTGTGGGAGCTGACCCGCCGGGCCGGGTGGCTCCACCGTCCCGCGCCCAGCCGGTCAGGGCGGCTCCACCGGCCCGCATTCTGGACCGGAAGAGCCTGGCCATCGCGTTCCCCCGGGGGCTCCGTCGACAGCTTGCGCAGCGGGTACCCCGGGGCGCGCGGATTACGTCAGCCCTGCCCGGACTTCTCCCTGGCTTTTTCCCTCGTCCCGTCCAACCGCCCTTCCTCCCCCGCGTACCGGTCGTTCCGGGCGTGCCGTCGCCGCCAGAACGGATGGGCGGGCCATCGGCGCTCCGCGAGATAGGCGTCGTCGTGATGGCGGACGTAGACGGCACGGATCCGGCGGAGTTGGGCGGTGTAGTCCCGCAGTGCCTCGCGGTTACCGCGCAGCCGGGCGTCGACGGCCTGGCCCGCGCGCAGTCCGGTGTGTCGTTTGATCGCGCCCTGGGCGTCCCGGTAGAAGCCGGGGCGCGCGGGTCTCTCGTCGGGCAGCTCGGGGCCGTGGAAGAACTCCGTGGTGCTGTTGCCGACCCGGGCGATTCCGATCGCGGGATGGATGGCGATGCGGACGATGTCCCTTGCCATGGTGGATCACCTGTCGCGGACGGCCTGTGTTCGGTCTCCCCGAGCCCCCGGATCCCGCTAGCCCTTCCGTACCGTCCCCCTCCACCACCGTCCCTCGCGTCGGCCGCGGCCGCCACCGCAGGTTCCCCGCGGAGTCAGTGGCCGCGCGGGGCGTACATGATCACGGCCACTCCGGCGAGGCAGACCAGCGCGCCGAGCACGTCGAACCGGTCGGGGCGGTAGCCGTCGGCGACCATGCCCCAGGCCAGCGAACCGGCGACGAAGACCCCGCCGTAGGCGGCGAGGATGCGCCCGAACTCGGCGTCCGGTTGGAGGGTGGCCACAAAGCCGTACAGCCCGAGGGCGATCACCCCGGCACCGATCCAGACCCAGCCCCGGTGTTCCCGCACCCCCTGCCACACCAGCCAGGCACCGCCGATCTCGCAGAGGGCGGCGACCACGAACAGAGCGACGGAGCGGGCGATGAGCACGGTACGGGCTTTCTCTCGGACGGGCTGCGCGCGGCCAGGTGCCCGGCCGGTGCGCCGGGCACGCCCCGACCGTAGACCATCCGCGCGGAGGGGCGGCCGCGTCCACCGCCCCTCCGCCGCACCCCGCTACAGCCCGACGTCGCGGCTGCGGAAGTCGGCCAGCGACTCGCGCCGCACCAGCAGCCGGGCGTGGCCGTCGGCCACGGCGACCACGGGCGGCCGTCCGACCAGGTTGTAGCCGGAGGCCATGGACAGGTGGTACGCGCCCGCCACCGGCACCGCGAGCAGATCGCCGGGGTGGACGTCGGCGGGCAGTTCGGCCCCGCCCGCCAGGATGTCACCGGCCTCGCAGTGGCGTCCGGCCACCGTCACGGGGACCAGCGGGGCGGTGGAGCGGCGGCCGACCAGCCGGGGCGCGTAGCGCACCCCGTACAGCGCGGGCCGCGGGTTGTCGCTCATCCCTCCGTCCACGGCGATGAAGCGGTTCTCCCCGGTGCGCTTGACGGCCAGTACCCGGTAGAGCGCCACCCCGGCCGGGCCCACCACCGCACGCCCCGGTTCGATGATCAGCCGCGGTACCGGCAGCCCGGCCGCCGCACAGCCCTCGGTCAGTTCGGCCCGCACCCGACCGGCCAGGGCGGCGATGTCGAGCGCGGGTTCACCGGGCCGGTAGGCGATGCCGTGGCCGCCGCCGAGGTCCAGCTCCGGCAGGACGACCCCGTACAGCTCCCCGACCCGGGCCATCAGACCGACCATGCGGCGCACCGCCGAGAGATAGGGCTTGGTGGAGGTGATCTGGGAGCCCAGATGGCAGTGCAGGCCGACCAGTTCGAGCCGTGGCTGGTCCAGGACCCGGGCGATGGCGTGGTGTGCGGAGCCGTCGGTGAGGGACAGGCCGAACTTCTGGTCCTCGGTACCGGTACGGACCTTGGCGTGGCCGCCCGCGGCGATCCCGGGCGCGATCCGCACCATCACCTTCTGGCGGCTGCCCACGGGCACGGCGACGGCCAGCCGGGCGATCTCCGAGGGGCTGTCGATCACGATGCGGCCGACGCCGAAGCGCAGCGCGGCCGCCAGGTCCTGCGGGCTCTTGGCGTTGCCGTGCAGCACGATGCGGCCCGGCGGGAAGCCGCTGGTGAACGCGAGCTCCAGCTCCCCCGCCGAGCAGACGTCCAGTCCCAGGCCCTCGTCCTCCACCCAGCTCGCCATGGCGCGGCACAGGAAGGCCTTGGCCGCGTAGAGGACGGTGGCGCCCGGGAAGGCACGCTGGTAGGCGCGGCAGCGGGCCCGTACCTCGGTCTCGTCGAGAAGATAGGCCGGGGTGCCGAAGCGGTCGGCGATCTCGGTGAGCGGCACTCCGCCCACCGCCAGGTCGCCGTGGACGAGCCGGGTGGCCGAGGCGGGCCATACGGTCAGCTCGTCGTCGGGGCCGGGTGCCGGGTGCTCGGCGTCCGGGAGCAGTGGTGTGACCATGGCCGTTTGTCCCCTCAGCCGATGCCGGTGCCGAGGGCCCCGGTGCCGCGTCCGGAGAGCGGTGCGGCGAGGGTGATGCCCTCGGGGTCCCGGGGGCGCCGGATGCGCCGTTCCAGTGGCCGGGCCGGTGGCAGACCGCGGCTCCCCGCCACCTTCGGGTCCACGGTGAGGACGGTGACGCCCAGCGGTTCGGTGAGGGCGCGCAGCGCCGGTTCGGCGAGCCTGACCCACGGCTGACGGGCACCGAGGACCTCCGTCAGGCGGCGCCGGCTGGAGAAGCCGACGGCGGTGCGGCCGCCGAGGGGGGTGCGGAACACCCGCACCGCACAGCTGTCGGGTCCCGGCCGGACGGGGACGTAGAGCGGTCCGGCCGGGATCCGTTCCGAGGGTTCCGGGTCGTCCCCGTACAACAGCTCGGTCATGGCGGTCCTCCCTGGAGGAGTGGTGAGCAGCGGTGGCGGCCACGGGCCGGGCGGGTCCGGGGGCGCGTCGGGCTGCTCATTCCCCCGGGCCGGGGACCGACGCCGTCCCTGACGCGACGCTGACGGGATTCGGTGGGGTGTTGACGCGATACTGGCGCGTCGCGGGGGTTCGAGGTGGCCCGGTTCACATCTCGGGCGGGTTCGCGGCGAGTTCGGGGCGCGTGCGCGACGGGTTCGCGACAGGCGCTGCCGACGGGACGCTCAGGGGGTCCGGGTGACCGTCAGTCCGGCCGCGGCGGCGGCCTCGAAGGCGTCGTCGACGGCGACGACGGCGCGTCCGGCGGCGTCCAGCAGGGAGGCGGCGATCGCCGCGCGCATCCCGCTGGCGCAGTGCACCCACACCGTGCCGGGCGGCACCTGGTCCATGCGGTCGTGCAGCCGGTGGACGGGGAGGTGGACCGAGCCTTGGATGAAGCCGCCGGAGCGTTCGGAGTCGCGGCGGACGTCGAGGACCACCATCTCCTCGCCGCGCCGACGGGCCGTGGCCAGGGCGGCGAAGGTGGTCCGGGGGAAGGACCGGGTCTCCTCGCCCGCCCGGACCCAGGCGGCGGGGCCGCCGGTGGCGGCGGCGGCCGGATGGTCGATGCCCACCCGGACCAGTTCGCGCTGGGCGGCGGCGATCTCCTCGGGGCTGTGCGCGAGCAGGGTGACGGGTTTGCCCCAGGGGATCAGCCAGGCCAGATAGGTGGCGGGGTTACCGTCGCCCTCGAAGTTGAACGATCCGGGGAGGTGCCCCTCGGCGAAGGCGACACGGCTGCGCAGATCCACCACCCACTCCCCCGCCGCGAGCCGCGCCGCGATCTCGTCGGGATCCGCCCGGTGCGGCGGGGTGAGGTCGACCGGGGCGGGTCCGGCGGCGTTGGCCGGGCCCATGTGCGCGTAGTACGCCGGGATGTCGTCCAGACCGGCGAGGGTTTCGGCGACGAAGGTCTCCACGTCCTCGGTCAGGGCGTGGTTGCGCGCCCGTTCCCGGCCGATGGTGGTGGTCTCGCCGGTGGCCTGGGAGGAGGAGCAGAAGCTGCCGAAGCCGTGGGTGGGCAGCACCGGCACCTCGTCGTCCAGTTCGTCCGCCAGCCGGTGGGCCGAGGCGTACTGGGCGCGGGCCAGCGGCTCGGTGAGCCGGGGTTCGACGAGGTCCGGCCGTCCGACGGTGCCGATCAGCAGCGATCCGCCGGTGAACGCCGCGGCGGCGCGGCCGTTGTCCTCGACGACGTAGGAGGTGTGGTGCGGGGTGTGGCCGGGGGTGGCCAGCGCCCGTAGCACCAGCCCGTCGTCGAGGGCGAGGGTGTCGCCGTCGGCGACCGGGGTGCGGTCGAAGGAGACCGACGCGCGGGCGGGCACCAGATAACCGGCGCCGGTGACCCGGGCCAGTTCGAGACCGCCGCTGACGTAGTCGTTGTGCACATGGGTCTCCGCCACGTACGCGATCCGCACCCCGCGCCGGGCCGCCGCGGCGATCACCCGGTCGATGTCCCGCGGCGGGTCCACCACCACCACTTCGTGCGGCCCGCCCGCCAGATAACTGCGGTTTCCCAGGCCCTCGATCGCCAGGGTGTCCACGACGAACACGACTGCGGCTCCTTTCCGGACCGGCCCCGGCGGGCAGGCCCTCAGACGGCTAGCCGCCGGGTACCCAGCGCCAGGGCCTCCGCCACCTTTGCCGTCGCGGTTCGTCCGGTCCGGACCAGCCACAGCCGCAGCACCGCGGTGATCTCCGGCAGCAGCCGCTCGGTCGCGCAGTCGTGGGCCGACGCCCGCGGACGGCGGATGTACGGGGCGGGCGCCGTCTCGCGCTGCCACGCCCTGAGCCGGGCGCAGAACCCCTTGCCCGCGTAGCGAACGCGGTCCAGCGGCTGGTCGAAGTGGGCGCGTCCCGCACCCCGTCGGCGTCGCGGATGAGGTGGGCCGCATAGGGGTCGAGGCAGGCGATGGTGCCGGGGGCCGACCGCGCCCAGGTGTCGCACAGGAAGAGCCGGGAGACCCGGTCCGGGGCCCCGGCGGCCACCTCCTGGGCGACCCGTCCGCCCAGCGAATGACCGGCGGCGGAGAACGCCTCAGGGGTGCGCGCGAGGTCGTACCCGGCCATCCCGGCACGGGTGGCCTGCCGGTCCAGGACCATGACCTCGCTGGTCGCGAGGGCGGCGAGGGCGGCCGTCTGGTGGCGCCACAGCCGCTGCCGGCCACCGCCTCCCGGGATGAAGACGAAGTGCTCGTTCGTCACGGGGACCTCCCGTGCCCCTGTGCCCCTCCGGATTCCACACTAGGCGACCTGGTGGCGGGGCGCTCCACGACGGCGACGGCCGCCGCCCGGCCGCGGCGGGGCGGTGACCCGGGCGGCGGTCAGGCCGTGGGGCCGTGCCGGTGGCGGGCGAGGCGTTCCGCCTCGGCGTGCCACCAGGCGGGCGGGGACGGGCCGGTGACCCGTGGGGTGGGCTGGTCGGGGTGGAGGCCGAGCCGCCGCAGGGCGGCGGCGTCGACCTGGATCCGGAACCAGCCGAACCAGTGGCCGTCGGTGCCGATACCGCAGGCGTGGTCCCAGCGGATCTCGTCGGGCGCGAAGGGCATCCAATCGATACCGCGCTCACGCAGTCAACCGCGGACGGCCGCCATCGGGGTGGGGCGGCCCGGGCTGTTCCCGTAGGCCGCGATGGTGATCAGTTCAGGGCTCGGAGCGTTCATGACGCCCATGATGGCCGTCGGCTCCGCGGGATGCGGCCATGGCCCGCCGTGTGCGGCACCGTGCGGTGAACGCCCAGCCGCTGGTGGACAGTTGCAGGTGCTGAAAACAGGCGGACCTGACGCGGCCGGGCCGGGCGGCGGCCCGGCCGCTCGGTCACTGGATCGGCGCGTCCGGCGGCGGCAGGCGGACGGTCCGGTCCCGGTCGACGGAATCCACGCCGTCAACGGCCTCGAGGGCCGGGATCCGGTCCTCCTCGATGGTCCCGGAGAGCGAACCGAGCACGTCCTGCTCCCTGGTGACGGTGAGTCCGGCCCGGCGCGCCGCGGCCACCACCTCGGCGAACCGGTCCGGGTCGACCGAGAGGATGACTCCGACCGGGCCGGACGGGGAGGTCCGGTTCACGGGGCCTGGAGCAGCCCCGAGCCGATGTCCGCGGCGGGCTGCGGCAGCGGGTACGCCCCGGAGAGCAGCCGGGAGCGGAGGTCGGCCGCGGTGGCCTCGGGGTGTGCCTGGACCATCAGCGCGATCGCACCGGCCGTGTGCGGAGTGGCCATGCTGGTGCCGCTCAGCGTCTGGTACGTGCCGTCCGGCGCGGCCGAGAAGATATCGACACCGGGAGCGGCGATATTGACCTCGCCGCCCGCCCCGTTGATGGCTCCGCAGGAGAACCACGCGGTCGCCAGGTCCTTGCCGAGCGCGGCCACCGCGAGGATGGACGGGCAGTTGGCCGGGCGGCCCACGGGTGCGACGAACCGGGGCCGGCGGCTCTCGTTGCCCGCCGCCGCGACGATCACGGTTCCGCGTTCGAGCGCGCGCAGCGCCACGTTCTCGTAGGTCTGCGGGAAGAGTTCACCCGGCTCCACCGGAGCGCCCAGCGACATGGAGATCACCCGTGCGCCCTGGGAGACCGCCCAGGCCATGCCCGCGAGGATCTGGCCGTCGGTGCCCACACCGCGGTCGCTGAGCACCTTCCCGGCCAGCATCCGGGCCTCGCCCGCCACACCGTAGCGGGGCGCGTGCTCGGGTTTGACCGGTCCGGCCACCGTGCCGATGCAGTGGGTGCCGTGGCCGTTGCCGTCCTCCACGGTCTCACCGGGGACGAACGAGGCGGTGGCCTCGAGGCAGCCGGTCAGATCCTGGTGGTCGGTGTCCACACCGGTGTCGAGGACGGCGACCTTCACCGCGCTCCCGGTCAGGGTGGACCAGTTGGCCCGGATCGCCTGGAGTCCCCAGGTGGTGTTCTGCTCGTCCCAGGCCGGGCCGAGCGAGGCGGCGAGTTCGGCGCGGGTGTGACGGTTTACCTCGTCCTCGTCGCTGCGATAGGTCGGGAAGAAGCCGGTCAGCGTCCGCTGGGGTTCGGTGATCACGGAGGCGTAGACCATCCGTTCCGGCTCCGCGGCGATGATCGTGGGTTCCGCCTCGGCGGTCGTCACCAGCGTGTGGCGCTGGTCGGGGCGTACTTCGACGACGGCGGTGGCGAGGTCGTCGAAGAGCACCGAGGTGTCGGGGCGTTGGAGGAGTTCGGTGGCGCCTTCGGCCTCGGCTCCCCCGACCCGTTCGACGGACGCGATGCCGACCGAGGACTGGAGGGCGTCGATGCCGCTCTGGGGTTCCTGCTCGTCGAGCAGGACCACGTACCGGCCCGTGTACTCGGCTTTCTGCTGCGTCATGGGGGAATCGGCCCGCTCCGGCGGTTCGCCGCCGAAGGGACGCCTGCCCATGGGTCCGTTGGTCATTGCTGTCTCCGCTTTCTGTGCGCTCCCCCGGCTCGGAGGAGACGCGCCGATGCGCGGAGTGTCAGGCGGCCAGGACGAGAGAGCGGTTCTGGCGGGAGAGCGGTTCTGCCGTGTACCGGCGCGTCGCCATCGCGTATGGGATGTGATCGCGCGTGCGCACCTCGCGTACGCGCGTCCTCGCACACGTACCGCACCCCGCTCCCGGAAGGGGCATGGCCGGGTACGTCCGCAACGCCCCCTCTCCACCGTCCCTCCGGCCACGGCGCGCCGCAACTCGGGCCCCGCCGTCCACCGCTTCTCCGGATCCACTACATCTCCGGCGGTTTTGCCACCGCGGGCGGCCGTCTGCTGACAGACTGACGCGCCGACGAGTTGGCAGAAAGGGCACTTCATGGACGTCAGCGCTCGTATCGAGGCCGTCTACGCGCAGGTCGTGGACCGTAACGCCGGTGAGGCGGAATTCCACCAGGCGGCGCGCGAGGTGGTGCAGAGCCTCGGACCGGTGCTCACCGCACACCCGGAATACCTGGACTCCCGGATCCTCGAGCGGCTGTGCGAACCGGAGCGTCAGATCATCTTCCGGGTGCCCTGGGTCGACGACCGGGGAGACGTCCAGGTCAACCGCGGCTTCCGGGTGGAGTTCAACAGCGCGCTGGGCCCGTACAAGGGCGGCTTGCGCTTCCACCCCAGCGTCAATCTGGGCATCGTGAAGTTCCTCGGCTTCGAGCAGATCTTCAAGAACGCGCTGACCGGGCTGTCGATCGGCGGTGGCAAGGGCGGAGCGGACTTCGACCCCAAGGGGCGTTCCTCGGCGGAGGTGATGCGGTTCTGCCAGTCGTTCATGACCGAGCTCCACCGCCACCTCGGTGAGCACACCGATGTACCGGCGGGGGACATCGGGGTGGGCGGCCGGGAGATCGGCTATCTCTTCGGCCAGTACAAGCGGCTGACCAACCGCTTCGAGGCGGGTGTGCTGACCGGTAAGCACACCGGCTGGGGCGGTTCGTACGCCCGCACCGAGGCCACCGGCTACGGCACCGTCCACTTCGCCGAGGAGATGCTGCGCACCCGGGGCCGGGACTTCGACGACCGACGGGTGGTCGTCTCCGGGTCGGGCAATGTGGCCGTCTACGCCATCGAGAAGGTGCACGCCCTCGGCGGCCGGGTGGTGGCCTGCTCCGACTCCTCCGGCTATGTGGTCGACGAGGACGGTATCGATCTGGAACTCCTCAAGGAGATCAAGGAGGTCCGCCGCGCGCGGCTGTCCGCCTACGCGGAGGTCAGGCCCCGTGCCGCGCACTCCGAGCGGGGTTCGGTCTTCGACGTGCCCTGTGATGTGGCGCTGCCCTGCGCCACCCAGAACGAGCTGGCCGAGCACCATGCCGTGGCGCTGGTGAAGAACGGTGTGCTGGCGGTGGCCGAGGGCGCGAACATGCCCTGCACCCCGGCGGCGGTGGACACCCTGCGCGAGGCCGATGTGCTCTTCGGTCCCGGCAAGGCGGCCAACGCCGGCGGGGTGGCCACCTCGGCGCTGGAGATGCAGCAGAACGCCTCCCGCGACCGCTGGACCTTCGACCAGACCGCGTCCCGGCTCGGCTCCGTCATGACCGAGGTGCACGAGCTGTGCCGGAACACCGCTGCGCGGTTCGGCTCCCCCGACGACTACGTCCTGGGCGCGAACGTGGCGGGCTTCCTGCGGGTGGCGGAGGCCATGGAGGCGCACGGGGTCATCTAGGCCCTGTCCGGTGGATCCTATCGGGCCCGCGACGCCTGGCACCGCGCCCCCGGCTACCGCCGGGAGGTGCCCCCGGCCGCGTTGCCGGAGTCGCCCGGGTACGCCCAGGACGAGGGCGGTCCTCCGCCTTGCGATGCTCCCCCCGGCTACCGCTGGGAGGTGCCCCCCGCCCCAGACACCGCGGGCCGACCCTCAAAGATCCACCGGACAGGACCTGGGCGGCGGGTTCCGGGTTCAGCGGCGAGTTCCGGGTTCAGCTGAGGAACTGCGAGCACTCGTAGGGGCCGTAGGTCCGCTCACCGTCGTTCAGCGAGACCCGGACGTCGTCGGGCCGGATGCCTTCGGTCCGGTGCACAAAGGACTGGGCGCGGGCGAGCGTGCACACCAGCTGGCCGTTGGGCAGCCGGTCGCGTTCACCGGCGAAGGAGGCGCCGGGCGCGCGCAGGGTGATCCGGTTGCGCGTACCGCTCGTCGAGTACGACCCGAGCCGGACGAGGTTGGTGAGCCCGCGCTCCTCCTCGGCCCGGGTCGGCTTCTCCGCCAGCAGCTTGAGGACCGCGGAGGCCTCCTCGATGGAGACGTCGGGGCGGGTGACGCCCTGGAGCCCGGAGCCGCGGACGTAGTAGATCCGCAGGTCCTTGGTGAGCCCGCTCGCGGGCTCACCGCCGTCCACCACCCCGGTGGGCCGGACACCGCAGCCGGCCGTCGCCAGGGCGAGGACCAGGGCCCCGGCCGCCGTACGGAGGCGGGTCATCGCACACCTCCGTCCGGCGTCGTCCGCCGCTCCTCGGATCGCTGCCGGTGCCGGGGCAGCCGCAGGGTGAACACGGCTCCGCCGCCCTCCTCGGCGGGCCGGTTGGCCGCCTCGATCGAGCCGCCGTGCAGCCGTGCGTTCTCCAGTGCGATGGCGGTGCCCAGCCCGCTGCCCTCCGAGCGGGTCCGGGCGCTGTCCGCCTTGTAGAAGCGGTCGAAGACCTGGGCGAGGGTGTCGGGCGGCAGCCCCGGCCCCCGGTCGGCGACCTCCACCGTCACCCGGTCCTCGTCGGCGGCCAGCGTCACCGTCACCGGCGGCGCACCGTGCCGGAGCGCGTTGCCGACGAGATTGGCCACGGCCACGTCCACCCGCCGCCGGTCCACCACCGCCCGTATCCCCTCCGGGAGTCGCGCCACCACCTGGCCGGTCCAGCCGCGCAGCTCCAGCGTGCCGCGGACGGTCTCCGCGAGGTCGGTCTCGGCCGCGTCGAGCCGGGCGGCGCCCGAGTCGAAGCGGGACATCTCCATCAGGTCCTCCACCAACCGAGCCAGCCGCGCGGTCTCGTCGCTGACGGTACGGGCGGCACGGGCCGCGTCCGAAGGCAGATGCGGCGCGTCCTCGTCGAGCACGGTCGTCACCATCGTCATGGCGGTCAACGGGGTGCGCAGCTCGTGCGAGACATCGGCGACGAACCGCCGTGCCCTGGCCTCCTGGTCGCGCAGGTCGTTCACCGACCGCTGCAACGCGTCGGCCGTGGTGTTGAAGTCGGCGGCCAGCCGGGCGAGTTCATCCCTGCCCCGGATGGCGACCCGGGAGTCGAGATCGCCCTCGGCCAGCCGCCGGGTGGCCCGCCCCAGCTCGCGCACCGGCCGCAGGACGGTCCCGGCGGCGAGCAGGGCGAGCACCGCGGCGAGGCCCAGCACCGGGAGCAGTCCGCCGCGCACCGAGTCCAACAGGGCCGCGGTGTGCTCCTCCTCCGCCTCCAGGGAGGTGACGGCGAAGACCTCGAGGCCGGAGACCCGGCCGCCGTCGTAGGTGACGGGCGTGCCGACCACCAGATAGGGCCGGCCCCGGTACGCCACGCGCTGGAAGCGGGTGCGGCCGGAGGAGCGGACCGAGGCGCGCAGTTCGGGGGTGATCCGGGTGCGGTCGGCCAGGCCGTCGGAGGCGGCGGTGAGGTCGTGGTACCGGGTGACGACGAGCGGGGCACCGGAGAGGCGGGAGGAGACGGAGTCGGCGAAGGTGGTCAGGGTGCGGACGTCGGGTGGCAGGTCGAGGTCGGGGGCGACGCTGTCCACGCGGTCGCGGAAGTCGGTCTGGAAGGCGTCCTGGGCGCGCTTGAGCACGGCGGTGCGGGATTCGCGGTAGGCGAGCGCGGTGGCGGTGACCGTGCTGATCAGCGCGACCAGGACAAAGGCGATGACCAGCCGGGTGCGCAGCCCGCCCATACGCGGCCGGAGCGGGCTCATATCGGACCGAACCGGTAGCCGAAGCCGCGCACGGTCTGGATGTAGCGGGGCCGGGCGGGCACTTCCTCGATCTTCGCGCGCAGCCGTCCGACCGCGGCGTCGACCAGTCGTGAGTCCCCGAGGAAGGAGTGGTCCCAGACCGAGGCAAGCAGTTGCTCACGGCTGAAGACCCGGCCCGGGGAGGCGGACAGCTCCAGCAGCAGCCGCAGTTCGGTGGGGGGGCAGCGGGACCGGAGTGCCGTCACGGGTGACGGTCAGCCCCGCCCGGTCGATGACCAGCCCGGCGTAGTTCTCCCCGGGCTGCCGCGGTACGGGGTCGGCGCGCCGCAGCGCCGCCTTGATCCGCGCCTCCAGTACGGGTGCGGTGACCGGCTTGACCACGTAGTCGTCGGCCCCGGCCTCGAGTCCGCCGACGATGTCCGGGTCGTCGCCGCGCGCGGTCAGCATGATCACGGGCATGGTGGAGCGGGCCCGGATCCGGCGGCAGACCTCGAAGCCGTCCATACCGGGCAGCATCAGATCGAGCACCACGAGTTCGACGGCCGTCTCCGCGGGGGCGTCGAGCAGTGCGAGGGCCTCTTCGCCGGTGGCGGCGACGGACACCTGGTAGCCGTGGCGGCGCAGGACGAGCTCCATGCCATCGCGTACGGAGGCATCGTCCTCGATGAGCAGTACATGCGGCATGCGGTCGATTATGGCCCAGGAAATCGCCGGAATCCGCTGGTCAGGCCAGCGAATGAAAGGCGGGCGGGCTTTGTTACACATCCATCATGTGGTCATGCGCGGGCCATCATGTGGGCGCCGGAAGGTGTTCGGCATGACACACCACACCACCTCCCACACCACCTCCCGCGCCACTTTCCGGCGCACGCTGGCCGCCCTCGCCGCGCTCCCCGTGCTGGCCCTCGCGGTGGGCTGCGGCGGTGGCGGCGAATCCGCCACCAGGGATGAGGGGGTCGCCTCCGTCCCGGGCGAGGACACCGGCGGCTCCGGAGGCTCTTCGAAGGACGCCGGGGGCGGCACCGGCAAGAGCGGCACCGGCAAGGGCAAGAGCGCCTACTACGACGCCCAGATGGACTATGTGCGCTGTATGCGCGGCAAGGCCGGGGTCAAGGACTTCCCCGACCCCAAGCTCAGCGGCTATCTGGACTGGACGAAGATCGAGCGGCTCGACGACCCCACCGGCACGGGTGAGGTGACGAAGGGCGGCAAGGACGGTGTCTGCAACGCCGAGATGCAGAAGGCGATGCGGCTGGAGCCCGAGCGGGACGCGCAGAAGGAGTACGAGTCGATGCTCGCGCACGCCAAGTGCATGCGGGACGAGGGCGTGTCGGGGTTCCAGAACCCCACCATGTCCGCAGGCAACGCCGTGCCCGGCGGTGACCTGGACCCGGCCAACCCCCGTATCGACACCGATTCCCCGGTGTACAAGCAGGCCCGTGAGGCGTGCAAGGACAAGCTGCTCGACGGTCTGGACGGTATGCAGTGAGGCGCAGTACCGCATGGATCGCGGGTGGCGCCGTGGTGGCCGCCGCCACGACCGGGGCCGCGGCCCTGGTGCTCGGCGGCGGTGACGGGGCGGACGCCTCGTCCCGGGACGGTGACCGGCCGCCCTCCACGGCCGAGATCGTCCGCACCGACCTGGTCCAGAGCAAGACCGTCGACGGACAGCTCGACTACGCCCAGCGGCGCGAGGTGCCCTCGGCCGTCGACGGCACGGTGACCGTCGCGGCCGACGCGGGCCGCACCGTCACCCAGGGGCAGGCGCTGTACGAGCTGAACGACAAACCCGTCACCCTGCTGTACGGGCAGATACCGATGTTCCGCGACATGAAGCCCGGTGACCGCGGCTCCGATGTCCTGCAACTGGAACGGAACCTGTCCCAATTGGGGTTCGGCTCCGGGCTGTACGTCGATCCGCGTTACGACGCGGCGACCAAGGCGGCCGTCAAGAGCTGGCAGAAGTCGCTCAACCGCACCCCCACCGGGACGGTCGGCAAGGGCGAGGTGGTCTTCCAGCCCGGCCGGGTGAAGGTGGTCTCGGCGGACGCCCCGGCCGCGGAGCAGGTGGGCCCGGACAAACCGGTGCTCACCGTCGCCTCCACCAAGCCGGTGGTCCGGGCGCAGCTGGACCAGGAGGACGTGGCACTCACCTCCAAGGGCACCACGGTGAAGGTGACGCTGCCCAGCGGACGGACCGAACGGGGCACGGTCTCGGGCACCGTCCGCCCCGAGTCGTCCGATGACCACGCGTCGGGCGGGGCCGAGGACGGTATCACCGTGGAAGTGACCCTGGACGGCGGCCGTTCCGCCGTGTCCGGGGAGGACACCAAGGCGACCGTGAACGTGTCGTTCGTCAGCGAGAGCCGCAAGAACGTACTGGCCGTCCCGGTGGAGGCGGTGGTGGCGCTGCGCGGTGAGCACGGTGGCTACGGACTGGAGCTGGTACGCGGCGGCACCACCCGGATGGTGCGGGTCGAGACCGGGATGACGGCCGACGGGCAGATCGAGGTCAGCGGGGCGGGGCTGCGCGAGGGCATGACGGTGGGGGTGGCGGAGCAGTGATCGGCACCGCACCGCACCGCCCGGCGGCCGTGATCGAGCTGGTGGGGGCCACCAAGACCTATCCGGGCGAGGTCCATGCCCTGCGCGGAGTGGATCTGACGGTCGCCTCCGGTGAACTCCTGGCGATCGTCGGCCCGTCCGGCTCCGGCAAGTCGACCATGCTGAACATCATCGGCACCCTGGACCGGCCCACCACGGGCACGGTCCGGGTGGCCGGCCACGATGTGAACACGCTCTCCGACGCCCAGCTCTCCGCCCTGCGCGCCCGTCACATCGGCTTTGTCTTCCAGCACTTCCACCTCTCCCCCGGCCGGGACGCGGTGGACAACGTGGCGGACGGGCTGCTGTACGCGGGGGTGGGCGCGCGCGAGCGCAGGGCGCTGGCCCGCGCGGCGCTGGAACGGGTACGCCTCGGCCACCGGCTGGACCACCGGCCGCATGAGCTGTCCGGCGGTGAGAAGCAGCGGGTGGCCATCGCCCGGGCGCTGGTCGGTGAGCCCGAACTGCTGCTCGCGGACGAGCCGACCGGCGCTCTGGACTCGGCGTCGGGGCGGATCGTGATGGAGCTGCTGCGGGAGCTGAACGCGGGGGGTACCACGGTGTGTGTCATCACCCATGACCACGAGATCGCCGACGCGCTGCCGCGGCGGGTGCGCTTCCGTGACGGCGAGGTGGTCGACGACTCCATGGCAGCCGATTCCCCGACGCCCGGCTCCCCCGCGGCCGGTTCCACCACGGCCGACTCCCGGACGCCCGGTTCCCCGGCCCACGAGGTGAGGTCATGACCGACCGGAAGAGCGCGGCACGGACGAAGGGGGGCGGCCGCGGGCTGAAACCGTCCCGGCCGGCCGTCGGTGACATCCTCCGCGTGGGCGCTGTCGGACTGCGGGCCCGCCGGACCCGGGTGGTGCTGTCCGCCCTCGGTATCGCGATCGGCATCGCCACGATGGTCGCGGTGGTGGGTCTTTCCACCTCCAGCCGCGCCGCTCTGATGGCCCGGCTGGACCGGCTGGGCACCAATCTGCTCACCGCCGAGGCCGGGAAGGACGCCCTGGGGAACGATGTCACCCTGCCCAGGAACGCCGTCGCGATGGTCGAACGCATCGGCTCGGTGCGGCACGCCACGGCGACCGGTGAGGTGGACAGCCGGATCCGGCGCAGCGATGTGGTGCCGGAGGAGCGGATGGCCGGGGTCACCACCCAGGCCGCCCGGCCGGATCTGCTGGACGCGCTCGGCGCGGAGGTGGACCGGGGCGGCTGGCTGAACTCCGCCAACGAGCGGCTGCCGGTGACCGTGCTGGGGTCGATCGCGGCGAAGCGGCTCGGAGTGACCGCGCCCGGCGAGAAGATCATGGTCAATGACCGCTATCTGGTGGTCGTGGGCATTCTCCGACCGGTCGAACTGGTGCCCAACCTGGACCGGGTGGCGCTGGTCGGATTTCCGGCCGCCGAACGGTACTTCGGTTTCAACGGCCATCCCACCACCATCTTCGAGCGCTCCACGGACGCGTCGGTGGAGGATGTGGCCGCGGTGCTGGCCCGGAGCGTCAACCCTGGTCACGAGGGCACCGTCAAGGTCTCACGGCCCTCCGACGCCCTGGAGGCGAAGGCGACCACGGACGAGGGGCTGACGGCGCTGATGCTGGGGCTCGGGGCGGTGGCACTCCTGGTGGGCGGGGTGGGCGTGGCCAACACCATGGTCATCTCGGTGCTGGAACGCCGTCAGGAAATCGGTCTGCGGCGGGCGATCGGGGCCACGCGCGGCGCCATCCGGCTTCAGTTCCTGACCGAATCGCTACTGCTGTCGGCCCTCGGCGGGCTGGCGGGGGTGGTGCTGGGGTCGCTGGCGACCTGGGCGTTCGCCCTGGCCCAGGGGTGGACGACGGTCATCCCGCCCTGGGCGCTCGCCGGTGGGTTCGGCGCCACGCTGGGGATCGGCGTGCTCGCGGGGCTGTTTCCGGCCATTCGCGCCTCCCGCCTCCACCCCACCGTGGCGCTCAACGCCTCGTGAGCGCCGCGCAGTTATCGCCACGGTTGTCCCCACCCACGGGTGTGGGCGGGGACGGGGCGGCTTACGATCCTGGGGTGGGCCGCCGCGATACAACGATCGCGCCCTGGAGTGGAGGAGAACACGACGTGACCGGTCACGGGGTAGCATCCCAGACGGCGAGCGGGCCGGAGCCGCCCAACAGCCCCATCAACCAGGGTCGTCCGCACAGCGCCCGGATGTACGACTACTTCCTGGGCGGCAAGGACAACTACGTCGCGGACCGGCAGGCCGCGGCGAAGGTGCTCACCCTGTGGCCGGGCGTCATGATCGCCGCCCGCACCAACCGTGCCTTCATGCAGCGCGCGACCCGGTATCTGGCCGCCGAGTGCGGTATCCGGCAGTTCCTCGACATCGGCACCGGCATTCCCACCAGCCCCAATCTGCACGAGGTCGCCCAGTCGGTCGCGCCGGAGTCGCGGATCGTCTACGTCGACAACGACCCGATAGTGCTGGCCCATGCGCAGACCCTGCTCACCAGCCACCCCGAGGGCCGGACCGCCTATGTCGACGCGAATGTGGCCGACCCCGGGACCATCCTCGACTCCCCGGACCTCGCCGAGGTGCTGGACCTCTCCCAGCCGGTGGCGCTGAGCCTGTGCGCGCTGCTGCACTTCGTCCCGGACGAGTGGGAGCCGTACACGATCGTGCGGCGGCTGGTCGACGCGCTCGCGCCCGGTTCGTATCTCGTGCTGAGCCACATCACCCCGGACTTCGACCCTGTGGCGACCCAGCGGACCGTGGACGTTTACCACAGCGGCGGGATCAAGGGGAAGATCCGCAGCAGAGCGGAGGTGGAGGAGTTCTTCACCGGGCTGGAGCTGGTGGAGCCAGGGGTCGAGGTGCCCCACCGCTGGCGTACGGACCTGGCCACCGGCCCCCAGGTGGGCACCGGTGACGTCACCGACGAAGAGGTGTCCTTCTGGGCGGGAGTGGCCCGTAAGCCCGCTTCCTGACGGCCACGGCCCCGCCCCACCGTGTACGGCGGCACGGAGCCGCCGGACGGCGGGTGGGGCCACCTCAGGGCAGGAGCCGCTGCTCATTGGCCACGGCCACGGCTCCCGCCCGGGTCTCCACCCCCAACTTGCTGTAGATCCGCCCGAGATGGGTTTTGACAGTGGCCTCGCTGACGAACAGCGCACGGGCGATCTCCCGGTTGCCCAGCCCACGGGCGAGCTGCCGCAGGATGTCGCGTTCACGCTCGGAGAGGGTGGGACGCGGGTTGCGCATCCGGGCCATCACCCGATCGGCAACCGGCGGCGACAGCGCGGTACGGCCGGAGGCGGCGTCGCGGATCGCGGCGAACAACTCGTCCGGGCGCTCGGCCTTGAGCAGATAGCCGGTGGCGCCCGCTTCGATGGCACGGGCGATATCGGCGTCGGTGTCGAACATGGTGAGCACCAGGACACGGGGGGCTTCAGCACCGGAGTCGGCACCGGGGTCGGCATCGGGGTCGGCATCGGCGTCGGGCGGGGTGGTCAGCCGTCGGGTGGCCGTCACCCCGTCCATGCCGCCGCCGAGTTGCAGATCCATCAGCACCACATCGGGCCGGATCCGGGCGGCCACGGCGAGGGCCTCTTCACCGCTGCCCGCCTCACCGACCACCTCGATGCCGTCGGTACTGGCCAGCAGGGCGCGCAGCCCGGCCCGGACCACGGCGTGGTCATCGCACAGCAACAGCCGGACGGGCTCGGTGGGTTCGGTCGGACGTGGGCTCAACGACGGGCCTTTCTCAGGGGGCGAGGGGGACCGACGCCGACACGACGGTGCCCTCGCCCGGTGTGGATTCGACGGTGAGAGTGCCGCCCGACTGCCGTGCCCGGACCCGCATGGCGGGCAGACCGTGGCCCCGGCCCCCGTCGGGTCCCGCGCGGCGATCGGTGTCGAAGCCCCGGCCGTTGTCGGCGATGTCCAGGGAGATCTGGTCCTCCAGGCAGGTCAGGGTGAGTGCGGCGCGGGTGGCCCAGGCGTGTTCGCGCACATTGGCCAGGGCACCCTGGGCGATGCGCAGCAGTGCCGCCGCCACTCGTTCCGGCAGCGGGCCCGGGGTGCCGTCCAGCCGGAAGTCCACGGTGAGCCCTTCGCCCGACGCGCGCTCGGCGAGGGTGTGCAGCGCCTGGGCGAGGGTGCGCTCGGCGAGATCGGCCGGGGCCAGGTCATGGACGAACCGGCGGGCCTCGGTGAGGCTGCGGGACGCGATCCCGGCCGCCTCCCGCACATGGCGACGGGCGGTGTCCGGCTCCGTCGACCACATGCGGTCGGCCGCCTGCAACAGCATCCCCTGGCTGGACAGCCCCTGGGCGAGGGTGTCGTGGATCTCCGTCGACAGCCGCTGCCGCTCCGCCAGCACACCCGCCCGCCGCTCGGTGGCGGCCAGCTCGCGGCGGGTGCGGACCAGGTCGTCGATGAGGGCGCGCTGCCGGGCGGCCTGGCGTTGCAGATGGACCAGGACGGCGGTGGCGACCGCGGCGATGGCCAGGGGCGCCACCACCACATTGGGGTTGAAGGCGCCGTGGCCGCCGTGCCCGCCTCGCGCCACCCGCAGTTCGGAGGCCACGACCAGCACGGTGAGCCCGGCCGCAAGCGGCACCGCGGTGCGCGCGGGCAGCGTCTGCAACCCGGTGAAGAGCAGCGGCATCGCACACCAGGTGGCGCTCGGGGCGAGCACCAGCAGTCCGGCCCACACCGTGGACACCGCCCCCAGCCAGGCCAGATGGCGGGCGGCCGGCCGGGTGCCGGGCCGTGGCGCGGGGGCCAGCAGTCTGCCGAGGACATAGAGCACACCGAAGGCGGTGAACAGGGCCACCACCCAGGGCGTACGCGGCTCCCCCTGGTCGCGGCTCAGAAAGCGGCCCAGCGAGGAGCCCAGCAACAGGAGGAAAGCGGAGTCCATCACCGCCCTGAGCCACCGCCCGTCCGGATCGGCCGGTGCACCCGTCGGTGCGGAGCGGCCGGTCGCGGGTGGCCTCCCGAGCAGCGCCGTCACGGGCCGCACCCCTCGCTCCGGCGGACGGGACCACCCCGGCCGCCCGTATCGCGCGTCGCACCGCATCCAGCCTCCTCGTCCCGCCCGGCCACCGTCGGACATCGTCCGGACACCTCCGCAGCCAGTCCTAACGCGCCCGGCGCACCTCCCGCATCATCCGATCGGCTGATACCGGGGTCCACCGGGCCGCGTCCGCACCGTGGCCGGTCCGCCGACCCCGGACCATCACCGGGACACGGAGGCTGAGACCGAGGCCCGCAACACCACCACACCGCCATCACGGGAGGACCGCCGCCCATGCCCGCCAGGAACGTCACCGTCAACCGAGCGTCGCTCGGCCATCGCCTCACCTACGCGCTGCGCCACCCCGACCGGGTACCGCGCTATCTGACCCGTGCCGCCCGGGACGCCTGGCTGCGTCACCGCTGGCCGGACCACATCTCCTACTACCGCGCCGTGATGCGCTCCGACACCCGCGCGGACCCGGACGCAGCGGTGGGCAGTGCCAGCCGCGAGCGGTGGCTCGCCCTGGGCGCCATGCAGTTCGACTACCTCATCGGCCACGGGCTGCGCCCCGAACACCGGATGCTGGAGATCGGTTGCGGCAATCTGCGGGCGGGCTGGCGGTTCATCCGCCATCTGGAGCCCGGCCACTACTACGGCATCGACATCTCGCCCGACATCCTCGCCGCCGCGCAGGACACCCTGGTGCGGTCGGGGTTGCAGGACCGGCTGCCGCATCTGGTCCCGGTCCGCGATCTCACCCTGCGGTTCCTGCCCGAGGGCCGGTTCGATGTCATCCACGCGCACAGCGTGTTCTCGCACTCCCCGCTGCCGGTCATCGAGGAGTGCCTGGCCCATATCGGCCGGGTGATGGCGCCCGGCGGCTGGTTCGACTTCACCTTCGACCGCACCGAGGGCACCGAACACCAGGTGCTGCGCGAGGACTTCTACTACCGCACCGAGACGCTCGTCGCCCTCGCCGCGAAACACGGCCTGGAGGCGCGTTTCATGGAGGACTGGGAGGCGTTGCCGCACGGCCAGTCCAAGATCCGGGTCACCCATGGCCCGGCCACCGGGACGTCTTCGGAGTCCGGGGCCGGGGCCGGGACCACCTGACCGACCGCCCGGACGCGGAGCCGCCGCCCGCACCAGGGAGACTGGGCCCAGGCCCTCTACCTGTGAAGGAGCAAGGTGTTCGCGAAATCGCTGGGTGACGACGGTGCGGAGCTGCGCCCGCTGGAGCCGTGGAACGCCAAGGAGTACCTCGCCCACATCGACCGCTGCCGGGAGTACGTCGGTACGCATATCGCGCTGGGGGACCGCGCCACCGACCTGCCGTCGGCCACCGCCTTCCTCCAGATGTACGCGGACAAGGCGGCCACTGACAGTGGACGGCTGTACGGCATCTGGGTCGACGGGACGCTCATCGGCGGTGTCCTCTTCCGGTCCTTCGATACCCAGTCCGGGACCTGTGAGGTCGGCTGCTGGCTGGAGGAGGCGTTCGCCGGGCGCGGGCTGGTCACCCGGGCCGTCCGGGTGCTCATCGACTGGGCGGTCGAGGTGCGCGGAATCCATCGGGTGGAGTGGGTCGCCTCGTCCGCCAACACGGCGAGCATCAAGGTCGCCCAACGGCTCGGCATGGTGCGGGACGGAGTGCTGCGGGAGAGCCATCCGCACCGGGGAGTGCGCGTGGACAGGGAGGTCTGGTCGGTGCTGGCGCCGGAGTGGCGCGCAGCGCGGATGACCGGGTGCCGGGGCGAGGCGGCGGCGCCTCGCCCCGGCACCCCGGCCGCTAGGTGATGGTGAGGGTGCGTTCGCCCCCGGCCAGGGAGCTGTTGCCCGCGTAGAGCCGGATCTCGCCCTTCTCCACCGCGAAGTTGCCGTCCCGGTCATGGGTCCAGAAGCCCAGGTCCTCGGCGCTCAGCCGGAAGCGCACGGTGGTGGACTTCCCGGCGTCGAGGGTGACCCGGCGGAAACCGCACAGCCGGCGCACCGGCTGCACGATGCTCGCCACCGGATCCCGCAGATACAGCTGGACGACCTCGTCGCCCGTGCGCCGCCCGGTGTTGCGCACCGCCACCGCCACCTGGACGGTGTCGCCCTTGCATAGCGCGTCGGCGGCGATCCGGCGCACCGACAGCCTGGGTTCGCCGATGTCGAAGGTCGTGTAGCTCAGGCCGTGCCCGAAGGCGAACTGCGGGCCGTCGGGCAGGTCCAGATAGCGGGAGGTGTAGGGGTTGTGCGGGTCGTAGGGGCGGCCGGTGTTCTCGTGGTTGTAGTGGATCGGCACCTGGCCGACCGCGCGCGGGAAGGACACCGGCAGTTTGCCACCGGGGTTGACCTTTCCGAACAGCACGTCCGCGATGGCGTGTCCGCCCTCGATACCGGGGTGCCACGCCTCCAGGACGGCGGGCGCCGACTCCAGCCAGCCGCCGATCGTCAGCGGGCGCCCGTTGACCAGCACCACCACAAACGCCGCACCCGACTTGGCGATGGCCTCGATCAGCTCCTCCTGCTTTCCGGGCAGGCTGATGTCACTGCGCACCCTCGCCTCACCGCTCAGCTCGGCGCCTTCGCCGACGACCACGACCGTCACCTCGGCCGCCCTGGCCGCGGAGACCGCCTTCACGATGTTGTCGGTGTCCCTGCCCTGGGCGTCCACGCCGCGCACATGGGTCACCTTCGCCTTGGGGACGGCGGCTTTGATGGCATCGGCCACCGTGACCGGACGGGGCGTGACCGCCCAGGGCCCGGCCCAGGAGCCCTTCAGGTCCGGGGAGTCGCCGAACGGGCCGACCACCGCGATGGAGCGGGCCGATGTGCTCAGCGGAAGCGCCGACTTGTGGTTCCTGAGCAGCACCATGGACCGTGCGGCGGTTTCGCGCGCCGCCGACCGGGCGGCCGCGGTGGGTTCGGTGATGGCGGCGTCCTCGTCCACGTAGGGGCGGCGGAAGAGGCCGAGCCGGAACTTCAGCCGCAGGACGCGGGCCACCGCGTCGTCCAGCCGGGCCATGGTGATCCGGCCGTTCCTGAGCAGCCGTTTGCCGTACTGGACAAAGAGGGTGCTGGCCATCTCCATGTCCACCCCGGCGTTGAGGGCCATCCGGGCCGCGTCGGCGCCACCCGCCGCGTAACCGTGGACGGTCAGTTCCCGGATGGCGATGTAGTCGCTGACGACCACCCCGTCGAACTGCCACTGCTCTTTGAGGATATCGGTGAGCAGATGCCGGTTGGCGTGGGCCGGAATGCCACTGACGGTGTTGAAGGCGGCCATCACGGTGGCCACTTCGGCCTCCACGGCCGCCGCGAACGGCCCGAGGTACAGATTGCGCAGCCGCGCTTCGGACACGTCCACGCTGTTGTAGTCACGGCCGCCCTCGGCGCCCCCGTAGGCGGCCAGGTGTTTGGCGCAGGCGGCCACCCGGTCGTTGTCGGCCAGGTCGTCGCCCTGGTAGCCGCGGACCTTCGCCGCCCCCAACGCCGCCGTCAGATACGGGTCTTCGCCGTTGCCCTCGGCGATCCGTCCCCAGCGTGGCTCATGGGTGACGTCCAGCATCGGGGAGAACGCCCAGTTCACCCCGTTGGACCGGGCCTCCCGCGCGGACACCTCGGCGTCCCGCCCGGCCACCGCGGGATCGAAACTGGCCGCCTGAGCGAGCGGGATCGGAAAGGTGGTCCACAGACCGTGGATCACATCGAGCCCGAAGAGCAGCGGAACACCGAGGCGGGACTCCTCCACGGCGATCCGCTGCAACGCGTTGGTCTTCCTGGCCCCGTAGAGGTTGAGCACCGACCCGAGCCTGCCGCCGCGCGCCGCCCGCACCGCTTCGGCGTTCTGCCCGGCGCCGGGGCCGGTGTCGGCGCTCCAGGCCAGTTGCTGCAACTGCCCCAGCTTCTCGTCCACCGTCATCCGCCCGAGCAGCGCCTGCACCCGGGGCTCGTACGGACGGGGACGTTCCGGCGCCTGCCGCACACCGTCGGGAGGGCCGGGCGGGCTCTCGCGGCGACGGATGCGTCCGACGGCGCCACCCGCGGCGACGGTGCCCCCGAGCGCCCCGAGCACCGTACGTCTGCGCACACCATCCATGGTCTTCGCCTCGTGAAGAGCATTGAGTGGTTCTGCCGGACCTCCGTGCCGTCCGCGCCCGGTACGCGCTGAGCGCGCACCTTCTCCCCAGCGTAGACCGGCCTCGCCGGTGCGCCCCCGGCCGGTGGCCGTACCGGATCTCCGGCCGTGGCGGGGGAAACACGCTGGGATATCGTGCGCACATGACCGGGGAGGACGGGATACACCAGCCGCTGCTGCGGTTCCGGGACGTGGCGCTGCGGGGGATGCTCTACGGGCTTGCCGCGATACCCCTCGTCGGCGTGGGCTCGCTCGGGGTGAGCGACCACCACGCGCGGATGACGTTCCTGGCGGTCACGGCTGGTTTCGCCGTGATCGGCGGGGGTGTGTTCACGGTGACGGGGCTCGGGTTCTGGGCCGCCTGCGGTGGCGACATCCGGCGCTGCCGCGACTGGCGCACCATCACGGGCCAGACCGAGAGCGTCACGGTCGCGGCCCCGGTCCTGCTGCGGCTCGGCGTGCTGGCGCTCGTGCTCTTCCCCGGGGTGCTCGGCCTCTACCACCTGGTCGACAACGCCGACTACGACAGCTTGATCTACGGCAGCTGACGGTCGTCGGCGGCGGTCGGCGACGGTCGGCGGTGGCAATAACCGGTGTGCACACACACATACCGGCAAAACAGGAAAACACGTGCGATAGCGCATGTGAGTGGGTAAGAGTCCGGTGTGCCCAGCAAGACACGGCGACGGGCCACGCTGGCGCTGGCCGTCCTCGTTGCCCTGGTGGCGACGTTGTTCGCCGCCGGAGGCGCCCGTGCCGAAACGGACGTGGACAGGATCGCCCAGAAGCTGCGCAGCAGCCCCGTGTACGTCGATCCCGGCGCCTCCGACTCCCTGAGCACTGCACAGGCACATGCCCTCGCGGACCGTATCCGGGCCACGGATGTGCCCATCTACGTCGCCGTTCTGCCGGACGACCGCGCATACGGAGGGGAGCGCATCTTCCCGCGGCTGCGTGCGGCCGTCGACAGCCCCGGTGTCTACGCGGTGGCGCTCGGCTCCTCCTTCGGCGCCGCGTCCGACGCCTCGGTGCTGCCGGGCAGCACCTCCCAGGCGCTGGCGGAGCAGAACCTGCGCCGCCACCCCGATGACCTGCCGAAGGTCCTGGCCGGCTTCGTGGCGGACGTGGCCGCGGCCACCAGCGGACAGTCGGCCGACGGCGATCAGGGCGCCCCGGACTCCACCGGGTCCTCGACGGGCGGTGCCCTGGTGCTGCTGATCATCCTGGTGGTGCTGGCCGGAACCGCACTGTTCGCGATGGGGCGCACCCGCAAGCGCCGCCGCGAGCGCGAGCGGGCCGAGCTGGAGCAGGTGCGCGGCACGGTCCAGGAGGACATCACCGCGTACGGCGAGAAGCTGAGCGGGCTCGGCTTCACCCCGTCCGACCCCTCGTCCACCCCGGAGATGGTGGACGACTACGTCCGCGCCCTGGACGCGTACGAGGAGGCCAAGGCGAAGTCGGACACCGCCCGGCGCCCCGGGGACGTACGGGCGGTGACCGAGGCGCTGGAGGACGGCCGGTTCTCGCTGGCGGTGCTGGAGGCCCGCCGCGCGGGCACGCCCCTTCCCGAGCGACGGCCGCCGTGCTTCTTCGATCCGCGGCACGGGCCGTCGGTCGGGGATGTCACCTGGGCTCCGGCGGGCGGCGCCGAGCGGCCGGTGCCCGCGTGCGCCGCGGACGCCACACGCATCGAGGAGGGCCTCGACCCGGACACCCGTACCGTTGCCGTCGGGGCCGGCGGCCGCCGCCCGTACTGGGAGGCGGGCCCGGCCTACGCCCCCTGGGCGGGGGGGTACTTCGGCGGTTACGGAGCGGCGCTGCTGCCCGCCCTGCTGGTCGGGACGATGCTGGGCGGCTCGCTGAGCCCCGGCTACGACGAGGCCGGCGCGTTCGGGGACGGCGGGGACTACGGCGGCTTCGGGGACGGCGGGGACCACGGCGACGGGGGCGGCTTCGACGGCGGCTTCGGCGGTGGCGACTTCGGGGGCGGTTTCGGCGGAGGCTTCGGCGACGGCGGCTAGCCGTGTCCGTCGGGGACGTGCTCCGGCCGCCCGTGCTCGCTCTCGCGCACCCATCGTGTCCCGCTCGTATCCCGGACGCCACTCCTCCCCCACCGGGGCGGTGGGGCAGGATGGTGGGCGATCGGTGAGCAGGTGATGGGCCATGATCAGTCTGCAACGGCTTCTCGACGCCGTGGGGCCAGCCGTGCTGTCGGGGACGTGTGCCCCTGAGCGGCTGTCCGTCACGGTCGGCGACGCGGTGATCGCCGAACCGGACCAGGAGCTCGAGCCACGGGCGGGCGACGTGGTGCTCGGGGTGAACCTCACCGACCGCGACGCGGCGCTGCGGCTGCTGGCGCTGTGCGCCCGGCGGTCGGCCGCCGCCGTGCTGCTCAAGGCGCCGGTGGCGGTGGACGAGGAGGTGGCAGCGGCGGCGGACGAGGCGGGCGTGGCGCTGTTGCGGGTCTTTGAGGGGGCCGGCTGGGCCCAGGTGCTCTCGCTGCTGCGTGCGGCGCTCGACGGCGAGGGGCTCGCCACGGCCGCCGCGGGACTGGGGGTGGCGGAGGCCGGGGATCTGTTCGGGGTGGCGGATGCCATCGCCCGGATCATCGACGCCCCGGTGACCATCGAGGACCGCAGCTCGCGTGTGCTGGCGTACTCCACCCGCCAGGAGCGCGGCGACGAGGCGCGGGTGGCCACCATCATGGGCCGTCATGTGCCCGAGGACGTCAACGCGCACTTCCGGCGGCACGGCGTCTTCCGCAGGATCGCCCAGGACACCACGCCCATCTATGTCCCGGCGGTCGTCGAGGGCACCAAGCCGCGGCTGGTGGTACCGGTGCACGCGGGAGGCGATGTTCTCGGCTCCATCTGGGCCATCGTGCCCGGCCCGGTCGAGCCCGAGCTGGCGGCGGCGTTCGCCGACGCCGCGGACGCGGCCGCCCTGCATCTGCTGCGCCGGCGCGCGGAGGCCGACCGGCAGCGGCTGGCGCTGGCGGACATGGTGGCGAAGGTGCTGCACGGGCAGGAGGGGGCCGCGGACGCCGCGCGTCTCCTCGGCCTGACCAGCGGCCCCTGGCGGGTGATCGCCGTGGGGGTGCCCGGTGAGGACGCCGACGAGGCCGAGCGGCAGCGGCTGACGGTGCGGGAGCGGCTGAGCCGGTTCCCCGACACCCGGCTGCGCTCCCCCGCGGCCGTGATCGGCGATGTGGTCTACGGCATCGTGCACGCCGACGCGGTGAACTCCGCGTCCGGGGCCCATGCCGACTGGCTGGGCGAACTCGCCGGTACCTCCGGGGAGGCGGCCGCGCCCCTGGTCGCCGTGGGCGGGCTCGCCACCACCGTCCCCGGGCTCGCCGACTCCCGTGAGCAGGCCGATGACACCCTCGCGCTGCTCACGGCGGGGCTGGTCCCCGGTGGCGCGGCCGTCCACGACGAAGTGTGGGCCACCGTGGTCCTCCGCCGTACCGCCCGGTCCGCCACCACCGCCCGGACCGCGGACATCGGGCCGCTGCGACAGCTGCTGGACCACGACCGCGAACACCGCACCAGCCATGTGCCGACGCTGTACATCTGGCTGGAGGAGATGGGCGACGCGAAGGCGGCCGCGGCCCGGCTGCACATCCATCCGAACACGCTCCGTCACCGGATGCGCCGGATGCGGGAGGTGGTGGACCTGCGGCTGGACAGCGCGGAGGTGCGCTCGGCGCTGCTCCTCCAGCTGACCGCCCGGCGTTACGGCAACGACGGCACCGCGGCCTCCGGGGGCGGCCCGCACGGCACGGCCCCCGCCCCCGTCTGACGGCGCCCACCCCCTCTGACGGCCGCCCGCCCCCGGTCCCGTTGTCCTCCCGGCACTCCGCGGCACCGCACGACAGTGGCGTTTGCACGATGACGGAGCGTTGTCCCCGGCGCGACCATGGCTTCACCCGCGGCCCGCCCCGGGCCCGCTGGAGTCTCCACGGAAGGACGACGGTGTGGCGATCGGCAGCCCCCACGAGGTCAGCAACCGCGCGGACGGGGCCCACGAGGACGCGCCTCTCGCACAGGCGCGCATCGACCTCGCGGCCATCCGCGCCAATGTGGCGCGGCTGCGGGAGGCCGCCGGTTCCGCGGAGACGATGGCCGTGGTGAAGGCCGACGGCTACGGCCACGGCATCGTCCCCAGCGCCCGTGCGGCGCTGGCCGGTGGCGCCACCTGGCTCGGTGCCGCGCGGATCCACGAGGCACTGGCCCTGCGCGCCTCGGGCATCACCAGCCGGATCCGCATCATGGCCTGGCTGCTGGCGCCCGGCGACGACTGGGCCGCCGCCGTCGCCGCGGACATCGAGCTGTCGGCCGGGGCGGTCTGGGCGGTCCAGGCGGCGGAGGACGCGGCGCGGGCGGCGGGCCGCCCCTGTCTGCTGCATCTGAAGGCGGACACCGGAATGGGCCGTGGCGGCTCCCCCGCCGCCGACTGGCCCGCGCTGCTGGAGACCGCCGCGCGCGCCGAGGCGTCCGGGCACATCCGGGTCGTGGGGATCTGGTCCCATCTCGCCGACGCCGACACCCCCGGCCACCCGGTGACCGACGTACAGGTGGCGAACTTCCGTACCGCGGTGGACATGGCGCGGAAGGCGGGGCTGCGCCCCGAGGTGCTGCACCTGGCCAACTCGGCCGCCACCCTGCGGCTTCCGCACACCCACTTCGATCTGGTGCGCCCCGGGATCGCGGTGTTCGGGCTGAGCCCGGTGCCGGAGTCCGCCGACGCCACCGCCCTGGGACTGCGGCCCGCGATGACCCTCTCCGCCCGGCTGGTCTCCGTCAAACGTGTCCCTGCCGGACAGGGGGTCTCCTACGGCCACCGCTACCGCACACCCCGTCAGACCACCCTCGGTGTGGTGCCCCTGGGGTACGCCGACGGGGTACCACGGCACGCTTCGCGCACCGGTCCGGTACTGGCCGCCGGGGAACGGCGCTCGGTGGCGGGCACGGTGTGCATGGACCAGTTCGTCGTGGACCTCGGTGACGCCCCGGCGGCGGTCGGCGACGAGGTGGTGCTGTTCGGTCCGGGCGACCGTGGTGAGCCCGGCGCGGAGGACTGGGCGCGGGCCGCGGACACCATCGCGTACGAGATCGTCACCCGGGTCGGCGACCGGATACCGCGTGTCTACACCGGCAGCTGCGCTCCGCGGTGAGGTACTAGGACCCGTCTTCAAAGGGGCCGCCCTGCTCCCGACGCCTGGCACGGCACCTCGCTGCGTTGTCGGAGTCGCCCGAGTACGCCCAGTACGAGGGCGATCCTTCGCCTTGCGATGTACCGCACCAGACGCCGCTCGCGGCCGGACGCCCCCTTTGAAGACGGGCCCTAGTCGGCCGGCTGCCGCCGGGTGGCGTCGAGGGTGCCGAGCAGTCCCAGTGCCTGGGCGCTGGGACTGCCGGGTTCGGCGTGGTAGATGATCAGCTGCTGGCCGGGGGCGGCACGGACGTCGAAGGACTGGTAGGTGAGGTCCAGCGGGCCGACCTCGGGGTGGTGGAGGTGTTTGGCGTCCTGGGTCTTGCCGCGCACTGCGTGGGCGCTCCACAGGGCGGTGAATTCGGCGCTGTGCCGGGTGAGGGTGTCCACGAGGGCGTTCAGCCGGGGGCTGTCGGCGGGATAGCCCTCCGCCTGGCGCAGATTGGCCACGGTGGCCTGGGCGGTCCAGTCCCAACGGGTGAAGAAGTGACGGGCCGCGGGGTCGAGGAAGATCATCCGGACGAGGTTGTCCGCGGGCCGGAAGGGCGAGAACAGCGCCTCGGCGAGGGCGTTGGCGGCGAGGACGTCCAAGGTGCGGTTGACGACGAAGGCGGGGGTGTGGGCGTAGCCGTCCATCAGCCGCCGCAGCCCCGCGCTGACGGTGTCCGGGGCGAGGCGGTGGCGGTCGTCGGGGGCGGTGCCGGTCAGCCGGTACAGATGGGCGCGGGCGTCCGTGTCCAGGTGCAGGGCGCGGCTGAGGGCGTCGAGGACCTGCGGTGAGGGGTGGCGTTCGCGGCCCTGTTCCAGCCGGGTGTAGTAGTCGGCGTTGACCCCGGCGAGAACGGCCACCTCCTCACGGCGCAGTCCGGGGACCCTGCGGACCCCGTGGTGCGCCATGCCGACGTCCTCTGGGCGCAGGCCCGCGCGGCGTGCGCGCAGGAATTCGCCGAATGCGTTGTCGGGCATGCGTACCAGGCTAGGCAGCCGGGCGGGACGCTGCCCGGGTGTGCCACACCCAGCCACCGCTCCTCCTGGCTGACCTGCGGCTTTCTCCTCAGACTCGGTGACGGGCGGATCAGCTCCACGATCGAGAGGACGGACAGGGATGACGGACACCGAGAAGGTCGTTCTGATCACGGGGGCCAGCAGTGGCATCGGCGAGGCGACGGCCCGACGGCTGGCCGCCGACGGCCACCGGGTCTTCCTGGGGGCGCGGCGCACGGACCGGCTGGCCGCGCTGGTGGACCAGGTGTCGAACGGCGGTGACCGGGCGGCGTTCCGGCGGCTGGACGTCACGGCGCCGCGGACGTACGGGAGTTCGTGGCCGCCGCGCGGGAGCGGTTCGGGCGGGTGGATGTGATGGTGAACAACGCCGGGGTGATGCCGCTGTCGCCGCTGGCGGAGCTGAAGGTCGAGGAGTGGGACCGCATGATCGATGTAAATGTGCGGGGTGTGCTCCACGGGATCGCGGCGGCCCTGCCGGTGATGCGGGAGCGGGGCGGCGGACACATCGTCACCATTGCGTCGGTGGGCGCGTACGAGGTGGTGCCCACCGCCGCGGTGTACTGCGCCACCAAGTTCGCGGTGCGTGCGCTGTCGGAGGGGCTGCGTCAGGAGTCGGCGGGCGACATCCGGGTGACCGTGGTGTCCCCGGGGGTGACCGAGTCGGAGCTCGCGGACTCCATCTCCGATCCGCGGGCCCGGGAGGACATGAAGACCTACCGTTCGGTGGCCCTTCCCGCGCCGGCCGTCGCGAACGCCATCGCCTTCGCCGTGGGCAGCCCGGCCGAGGTGGACGTCAACGAGATCGTGGTGCGCCCCGCCGCGAGCGCCCAGTGAACCGGTGTCACCGCGGCGGCGCCTCCCTTCGATGAGGGGGTGCCGTACCCGCGGTGGTGGGAGTCACCGGCCTGACGGGGGCACCGCCGTCATCGTGCCACCTCACCGGCGAGCGCGCTGATGGTGGGGTGTTCACTGCTGAACATGGCGGTGACGGGGCTGCCCAGCGCGTCGCCGAGCCGGGCGATGACGTCGATGAGCATCAGCGAGTCCAAGCCCAGTTCGAAGAGGTCGGCGTCGGCCTCCGGGAGGGTGTCGCCGGACTCGGGCAGCATGGTGGCGATCTGCTCGCGCAGGAAGTCCTCCACCAGGGCCTGGCGGGCGGTCTGGTCGCCCCGGGTGAAGTGGTCCCGCAGACCGGCGCCGACGGTGTCTCCCGCGGTCTCCCGGCCGGGCGTCCGCTCCGGCTCCACCCAGTGCCGACCGCGCTGGTACGGGTAGGTGGGCAGCGGTACGCGGCGGTGGCCCGTGCCGTACCGGACGGTCCACTCGACCTCCGCGCCCCGGGTCCAGGCACGGCCGAGGGCGTGCAGCAGGGTGCGCCGGAGCGGGGCCGCGACTCCCGGCGCGGGCGCGAGGTCGAGGGCGGTCAGCTCCCGCTCCTTCAGCAGGGCCTCCGGTGCGCATTCGCCACCGGGGTCGGGGGTGGTCCAGGTGGCCGGGTCGGTGCTCTCCTCCGGCCGCAGCCACCGGCCGCTCGCCCCCAGGCTGAGCGGCAGTTCAGGGGCGGCCAGGGTGTCGGGGGCGTCGCCGAAGAGGAGGGCGAGCGCTTCGGTCAGCCCGAACACACCCGCCAGGCATCCGGCGACCACCCGTCCGGTGCCGGAGCCGCACAGCGCGGCAGGTGTCACCCCCGCGGCCTGGCAGGTGCGGGCCAGGGCGTAGCCGGCCGTGAACGACGCGAGCCGGTCGCCGCCACCGCCGGTCAGCAGGTCCAGCGCGTCGGGGCCGCCGCCCGGGAGTGCCGCGGCGCAGGCGTCCGCCGCCTCGCGGAAGGGGCGCAGGGAGTGGTAGAGCGCGGCCCCGTCCGTGACGTGGGTGTCGGCCGGGTCCGGGAAGACGAACGCGAGCGCGGCGGGGCCACCGTCACCCGGTCCGTCCATCACCCGCGACGGGTCGCCGATCGCGAGCGTCACGGCGGCGTCGGTGGTGTCCTCGCACACCACGGCCCGCCGGTGGGCATGGGGGCGGCGGCCCACGGCCAGGGTGTGGGCGACCGCGGCGAGGTCCAGCTCCTTGTGGCGTCCCAGGTGGCGGGAGAGCTCGTCGGTCACCCGGGCGAGGGCGGCGGGGGTGCGCGCCGAGAGGACCACCAGCTCGGGGGTGGCGGCGGCGGGCGGCGTGGGGAACACGGGCGGCTCCTCGAGCACCACATGGGCGTTGGTGCCGCCGACGCCGAACGAGCTGACCCCGGCACGCCGGGGCGTGCTGCCGGCCGGCCACTCGGCCGTGGTGGTGGCGATCCGGAACGGGCCGCCGGTGAGATCGATATCGGGGTTGGGGGTGCGGAAGTGCAGGCTGGGTACCAGGGTGCGGTGGCGGAGCATGAGGACGGTCTTGATGAGCCCGGCCATACCCGCCGCGGTGTCCAGGTGGCCGATGTTGGTCTTGACCGAGCCGAGGTGCACACGGTCGGGCGCCACGCCGTCGAAGGCCTCGGTCAGGGCGGCCACTTCGATGGGGTCGCCGAGGGGCGTCCCGGTGCCGTGCGCCTCCACATAGCCGATGGTCTCCGGTGCGCAGTCGGCCACACTCTGGGCGTCCCGGATGACCTCGGCCTGCCCGGTCACGCTCGGGGCGGTGTAACCGGCCTTGGCCGAGCCGTCGTTGTTCACCGCCGTTCCCTTGATGACGGCGTGGACGGTGTCGCCGTCCGCCACCGCGTCGGCCAGCCGCTTGAGCACCACCACACCGACACCACTGGAGATCACGGTGCCGCCCGCGTCCGCGTCGAAGGCGCGGCAGTGGCCGTCCGGGGAGAAGATCATGCCTTCCTGGTGGACATGGCCTTCCACCTGGGGCACCCGCAGATGGACCGCTCCGGCGAGCGAGATCCGGCATTCGCCCGCGAGCAGGCTCAGGTACGCCTGGTGGACGGCGACCAGCCCGGTGGAGCAGGCGGTGTTGACGCTGAGGCTCGGCCCCCGCAGATTCAGCTTGTAGGACACCCGGGTGGCGAGGAAGTCCTTGTCGTTGGCGAGCATCAGGCGGTAGCGCCCGACCGAGGTCTCGCGCCGGTAGCGTTCGGCGAGATGGGTGAGCAGATAGGTGTTCATCCCCGCACCGGCGAACAGGCCGATGTCGTCGGGGCAGCGCGAGGGGTCGTATCCGGCGTCCTCGAGGGCGGCCAGGGAGCACTCCAGGAAGTGGCGGTGCTGCGGGTCGAGGATCTCCGCCTCGTCGTCGGGGACTCCGAAGTGCCCGGCGTCGAACAGCTCCAGGCCGGGGAGCGGATGACCGGCGCGCACATAGCCGGGGTGGCTCAGCTCGGCCGGGTCCGCCCCGGCGGCCAGCAGTTCCTGCTCGGTGTAGAACACCACGCTCTCCCGGCCTTCCCGGAGGTTCTTCCAGAAGCCCTCGGGGGTGGTGGCGCCGGGAAAGCGGCATGCCATTCCGATGATCGCGATGTCGGTTTCGCGGATCGCCGTCGCCTGTTCCATGATTCCTCCGTCTCCCCGCCCTAGAGGGCGATGCCCAGGTCGGCGGCGAGCGTCCGCATGCCGAGGAAGCCTCCGGCGACGAACCGTGCCGCGTCCGCCGTGGCGCCCAGTTCCTGGAACAGGTCCACGAGTTCGTGCTGCTGTTTCTCCGGCTCGCCGCGGCCCTCCGCGATGTCGAGGACGACGTGTTTCATCCGCTCCTCGATCGCGGGGAGATCGGCCGCGCGCGGGAAGGTGATGCTGAAGGTCGAGCGGTCCTGGTGCTTGTTGCGGTGCACCGCGCGCCGCCGGCTGGCGGCGTTGAGCTTGTAGAACATGCAGTTCCAGTGGGCGAAGGAGTAGTAGTTCAGCAGCGGGAAGAGCGTGCAGTGGGTTTCCAGCGGGGAGGAGTCGTACAGGCCCTTGGCCTTCAGGTCGGCCACGATGCGGTCGGGGTCGTAGGCGTAGCGCATGGCGACGAACGGGAAGACGATGCGGGGCAGCCGCTCCTCCTCGGCGAAGAGCACCTGCTCGGCCTCGCCCTGGAAGACCGTGTCGGTCAGCTTCGCGCCGAAGGTGCGGTAGAAGCCGCGCACCACCTCCCGGGTGTCGGATTCCATGGTGAGGATCTGCTGCGGATCGGCGCACAGCGCGATGTAGGGAATGCGGTGCCGGAAGGCGTAGAGGATCGCGCGGATGACGAAGAAGGTGCGGCAGGAGACACACGGCAGCTTTTCGTCGAGGTACTTTCCCGGTTTGGCGACGGGCCGGTTGAAGACCTCCCGCATCACCGTTTTGATGTTGTCGTCGTCGGAGTCGACCACAAAGGTGGCGGGGATCTTCTCCCGGGCCAGGACGATGTTGTCGGCCGCGTGGGTGCTTTCGAAGGGCACATCGAAGGTGTAGGCCAGGACGCGCTTTCCGTATTCGTTGACGAACTTGTCCAGCATGTAGGTGCTGTCCTTGCCACCGCTGTACATGAAGAGGCAGTCGTAGGGCCCGTCGGGGTTGGGCCCGCTGCGGGTGAACTCGTCGTGGACCTGCTGGGTGTAGCTGAAGTTCTCCAGCAGATCGCCGACGCGATCGAGACGGCACACACTGCACACCCCGTCGGCGTCGAGGGTGACGCCGGGGTGGTCCTCCTTCAGGGCGCATACCTGGCACACGCGCATGGTGGGTGGTTCCCTAAGAATGTTGGCGGTCCGGGAGGACCGGGTGTGGCTGATGGTGGGTTGCCGTTCGTGGCTCGAAAGGAATGGCCGCCCGGTCCTCCGGGACGCTCCGACCACTGATTGAGAACTGCGGTCATCGCTGGTTAGGGACCTGTTGGCGGAGTGTTCCTCGGACCACGAAAGGTGCTGGTCACGGTGGAACGGAGCAACGAGTTTGAGCACGTCTCACACGCGGATATGGGTCGGCATCGACGCCGGCAAGGGGCATCACTGGGCGGTGGCGGTCGACGCCGACGGCGAGACACTTTTCTCGACGAAGGTGATCAACGACGAGTCGCAGATTCTCGCCCTCATCGACACCGCCCGTGAGCGGGCCGATGAAGTGCGGTGGGCGGTGGATATCTCCGGCAGGGCCTCCACCCTGCTGCTGGCCCTGCTGATTGCCCACGGCCAGCAGGTGGTCTACGTGCCCGGCCGGACGGTCAACCGTATGTCCGGCGCCTACCGTGGGGAGGGCAAGACCGACGCCAAGGACGCCCGTGTCATCGCCGACCAGGCCCGCATGCGCCCGAAGGACTTCGCCCCGCTGAACACACCCCCGGAGCTGGTCACCACCCTCCAGGTGCTCACCAACTACCGGGCCGACCTGATCGCCGACCGGGTGAGACTGATCAACCGGCTCCGCGACCTGCTGGTCGGGATCTGTCCCGCGCTGGAACGGGCCTTCGACTACTCCGCGGCCAAGGGGCCCATCGTCATGCTGACCGAGTACCAGACCCCGGCAGCCCTCCGCCGGATCGGCGTCAAGCGGCTGACGACCTGGCTGGAACGCCGCAAGGTCCGAAGCGCCGACACCGTGGCCACCAAGGCGGTGGAGGCCGCCCAGTCCCAGATGACCGTGCTGCCCGGCGAGAAACGGGCTGCCAAGCTGGTCTGCGACCTCGCCCACCAGCTGCTGACGCTGGACGAGCGGATCAAGGACAACGACCGGGAGATCCGCGAAACCTTCCGCGACGACGACCGCGCCGAGGTCATCGAGTCCATGCCCGGCATGGGGCCCATCCTCGGCGCCGAGTTCGTCGCCATCGTCGGGGACCTGTCGGGCTACCGCGATGCCGGCCGACTTGCCTCCCACGCCGGCCTGGCCCCGGTCGCGCGGGACTCCGGCCGCCGCAGCGGCAACTATCACCGGCCCAAGCGCTACAACCGGCGCCTGCGACACATCTTCTACCTGGCCGCGCAGACCGCGATGATGCGGCCCGGTCCGTCCAGGGACTACTACCTCAAGAAACGATCCGAGGGCCTGCTGCATACCCAGGCCCTGCTCGCACTCGCCCGCCGCCGGGTCGACGTGCTGTGGGCGATGCTGCGTGACAAAAGGCCGTTCACCCCCGCCCCACCGGTCACGCAGGCGGCTTGACACGATCATTGAGATTCCTTTCCGCTTCAGCCCGTTGAGGTCTCGTCGGCCGGGTGGTGCTGCCGCCGCCGTCCGCGCAGGGCGCCGAGGCCGGAGCGGGAACGCCCGGCGCCCCGGTGCGCGACCGGATCGGGGCGGGGTCCGGTGCGGCCGGGCCGCTGACCGTCCAGGTGCCGGGCCAGCGACCGGACGGTGGGATACATGAACATGTCCACGCGTGTCAGCGAGGCGCCCACGTCGGCGTTGATCCGGGCCATCGCCCGCATCAGCAGCAGTGAGGTGCCGCCCGCCTCGAAGAAGTTGTCGTCGGTGCCCACCGCGTCCGCCCCCAGCACCTCGCACCAGACGGCGGCGACGGCGCGCTCCAGACAGCCGGTGGGTGCGGTGCCACCGCCGGTGGTGCGTGCGGGGCGCGGCAGGGCCGGCCGGTCGGTCTTGCCGTTGGCGGTCAGCGGAAGGGCGTCGAGCTCCACGAAGGCGGTGGGCACCATGTAGTCGGGGAGCGTGGCGCGGAGATGGCCGCGGAGTTCGGCGGGGCGTACGCCGGGGTGGCCGGGGACGGTGTACGCGACCAGCCGCCGGTCGCCGGGGCGGTCCTCGCGGACCACCACCACCGCGTCCGTGACACCGGGGTGCCCGCGCAGCGCTTCCTCGATCTCGCCCGGTTCGATGCGGTAGCCGTGCAGTTTGACCTGGTCGTCCAGGCGGCCGAGGTACTCCAGTTCGCCGTCGGCCCGCAGCCGCACCAGATCGCCGGTACGGTAGACGGTGCCGTCCGAGGGGCCGTAGGTGTCCGGGAGGAAGCGTGCGGCGGTGAGGTCGGGACGGTGCAGATAGCCCTGTGCCACGCCCGCTCCCCCGATGAGCAGTTCGCCGGGGACGCCGGGCGGCACCGGGCGCAGCCAGCGGTCGACGACATGGAACCGGGTGTGGGCGATCGGCCGCCCCAGGGTCACCGGCTGCCGGGGGCGGATTCGTTTGACGGAGGACCAGATAGTGGTCTCGGTGGGCCCGTACATGTTCCACAACTGGGCCCCGTGGGACAGCAGTTGTCCGGCGAGGTCGGTGGTCAGGGCTTCGCCGCCGCACAGGATGCGTGGCAGGGGAGCGTCGGTCGTGACGGGCCATCCGGCGTCCAGGAGCATCCGCCAGGTGGCGGGGGTGGCCTGCATGACGGTGGGCCGGACGCGTTGCAGCACCTCGCGCAGCCGGGCGCCGTCGGCGACGGCTTCCGCCGTGGCCACCTCGACCCGGCCACCCGCGGCCAGTGGGCAGTACAGCTCCAGCCCGGCGATGTCGAAGCACACGGTGGTGACCGCGAGGAGGGTGTCCCGCCCGGTCACCCCGGGGGTGCGGCACATGGAACGGACCAGGTTGGTCAGGGCGCGGTGGCCGATCCGTACGCCCTTGGGGCGGCCGGTGGAGCCCGAGGTGTACAGCACATAGACGTCCTGTTCGCCGCGGACGTCGGCACCGGGCTCCGGAGGCGCCGCGGCGATCACCGGCCGGTCCCGGTCCAGGACGAGCACATCGCCGTGGCCGGCGGGCAGCCGCCCGGCCAGCCGTGATTCGGTGACGATCAGGGAGAGCGAGGTGTCGGAGAGCATGTACGCGATGCGCTCGGGCGGATAGATGGGGTCCAGCGGCACATACGCCGCCCCCGATTTCATGATGCCCAGCAGCGCGACCGGCAGCTCGGCGGACCGGTCCAGGAACACACCGACCAGGGATCCGGCGCCGATGCCCCGGGTCCGCAGATGACCGGCCAGCGCCGACGATCCGCGGTCCAGCTCCGCGTAGCTGATGACACGTTCACCGCAGGACACCGCCGGTGCGTCCGGGTGCAGCCGGGCCTGGCGCGCGACCAGCTGGTGCACACAGCCGTCCGGTGGGGGACCGCCCGCCGCCGCGTCGTTCCAGCGGGCGGCGGCGCGGCGGTGCGCCGGGCTGCCGAGCGGGATACGGGTCAGATCACCGCTGCCCTCCGCCGTGGCCGCCGCGGCCATGAAGGCGGTGGCGTACTCGGCGAGCAGGGCCAGGGTCCGGCCGTCGCAGGTGTCCTCTCGGGCGACCCACTGGCAGGGTCCGCCGCCGCCGCGCGGAAAGCGGAGGAGCAGGGACGTGCCGTCGGCGGGGGCGGCGGCCGCACCGAGGTCGTCGCAGACCTCGACGGCGATCGGCAGTCCGGGGGCCGGTGGGCGGTGGGCGCGCAGCCGCGGGTGCCGGACCCACAGGTCATGGGGGTGGGTCCGGTGGCGGTCCGCTTCCGCGGTGCGCTCGGCCAGCCGCGCACCGAAGGTGGCCATGCTCGCGCCGTCCACGCACGGGACCCGCAGCGGTACGAAGGAGGCGTACAGCGCGTCGACCGCCGGACGTCCGGTGGCGGGGTGGACGGCCCGCCAGTGCACATCGGTCTCGCCGTCCGTGCCGAGCCGGGCGAGAAAGGCGAGTTGGGCGGCGAGCAGCCACTGGTCGCGCCGGAGCCCGGTGGTGGCGGCGGCACGGGTGGCCACCGGTGGCACGGGGACGGACACGGTGACATGGCCGCCGCTGCCCCGCTCGGCGGCCTCGGTCCGGATGAGGTCGGCGGGGGTCAGCTCGGCGAGGCGCCGGACCCAGTACCGCTCGTCCCGCAGGCTGCCGGTCTGGGCCACGGTGGCGGCGGCGAGCAGCCCCGGGCCGGGGCCGGGCAGCCGATGCCCCGGGCATGCGCCCCGCGCGGCCAGGGCGGGGGCGGTGAGCGGCTCACCGGTGGGGCTGGTGAGCCGGGTGAGCCGTACGGCGCCGTCCGCGGTCGCCACCACGAGGCCGTCCTCGCCACCGCGCAGCACGGAGCCGGGTGGTGCTTCGGGCGGTCCGGGCAGCGGGGTCAGACCGCCCACCAGGACGGGGGTGCCCCCGATGACGATCTTCGCGGTGCCGAACTCGTTGGGGTGCGGCCCGAGATCGGCCGCGCGGACGGCGGCGTGCAGCAGTGCGGACGGCCGGTCCCAGACGAGGAACCCGCCGCCCGGCGGACGGTCGAAGCGGCCGTGGTAGCCACGGGCGCTCAGGTCCTGTGGTGTTTGCCGGACACCTCCGCTCTCCAGACCGTCGAGCAGCTCGACGAAGGAGTCGTAACCCGCCTCGAAACACTTGGCGTTGAGAGTGTGGCTGGTGTCCTGGTCGGTCACCGGGACCGCCCGCTGGACGAGGATGTCGCCCTCGTCGGCCCGTTCCGTCATGACGTGCCAGGTGACCCCGTGGGACTCCGCGCGTTCCGCCACCGCCCAGGTGGTGGCGTACAGCCCGGCGCGCAACGGAAGCGGGCCGTCATGGAAGTTCACCGGGAGCTCGCGCGGCAGTTCGAGCAGCGGGGCCGGGAGAATCCGCAGATTGGCGATGCTGAACAGATAGTCGAATGGTTCCGTACTCAGCCGGTCGGTCAGATCGGGGCCGAAGTCATGGGAGGGCAGCTTCCGTTGCCGGGCCCAGTCGCGGATGCCGGCGTCCTCGGACACCAGCCCCACCACCTCGTGGCCACGGCTCAGAAGCAGCTCCCCGCAGCTCACGACCAGCGCGTTCGCTCCGATGAGGAGGCAGCGGAAGCGTGCGGAACGACGGCTGTCGGCATCCGGGAATGGGCCGGGTGAAATGTGCACACGACTCCTTGCTCTCCTTGTTCAGCGCGGTCCGCTTGTTCAGCGCCGTCCGCGCCAGTCGGAGGCCATTGGTAGCCACCCGCGATCGAACTTCACTTGAATTTCGGTCCGATCAAAAATCTGCTGCACAATTGCAGGGTTTCTTCTCATGAGTGCCCGCCGTCCATTGCCCCCCGTTGGAATCGGGGTGGCTTGGCATGCCTCATCACCTTTCAGCCAGGGGGCTCCATGCATGTCACTGATCTACTGAACGGCGATGCGCTCACCGTGGTCGGGGTGGCTCGCCGCAGTCCTGATCAGCGGGGGCCGGACGCGGCCCGCACCCCGGCGGAGCGCGGACCGTTCCGTGCGGTGTGCGGAGCCGAACCGGACCCCGGACATCTGCTCCTCCTGGAGACGGTGTGGGCGGCCGTGGAGGACGCGGGACTGGCTCCCGGCCAACTTCCTTGCCCCGTGGGGATGTTCGCCGCCGGTGACGCGGGATCCGCCGATGACGTGGCCCGCGCCGACGAGCCCGCACGGGTGCTCGGCCTCACCGGACCACGGTGGACCGGCGCGGATCCGGTGACCGCCGCCGTCGGGAGTTTACGTCGAGGGAATTGCGGCCTCGCCCTCGCGGTGGCCGTGGACTCCACGGCGGGGGCGGTGGCCGCGCTGCTCTCGGTGTCCTCGGGTACGGAGGGCCACGGTGGTTCGGATGACCGAAGCGGCGAGGGGCACGACGAGGGCTGGGACGACGGCTACGGGGACAGCCCTGACGAGGACCCCGACGACTGCCCGGACAACGGATGTGCGGAGGGCTGCGGTGCGGGTGACGTGGCGGATTTCGGCTATCCGGGTGCCCTCTCCCCCGGGGTGACCACCCGGGTGTGGGACGTGGTCGAGGCCGCGCTGCGGGGCGGACGCCCCGTGCTTCAGCGAGCCGGGGGCGGTTCCGGGCCGGACACCTCGTCGGACGACGCGGCGGACAGCGGACCGGAAGGCGGACCGGCCGACGACGGACCGGCCGACGACGGACAGCCGGTCGTTCTGCCGCTGTCCGCGCACAGCCCGGACGCGCTCCGGGCCATGGCCCGCGAACTGCGGACCCACCTCGACGTACATCCCGGACTGCCGCTGGCGGACATCGCGTACTCGCTCGCCACCACCAGGGCGGCGCTGCCCCACCGGGCCGTGCTCGTCGGCCACGACCGCGACCGGCTCGCCGCCGAACTCGACCGGCTGGCGCAGGGGGCCTTCTGGCCGGGGCTGGTGCACGGTACGGCGGGCCACCGGTGCCGTACGGCTTTCGTCTTCCCCGGACAGGGCCCGCAGTGGCCGGACATGGCCCGGGAACTGCTCGCCACTTCGGCGGTGTTCCGGGAGCGGTTGCACCGGTGCGCCGACGCCCTCACCCCGTACGTCGACTGGCCGGTGATGGCCGTCCTGCGCAACGCGCCGGACGGCCCCGCCCTGAGCCGCCCGGAGGTGGCTCAGCCCGCGCTGTGGGCGGTGATGGTGGCGCTGTCGGAGATGTGGCGGTCCTACGGTGTGACCCCGGACGCGGTGCTGGGCGCCAGCGCGGGTGAGATCGTCGCGGCCACGGTGGCCGGTGCGCTGTCGCTCGACGACGGGGCGCGGGCCGTGGCGCTGTTCAGCCGGGCGCAGGTGGGGCTGGTGGGTCGGGGGGTCATGCTGTCGGTGATGGCGCCCGCCGACACCGTACGGCCCCGGCTGGCCCGGTTCGGCGGTGAACTCGAGCTCACGGCCGTCTACGCACCCCACTCGGTGGTGGTCTCCGGCCCCGAGGACGCCGTGGCGCGGCTGCACACCGAACTCGTGGCCGACGGGGTGCGTACCTGGCGGATCGCGCTCGGGCTCGCGGGGCACAGCCGCCAGGTCGATCCGGTGCTCGGGCGGCTGGGCGCCGATCTCGCGTCCATCAGGCCCCGGCCGACCGATGTGGCCTGCTACTCCTCGGCCACCGGTGGCAGGGTCGATCCACTCGCGCTCACCGGGGACTTCTGGTGCCGGGCGCTGCGTACCCCGGTGGACTTCGAGGGCGCCACCCGCGCGCTGCTCGACTCCGGACACGGTGTGCTGCTCGAGGTCAGCCCGCATCCCGTCCTCACCCACGCGCTGGAGGAGACGGCGGAGGACGCACGCCCCGGGGCCCTGGTGGCCGGCACCCTGCGGCGTGGTCAGGGCGGAGCGCGCCGGGTGCTCACCTCGCTCGCCCAGCTGTACGCGCACGGGGTGAACCCGGAGTGGGGCGGGGTGTTCGGGGAGGGTGCGTTCGGGGGCCGTGCGGTGCGACGGGTACCGCTACCCACCTATCCGTTCCGTACCGGCCCCGCTCGCGAATGCCCGGCCGACGCCCCGGTCTCCACCCGGGACCGGCTCGCTTCCCGTCCGGCGGCCGAACGGTTCGACGAGCTGCTGGACCTGGTCCAGGCCCAGATCGCCGCGGTGCTCGACCGGGACCCAGCGCATCCGGTCGACGAGCGGACACCGCTGTTCGAGCTGGGCGTGGACTCGGTCGGCGGGGTGGAGCTGCGCGCACTGCTCAACGCGGCCACCGGTCTGACGCTTCCGGTGACAACCGTGTTCAACCACCCGACGGTGACCGCGCTCGCCGATTGTCTCGACCGTGCCATCACCGGCGGTTCCACGGGGGACGGCGACGCGCTGTCGCCGACCGTCGCCGCGGAGGACACCGAGCCCATCGCGATCGTGGCGATGAGCTGCCGACTGCCGGGCGGGGTGCGCAGCCCGGAGGAGCTGTGGGATCTGGTGTCCTCGGGCGGGGAGGTGCTGGGCCCCTTCCCCACCGACCGGGGCTGGCGGATCGAGGAGCTGTACGACCCGGAGCCCGGCCGCCCCGGTCGCTGCTATCAGCGCCAGGCGGGCTTCCTCAGCGATGCCGACCGGTTCGACGCGGGCTTCTTCGGGATCTCGCCACGTGAGGCGCTGGCGATGGACCCGCAGCAGCGGCTGCTGCTGGAGATCTCCTGGGAGGCCGTGGAACGGGCGGGGATCGATCCGACGACCCTGCGCGGCAGCCGGGCCGGGGTGTTCATCGGCGCCATCGCCCAGGACTACGGGCCCCGTCTCCATGAGGCACCGGCCGATCTGGAGGGGCATCTGCTCACCGGCAACACCGTCAGTGTGGCGTCGGGCCGGATCGCCTACACCCTCGGGCTGACCGGTCCGGCGCTCACGGTGGACACGGCGTGTTCGTCATCGCTGGTGGCACTGCATCTGGCCTGCCACTCTCTGCGCCGTGGCGAATGCTCGCTGGCGCTGGCGGGCGGGGTGACCGTGCTGTCCTCTCCGGGTCTGTTCATCGAGTTCAGCCGTCAGCGGGCGCTGTCGCCCGACGGCCGGTGCAAGGCGTTCTCGGACGACGCCGATGGATTCGGCCTCGCGGAAGGCGCGGGGATGGTGGTGGTGGAGCGGCTGTCCGACGCGCAGCGGCTGGGCCACCCCGTACTCGCCGTCATCCGCGGCAGCGCCATCAACCAGGACGGCGCCTCCAACGGACTCACCGCACCCCACGGCCCCGCCCAACAAACCGTCATCACCCAAGCACTCACCAACGCCGGACTCACCCCCGCCGACATCCACTACGTCGAAGCACACGGCACCGGCACCACCCTCGGCGACCCCATCGAAGCCCAAGCACTCCACACCACCTACGGACCCCACCACACCCCACACCAACCCCTCCACCTCGGCTCCCTCAAAACCAACATCGGCCACACCCAAGCCGCCGCAGGCATCGCCGCCCTCATCAAAACCATCCTCGCCATCAACCACCACACCCTCCCCCGAACACTCCACATCAACCACCCCACACCCCACACCAACTGGACCAGCCAAACCATCCAACTCCTCACCCAACCCCAACCCTGGCCCCACCCCCACCAACCCCACCGCGCCGCCATCTCCTCCTTCGGCGTCAGCGGCACCAACGCCCACACCATCATCGAACAAGCCCCACCCCCACCCACCACCGAAACCCCCGAAACTCCCGAAACCACCGAAACCCCCGCACCCACCACCACCCCCTGCGTCCTCACCGCCAAAACACCCACCGCACTCACCGCCCAGGCACACCAACTCCACACCCACCTGCTCACCAGGCCCGAGTTGGCCATCACGGACATCGGCCATTCCCTGGTGACGACCCGTTCGGCCTTCGAGCACCGCGCGGTGGTCATCGGCGCCGACCGGGACGAGCTGCTCGACGGCCTCATGGCCCTGGCCGACGGCATTCCGGCGGCCGATGTGGTGACGGGCCGGGTCGCCGACGGTGCCAGGAAGGTCGTGTTCGTCTTTCCCGGCCAGGGCTCGCAGTGGCCGGGGATGGGTGCGGAACTGTGGGAGGCGTCACCGGTGTTCCGTACGGAGCTGCGGGCGTGCGCTGACGCCCTGGCACCGTACGTCGACTGGTCGGTGGTGGACGTGGTGCGGGGGCTGCCCGGTGGGGCGTCCATGGACCGGGTGGATGTGGTGCAGCCCGCGCTGTGGGCGGTGATGGTGTCCCTGGCGGCGGTGTGGCGCTCGGCGGGCGTGCGTCCGCGAGCGGTGGTGGGACACAGCCAGGGCGAGATCGCGGCGGCCTGTGTGGCGGGCGCGCTGTCCCTCGCCGACGGGGCCCGGTCGGTGGCGCTGCGCTCCCGGGCGCTGACCGCCCTGGCGGGCACCGGTGCGATGGTTTCCGTCGCCCTGCCGGTGACCCGGGTCCGGGAGCGGCTTACGGACTGGGACGGCCGGGTCTCCGTGGCGGCCGTCAACGGCCCCGCGTCGGTGGTCGTCGCGGGCGACCCCGATGCCCTGGACGCGCTGGTCGAGTCGTGTGCCGCCGATGGCGTGGACACCCGGCGGCTTCCGGTGGACTACGCCTCGCACTCACGCCATGTGGAGAGGGTGCGCGAGGAGTTGCTGAACGCACTGGCGGGGATCAGGCCCGGCCCGGTGAAGGTGCCGATGCTGTCGACCGTCTCCGGCCGCCAAGTGTCCGGACCGGAGCTGGACGCCGGGTACTGGTACCGCAATCTGCGGGAGACGGTGGAGTTCGAGCGGGCCGTCACCGAGCTGGTCGGATCGGGCCACCGGAGCTTCGTCGAGGTCAGCCCGCATCCGGTGCTGACCGTGGGAATCCGGGCCACGGTGGAGACGCTCGCCACCGACATCGCCGTGGTGGGCACACTGCGCCGCGACGACGGTGGTACGGCCCGGCTGACCACCTCGATGGCGGAGGCGTACGTCCACGGTGTGCCGGTGGACTGGACGCCGTCGTTTCCGGACGCCTCCCGGGTGGATCTGCCGACCTATCCGTTCGAGGGGCGGCGCTACTGGATCGAGCGGCCCTCCCCCGGCGCCGATACACCGTCCCGTCCGCGGGACGCGGCCGACGACGCGTTCTGGTCCGCCGTCGAACGGGAGGACATGGCGGCGGTGGCCACGGCGCTGGGCACCCCCGCCGACGATGCGCTCGCCACGCTGCTGCCGACGCTGGCCGACTGGCGACGGCGGCGGAACGATCGGGCGGCGGTCGAGTCCTGGCGCTATCGCGTCGTCTGGCGGCCGGTCGACACACCGGCCGGACGCGAGTTGACCGGCCACTGGTTGCTGCTGGTTCCGGCGGACGCGGACGGGCCAACGGCCGCATGGTCCGAGGCCGCCATCGAGGCGCTGCGCCGCCACGGGGCGTCCCTCGTGACCGTCGGCTGCGCCGGCACCGGCCGGGCCGCGCTCACCGAGCGGCTGAGCCGGGCCATTGGCGGTCCCATGCTCACGGGGGTGCTGTCGCTGCTGGCACTGGACGAGCGTCCCGACCCCGAAGAACATCCCTCCCTGGTACGAGGGTTGGCCGCCACGTCGGCTCTCGTCGGCGCACTCGGCGACGCGGGGATCGACGCACCGCTGTGGCTGGCCACCCGGAGTGCGGTGGCCGTCGGCCGGTCCGATCGCATGACGACCCCCGCGCAGACCCAGGTGTGGGGGCTCGGCCTGGTGGCGGGGCTGGAACACCCCGGCCGATGGGGCGGGCTCGTCGATCTGCCCGAGGTGGCCGATCGCCGGGCCGCGGACCGGCTGGCCGCGGTGCTCGCCGGAATCGGCGACGAGGACCAGCTCGCCATCCGTCCCTCGGGGGTGTCGGTTCGGCGGCTTGTGCCCGCGCCGCTCACCGGCTCCGGATGCGTACCCGAGTGGCGTCCGCGCGGCACGGTGCTGATCACCGGTGGCACCGGTGCGGTGGGCGGCCATGTGGCCCGGTGGCTGGCCGCACGTGGTGCGGAGCGTCTGGTGCTCGTCAGCAGGCGTGGTCCGGACGCGGCCGGTGTCGATGAGCTGGCGCGGGAGTTGTCCGCGCTCGGTGCCCGGGTGACGGTGGCCGCCTGCGACATCGCCGACCGCGCGGCGCTCGCCGATCTGCTGGAGCGGCTGGATGCGCAGGGCTCGCCCGTCCGTTCGGTGTTCCACGCGGCCGGTGTCGGACCGTCACTGCCGCTTGCCGACACCGGTCCGGCCGAACTGGCCGAGGTGCTCGACGCGAAGGCCATGGGCGCCGCTCATCTGGACGCGTTGCTGGAGGGCCGGGAGCTCGACGCGTTTGTGCTGTTCTCGTCGGCGTCGGCCGTGTGGGGTAGCGCCGGGCTCGGTGCCTACGGGGCGGCCAACGCCTTTCTCGACGGGCTCGCCGAGCGGCGCAGGGCACGCGGGCTGCCCGGGTGTTCGGTCGCCTGGGGCAGTTGGGACGGCGGTGGCATGACGGACGGAGCCACCCGTGGGTGGTTGCGGCGGATCGGGCTGCGGCCGATGGCTCCGGAGCGTGCGGTGGCCGCTCTCGGCGCCGCGCTGGGCGGCGGCGAGACCACGGTGGCGGTGGCCGATGTGGACTGGGCACGGTTCGCGGCGGCGTACACCGCGAGCCGGCCGCGTCCGCTGATCGGTGACATCCCGGACGTGGCGCGTCTGACGGCCCTGGGTGCGGCGCCGGGGACGGGCCGCGGTACGGACCCGGTGTCCGGCGGTCGGTCCGGACTCGCCGAGCGGCTGGCCGGGTTACCCGAGGCCGAGCGGCACGGGGTGGTGCTCGAGCTGGTGCGGGCGCATTCCGCGGCCGTGCTGGGACTGTCGGGGGCCGGGGAGATCGCCGCTGACCGGCCCTTCCGTGAGCTGGGGTTCGACTCGCTCATCGCGGTGGAGCTGCGCAAACGGCTGGGCGACTCCACCGGCCTGGCGCTGCCCAGCACGGTGGTGTTCGACCATCCGACGCCCCGGGAGCTCGCCCGCCATCTGCGGGCGGGGATGCTGGACGACCTCCCGGACGAGACCCGGCCCGCCGCGTCCGCCACGTCCGCCCCGTCGAATGTGGCGACGGACGCGGACGAGCCGATCGCCGTGGTGGCCATGGCCTGCCGCTACCCGGGCGGCGTGCGCGGCCCTGACGACCTGTGGGAACTGCTGCTCGCCGAGCGGGATGTGATCGGGCCGTTCCCCACCGACCGGGGCTGGGACATCGACCGGCTGTACGAGGAGGACGCCGAAGCGGTCGGCCACAGCACCACGGCCGAGGGCGGTTTCCTGTACGACGCGGGCGACTTCGACGCGGACTTCTTCGGTATCTCGCCCCGTGAGGCGCTGGCGATGGACCCACAGCAGCGGCAGGTGCTGGAGCTGTCCTGGGAGGTGCTGGAGCGGGCGGGCATCGATCCCGGGGCGATGCGGGAGAGCGCGACCGGGGTGTTCATCGGCGCCTCGCCGCAGGGGTACGCGGGCACCCTGGAGCAGTCCGCGCTGGGCACGGAGGGCTATCGGCTCACCGGTGACGCGCTGAGTGTGGTGTCCGGGCGGGTGGCCTACGTACTGGGTCTGCGTGGACCGGCGATGACGGTGGACACGGCGTGTTCGTCCTCGCTGGTGGCACTGCATCTGGCCTGCTCCGCGCTGTCGCGGGGCGAGTGCTCGGCGGCGCTGGCGGGCGGGGCGGCGGTGATGGTGGCGCCCACGTCGTTCGCCGAGTTCAGCCGTCAGGGCGGGCTGGCGCCCGATGGCCGCTGCAAGCCGTTCGCCGACGCGGCCGACGGCACCGGCTGGGGCGAGGGCGCCGGAATGCTGCTGCTGGAGCGGGTCTCCGACGCACGGCGCCACGGCCACCCCGTTCTGGCGCTGGTACGGGCCACCGCGGTCAACCAGGACGGTGCGTCCAACGGCCTCACCGCGCCCAGCGGACCGGCGCAGCGACGGGTGATCCGTCAGGCGCTCGACGGCGCGGGGGTGTCCGGGGCGGAGGTGGACGCGGTGGAGGCCCACGGTACGGGTACCACACTGGGCGATCCGATCGAGGCACGGGCGCTGCTCGCCACCTACGGGCAGGGCCGGGAGGACGGCGGTCCGCTGTGGCTGGGGTCGCTGAAGTCCAACATCGGCCACACACAGGCGGCGGCCGGTATCGGTGGTGTCATCAAGATGGTGCTGGCGATGCGGCACGGCGTCCTGCCGAGGACACTGCATGTGGACCGGCCGTCGTCCCATGTGGACTGGTCCTCGGGGGCGGTGCGGCTGCTGACCGAGGCCCGGCCGTGGCCCGAGAGCGGACGTCCGCGCCGGGCGGGGGTGTCCTCCTTCGGGGTCAGCGGTACCAATGGCCACGTCATCCTGGAGCAGGCCGATCCCGCCGACACCGTCCCGCTCGAGCCCTCTGAGGGGGCCGAGGACACGGTCGTGGGGTGGGTGATGTCCGCACGGAACGCGGAGGCGCTGCGCGCACAGGCCGGGCGACTCCACGCATCGCTCAGCGCGCGTGTCGCCGGGTCCGAGCCGGACCCGGCGGACATCGCGTACTCCCTGGCCTCGGGCCGTGCGGCGCTGGAGCACCGGGCGGTGGCTCTCGGAGCGACGCGAGCCGAGCTGCTGGCCGGGGTGGGGGCGGTCGCCCACGGTACGGACATCCCCGCCGTACCGTGCGGCGTGGCCGACGGCGGGACACTGGCTCTGCTCTTCTCCGGACAGGGCTCGCAACATGTCGGCATGGGGCGGGAGTTGTACGGGCGGTACCCGGTCTTCGCGGACGCTCTCGACGCCGTCTTCGCGCATCTGGATCCCCTGCTGGACCGCCCGCTGCGCGAGGTGATGTTCGGCGAGGCCACCGCCCCGGCCACGTGCGGGGCGGTCGGTCCCGACACCGGCCTCGAGGACACCGGCCTCAGCGCCGACCTCCTGGACCGCACCGTCTTCACCCAGCCCGCGCTGTTCGCCCTGGAAGTGGCGCTGTTCCGGCTGTGGGAGTCCTGGGGGCTGCGGCCGGACGCGCTGGCCGGGCACTCCGTCGGCGAGCTGGCCGCCGTCCATGTGGCCGGGGTGCTCTCGCTCGCCGACGCGTGTGCCGTCGTGGCCGCGCGGGGTGCGCTCATGGAGGCGCTGCCGCCCGGCGGGGCGATGGTGGCGGTCCGGGCCACCGAGGACGAGGTCACCCCGCTGCTGTCCGGGCGGGTGGCCGTCGCCGCGGTCAACGGACCCATGTCCGTGGTGCTGTCCGGAGCCGAGACGGACGTCCTCGACGCGGCCGCCCAGTGGGAGCGGCAAGGCAGGAAGGTCACCCGGCTGCGCGGGGGCCATGCGTTCCACTCGCCGCTGATGGAACCGATGCTCTCGGACTTCCGGCAGGTGGTGGCGAAGGCGTCGTTCCACCCGCCCCGGATCCCGGTGGTGTCCACGCTGACCGGGCGGCCCGCCGGACCGGACGAGCTGTGCTCACCCGACTACTGGGTCCGCCACGCACGGGCCACCGTGCGGTTCGCCGACGGGGTCGGGGCGCTCGTGGCCCAGGGCGTGACCACGCTGCTGGAGGTCGGACCGGGCGGTGTGCTCACCGCGATGGGCCAGGAGTGTGCGCCCGACGCGTCCTTCCTGCCCTCGCTGCACCCCGACCGGCCGGAGGCGGCAGCCGTGACCACCGCCGCGGCACGGCTGTTCGCGCGGGGTACGGATCTGGACTGGCCCGCGTTCCTCGCAGGACGGTCCGGTCGGCGGACCGAGCTGCCGACCTACGCCTTCCAGCGGGATCGGTACTGGCTGAAGGCCGCCGTGGCGGACACTGCGGCCTCGGGGCTCGGGCTCACCCCCACCGGCCATCCGCTGCTGGGTGCGGCGGTCGCCCTGCCGGAGGGCGGCGGTGTGCTGTTCACCGGCAGGGTGTCGGTGCGTACGCATCCGTGGCTGGCCGACCATGTGGTGGGCGGCCGGACCCTGTTCCCCGGCACCGGCTTTGTGGAACTCGCGCTGCACGCCGCCCGGCATTGCGGGCTCGACCAGATCGAGGAGCTGACGCTACGGGTTCCGCTGGCGCTGCCTGAGCGGGGCGCGGTCGCGCTGCGGGTCACGGCCGGTGCCGAGACCGAGGGGCGCCGTTCCGTGGACATCCACGCACGTGCCGAGGACGCGGAGCGGGACGCGCCGTGGATCCACCATGCGAACGGCACTCTGAGCGCGGGCGATCAGCCGCCCGTGGAGCTGACCGCCTGGCCACCGCGCGGCGCGGTTCCGCTGGACGTCTCCGATGTGTACGACCGGGCCGCCGGACTGGGTTACACCTACGGTCCGGCCTTCCGGTCACTGCGGGCGGCGTGGCGCTGCGGTGACGACATGTGCGTCGAGGTCGCGCTGCCCGGTGCCGCAGACACCGGGGAGGGTGCGTTCGGCGTGCATCCGGCGCTGCTGGACGCGGCGTTGCACGCGCCGGTGCTGGCCGCCCTGGAGGAGGAGGGCGGCCGGGCCCGGCTGCCGCTCAGCTGGTCCGGCGTGCGGTTGTACGCCCCGGAGGGTGGTACGACCCTGAGGGTGCGCTGGTCGCCGAAGGGCCCCGGCGATATGGCCCTGTCCCTCGCGGACGGCCATGGGCGACCGGTGGCGGCGGTGGACTCGCTGGTGATGCGGCCGGTGGAGCTGGACCGGCCCACGGCGCCGGGCGATGTGACCGCCGATTCCCTGTTCGAGGTGGTGTGGTCACCGGTCCGCACCTCCGACGTCCCCTCGCCCGAGCGGCTGTTCGTGCTCGGCGCCGATGACCTCGGCCTCGCGGGTCCGGGACGTTCCGTCACCCCCGTCACGGACCTGGCCGAGCTGAAGGACGCTGACGGCTCCGGGGTGGTGCTTCTCGCGCCCTGCCCGGTGCGGTGTGACGAGGAAACACCCGCGGCGGTCCGCGCGGCCACCGCCTGGGCACTGGAGCTGGCGCGGTCGTGGTCCGCCGACGAACGGTTCACGACCGGCCGGCTGGTGTTCCTCACCCGCGGCGCGGTGCACACCGGGACGCCTGACCCGGCGCAGGCGGCCGTCTGGGGGCTGGTGCGTTCGGCGCAGGCCGAGCATCCGGGGCGTTTCACCCTGGTGGACCTCGACGACGCCCCGGCGTCCCATGAGGCGCTCCCCACCGCCCTCACCGCAAATGATCCCCAACTCGCCGCGCGCGACGGCGCCTTGGTGGCACCCCGGCTGAGCCGCGCGGACGGACGGGCCCCGCTGGCGGTGCCACCGGGAGCCGATACCTGGCGGCTGGACATTCCACACAAGGGCTCCCTGGACGAGCTCGCCCTCATCCCTCACCCGGAGGCCGAACGCCCCTTGGCGCCCGGTGAGGTACGTCTCGCCGTCCGCGCCGCCGGAATGAACTTCCGGGATGTGCTCATCGCCCTCGATTCCTACCCCGGGGACGCCCCGCTGGGCTGTGAAGCGGCCGGGGTGGTCACCGAGGTGGCCGCCGATGTCGCCGGACTCGCCGTGGGCGACCGGGTGATGGGCCTGGTCACCGGTGGTTTCGGGCCCCTCGCCGTGACCGACCACCGGCTGGTCACGCGGATGCCGGACGGCTGGTCGTTCGTACGGGCCGCGTCGGTGCCGGTGGCGTTCCTGACCGCGTACTACGCACTGCACGACCTCGCCCGGCTGCGCGGCGGCGAGTCGGTGCTCATCCACGCGGCGGCCGGCGGTGTCGGGATGGCGGCCGTCCAGCTCGCCCGCCACTGGGGCGCCGAGGTGTTCGCCACGGCCGGGCCCGGCAAGTGGCACGCGGTGCGGTCGGCCGGGGTGCCGGACACCCGACTGGCCTCCTCCCGGGACGTGGAGTTCGAGGACCGGTTCACCACGGCCACCGGAGGACGTGGAGTGGACGTGGTGCTGAACTCCCTGACCGGCGAGTTCATCGACGCCTCGCTGCGGTTGCTGCCCCGCGGCGGCCGGTTCGTGGAGATGGGCAAGGCCGACGTGCGCGAGCCCGGCGCCATCGCGGCCGCGCACCCCGGGGTCGGCTACGACACCTTCGATCTGAGCCGTCCCGGACCGGACCGGGTCCAGGAGATGCTGGCGGAACTGGTCGAGCTGTTCGCTCGAGGCGACCTGCGGCCCCTGCCCACACATACCTGGGACGTACGGCGCGCGCCGGAGGCGTTCCGCTTCCTGAGCCGGGCGCGGCATATCGGCAAGCTGGTGCTCTCCGTGCCCGCCCGCTTCGATCCCGAGCGTCCGGTCCTGGTCACCGGCGGTCTCGGCACCCTGGGGGCCACCGTGGCGCGCCATCTGGTCACCGGGTGGCACGCGCGGCGGCTGGTCCTCGTCGGCCGTCGTGGCCCCGAGACCGAGGGCGCGAAGGCCCTGCGGGACGAGCTGGCCGAGCACGGTGCCGAGGTGTCGGTGGTGGCGTGCGATGTGTCCGACCGGGAGGCGGTGGCGCGGCTGCTGGCGTCCCTGGACCGTCCGGTGGGCGCGGTCGTGCACACGGCCGGGGTGCTCGACGACGGTGTGCTCGGCTCACTGACGGCGGAACGCGTCGAGCGGGTGCTCGCACCGAAGGTCGACGGCGCGGCCCATCTGGACGAGCTGACACGGGAGTCGGACCTGTCGGCGTTCGTGGTGTTCTCGTCGGCCGCGGGAGTGATGGGAAGCGCCGGACAGGCCGGATACACGGCCGCGAACACCGCGCTGGACGCCCTCGTACAACGGCGGCGCGCGGCCGGTCTGCCCGGAGTTTCCCTGGCGTGGGGGCTGTGGGCGGAGGCGAGCGGGATGACCGCCGCGCTCGACGGGGCCGATCACGCCCGCTATCGGCGGTCCGGTATCGCCGCGCTGGCCACGCGGGACGCGCTCGCGCTGTTCGACGCGGCGATCGCCGACGGCAGGGAGCTGCTGGTGCCGCTCCGGCTGGATCCCGTGGCGCTGCGCGACCGGGCCACGGCGGGCACCCTCCCGCCGCTGCTGAGCGGCCCGGGCGTACGACTGCCCGCCGCCCGCCGTCCGGTGCGTGTGGCACCCGCCCCGGCCGCGAACCTGCGCGACACGGTGGCCGCGCTGCCCGTGGCAGAGCGCCACGACGCCGTGCTGGAGGCGGTGCGCGCCCAGGTGGCGGAGGTCCTCGGCCATTCCGGCACCGATCGGATCGATCCCGAACGGGCGCTGAGCGACCTCGGGTTCGGCTCGCTGACCTCCATCGAGCTGCGCAACCGGCTGAACACCGTGACGGGTCTGCGGCTGTCCGCCACCCTCGCGTTCGACCACCCCACGTCCACCGCCGTGGCCGCCCATCTACTCACCCAGTACGGCCTGGACGGGTCCGGTGACGGGCCGGACGATGTGCTCGACGGGATCGACCGGCTGGAAGCCGCCGTCCTCGGGCTCGCCGGGGACCCCACCCGCGACAGCGCCACCACCGACCGGATCGATACCCGGCTGCGCGCCCTGATGGCCCGGTGGGGCGGCGCCCTGCGCACCGGGCCGGAGCCGGAGGCCGAACACGATTTCGGCACCGCGACCGACAGCGAACTCTTCGACTTCCTCGACCAGGAACTCGAAGCCCAGGACCCCGACCAGTGACCGCGTCCCCCGCCACCAGGAAGAGTCGCCAGATGGAGAACGAGGAAAAGCTCCGCACCTACCTCAAGCGGGCGAGCACCGATCTGCGCACCGTCCGGCGGCGGCTGCGCGACGCCGAGGAACGGGAGCGGGAACCCATCGCCGTCGTCGGCATGGGCTGCCGGCTGCCCGGCGGTGTGATGTCGCCCGAGGACCTGTGGCGGCTGCTGATCGACGGTGTCGACGCGGTGAGCGAATTCCCCACCGACCGGGGCTGGGACCTCGAGGCCCTGTACGACCCGGACCCCGACCGGCCGGGCACCTCGTACACCCGCCACGGTGGTTTTCTGCGCGACGCCGCCGACTTCGACGCGGAGTTCTTCGGCATCACACCGCGCGAAGCGCTGGCGATGGACCCGCAGCAGCGGCTGCTGCTGGAAACCTCCTGGGAGGCGCTGGAGCGGGCCGGGATCGACCCGGCGCGGATCCGGGGCAGAGAGGCCGGGGTGTTCGTGGGCGTCATGTACAACGACTACGCGGCGCGGTTCGCCCGGGTGCCGGAGCACGTCGAAGGGTATCTGGCCAACGGAAGCGCGGGCAGTGTCGCCTCCGGTCGCATCGCCTACACCCTCGGGCTGACCGGTCCGGCGCTCACGGTGGACACGGCGTGTTCGTCATCGCTGGTGGCACTGCATCTGGCCTGCCACTCACTGCGCCGCGGCGAATGCTCGCTGGCGCTGGCCGGGGGTGCCACCTTCATGGCCACTCCCCGGACCTTCATCGAGACCAGCAGGCAGCGGGCGCTGGCCCCGGACGGGCGCTGCAAGGCGTTCGCGGAGGCGGCCGATGGCACCGGCTGGGGCGAGGGTGTGGGGATGGTGGTGGTGGAGCGGCTGTCCGACGCGCAGCGGCTGGGCCACCCCGTACTCGCCGTCATCCGCGGCAGCGCCATCAACCAGGACGGCGCCTCCAACGGACTCACCGCACCCCACGGCCCCGCCCAACAAACCGTCATCACCCAAGCACTCACCAACGCCGGACTCACCCCCGCCGACATCCACTACGTCGAAGCACACGGCACCGGCACCACCCTCGGCGACCCCATCGAAGCCCAAGCACTCCACACCACCTACGGACCCCACCACACCCCACACCAACCCCTCCACCTCGGCTCCCTCAAAACCAACATCGGCCACACCCAAGCCGCCGCAGGCATCGCCGCCCTCATCAAAACCATCCTCGCCATCAACCACCACACCCTCCCCCGAACACTCCACATCAACCACCCCACACCCCACACCAACTGGACCAGCCAAACCATCCAACTCCTCACCCAACCCCAACCCTGGCCCCACCCCCACCAACCCCACCGCGCCGCCATCTCCTCCTTCGGCGTCAGCGGCACCAACGCCCACACCATCATCGAACAAGCCCCACCCCCACCCACCACCGAAACCCCCGAAACCACCGAAACCCCCGCACCCACCACCACCCCCTGCGTCCTCACCGCCAAAACACCCACCGCACTCACCGCCCAGGCACACCAACTCCGCACCCATGTGACCTCCCACGGTGACATGACGCCACTGGACATCGGCTACTCGCTGGTGACGACCCGTTCGGCCTTCGAGCACCGCGCGGTAGTGGTGGCGGACGACATCGAAGGATTCACGGAGGGGCTGTCGGCGCTCGCCGAGGGCGTTCCCTCCCCCCGCGTGCTGTCCGGGGCGGTGGTCCCCGGCGGGCTGGGCATGGTGTTCTCGGGCCAGGGCGCGCAGCGGCTGGGCATGGGACGCGAGCTGTACGCCCGGTACCCCGCCTTCGCCACGGCGCTGGACGCCGTACTGGAGCTGCTGGACGGATCCGTACGCGAGGTGCTGTTCGGCGACGACGAGGAGGCGCTGCACCGGACCGGGTTCGCCCAGCCCGCGCTGTTCTCCGTCGAGGTGGCGCTGTTCCGGCTGCTGGAGTCGTGGGGGGTGCGGCCGGACGTCGTAACCGGGCATTCGGTCGGCGAGCTGGCCGCCGCGCATGTGGCGGGTGTGCTGTCGCTGGCGGACGCGTCGGCGGTGGTGTCCGCGCGGGGCAGGCTGATGCAGGCGCTGCCCGCGGGCGGGGCGATGGTGGCGGTACGGGCGTCCGAGGCCGAGGTGGCTTCCGAACTGCCCGACGGGGTCGGTGTCGCGGCGGTCAACGGGCCGCGGTCCGTGGTCCTCTCGGGCTCGGAGGCCGCGGTGGTCGCGCTGGCCGACACGTGGCGGAGCCGGGGCCGGGAGGTGTCCCGGCTGCGGGTCAGCCATGCCTTCCACTCACCGCTGATGGAGCCGATGCTGGAGGAGTTCCGGCAGGCGGTGGCCGGAATCGCGGTCTCCCCGCCGCAGATCGCGGGGGTTTCCACGCTCACCGGGCGGATCACCGCCCCGGAGCAGTGGGCGGACCCCGGCCACTGGGTGCGGCACGCACGGCAGCCGGTGCGGTTCGGGGACGCGGTGGCCACGATGGCCGAACAGGGAGTACGGACGTTCCTGGAGGTCGGGCCGGGTGCGGCGCTCTCCGCCCTGGGCCAGGAGGTGGCGTCCGAGGCGGTGTTCGTCCCCACCCTGCGCGATGAGCGGCCCGAGCCGTCGGCCCTGGCGACGGCGCTGGGGCAGCTGCACGTCCGCGGCGTGCCGGTCGACTGGGCCGCGTACTACACCGGGACCGGGGCGCGCCGGGTGGATCTGCCGACCTACGCCTTCCAGCGCCGCCGTTACTGGCTGGACGCCCCGATGGCGGCCGGGGACGTGGCCGCCGCCGGACTCGGCTCGGCGGATCACCCCCTGCTGGGCGCGGCGGTGGCGACCGCGGACACCGAGGGGTTCCTGTTCACCGCGCGCCTTTCGCTCGCCACCCACCCCTGGCTGGCCGGCCACGCCGTGTTCGGCACGGTCCTGCTGCCGGGTACGGCCTTTGTGGAGCTGGCCGTGCGCGCGGGCGACGGGGTCGGCTGCGCCGTGGTGGAGGAGCTGACGCTGGAGTCCCCGTTGGTGCTGCCCCAGCGGGGCGCCGTGCGACTGCAACTCGCGGTGGGCGCACCGGAGGAGGAGGGTCGCCGGAGGCTGTCCGTGTACGCACGGGCCGAGGAGGGGGACTCCGACGCTCCGTGGACCCGCCATGCCAGTGGTGTGCTGGGCGGGGACACCACACACCGGCCGTCCGCGATGGAGATGTGGCCGCCGGTCGATGCCCGGGCCGTCGATCTGGAGGGCTTCTACGAGCGCCGCAAGGAGGACGGGTTCGACTACGGCCCGGTCTTCCAGGGGCTGCGGGCCGTATGGCGGCGCGGTGACGAGGTGTTCGCCGAGGTGGCGTTGGAAGACGGCACCGAGGCGGGCGCGTTCGGGCTGCATCCGGCGCTCCTCGATGCGGCGCTGCATGCGATCGGCCTGGGTGCGGAGCGAGCGGTGGACGGCGCGCGGCTGCCCTTCGCCTGGTCGGGGGTTCGGCTGTACGCGTCGGGTGCGCGGACGGCACGGCTGCGGATCACCCCGGCGGGTCCGGACGGAGTGTCCCTGGAACTGGCCGATGCCACCGGTGCCCCGGTCGCATCGGTGGCGTCCCTGGTGCTGCGGCCGGTGTCGGCCGGACAGCTGACCGCATCGGACGGTGTGTGGGAGTCGTTGTTCCAGGTGGAGTGGGCGCCGGTGACGGTGTCCGCCGAAGGTGCCGCGTCGGTCGGGGAGTTCGGCGACCGGGCGGCGGTGGACGCCGTGGTGGCGGACGGCGGAGCGCTGCCGGAGGCGGTGGTCCTGCGCCGCTCCGCACCGGCTTCCGTCGAAGGCGCCGACGCGGTGCGTGCATCGGCGCGTTGGGCGCTGGACACGGTCCGGTGGTGGCTGGCGGACGAGCGGTTCGCCGGTGCGCGGCTGGCACTGGTGACACGGGGCGCGGTGGCGGTGTCCCCGGCGGAGGACGTTTCCGATCCGGCGGGCTCGGCGGTGTGGGGGCTGGTCCGGTCGGCGCAGTCGGAGAATCCCGGACGCCTTGTGCTGGTCGACGAGGACGGAGAGGGCTCCTCGCGCGCCGTTCTGCCGTCCGCGCTCGCTTCGGACGAACCGCAGCTGGCGGTGCGGTCCGGTGCGGTGTGTGCCCCGCGGCTCGCCCGGGTGCCCGCGCCGGAGGGACCGGCGGACACCCCGGCAGTCGGCTCCGGCCTCGATCTCGGCTCGGACTGGGTGCTGGTGACGGGTGGTACGGGTGGGCTGGGCGGCCTGGTGGCCCGGCATCTGGCGGAGGAACACGGGGCGCGTCGGCTGCTGCTGGTGAGCCGCCGTGGGGAGACCGCCCCGGGTGCGGCGGAGCTGCGTACGGAGCTGCGGGAGCTGGGGGCCGACGTGGCCGTGGTGGCGTGCGATGTGTCCGAACGGGACGCGGTCGCCGTCCTGTTGGCGCGCCATCCGGTGTCCGCCGTGGTGCACACCGCGGGTGTGCTGGACGACGGTGTCCTCGCGTCGCTGACACCGGAGCGGGTGGACGCGGTGCTGCGCCCGAAGGCGGACGCCGCCTGGCATCTGCACGAGCTGACCCGTGACCTCGGTCTCTCGGCCTTCGTGCTGTTCTCGTCGCTGTCCGGCACGCTCGGCTCACCCGGGCAGGCCAACTACGCGGCGGCCAACGCGTTCCTGGACGCGCTGGCCTGGCACCGGCGCGCCCTGGGGCTTCCGGCGGTGTCGCTCGCGTGGGGGCTGTGGGCGCAGGACGGTGGGATGACCGGCGGACTGGACGAGGGCGACCGGCGGCGGATGAGCCGGGCCGGGCTCGCCCCGCTGACGCCCGAGCGGGGGCTCGCCCTGTTCGACGCGGCGCACCGGGTGGATCGGGCCGTGCTGGTACCCGCCCGGCTGGATCTGCCGGCCGCGCACCGGGAGGCCCGGGTGCGGCCGGTGCCATCGCTTCTGCGGGGTCTGGTGCGGACGGCGCCCCGCCGGACGGTGGACCAGGGCGGGGCGGTGGACGACGGCGGTTCCGGGTTCGTGCGGAGGCTGGCCGCGCTGTCTCCCGGGGAACGCGCCCGTACGCTGCTGGAGCTGGTCACCGGGCGGGCGGCGGCTGTGGCGGGCCATGGCCCGGCCGGTGCGGTGGCGGCCGAACGCACCTTCCGGGAGGTCGGTTTCGACTCGCTCAGCGCGCTGGAGCTGCGCAACCAGCTCAGCGCGGCCACCGGGCTGCGGCTGCCGCCCACCCTCGTCTTCGACCACCCCACACCGGGCGCGCTCGCCCGCCATCTGGACGAGGAGATCGTGGGCGCCCCGGTGGCCCCCGTGGCCACCGCGGCGGTTGCGGTCGACGAGCCGATCGCCATCATCGGGATGAGCTGCCGCTATCCGGGTGGCGCCGGGTCCCCGGAGGAGTTGTGGCGGCTGGTGGCCGACGGGGTCGACGCCGTCGGCGGGTTCCCGGAGGACCGCGGCTGGGATGTGGCGAACCTGTACGACCCCGATCCCGACCGGCCCGGCACCTCGACGGTGCGGGAGGGCGGTTTCCTGTACGACGCGGCCGACTTCGACCCGCACTTCTTCGGCATCACCCCGCGTGAGGCGCTGGCGATCGATCCGCAGCAGCGGCTGCTGCTGGAGACCACCTGGGAGGCGTTCGAGAGGGCGGGGATCGACCCGACCGGGATGCGCGGCAGCCGGACCGGTGTGTTCGTCGGGGTGATGTACCACGACTACGCGTCCCGGCTGCACCACCGGATGCCCGAGGGGTTCGAGGGCCATCTCGGGGTGGGCAGCGCCGGAAGTGTGGCGTCCGGCCGGGTGTCCTACACCTTCGGTCTTGAGGGCCCGGCCGTCACGGTCGACACGGCGTGTTCGTCGTCGCTGGTGGCACTGCATCTGGCGGCGCAGGCGCTGCGCCGTGGTGAGTGTTCGCTCGCGCTGGCGGGCGGGGTGGCGGTGATGGCGGGCCCGGCCCCGTTCATCGAGTTCAGCAGGCAGCGCGGACTGGCGCCGGACGGCCGGTGCAAGGCGTTCTCCGACGGGGCCGATGGCACCGGCTGGAGCGAGGGCGCCGGAATGCTGCTGGTGGAGCGGCTGTCCGACGCACGGCGCAGCGGGCATCCGGTGCTGGCCGTGGTGCGGGGCAGCGCCGTCAACCAGGACGGTACGTCCAACGGTCTGACCGCGCCGAACGGCCCGTCGCAACAGCGGGTCATCCGGCAGGCGCTCGCCGACGCGAGGCTGGCCGAGGGCGAGGTGGACGCGGTCGAGGCGCACGGCACCGGCACCCGGCTGGGCGATCCGGTCGAGGCCCAGGCCCTGCTGGCCACCTACGGGCGGGGGCGTGACGCCGAACGGCCGCTGTGGCTGGGCTCGTTGAAGTCCAATGTGGGCCACACCCAGGCCGCGGCGGGGGTCGGCGGGATCATCAAGATGGTGATGGCGATGCGGCACGGTGTGCTGCCGCCGACCCTGCATGCGCGGGAGCCGTCGTCGCTGGTGGACTGGTCGGCCGGGACGGTGCGGCTGCTGGCGGAGGGGCGGCCATGGCCGGAGACCGCGCGCCCGCGCCGGGCGGGTGTGTCGTCGTTCGGGGTGAGCGGCACCAACGCCCACGTCATCGTGGAGCAGGGCACACCGGCCGGACCGGTGCGGCCCGCCGAGCCGCTGCCGGCGGTGCCGTGGGTGCTGTCCGGCCACTCAGGGGCCGCACTGCGCGGGCAGGCCGCACGGCTCCACGAGCATCTGCTGGCCCGGCCCGGACTGGACGCGGCCGAGGTGGGCCATGCGCTGATCGGCGGCCGGGCCGCCCTGGACCACCGGGCCGTGGTGGTCGCCGAGGACCGTGAGGCGATGCTCGGCGGACTGGCCGCGCTGGCGCGGGACGAGCAGGTGCCGTCGGTGGTGCGCGGGGTGGCGGGCCCGGATCCGCGGCCGGTGTTCGTCTTTCCCGGCCAGGGCTCCCAGTGGGTCGGTATGGGACGTGAACTCCTCGACGCCGAACCGGCGTTCGCCACGCGGATGGCGGAGTGCGCGGCGGCACTGGCACCCCATACGGACTGGTCGCTGCTCGATGTGGTGCGCGGCGCACCGGGTGCCCCGGGTCTTGACCGGGTGGATGTGGTGCAGCCCGCCCTGTGGGCGGTGATGGTGTCGCTGGCGGAGGTGTGGCGCGCGCACGGTGTGGTGCCCGCGGCGGTGGTGGGCCACTCCCAGGGGGAGATCGCCGCCGCCTGTGTGGCCGGTGCGCTGTCGCTCCAGGACGCCGCCTGGGTGGTGGCGCTGCGCTCCCGCGCCCTGCGGACGCTGGTCGGGCACGGCGGGATGGTCTCGCTGGTGGCGTCCGCGGAGGAGGCCGCCCGGCGGGTCGCGCGCTGGTCCGACCGGCTGTCGATCGCGGCCGTCAACGGACCGCGGACGGTGGTGGTGTCCGGGGAACCGGCCGCGCTGGAGGAGTTGCTGACCGCGGCCGAAGCGGAGGGAGTGAGGGCCCGCCGGGTGGCGGTCGACTACGCCTCGCACTCGGCGCAGGTGGCGGCCGTCGAGGCCGATCTCATCGAGACGCTGGGCGGTGTCCGGCCGGAGGTTCCGCGCGTGCCGTACTACTCGGCGCTGACCGGGGAACGGGTGGAAACCGCCTGTCTGGACGCCGGTTACTGGTACCGCAGTCTGCGCCACACCGTCGACTTCGAACGTGCCACCCGCGCCCTCGCGGAGGCAGGGCACCGGGTGTTCATCGAGGTCAGCCCGCATCCGACACTGGCTCTGCCGATCCAGGACACGGTGCGGGACACCGGTGGCGCGGCCCTGGGCACACTGCGCCGGGACGACGGGGGCCGTGCGCGGTTCCGGCTGTCCCTGGCCGAGGCGTACGTCCGTGGCGTACCGGTGGTCTGGGCGGAGCCCCCGTCCGGGGACCGGCCGGGGGTGGAGTTGCCCACGTATGCCTTCCAGCGGCAGCGGTACTGGCTGGAGGCGCCCCGGGTGCCGGTCGGCGAGGCGGCCGTGACGGAGCTGGGGCTGACGGCCGCCGCTCATCCGCTGCTGGGCGCGACGGTGGAACTGGCCGACGGGCGGGGGCTGGTGTGCACCGCCCGGCTGTCGTTGGCCACCCATCCCTGGCTCGCCGATCACACGGTCGGAGACACCGTACTGCTGCCGGGCACGGCCTTGGTGGAACTGGCCCTCGAGGCGGGCGAGTCGACGGGCTGCGACACGCTGGAGGAGCTGACGCTCACCGCGCCCCTGGCGCTGCCCGAGCACGGTGGGGTGCGGCTGCGGCTGACCCTGGCCGGGGACGATGGTTCCGGGCGCCGCGCGGTCACCGTGGACTCGCTTCCGGAGGGCCCGGGGGGCTCGTCCGTCCTGGACGGCACGGAGGAGTGGACCCGGCACGCGGTCGGTGTGCTGGCCGCGGGCGGCGGTACGGCACCGGACTCCGCTCCGGTCTGGCCACCGGCCGGGGCGGAGCCGCTGGACGTGGCCGGGGTCTACGACACGATGGCCGCCGCCGGGCTCGGTTACGGCCCCGCGTTCCAGGGGCTGCGCGCGGTGTGGCGCCACGGGGACGAGGTGCTGGCCGAGGTCGAACTCGCCGAGGAGCAGCGGGCCGGGGCCGACGCCTACGGCGTGCATCCGGCCCTGCTCGACGCCTGTCTGCACGCGATCGAACTCGGCGGACTCCTCGAGGACGCGGGGCGGGCCAGGCTGCCGTTCTCCTGGCGCGGGGTGCGGCGCCACGCCGTCGGCGCCGCCGTGGTACGGGTGCGGCTGGCCTCCGTCGGACCGGAGGCGGTCGCCCTGTCGCTGACGGATCCGGCGGGCGGTCCGGTGGCGTCCGTCGAGTCGCTGGTGCTGCGGCCGGTCGATGTCGGCCGGCTGGGAACGGGCCGTGGCGCACACGCCGATGCGCTCTTCCGGCTGGACTGGGTGGCCCGGCGGCCGATGTCCACCCCGGCCGCCGCGCCCCGCTGGGTGGTGGCCGGTCCGGACCACCTCGGACTGGGGTCCGCGTGTGCCGCCGGCGGCCCCGGCGTGGCCCACCGCCCCGATCTGGCCTCGGCCATCGGAGCGGGGGACGCGGCGCCCGATGCGGTGCTGATGTCGTACGGCGGCGCGCCCGGCACCGATCCGGCGGCCGCCGCCGGGGACGCCACGCTGGAGGTGCTGCGCCGGGCCCAGGAGTGGCTGTCCGACGAGCGGTTCGGCGGTGTTCCGCTGGTGGTGGTGACCCGGCGGGCGGTGGCGACCGGTCCGGAGGAGGACGTGTGCGATCTGGCGCGGGCCGCGGTGTGGGGGCTGATCCGGTCGGCCCAGACCGAGAACCCGGGCCGGTTCGTCCTGCTGGACATCGATGGATCCGCCGCCTCGTCCGCGGCGCTGCCGACTGCCCTGGCCGACGCGCTGGCCGGGGGTCAGCCCCAACTGGCCCTGCGCGAGGGCGAGGTACGGGTGCCACGGCTCGCGCGGGCCGATACGGCCCGGCACCCCGACCCGGGCACGGCCCTGCACCCCGGCCCGGGCACGGCCCGCTTCGCGCCCGGTGGCACCGTGCTGGTCACCGGCGCCACCGGGACGCTCGGCAGGCTCGTCGCCCGCCACCTGGTGACCGAACACGGTGTGGACCGGCTGCTGCTGGTCAGCCGGGGCGGACCGGTGGCGCCCGGCGCCGGGGCGCTGCGCGCCGAACTGACCGGGCTGGGCGCGGAGGTGACGCTCGCCGCCTGCGATGTGTCCGACCGTTCCGCGGTGGCCGCGCTGCTCGCCGACATCCCCGCGGCACATCCGCTCACCGGGGTCGTGCACACGGCCGGGGCGCTCGACGACGGGGTGATCGGCGCACTCGACGCGGAGCGGATGCGGCGGGTGCTGCGGCCCAAGGCCGACGCGGCCTGGCTGCTGCATGAACTGACCCTCGACACGGAGCTGTCGGCCTTCGTGCTGTTCTCCTCGGCGGCCGGTACGCTCGGCGGGCCCGGCCAGGGCAACTATGCGGCGGCCAACGCCTTCCTGGACGGGCTGGCCCAGCACCGCCGTTCGGCGGGCCTGCCCGCGGTGTCCCTGGCCTGGGGGCTGTGGGCGGACACCAGTGGGATGACGGGCGGGATGTCGGCCGCGGATGTGTCCCGACTGTCCCGCTCGGGGGTCGCCGCGCTGTCCGCGGCCGACGGGCTGGCCCTGTTCGACCTGGGCCTGGACGCACCGACGGCCGTGGTGGTGCCGATGCGGCTCAACGCGGCCGCGCTGCGCGCCGCCCCGGACACCGTGCCGGTGATGCTCCGCGGGCTGGTGCGGACACCGGTGAGGCAGGCGGCCCAGGCTGCGGCGACGGCCGCCGGTGGCGACACCGCCGGCCGGCTGGCCGGGCTCCCGGAGGCCGAGCGGGAGCGGGTGCTGACGAAGGTGGTGCGCGACCACGCGGCCGCCGTCCTCGGCTACGCGTCTCCCGACGAGCTCGACATGTCCGACGCCCAGGGCCAGTGGAGCTTCGACTCGCTGACCGCGTTGGAACTGCGCAACCGGCTGGCGGAGGCCACCGGGCTGAGCCTGGCCGCCACCATCGCCTTCGACCACCCCAGCGGGGAGGCGCTGTGCGCCCACCTGTGCGCCGAACTCGCCCTCGGCGACGAGGCCGCGGCCATCGCCCCCGAGGACACCCTGCGCGGGCTGTATCTCCAGGCGTGCCGGCTCGGCCGGTGGGTGGAGAGCGTGGAACTGCTGCGCGCGGCCGCGGTCCTGCGGCCCACGTTCACCGCGGCGGCCGAAGTGGCCACCCCTCCGCCCCCGGTGCGGCTGGCCACCGGAGGTGCCCCCGAACTGCTCTGCTTCCCCCCGCTGGTGGCCCCGTCCGGTCCGCACTTCTACACCCGCTTCGCCACGGTCTTCGGCGGCCGCCGGAAGGTGACCGTACTGCCCTATCCGGGGTTCCGCACCGGGGAGCCGCTGCCCGCCGGGGTGGAACAGGCGGTGGACTTCCAGGCCGAGACCGTACGCGCCCACACCGGCGGAGCACCGTTCGCCCTGGCCGGTTACTCCTCGGGCGGGCTGATGGCCAACGCGGTGGCGGCGCGCCTCGAACAGTGGGGTGTCCCGGTGGGCGCGGTGGTGCTGCTCGACACCTACCCGGTCACCGACCGGTTCGACGACCAGCTGTGGCCCGAGATCGTCGCCCGGGTCAACGCCGCCTCCCCGGAGGAGCTCGAGCTGCTGACCGGTGCCCAACTCACCGCCGAGGGATGTTACTTGCGCGCGTTCGAGAACTGGTGCCCGGTGCCGGTCAGCGCGCCCACCCTGCTGGTTCGCGCGGCCTATCCGCCCGGTGGAGCCACCGCCGCAACACCCGCCGAGGCGGCCGAGGGCGCCTGGCGGGCGACCTGGCCGCTGCCACATGTCCCCCTCGATGTGTCAGGAGACCACTTCACCATCATGGAAGACCACTCCGAGGCGACCGGCCGGGCCGTTCAGGACTGGCTCGTCGCACACGGGGACACGCTCCGGTGACCATCGTCACGACTCCGGTGATCACCATCACAACGCGGCCGCCCACCGCGCGGCCCCCGGCAGGCGATGATCGGTCCATGACCGGGATCGTCCTGATGTCAGATCCGCGAGTCACGGCCATTCCCGTGGTGGACTGCGGTGAACCGCTCCTCGACGTCCGGCTCCACACGCAGCTGTCCACCGCCCCCGACCGGGCGGACGCCGAAGGGGCGTTCGCCCGGCTGCGGGAAGGGGTGCTGACCCGCCTTCTCAAGGCGCGGAAGCGGCCGTCGATCTCACCCTCGCCACCACGGCCGACGGGCGCGAACTCGACATGGGGACGCGGATGAACGCCAGTCCGGAGGAAAGCGACGGAGCCTGCTGCACCGACGCGCCCGGTATCGGCGCGGAAGCCCGTGCCAACCGACGGACACTCGCCGCGGCGCTGACGGCGGTGGGCATGGTCAACTACCCCACCGAATGGTGGCATTGGTCCTACGGCGACCGGTACTGGGCGCTCGTCACCGGTCGGGGCGAGGCGCTCTACGGGCCGCGTGAGCGGTCGCACGGCTGAGCACATACCGCGGTCAGAGCCGTGGGGCCGGTCCCGTTCCCCGTCCCGGGAAGGGGGACCGGCCCCGTCCGGGGTGCCGGACGGCGGCGGGCTGTATCGTGGTCGGCTGACCACGGGGGAGGGGACTTGACCATGCTCGCCGAACAGTACGGCTACGAGGTCTCGGCGCTGCCCGCCGATCGCGCACCCGGCGCGGCGGAGCATCTGCGGAGGGTGGTCCGCAAGGGCATCCGGAAGATGGCCGTCCTGGGCGGATTGTGCGCGGTCTGCTGCGGGGTGGCCGCCCTGCCGGGGATGGCCGGTGACACCCGGGCGGTGGTGCTGGTGGCCACCGGGACCTTTCTGCTGCTGCCCCTGCTGATCATGGTCCAGGTGTTCCGGACGATGCTGCGCGAGATGAAAGTGCTGCTCGCGCACTACCACTGGCAGGTGTGGCCGTGCCGGTTCGAGAACGAGTCGGTGTCGGGGATCGACATCGTGCTGCTGAGCCCCGGCGGCGATCAGGTCGCGGTGCTGAACTGCCCGGCCACCCGTCGCTACCGGGCGATGCTGCGCGAGCGGAGGCGGGTGCGTTTCGCCGGGGACCCGCGCTTCGGCGGGGTCGTGGCGCCGCTGAGCGTGATGGAGTTCGGCAAGGTCACCCGGGATGAGCCGGATCTCCAGCCTGGCACCCCTGACGAGGACGAACTCGCCCGCCGCGCCGGTCTGTACCCCTCGGGGCGCGCCCCGCGGCGCTGAACCGCCGTGCCACAATGCTCTGATGCAGAGCTGGCCGCAGCGCGGCGCACCGGAACGGCCGTGCACCCTCGTCGTCTGCCGGGGCTGCTGCTGCGGCAACGTGGCCAAGCACCCCCGTACGGATCACCAGGGCCAACTGGACCGGCTGCGGGCGGCGGCCGATGACTCACCCGGACGACTGGCGGTCCGGACGACCGACTGTCTGGGCCCGTGCGGTCAGGCCAATGTGGTGGTGGTCCAGCCGTCCGCCACCGGGCGCCGCGGCGGTGGGCGGCCGACGTGGGTCGGCTGGGCCCTGGACGACAACAGCACCGACGATCTGCTCGCCTGGGCGCTCGCGGGCGGACCCGGTGTGGCCGAGCCTCCGGCCACGCTGGAGCTCCAGTTCGTCCGCCCGCCCGGTGAAGCGCGGGCACGGGCGCGGGCGGCCGGGGCCGGCGGCTGAGCGTCGGCCCCGGCCTGGGCGGTGTCAGCGGGCGGTGGCGAAGTCCTGGGTCCAGTAGTGGCCGGGCTGGGCGTGGCCGACGCCGATCTCCTTGAAGTCGCAGTTCAGGATGTTGGCCTTGTGGCCGGAGCTGTTCATCCAGCCCTCCATGACGCTCTCGGGCGAGCTGTAGCCGTAGGCCACGTTCTCGCCGTAGGTGCTCCAGGAGTATCCGGCCCGCTCGATGCGGTCGCCGGGGGACGAGCCGTCGGAGCCGGTGTGCGACATGTTGCTGTGCTCCGCCATGTCCTCACTGTGGGCCTGGGCCGCCTTGGTCAGCTTGGCGTCGACGGTCACCGGCTTGCAGCCGACCTTGGCGCGCTCCTTGTTGACCAGCTCGACGATCTGGTCCTGGAGATCGGAGGACCCGGACGCCGTGCCGGCGGTGGTGGACGCGGGGGGCGCGGAGGACGGCGAGCTCGCCTTGGTACTGGCCTTGGTGGTGGTCTTGGCCGGAGTACGGGTGGGGGCCGCGGACGACGGCGCCGCGGAGGAGGCGGGGGCGGACTTGGCGGTACGCGGTGAGGCGGAGGCCGACGACGAGGCGCTCGGGGCGGGCCTGGACCGGTCGGCGCGGTGCTTCCCCCGGTGGTCACCCTTGTCGGAGTCCGTGTGCCGGCTATGACCGGCGGTCGTGGTCCACTCGCCGCCACGGGCTTCGGAGCCCTTGGTGTCCTGCCCGCCCAGACAGGCCATGGCAACGGAAGGCACACCCACGGCGGCGACGGCCACGGCCGCGATGGCTATCTTCCGGTGGTGCGTCTTCTTGCTGCGGTGCTTGCTCATACATGACCTCACTCGGTGATCGCGGCACGCCCTCCCCCCTGATCCGGCAGGCTCCGCACGAGGCCGCGCAAGAGCTGCCGGGACGCCTTGCGGGCCGCCATTCTCAGGTCCGCCGGAGGTGCGGGGCAACAAGTGTTCGGTCCTACGGAGCTTCGTAGTGGCGCACCTGGCTTGCGCTCCTCGGCGATGCGTGCTGGTGCGGCTTCACAGATTCGTCACCGCACTGCCACACCGTCAGAACGCCTGGCCCCGAGGCGAGTGCACACCATGGCGCTCCGGCCCGGATGGCATCGCCAGCCGGAGTACACATGTCCACCAGAGCGGAAAAACCTCTTATGTCGCCTAGGAGATATCGTCCTCCACATCCCTTTTGAGTCATGGATCGATGTGACAGATCTCATGACATGGCGTGTGTTCTCGGCTCGGTGACCCGGCCGCCGTGGTGTGGAAGTACGGGGACGGCCACCGCGAATTTGCCCGGGACCAGGGGCGGTGTGCCACAGTGGGCGGCCGCCTTCCCCCCGAACCCCTCCCCCGTGGCTCCTCAGCCGTCCTTCCTTGTCCTTCCTCATGTCTTCGTGTGAGTAGCGATGCAGGCAACGACTGTCCTTCCCCGCCCCGCGGACCTGTTCGACCAGGGCCTGGAACAGCGGCCGGGCTCCGCCCTGCTGCGTTTCGGCGCCGCACGGCAACGCCCGGCCGACCGGATCGGCTGGTCCGGCGACGGCGCCGCCGCCTGGCTGGACGACACCCGTGGTCATGTGTGGAGCGTCGGTGAGCCGGTGGCCGCCGCCGCCCTCGTGCTGCGCGCGGCGCAGCGCCATCCCGACCAGGTGCGTGAGTTCACCGGGCCGCGTGGCACGGACGCCCTGGTCGCCCGCCATCTGCCGATGACCGATGTGGTCGAGTGGGTCTTCCGCTGGACGCTGGAGGAGCCACCGGTCCAGCGTGGTGAGGAGCAGGTGGTCGAGCTCGGCGTAGACCACCACGAGGAGCTGCTGGCGTTCCTCAATGAGCACAGCCCGGCCCACTCCACCGGCCCCGGTTCCGCCGGGGTCAGCCTGTGGGCCGGGATCCGGGACCACGACGGCCGGCTGGTGGCGTGCGGTGCCCTGAGCAGTCTGCGGGACAGCGGGGCGCCGCTGATGGCGTCCGTGGCCACCGACGCCCGGATGCGCGGCCAGGGTCTCGGCGCGGCGCTGACCTCGTGGCTGACCCGGTACGCGGTACGCCACCACGGGTTCTGCACCCTGTGGCAACTGGCCGACAACGCGGCCGCGGACCGGCTGTACGACCGTCTCGGCTACCGCAACGAGGACCCCTGCGTGGCCGCGCGGATCCCGGTGCGCTGACGGTCACCCCGGCCCGGCCGTCGAAGGCGGTCAGCGGCGCCTGGTAGGCCGCGGACTGCTCGTCGGCGACGGCGCGCTCGCTGAGCGTCCGGGAGTACGGCGCGGGCGGAGCTGCGGAATCCCATCCGACCGGGCATGGTGGAGGTCGTCCGTCGGCATGGCACACACCGTGCCGACGGGATCCGGACCGGAATCAGGGGTGAGGTGGCGTTCGTGGCGGACACCGGCGGCGGAGCGGAGACCGTGCCCGTGCGGCGGCGGGACTCCGTGCCCGACCGGGCTCTGGTGTGGGAACCCAGCGAGCGCTGGGTGCGGGGTACCAAGGGCGGGGTCACGGTGGTGGACAGCCGCCGGCCGATCCTGGTGTGGGAACCGGGGCGCCCGGTCCCGCTGTACGCCTTTCCGCGCGAGGACGTCCGGACGGACCTGCTGCGCGAGGCCGCACGGCCCGCCGCCTCGCGGCCCGCGGGGGCGACGGTGCACTACGACCTGGACACCGGCGAGGGGACCGTGCCGGACGCGGCGTGGAGCTGGCCCGGCGAGGAGCTGGCCGGGTACATCGCCTTCGCCTGGTTCGGCCGGGACGTGCTCGACCACTGGTACGAGGAGGACGAGGAGATCTTCGTGCATCCCCGCGACCCCCACAAGCGCGTGGACGCACTGCCCAGCAGCCGCCATGTCCAGGTCTCGATCGGGGGGACGGTGGTGGCGGACTCGCACTCCCCGGTGCTGCTCTTCGAGACCCATCTGCCGGTCCGCTACTACCTTCCGCGCGAGGACGTCCGGCTGGATCTGCTCACCCCGGCCGATCTGACCACCCGCTGCCCGTACAAGGGGGTGGCCACCGCGTACTGGTCCTGGGCGGGCGGTGGCGAGGTGCCACCCGGGATCGCCTGGAGCTACCCTGATCCGCTGCCGGCCGTGGAGGTCATCCGGGACCGGGTGGCGTTCTACAACGAGGCGGTCGACATCACGGTCGACGGAGAACGCCAGGAGCGCCCGATCACCGGTTTCCTCACCCCTCCGGAGCGGTGAGCGGCCGCCCCTCCCCCGGTGTGACCCGCCCGCCCCTCACGCCTATCGGCCGTCTGTCTCGAGGCCGTCCAGGCCCGCCGGCAGGGGTGCGGTGTGCACCACGCCCAGCCGCTGGGTGGCCCGGGTGAGCGCCACATAGAGGTCGCTCGTTCCGAACTCCGCGGGTTCGGCCACGATCACGGTGTCGAACTCCAGCCCCTTGGCCTGCCGTGGGTCGAGCAGAACCACCGCGCGGGTCAGATCCGGGGTGCGTCCGGCGGAGGCGTCCGGCAGGGCGGCGGCGAGGGCGTCGAGGCGGTCGCGCGGCGCGATCACCGCGATCCGGCCCTCCTCCCGGGTCTCCCGCGCCACGGCCCCGGCCACCGCGCCCGGCAGATCGGCGGTGTGCCGGGCCCAGGGGCGTACCCCGGTGGCGCGGACGGAGCTGGGCGGTTCGAAGGCGGGGTCCGCGGACCGGGCCACATCCGCCGCGATGGCCATGATCTCGGCCGGAGTGCGATAGTTGACACCGAGCCGGGTGTGCTCGAAGCGGTCCTCGACGTACGGGGCGAGGATCCGCGACCAGGAGCGGCAGCCACCGGGCTCCGCGGTCTGCGCGGGGTCCCCCACCAGGGTCATCGAACGGGTCGGGCTGCGCCGCATCAGCAGCCGCCACGCCATCGCGGACAGCTCCTGCGCCTCGTCCACGATGATGTGGCCGAAGGCCCAGGTGCGGTCGGCGGCGGCACGCTCGGCGGCGCTGCGGTGGTCGGCCTCGTCATTCCGCTCCGCCAGCCGCTCGGCGTCGATCAGGTCATGGGCGGCCAGCACCTCCGACGCGTCGTCTTCGCGGTCCTCGAACTCCTGGGTGCGGGAGCCGTAGGAGAGATCGAGCACCCCCTGCGCATAGGCGATGCGCTGCTGCCGCCTGCCCTCGGCGGCGGCGCGGGCGGCGGAGTCGTCCTCGCCGAGGAGTTCGGCGGCCTCGTCGAGCAGCGGGACATCGGCGGGTGTCCACGCACCGCCGGTGCGGCGGATCGCCTCGGCGTCGGCCTCGGGGAGGTGGACCGGCTCGCCGAGGAAGTCCGCGACCAGCTGCCGCGGGGTGAGCCGGGGCCACAGCTCCTCGATGGCGGCGTGCACCTCGGAGCTGGTGGCGATCGCCTTGCCGAGCTGGGCGATGTCATCGGGGCCCAGCAGGTTCGGGCCGCCGTAGGGGTCGGCGCCGATCCGGTCGGCCAACTGCTCGGTCAGCGCGTCGATGACGGAGAACGCGAAATGCGGACGGGCGAGGTTGTGCGGCAGCCGCGTGCCACGCGCCAGCCAGCGGGCATCGGACGCGATGTCCGCGTCCAGCACCAGCTCACCGTCCTCGTGGGGGATGACGATCGCCGGGTCGGGCAGGGACTGCTTGTCCCGGACGAACCGGGCCAGCGCCTCGGCCATCGTGGCGCGCCCCTTGGCCTCGGCTGCCGCGGGGGTGTCGGTCCCGGTGGCCGTCACCCCGGGGAACAGCTCACCGAGGGTGGCGAGCATGACCCCCGTCTCACCGAGCGAGGGCAGCACCTCTCCGATATAGCCGAGGAACGCCGGGTTGGGGCCGACGATCAGTACCGCGCGCCGGGCCAGCAACTCCCGCTGTGCGTACAGCAGATAGGCGGCGCGGTGCAGGGCGACGGCGGTCTTCCCGGTGCCGGGGCCGCCCTCGACGACCAGGACACCGGTGTGCGGGGCACGGATGATCCGGTCCTGTTCGGCCTGGATGGTCTGCACGATGTCGTGCATCCGGCCGGTGCGGGCGGTGTCCAGGGCGGCGAGCAGCACGGCGTCCGCGTCACTGCCCTCATGACCGGTCCGTATGGTGTCGGACAGGTCCAGGATCTCGTCATGGAGCGAGGTGACCCGCCGGCCTTCGGTGCTGATGTGCCGTCTGCGGCGCAGACCCATGGGGGTGTGCCCGGTGGCGAGGTAGAACGGGCGCGCCACCTCGGCCCGCCAGTCGACGACCAGCGGGGTGCGCTCGGCGTCGTCGCGCCGCATACCGATACGCCCGATGTGGTGGTCGCGGCCGTCACGGAACATCAGCCGGCCGAAGCACAGTCCGCGCTCCCCCGCGTTGAACGCGGCCAGGAGACCGGACCGCTCGGCGACCAGCACATCCCGCTCCAGCCGCCCCTGGGAAGTGGTGTCGCCCATGGTCAGGGCGTCGGATACGGCCTGCTCCGCTTCATCCCGCAACTCGGCGAGGCGTCCGTGGAGCATGTCAAGAAATTCTTGCTCACGGCGCAATTCCTCATTTGACAATTCGACTCCCGCCGGGTAATATCACTGCATCAGGCTTATCCATGACCTGAATTCTTCAGAACATGGAAATCACCAATATACGCAGAGAAACACCCCGGTCGTCAAGGCGACCGGGGTGTTTCTCTTTTACCGCCGTTAGGTGCGGGCCCCGGCGGTTATATGCGGGCGGCCGCGCGACGACGGCCCGCACGGTGGATCAGCACCGCGCCGGCAATCATCAGCAGCCCCGTCCCGGCGGCACCGAGACCGATGGTGAGCAGGTCCGTCTCCATCGGCGGATGCTCGGTCTTGGGCGTGCCGTCCGGTTCCGCGAGATATTCCTTGCCGTGGTACTTCACCGGGACCGCCCCGTCGGCGGGCGGTTCAGCCGAGGCCCGCACCGCCGCGGCGGCGTCGATCGGGCCGTAGCCGACCAGGGCGTTGCGTCCGCCGGACGGATGGCCGGCCGTCCTGGTCAGCACCGCCCGCACCTGCTCCGGTGTCAGCTTGTTGTCGTGGGAGAGCATCCGCGCCACCACACCGGAGGTCAGCGCGGCGGCGGGCGAGGTGCCGTCGACCGGCGCCCAGCCGCCGGTGTGCTTCGCGCTCATGATGCCCACACCGGGCGCGGCCACCGCGTTGTAGGTCCGCACGGTGGAGAATTCGGCGCGGGTGCCCCCTTTCTGGGTCGCGGCGACGGCGACCCCTCCCGGATAACCGGCGGGATAGGAGGCTTCGTTGAACGCGTCCCCCTCGTTGCCCGCGGAGGCGACCACCGGAATGCCCTTCTGGGCGGCCCGGGCCAGGGCGTTGACCTCGGTGTCGTCGTAACGGTCGCCCCACATCTCCCCGCCGAGCGACATCGAGATCACCTCGGCGCCGTGGTCGACCGCGTAGTCGATGCCCTGCCCGACCGGACTGGGCCCCGACGGCCCCTCGTCGAAGTCGTGCTCATGCTTGTCGTCGATCACCCGGACCGACAGGATGTCCGCCTTCGGGGCGACCTTGAGCACGTCCGAGGCCATCGCCGTACCGTGCCTGCCCCAGCGCGGATCGCCGGCCCGGAGTCCGTCCCGGTAGAAGTCGGGGCCGGTGGTCACCTTGCCGCGGAGCGCCGGATGGTCCGCCATCACCCCGCTGTCCAGCACGGCGACCTTGATGCCCGCGCCCTGGGCGATCCGCTGTGCCGCGGGCAGTCCGAGCGCCTGGGACTCCCAGCCGGCCGGGGTGGGAACGGGGGCGGCGGTGGCCACGGTGGTGCCGGTCGGGTCGGCATAGGTGGCGCGCAGCACGGCCTTGCAGCCCAGTTTCCTCGCCTCGGTCGCGGTGGCCCCCGCCAGCCCCTCGTCACAGCCGGTCTTCTCGGATATGCCGAGCCGGTGCCACTGGGACCGGGTGCGGTCGGTGGATTTGGCCTGGGCCTTCTCGCGGAGCGCGAGGGTCTCCGGGAAGAGTGTGTCCGCCCGCTCGTTGCGCCACATCGCCGGGCCGTACTCGGAACGGTTGGGGCTGGTCTGGCTGTGGTTGGAGAAGGCGTGGGCGGTCAGCGCGCCACCGCCGAGCAGCGCCAGCACACCGATGACGCTCAGGCCGGCGGTGAGACAGCCGCGCCCGGTGTTCTTCCGCGCGGCCGGGGTCCGGGGGCGGAACGGGCGTACCGCCGGGTGGCATTCCCGGCGCCCGCGAACCGGCGGGCGGCTGACCCGGCGGCCCCATCGAGCCTGGCTGAACCGGCTGCCGACCCATCGGACCCGGCTGGCCGGGGGCGAAGGAGACACTATCGATCGCCCGGTCACCGGCCCCCTTCCGACCCCCGGCGACCGACGTCCGGTCATCCGCCACCGCACCGCCTGTCGTCCACCGGTGCCGAGGGCGGGATCGTCGGCGGACGGCCGGGATCGGGGATGCGGTCGGTGAAGCCACCGGGGACGGAACGGCCCTGCCGCTCACGGAAGCGGACCGGTGCCGTGCCCACGCGGCGGGCGAACAGCCTGCTGAAGTAGGCGGGATCGTCGTAGCCGACACGGCGGGCGATGGCGGCCACCGGCAGTTCGGTGCCGACCAGGAGTTCCTTGGCACGGCCCAGCCGGATCCCGAGGAGATAGTCCTTGGGGCTGCATCCCGCACCCCGCCGTACCGCGGTGCGCAATTCGGCCGGTGTCATCCCGTGCCGGGCGGCGTGCTCGGCCACCGACAGCGGCTGGAAGGCGTCCCGGGCCAGCGCCTGGAGCACCGGATGGCCGTCAGGCCCGGTGTCGGCGCGGACGCGGCGCAGGGCGACGAGGAGTTCATGGACCGCGGCGGCGGTTTCGACCTCCAGGAACGGATTGCCCTGACGTGCCGCTCGGACGATCCGGCCGATGGCCGTACGGGCGGTGGCGGTGTCGGTGAGCGCGACCACGGGATCGTCCCGTTCGATGTATCCCAGATCGGTGTAGGCGGCGGTGGCCGGTCCGGTGAAGTCGACGAACGCCTCGTCCCATCCGGAGTCCGGATCCGGGGCGTAGTGGTGGGTGACACCGGGGGTGAGCCAGAGCAGCGCGGGCGCGGTGACGGTACGGCGACGGCCGTCCGCACCGCGGAACCATCCGCCGCCCGCGCTGATGACCACCGCCACATGGTGGTCGAGCGCCCGCGGGCCGACGACGGGCAGGGCGCCGTGCTGGAGGCCGACGCCCAGGCACACCAGGCCGAGCCGGTGATGGACCGGACTGGGCGTGAAGTACCGCATCCAGGTGTGATACATCCGCGCTCCCGTACTGCCGGTGGTGCTGTCCGGGGTGCGGTGGCGCTGGTGGCGCCGCCACGTCCGGCCAGCTGCGTCCAATCAATCGCCGATCTTTGTCCATGGACCGCCGGCCCGCCAGGGGGAAAGGGTGACCCGGTCGGAGCGGATCGGACGAGACGGACGCACGAGAGGCGGGGCCGGGCTGTGCCGGAGTTCGTGGTCGGGGCTGAGGATTTCGAGCTGGACGGGCGGCCGGTCCGGCTGCTGTCGGGGGCGTTGCACTACTTCCGGGTGGCCGAGGGCCACTGGGAACACCGGCTGGCGATGCTGCGCGCGATGGGGCTGAACTGTGTGGAGACCTACGTGCCGTGGAATCTGCACGAGCCGTCGCCCGGCCGGTTCGAGGACGTGGCGGCGCTCGGGCGGTTCCTGGACGCCGTGCGGGAGGCCGGGCTGTGGGCGATCGTGCGCCCGGGGCCGTACATCTGCGCGGAATGGGAGAACGGCGGACTGCCGCACTGGCTGACCGGGTTGGTGGGCCGCCGGGTGCGGACCTCGGATCCGGAATACCTGGCGGCGGTGGAGGGGTGGTTCGAGCGGATGATGGCCGAGGTGGTGCCACGACAGATCACCGCCCCGGCGGCGCCGGGACCGGGATCCGGAAGCGGCGGTCCGGTGCTCATGGTGCAGGTGGAGAACGAGTACGGCTCCTACGGTTCGGACCTCGGACATCTGCGGCGGTTGATCCAGCTGCTGCGGCAACTGGGCGTCTGCGTACCGCTGTTCACCGCCGACGGCCCGGAGGACCACATGCTCACGGGCGGTTCCGTGCCGGAGATCCTGGCCACCGTCAACTTCGGGTCCGGGGCACCGGACGCCTTCGCCGCGCTGCGTCGCCACCGGCCCTCGGGGCCGCTGATGTGCATGGAGTTCTGGTGCGGCTGGTTCGGCCACTGGGGAGCGGAGAGCCCGGCCCGGGACGCTGCGGACGCGGCGGCGGCGCTGCGCGAGATCCTGGAGTGCGGTGCGTCGGTCAATCTCTACATGGCGCACGGCGGAACGAACACCGGTGGCTGGGCGGGCGCGAACCGCGCCGGAGAGGATCATCTCGGCGCGCTGCGGCCGGTGGTGACCTCGTACGACTACGACGCCCCGGTGGATGAACGGGGGCGGCCCACCGAGAAGTTCTGGCGGTTCCGGGAGGTACTGGCGGAGTACGCGGACCGGCCGCTGCCGGAGGTGCCGCCCCCACCTCCCGCCCTGGGACGGCCGGTGCGGATCGACCTGTCGCAGTGGGCGCCACTGAGCGATGTCCTCGGGACCCTGGGCGACGAGGAGGTGATCGCGCCGATGCCACCGACCTTCGAGGAACTGGACGTGGACCGGGGTGTGGTCCGCTACCGCCTCGACGTACCGGGTCCGCGCGGCCCGTATCCGCTGCGGGTGACCGGGCTGCGGGACCGCGCGGTGTGCACGGTGGACGGGGAGCGCCGCGGGGTGCTGGACGAGACGGACGCGGTGGTCGAGGGGGTCACCGGTCCGGCCGCGGTGGAGCTGTGGGTGGAGTCGCTGGGCCGGGTCGGTTACGGGCCGCGGCTGGCCGAACCGAAGGGCATCACCGGCGGCGTCCTCCACGAGCGCCAGTATCTGCACGGCGTACGGGCGCGGGCGCTGCGGCTCGCCGCGGTGGCGGACGGGGACGCGGTGGACCGGGTGCCGTTCCGGGAACCGGAGGCGGAAGGCACAGAAGGCACAGAAGACACGGAAGGCCACGGTGAGGGGCTGTACCGGGGGTGGTTCACGGTGTCCGCCGTGGGTGACGCCACCCTCGAACTGCCCGGCTGGACCCGTGGTTTCGTCTGGGTCAACGGCCACTGCCTGGGCCGGTACTGGTCGGTGGGACCGCAGCGGACCCTGTACGTCCCCGGCCCGCTGCTGCGGGCCGGGGACAATACGGTGCTGGTGCTGGAGCTGGAGGGCGCGGGTGAGCGGGAGGTGTGCCTGCGCTGACGGAGCCCAGCGCGGCTGCTCCACCGTGTCAGTCCAGCTCCTCCACGGCGAAGGAGTCGAGGGTGAACTCCGCGGTTCCGCTGTCACCGGTCTTCCGCAGCCCCACCCACATCTCACCGTCCGCGGGGGCGGTGACGGTGTAGGTGTGGGTGGCCCGCCCGGTGGCGGCGGGCAACGGGGTGCGCTCCAGCTCCCGCGCCCCGGGCTCGTCCACGGCGGTGATCCACGCGTACTGACCTGCCGCCTCGTTGGCATAGACCAGGCTCACGCGGTAGCGCCGACCGGGCCGGAAGCGGGCGGTGTGCGGCACCGTGCGATAGACCAGACCCGCGTTCTCACCGCGCGACTTGAGGGACTGGCCGCCCTCGAGCACATCGTCGATCACCTTGCCGTTCCATCCGGCCTGGGTGAACGGGGCGTGCCGCTGGGCGATATGGGTCCGGGGGTCGGTGACACCGCCCGCGTCGCCCTTCACGAACGGGCCCCACCCCTGCGGCACCCGCTCGAAGTCCTCGTACACCAGGGTGCCGGGCTTCTCGGTGCGCTGTGCCCGCACCACCCGCAGCCGGTCGAAGCGGACCCGGGCCCGCCCTTCGGCCACGGCGAGGGTGAGGGTGACCGGTCCACCGCCGTCGGGGACGGTGAAGTGGGTGAACATCCGCTGGAAACGGGTGCCGTGCTTGCGGTCGGCGGCCATGTGGTTGTCGGCCGTCGAGGTCTCGGTCCAGTTCTCCGCGGTGACGCCGTCGGAGGTGTGCACCCGCAGCGCGGCCCGCCGCCGTTCACCGGCCTTCGCACCCACTTCCACCTGTACGGAGGCCACATAGCCGCCGGGGGCGAGCCGGCCGAGCCGCTGGGCCACGGTGGCGGCCGCGCCGTCGCCGACGACCAGTTCGTAGTCGCCCAGTGCGCCGCGTTCGACGGCCGCCGGGCCGGTGGTCTGCCAGCCGCGCAGCGAGCCGGAGTGGAATCCGGGGTCGTACAGCGGGGTGCCCTCGCCCCAGCCGGGTGCCGTCTGGGCACGGGAGCGGGTGCGCAGCACCACATAGGGGACGCCGGGGTCTGCGGCGATGCTGACACCATCACCGTGCACCGGCAGGGTGACGGCGTCGGCGCGGCCCTGGTCGGTGAGGCGGTACAGGACCACGGACCGCAGCCCCGACCAGCCGCGCGGCAGCCGCCAACGCGTGGTGCCGCCTGCCGGGTTGTAGTGGTAGAGCTTGCCGGGGTCGGTGGCCTCGCACGGTTCCCAGGGCAGCAGATAGCCACCGCCGTCGTAGACCAGCCGTCCGTCGGTGGTGATGCGGCGGACGCCTCCGGTGTCGGTGACCGAGGTCCGGCCGGGTCCCTCGAAGGTGATCTCGTGCTCGTCCCAGGTGCGGATGGGATACGCCTGGAGGTATTTGGCGGGCAGGCTGTGGGTCCAGATGAGCCGGTAGAAGTCGGTCCAGTCGGTTTTGCCGGTCCAGCCCTCGAAGTTGCCCATCCGGGCGATGCCGAGCAGGGTCGGCCACTTGTCGGCGAAGACGTCCTTCTGGTGGTTGCGGACGAAGCGGATGAGCCGGGAGTTGATACCGCGCGAGGTGTCCGGACCGTAGTCGGTCTCGGTGGCCCAGTGCGACCACAGCGAGGAGCGCTCCAGACCGTGGCCCCATTCGGTGGTGAGGTACCAGCCCTGGTCGCGCAGGGCCCGCTGGAGCCGGTCGGAGTTCCAGCCGGACTCGCGGAAGACGTCGATATAGAGGGTGTTGAGGGCCGGGTCGGTGTCGTTGCGCAGGTCCTGGAAGCGCCGGATGATGTCGCCGGAGACCAGGTCGCGGCGGGCGTCGATGCGGTAGGACTGGTCGAGCCAGTCCCACTGCTTGTCGTTTCTGTCGACGAGTGTCTCGGAGAAGGCGTGCGCCACCGGATAGGACTCGGTGGCGTTGACGTGCACCGCGAAGTCGCTGTTCCAGCGGCGTCCGGCGCGCAGCAGGGTGTTGAGGTCGGCCAGGCCCCCGGCGCGGGTGTTGTAGTTGCCCGCGTAGTCGGGGTGCGCGGAGTCATGGCCTTCCGACTGGTAGCCCTTGAGCAGGGTGTACTGCCGCAGGCCGTCGGTGGCCAGGGCGATGCGTTTGACGTTGTCGAGGGTGTCGAGGAAGGGGTTGGTGGCCTGGCTGGCGAAGTTGAACGGGATGTGCGGGACGACCCGCAGATGCTGCTCGTCGGCGCCGAGCGGGTTGACCATGATGTCGCGGAAGGCGATGGCGGCGTCCTGCCAGTCGACCACACCGTCGCCGTTGCGGTCCCGGGTGAGGATCACGGTGGCCCAGGGCAGTGGCTCGGTGTCACCGACGGCGGCGGTGGCGGCCCGATGCGTCCACTCCCCGCACATGAGCCGGGCGGTGATCCGGCCGTCCTCCCGCACCGTCTGCCGCCGCAGCCGTCCGTTCTCCCAGGTGGTGCCCGCGGCGGCGGTGGGCTTGTCCCAGACCGTGTTGGTCTCGACGGCGGCGGCGAGCCGGTCGGTACAGACCACGGCGTAGGCGCAGCCGATCGGCTCGCTGTCGGTGGGGGTGTCGGCCGCGGGGCGGACGAAGGTGTCACCGCTCTTGGCCTTGTCGAGTTCGACCCGGGCGGCCAGCAGGGTGGCGCCCGGCTGGTCGGCGCGGACGCTGAGGAACGCGAGTTTGGGGATGCGCAGGGTGCCCACGCGCAGGGCGTCGGTGTCGGCGATCCGGGTGACCCGCCAGTCGGTCTGCCATCCGCTGACCCGTATCCGGATGTCGAGCTCGGCGTCCGGGGCGGAGGTGTCCGCGCCGAAGGCGAGGGTGTAGGTGATGTGGTCCGGGCCGCTGGTGACGGCGGTCGTGCGGGGAGTGCGTTCGGTGCCGTCGATGAGCACCGAACGGACCGGCTCCCGCTGTCCGTACAGCACCGCGCCGGTGCCGCGGTCGGTGTACGCGACGATGCGCGGGAAGTCCGCATCCACCCGGACCTCCAGCCGTTTCGACCGCAGCGTGCGCTCGGTGGCGCGGGCGTGTGCGGCCTCGCGGGCGTGCGCGGTGCCACCGCCCGCGCCGATGGCCGTTCCGATTCCGGCCAGTGTGGTGGTCACCACGACCGCTCTGCGGCCGGGACGCCCCTCCTCGGGCCGCCTCTCCTCTGTGTGAGTCAACGCGCCGGCTCCTCCGCCTCGCTGGTGGGAACAGTGCTCCACCCTGGGACCGCGGCGGGGCGGCCGCCCATGGACAAGTGCGCGCGGGTGTTGGACTAACGGGCCGTGTCCCCGGCGCCGGTCACCACAGGCGGTCGATCTCACCGGGGTACAGCTCGATCCGGGCGGAGAGGAAGTCGGCGCGGTGGCGGAGGGCTCGTCGCTCGGCACGGGGGCCTCCTGTGTGCCTCCCACGAGCACCGTGCCGGGCAGCGGCTGCCATCCCGCTCCCGTGTAGAAGTCCAGCAGCGGCCGGTCGCAGGTGAACACGCCCAGGTCGAGCCCGGAGGCGGCCATGGTGCGGTGGGCGGCGGCGACGAGACGCGCACCGTGTCCCCGGCCGCGTACCGCCCGCCGGGTCACCACGGTGCTCAGTCCCCCGGCCCGGTAGGACCGGCCCGCGTGGGTGATCGTCTTGGTGAGGATGTCCAGGGCGGCCAGCACCGTGCCGCCCTTCTCCTCGTCGTATGTGCCGTCGTCGTCCACGAGCAGTATCGACAGCGGACGCAGCGCGGGGTCGTGGACGGGCCGTGGTTCGCCCTCGGCCCCGGGGTCCGCCGGGGGCCACGCCTCCTGCTGGAGCTCCCACACCTGGACGCGGAGCGGGGGCGGTGTGTCGGTC